>NZ_JAUSYU010000001.1:2699473-3374341 GCF_030817075.1 Arthrobacter sp. V1I9
GCGGGGCATCCTTGACGTGGTCCTTGCTGTACGGAACCACGAGGTCCTCGCCTTGGGTGTGTGCACCTTCAACGGGGACAAAGGACTGGGAAGTGCCGAAAAGTCCCGTTTTGACGGTGACCCATGTGGGCTCACCCGTGTCATCGTCTGCGTAGAGCTGACCAATCGAGCCAATCTTCTCGCCATCGGAACCGACGACGTTGCCGCCCTTGTGGAGCAGGCTTTCAATGTTTTCCCTGTTGAGCATGACGTCTCCTTGGATGTGTCGTTGCGCTGGGCATAGCTAGCTCTGGATGTTCCGGCACCGGTTGTCCCGGTGCCCGGCCTCCGCCCCCTCTGCTGAAGGCTGTGCGCTAGCTGCCCCCATACCGTAAGCATGCTTAGCATCAAAAGGAAAGTCTGCTTAGTAATTTTTTTCTGCGACCGGCCCCGAAACCGGCGTTGACCAGCGGTTTTGCGCCCAAAAAAATCAGGGCTCTTTCAGGAGTGACACCTGGCGGTATTGGATGCCTAAAAGGGATGCGGCAGCCTTGATGTCGGCCGCGCGGTGTCCCAAGCACAGTGCCCAGTGATGTCCGGTTCCGGTCTGGCTCCACCGGTCTACCCACAGGCCGGGGTCACCTCCGAAGTCCACGCGTGAGGTGGTGTTCCCGATGGCCAGCAGCGGACCAGGAACCACTTCCCCTTCAGATGTAATGAAGACGTAACTGCCATCCGGGTCCTGGCCGACAGCGAAGGTGGTGACCGGCCCGGGCTGGACGTCGAATTCCACCGAGACTCCCCAGCCGCGCTTGCCGTGATAGACGCCGAGGCCGCGCAGGAGCGGATCCTTGGAGGAGACGGCCAGGTGCGCGGGCCCGTCGTGCCCCATCTCCACGACGTTGTCGAGAAAGTTGAGGGCCTGGATTTCGGTAAAGGAACCGCCGGCGCCGATGGCGTGGGCTGCGAGCATGGCAATGGAGGTCCGCAGCTCGTACTCTCCTGCCATGGGGATGCCGCGTGCGGTAAGGATGGAGGAACCCAGTATCATTCCGGCGCCCAACCGCTCGTGCTGTTCCCCTGCAAGTCCCCGGTGGTAGTAGGCCACCGAGTCCAGGTCGAAGTCCTCCACAAGCCGGTCCAGGCCCACCGAGACCCTGGCACCCCAGGCGAAGTCGTCGTCGTTGACGGACTCATCGAGCACAAACAGCTCCCGTGCCAGGGCGAGCCGCTCGGACACCTCAGCGTCGGTCACCGCCTTGACGCGCTCACGCAGATCGTCGAACTCAAGCACTTCCACGTGCGATCCGAAGGTGGTGGAGACGGTGGTAAGGTCGGTGGCTACATCCAGCATGCCCGGATACAGGTGCCCCATCAGGCCGTGCCGCGCGTTCCGGAGCCTGGCGCGCACGCCCGCGGCGTGGACCCACTGGTTGATCCGTTCCCAGGCGGATTCCTGCTTCAAATGCCCGGAGACGGACCTGAAGTCGATCCCCGCGCGGCGGAAGACATTTGCTACTTCCGGCACCGGGCACTGGCCGCAGTAGGCGAGCCAGGCGCCGGTGTCGAAGTTCGCGTGATCCATGGCCTCCGTGGGCTGGAGATCGATCACCAGCACCGGGCTTCCGGAGCGCTGGGCCACGGGTAGAACCATGGAGGAGGTCAGGTAGGTGGCAAGGAAGATGACGATCAGGTCGCAGTCAGCCTGCCGAAGCTTCTCCCCCGCAACAACCGCCTGGGCAGCATCGGAAATGAATCCCGCATCAACAACCTCCGCGTCAAGCTCATTAAAGCGCGAGGCGACGTACCGCGCTGATTCCTCGAGCTGCGGCAGGAGATCGGGGAACTGGGGCCAGTAGGCACCCAGTCCTCCGGACACCAGCCCGATCCGGGTGGGCCGGCGCCGGTGGGGCTCCAACAGGGCGGCAGCGTTCCTCTTGGCGGGCGACATGGACATCCTTCCTTTCCGCCGGCGTGATCCAGCGCAAGCACGGAGGGCCGGACGGACAGGGCCGCCCGGCCCGCGCCTTGCGGTGCTAGAAGTCGTACTGGTCGATGTTCTGGGCGTTGAAGACGGTCGGCGGGCCAACAATCACCACGCCGCCTTCTTCAACCGTGCGGTCCCCCAACTTCCCTGCAGTAAACTTGTCGCCCGCGGCGCCGGTAATCTTTCCCTCCACAAGGGCCTTACCGGCGAACGCCGCGACGTAGCCGAGCTGGGCCGGGTCCCAGAGCGCAAACTCCTTGACGGTGCCGTCCTTGACGAACGGCCGCATCTCGTTGGGCAGCCCCAGCCCGGTCAGCGCCACCTTGCCCTTGTACGCCGAGGTGGAAAGGTACCGGGCGGTGGCGGCGATACCAACGGTGGTGGGTGAAATGATGCCCTTCAGGTTCGGGTGTGCCTGCAGCAGGCCCTGGGCTTCCTGGAACGACTTGGTGTCGTCGTCGTCGCCGTAGACCTTGGCCACCAGCTTGATGTCCTTGTAGGCCGGGTTGGAGGCCAAATCCTCCTCCATGAACTTGATCCACTCGTTCTGGTTGGTGGCGTTTGCCGTGGCGGAGAGGATGGCGATTTCGCCGGAGCCGCCGATCTGCTCGGCGATCAGCTTCGTCTGGATCAGTGCCACTTCCTTGGCCACCACCTGGCTGATGAACACGTCACGGCAGTCCGGGTTGGCGTCGGAGTCGAACGCAACGATCTTGGCTCCGGCTGAGCGGGCCTCGCCCAAAGCCGTGCAGACGGCGTCGGGATCGTTGGCGGCGATGACGATGACGTTGGTGCCGGCCTGGGTTTCGGCGTTGATGAACGAGACCTGGCTGGAGGCCGACGCTTCGAGGGGGCCCACCACCTGGGAGGAGGCGAAGCCGGCTTCCTGCGAGCCGTCCTTGCCGCCGCCGAGAACGACGTCGGTGTACGGGTTGTTCAACTGTTTGGGGATGAACGTGATCTTCTGCTCCTCAACCGCGGCGGAGGTCTCCCCCGTTGTTCCGGAGCCGCCGCCGCAGGCCGTCAGGGCCATGGCCGCGGCCGCCGTGATGGCCACCAGCGGAACCAGTTGTGCTCGCCTGCCGGTGTTTTTTCGGTTCAACATCATTGTTTTCCTTTTCCCTTGTGTGGTCGGTTCAGGGCGTGCTCCGGCTAAAGCTCTGCCGAACCCGCCGGTTGTGCTGCCATTCGCGGACGGCGGCGCCGATGCTTGGCGCCACCACGGAGAAGATGAGCAGCAGGCCGGTCACGGTGATGAGGACGACGTCGGACACGCGTCCCAGGCGCAGGGCATAGTTCAGGCTGCCGATCAGCAGGACACCGGCAACCACGCCGGGAATGGTGCCCTTGCCGCCGAAGATTGAGACACCACCGAGGAGCACGGCAGCGATGACGGCCAGTTCCAGCCCTGAGGCGTTATCGCTCCGGGCACTGGTGTAACGCAGTGTCCAGTAGATCCCGGCCAAGGCTGAGACCGCGCCGGAGGCAACGTAGAGCCAGAACTTGCTGCGCGCCACGTTGATGCCCACGAAGTTGGCCGCTTCCTTGCTGTAGCCCATCGCGTACAGCCCGCGCCCGAACGGCGTGAAATGCAGCAGGATGCCGAAGAACACCATGATGAGTACGACGCCGATCATCACCGTGGGGATGCCGGTGGCACCGAGCTTGGAGGTGAAGAAGGCTGTCAGGGGGCGGGGGAAGTTGGCTACTGCATTGTCCCCGATGACCACCAGCGCAAGGCCGCGGAAGAGGGCCAGCGTGCCGATGGTGACGGCCAGTGAGGGCAGGCCAAGGACGGCGATCAGGAAGCCGTTGAACATGCCGGCCGCTATTCCCGCCAGCAGGCAGAGGGCCAGCACCAGCCAGATATCCAGGCCGGCCGCCCAGAGTACGCCCATCAGGGCGCTGGTCAGCCCGGCGATGCTCGCGACTGAGAGGTCGATTTCTCCGGTGACGATGATGAGCGTCATGGGCATTGCGATCAGCAGGACCGGGATGACATCCAGCAGCAGGAAGCCCGTAGTTACCGGCGAGGCGAAGCGCGGAATAGCGATCGTGGCGTAGATCAGGAAAGCCAGGAGTGCATAGATGGTGATGGCGTCCCTGCTGGCCAGGATCCGCGCAGCACCCGTCCGGCCTTTCGGTTCGGTGGCCAGCGGCTTGGTGCTGTCAGCAACGGGCATGGCTGGGGAGGTGCTGCTGGGAGTAGTGGTCTCAGACATTCCGCGCCTCGCTTATCCGCAGTTTCCTGGCCGTCCTCAGGCTGGCCAGGCGGTCAATGACGATGGCCGTGAGGATCAGGATGCCCACGATGGCCTGCTGCCAGAACTTGTCCACCCGGAGGGCTGTCAGGGAACTGGTGATGGTGGTCAGCAGCAGGGCTCCGAGGGCCGCGCCGGCAACCGTCCCGCTGCCCCCGAAGATGGCTACCCCGCCCACTACCGCGGCGGCCACCACATCCAGTTCCATCCCGGTCCCGGTGGTGGCGCCGACAGAGTTGAAGCGGCTGGCGTAGAGCACTCCGGCAAGGCCGGCGAGGGCTCCGTTGGCGAGGAAGGCCAGGAACACCCGTTTGGAAACCTTGATGCCGAGGACCTTCGCCGCTTCCGGGTCCGAGCCGATGGCGTACAGGTCCCGGCCGGGACGGGTGCCGGCCATGTACACCGCAACCGCCGCCACCACAGCTATGGCCAGCAAGGTGATGATCGGAAAGCCCAGGACGGTGTCCACGGACAAGGCTCCAAAGGCCTCCGGCCGGTCCCCGGCAAAGTACTGCTTGCCGCCGGCCCAGGCGTTGTTCAGGCCGCGGAATACATAAAGGGTGCCCAGGGTGATGACCAGCGCCGGCACTTTGGCCACGGTGACCAGGAAGCCGTTGACCATTCCGAGCAGGGCGCCGAAAGCCATCCCGAGGAGCAGGACCGCCACGATGGGAAGGCCGGGCATTGCGGCGAAAATCGACCCCGTGCCGAAAGCCACCAGGCCCAGCATGGAGCCGACGGACAAATCGATGTTCCGCGTAATGATAAGCAGGGTTTGCCCGGCCGCCAGGATGACGATGATGGTGGCGTTGAGGAGCAGGTCCTTGATTCCCTGCGGGGACAGGAACAGCGGATTGTTCAGGAAAGTGACCAGCACCAGCAGCGCCAGGGCAATCAGGACTGGGAGTTCACGCAGCCTCAACAACGAGCCGAACCCGCCGCTGCCGCCGCCGGCGCGGCCCGCCGTCGTGCCTCTTTCCTCGTGCTTCACGGTGGAACTCATTTACGCAACTCCTGCCGGGGAGGTGGCCGCATGCATTACCGATTCGGGGTCCGCGTCCGCCCTGTCCAGCTGGGCGGTGATCCGGCCCTCCCGCATCACCAGGACACGGTCTGCCATCCCCAGGACTTCCGGCAGCTCGGAGGAGATCATCAGGATGGCCAAGCCGTGGCCGGCGAGGTCGGAGATGAGTCGGTGCACCTCGCTCTTGGTGCCCACGTCGATGCCGCGCGTCGGTTCGTCGATGATGAGCAGCTTGGGGTCAGTTGCCAGCCACTTGGCCAGCACCACCTTTTGCTGGTTACCGCCGGAAAGCGTGGAGACGGCGTGCTCCTGGGAGCCGGCTTTGACCTGCAGCCGTTTGCTCCACTCCTTCGCGGCCGCGCGTTCCTTTCCGCCGTTGATGAGCCCGGCCGTCACAAACTTGTTCCGCAACGTAAGCGTCACGTTCCGTGCCACCGACAGGTTCATCACCAGGCCCTGCTTGCGCCGGTCCTCCGGGACAAAGCCCAGGCCAGCGGCGATGGCGGCCCGGGGGTTCCGGGCCTTCAGCGGCTTTCCCTCCACCCGGATCTGCCCGGAGTCGTAGGGGTCGATGCCAAACACCGCGCGGGCCACCTCGGTCCTGCCGGCGCCCACCAGGCCCGCGAGGGCAACAATTTCACCGGCACGGACCTCAAAGCTGATGTCCCGGAAAACCCCCCACCTGCTGAGCCCGTCAACTTCCAGGACCGTGTGGCTGATCTCCGCCTCGGCCTTGGGGAACAGCGTTCCGATGTCCCGGCCCACCATTTCGCGGACGATCTTTTCCACGGTGGTCCCGGCGGTTTGGTGTGTTGCGATGTAGCGGCCGTCCCGCATCACGGTGATCCGGTCACAGAGATCAAAAACCTCATCAAAGCGGTGTGAGATGAACAGGATTCCGGTCCCCTTGTCCCGCAACGCCCGGGCCACGGCGAAAAGCCTGTCCACTTCCACCCCGCTGAGCGCGGCAGTAGGTTCGTCCATGACCAGTACCTTGGCGTCGAGCGAAATGGCCTTGGCGATCTCGATAATCTGCTGGTCCGCAATGGAAAGCCCCTCCGCAACCCGGGATGGGTCAATGGGCACACCCAGCCGCTCGAACAGTTCGGTGGCCTGCCGCCTCATCTCGGGACGGCTGATCAGGCGGGACCGGCCTTTTGGCTGCCGGCCGATGAAGATGTTTTCTGCCACCGTGAGGTCCGGGAACAGCGTGGGCTCCTGGTAGATGACGGAGATTCCGGCGGCCTTGCTCTCCGCCACGCTCCGAAAGTGGACGGGCTCACCGCTGAGCCTGAAGTCCCCCGAGTCCGGGTGGTAAAGCCCGGCGAGGATCTTCACGAGGGTGGACTTTCCGGCACCGTTCTCCCCCACGAGCGCGTGGATTTCCCCGGCCCGGATTTCCACCGTGCCATCGGCAAGGGCCACCACGGGGCCGAAGGTCTTGGCCGCCCCGGTCAGCGAAAGCACGGGCCCGCCGCGCTGGATCCCTTGTCCGGGCTCCGGAGGATTACTGCGTTCTTGCTGCATAAATGAACCGCGTCTCTGAGGTTTACGCTCGCCAATGAATCGTTTCATGCCGTCCAAGTGATCTGAATCATAAATCCGGCACAACAGCAGGGTCAATAGAACTTCCCGCTGCCGCAGCATTCGTGATTGATCCGTGTTCGTGGTGCCGGCGCCAGTGCTGTTGTTTCCCAAACCTTTCCCCCGTCGTCACATCCGGTCCCCCGCGCGGCAACACCGTGCGCCCACCGTGGAGGGGTGAGGATGGCAATTGTTGCTGAATCATTCCTGCCACTGATGAATGGCGTAACGCACTCCATCCTGCGTGTGCTGGAACACCTCGAGGACCGGGGCGACGAGGTCCTGGTGATCGCGCCCTCCACGCTGGACGGGGAAGCTCCGGGCCGTGTCAAGGGCGCCGAGATCCACCGGCTGCCTGCTGTTCCGCTTGCCGGTTACACAAACGTCCGGGTGGCGATGGGCGGTGTGTACCGGGTCAAGCGAATCCTTGCCGACTACGCACCGGACGTCGTCCACCTGGCATCGCCGTTCGTCCTGGGCTGGCGCGCCGCCCAGGCTGCCCGCCAGTTGGGCCTCCCCACCGTGGCCATCTACCAGACCGAAGTTCCCAGCTACGCGGCCCGGTACGGTGTCCCGTTCCTGGAGAACTGGGCCTGGAACCGCGTGGAAAACATCCACCTCCTCGCCAGCCGCACCCTGGTGCCTTCCACGTTCGCGCTGAACCAGTTGCGCGGCCGCGGCATCCCGAGGGTGCGGATGTGGCGCCGGGGCGTGGACACGGAGCGCTTTTCCCCGGAGAAGCGCGACGACGGGTGGCGGGCTTCCGTAGCTCCAGGCGGTGAGCGGATCATCGGTTATGTGGGCCGGCTGGCCGTGGAGAAGCAGGTGGAGGACCTGGCTGCCCTGGCGGGGATCCCCGGCACCAGGCTGGTGATTGTGGGTGACGGACCCCAGCGGGCGGTACTGGGGGAAGCCTTGCCGGACGCAGTGTTCACCGGGTTCCTGGCCGGCGAGGAACTGGCACGCGCTGTGGCGTCCTTTGACCTGTTCGTCCATCCCGGCGAGTTCGAGACCTTCTGCCAGACCATCCAGGAGGCCATGGCGTCGGGTGTGCCGGTGGTGGCCACGGGCCGCGGCGGGCCACTGGACCTGGTGGAGAACTCCCGGACGGGATGGCTCTACGAACCCGGGGACCTGTCCGGAATGCGCTCCCATGTCCTGGACCTGATGGGCGACGACGCCAAGCGCCGCGCATTCGCCGCAACGGCACATGCGTCGGTGCAGGACAAAACGTGGCCGGCCCTCTGCGCACAGCTGGTCCGCCACTACGAACAGGTGATGGCACTGGCGCCAGTCCAGCCTTCACCGGGTGCCCTCACCCAGCAAGCTCGATCGAAGCACCCTGCCGACGTGGGCCCAGGCTCAACCACCATCGAAGGAGCGGGACCATGAAGATTTCCGTGATCGGCTGCGGCTACCTTGGCGCGGTACACGCCGCCACGCTGGCGTCCATGGGCCACACCGTGGTGGGCATCGACGTCGACCCGGGCAAGGTGGAGCAGCTGGCACGCGGCGCGGCCCCGTTCCACGAGCCCGGGCTGGACGAACTGCTGCAGGACGGGCTGTCCACCGGCAGGCTCACTTTCGCCGCGACGGCGGCTGCCGCCAAGGACGCACAGGTGCACTTCCTGTGCGTGGGCACGCCGCAGCACAAAACGTCCGACGCCGCCGACCTTACCTACCTGGTCTCCGCCGCGGAGGCGCTGCTGCCTCACCTGGCGGCGGGCGCCGTCGTCGTCGGAAAATCCACGGTGCCGGTGGGCACAGTGGACATGCTCCGCGGCCTGCTGGGCGCGCGGCCGGACGTGCTGCTGGGCTGGAACCCCGAGTTCCTCCGGCAGGGCACCGCAGTCAAGGATTCCCTGGTGCCGGACCGGCTGGTCTATGGCGTGGACGGCGGCCGTGCCGCTGCGTTCAACCCCGCGGACGGAAGCGCCCCTCGGTGTCACGGCCGCTTTGGACGCCGTCTACGAACCCCTGCTCGCGGCCGGGATTCCGCGGCTGGTCTGCAACTTCGCCACCGCAGAACTTATCAAATCAGCGGCGAACGCCTACCTCGCCACCAAAGTCAGCTTCATCAACGCCATGGCGGAGCTGTGCGACGCGTCGGGCGCGGACGTGGCAGAACTGGGCGAGGCGATGGGCATGGATCCGCGTATCGGCGGGCGGTACCTACATGCCGGGCTCGGGTTCGGGGGCGGCTGCCTGCCAAAGGACATCCGCAGCTTCCGGTCCCAGGCCTCAGCGCTCGGCGTCAACGCAGTGGATGACTGGATGCGGCTGGTGGACACTGTGAACCTGGCCAGCGCGAGCGCACCGTCGGCCTTGCCGTGGAGCTCTGCGGCGGCAGCCTGGCCGGGCGCTCCCTGACAGTGCTGGGCGCATCATTCAAACCGGACACGGACGACACCGGGACTCTCCCGCCTTTGACGTTGCCGACCGCCTGGCCGCTGCCGGCGCGCATGTAACCGTCACCGACCCCAAAGCAGTCAACCACGCCTGGCGGCGCTACCCCCGCCTTCGGTTCGAGGCTTGCACCGGGCGGGCGCTCGAAGGCGCCGAACTGGTGTTACTCCTGACCGAGTGGGACGAGTACCGCCAGTTTTCGCCGGCCGTTGCGGGCAGACTGGTACGACGCCGGGTGGTGCTGGACGCGCGCAACGCGCTGGACGCGGGGGCGTGGCAGGCGGAAGGCTGGGTGGTGCGCGGCCTCGGCACAGGAAGCGCCGATGTCCAGGCTTTGGAACGGGCCCTCCCCCGGATTTAGTTCAGGAGCCCAAGCTCGGCGAAGGCGAGCGCCACACCGTTTCCGGCAGGTCCCGCAGTGAGCATGTCGGCGACCTCCAGCACCTTGGGGTGGCCGTCCTCCACAGCAATGCCAATGCCTGCGTAGACGAGCATTTCGATATCGTTGGCGCTGTCGCCGATGGCCACGATGTCTTCCCGCTTCAGGCCCAGGCGCTTCTCCACCACCTGGATGCCCACCGCCTTATGGGTCCCGGCCATAAAGATCTCACCGGCGCGGTCGCCCAGGGCTGACAGGGAACTGGGGATCAGCCCCACCTCGGGGCCGAAGGCGTCCATCAGTTTCGTCAGTGGCACCGGCGAATCGAAGCAGGAGATCTTTGCGTAGGAGGCGGACCGCAGGTCATCGCCGTACTGCATGGGCCCCAGAATGTCCTCCAGTGGATCAACGTCCGTACTGAGAAGGCCGTCGTGCCGTGGGCGGCCGGCGAAGACGGGACCCAGCACCGTCCTCAGTCGCTGGTCCACACCGGTACGGCCATAGAGCGCCTCGGGTGCCTCGAGAATGTAGGCGGCGTCATGGGCGTCAAGGGTTTCCACGATGCGGGCTGCCACGTCGGGCTGGAAACGCGTGTCCTTGAGGACCTCTCCCCGGAGTTCCACGCGGGCGCCGGCACCGGTGATGACGCCGTCGAACCCTGCGTCAAGGATGTGTTCGGGGACCATGGACAGTGGCCGCCCTGTGCAAACGAAGACCAGGTGGCCCTTGCGGCGCGCTGCCCGCACGGCCTCGACATGGGCGTCAGGTGCCAGCCCGTGGTCCGCATAGGTCCCGTCGATATCGAGGAAGACGGCGCGTGGCCGGAGGGTGTGCTGGCTGGACATGCCGGACTCCTAGGTAGGTGGCGGGACAGTCAACTCTATCGAAGAGCGTTCCCCCGCCGGAGTCCGCGGGGCCCGCCGTTGCCTTCCCAGCCGTGCGTGAGACCGCTTTTCATGCCGGCCAAACTGACAGTCATCCCGTGATAAATAAAGTCTTGAAGTGTGGTAACCACACTGCTTGAATTATGGAACCGGAAATGGGGGCCCGGCACAACTTAACTAATTAAGGAGTGACAGCATGGGCATTCTAGGATTTCTCATTTTGGGCCTGATCGCCGGAGCTATTGCGAAGGCCATCCTGCCAGGCCGACAGGGCGGAGGCTGGGTAGTCACCATGATCCTCGGCGTTGTTGGCGCCATTCTGGGCGGCTGGATCGGCTCGCTGATTTTCGGTGGCGGGCTGGCTGAATTCTTCGATATCCGCACCTGGCTCCTGGCAATTCTGGGGGCGATTATCGTACTGCTTGTTTACGGGGCAGTCACCAACCGCAGCCACGGCCGCGTGTAGCCGCAACACAAATGTCCAAAGGTTAGGCGCCGTTCTCCGCATGCGGAGGACGGCGCTTTCGCGTGCCCTCCCACCGGCATGTCTCCAGCGCTCCCACCGGTGCGGTAAAACTACTTCCGCCGAAGCCATCTATTTCCTGCCTGGGCACTTTATGATGTGCGGGGGGTGTGACATGGCTAAACCGCAGAGCCACAGCAAAGGTTCTACAGCGCAGGCATTCGGTGCCGTGCTGGACGCCAGCCCCGATGCACTCCTCGCACTGGCAGCGGACGGCACCATCACCATGGCCAATGCCGCCGCTGAAAGGCTTTTCGGGACCAGCCGGGAGGAACTGACGGGCCGGAATCATCGGACGTTGCTTGCGGAGGGCTTCCGCGACGAGGTGGACCTGCTCTTCCGGCAGCTTCTGGCACAGCCCGGAAAACACCCGCAGCCCCGGGAGATTTACGGCGTGCACAGCACCGGAACCGAGTTTTCGGCTGAGGTGGCCGCCTCGCTGGTCCCGGGCCCTGTCCCGGAGAGCTCCGCCGGCACGCCGGCATCCCTTCTGTTGTCCGTCCGCGGCACCATGCACCGGAAGGCAGCCGACGACGACCTGCGCGAGGCGATGTCGCTTCTCACCGCCACGCTGGAGTCAACGGCTGATGGCATTCTGGTCATGAGTACCGAGGGCCGCGTGGCCGGGTTCAACGATCAGTTCCTGACCATGTGGAACATCCCGCCGGAACTCCTTGACGGTGACAGCGAGGAACCGGTCATGCGGATTGCCGTCGCTCAGCTGGTTGATCCGATTGCCTTCATGGGCCGGATCAACGAGCTGGAGGATAACCCGGCGGCG
The DNA here is from genome assembly GCF_030817075.1 of Arthrobacter sp. V1I9. Lineage (NCBI taxonomy): Bacteria > Bacillati > Actinomycetota > Actinomycetes > Micrococcales > Micrococcaceae > Arthrobacter > Arthrobacter sp. V1I9. Next base: position 2,711,282 of record NZ_JAUSYU010000001.1, read on the forward strand.
GAAAGCCATGACGTGCTGGACTTTAAGGACGGCCGCACGTTCGAGAGGTACTCGCGCCCCCAACGGGTGGGCGAGAAGATTGTTGGCCGGGTGTGGAGCTTCCGGGACGTGACTCCGCGCCGCAAGGCGCAGGAGCAGGCGCACCAGGCGATGCTCGATCTCGCCGCGCAGGCGGAGAAGCTGCGCACCATGGCATTCCAGGACCCGCTGACCGGGCTTGCCAACAGGGCCGTCTTCAACGACGGGCTGGCGGAGGCGGTCACGGAGCCACGGCTGAAAGCGGTGGACGTCCTCCTGCTGGACCTGGACGATTTCAAGGAAGTCAACGACATCCTGGGGCACCAGGCCGGCGACGAGATGCTGATCGAGGTGGCACGCCGGCTGCGGGGCTGCCTACCCACCGCGGATGTGGTGGCCAGGCTCGGCGGCGATGAATTCGTGGTGCTGCTGACGGCCTGCCCGGACGCTGATGCGATTGCCGCCTGCATCGTCCGCTGCCTGCACGTGCCCGTGACCATCAACGGCACCGTGCTTCGGCCAAGCCTCAGCCTCGGGCTCGCGTCTTTGGGCCAGGACAACGTGGGGGCCTCCGAACTGCTGCGGCAGGCGGATATCGCGATGTACGCCGCCAAGGCCGCCGGGAAGAACCGTTTCCTGAGGTTCCACCCGGACATGATGGCGGCACTGGTGCAGCGCACGGACATGGAGAGCGGACTGCAACTGGCCGTGGCGCGGGGCGAAATCTCGGTGGATTTCCAGCCGATCGTCTCGCATCGCATGGGCCAGGTTGTGAAGTTCGAGGCGCTGGCGAGGTGGGACAGGGGCGGCGAGCGCGTCCCGCCGTCGGTATTTATCCCGCTGGCTGAACGCACCGGCCTGATCAGCGAGATCGGCGCGGAGGTGATGGTCCTTGGCATGGTGCAGTTGGCGTCGTGGCTCAGTGAGGACCCGTCCCGGTCCCTGTCGGTGAACGTCTCAGGCGTCCAGCTGCAGGAACCGGATTTTGCGGACGAGGTCCTCCGCCTCGCCGAAGCCACCGGCGTGGCGCCGTACCAGCTGGTGCTGGAGGTGACCGAAAGCGTATTTTTCGACGCCGACTGCAGCTTGATCAAACAGCTCAGCACCCTGCGGGACGCCGGAGCCCGGGTTGCCCTGGACGATTTCGGCACCGGTTATTCGTCGCTGGGCCGGCTGCAGGACCTGCCGGTGGACACCGTGAAGATCGACAAGACCTTCGTGTCGATGGTGCGCACCGGCGCCGAGCGGCTGCCCATCCTCAGCTCGATGATCAATATGGCCCACAGCCTCGGGCTGACGGTGACCGCCGAAGGTGTGGAGACGGCGGCGCAGGCTGACTACCTTACGGCCCTGGAGTGTGATTCGCTGCAGGGGTATCTGTTCTCGCTGCCGGAGCCCGGCGACCGGCTCGAGCGCGCCCTGCATCACGCAGAGCAAGCCCTGAACGCGTTGAAGGGGCGGTAGCGTTTCTGCCGACGTCCCGTACGGGAACTATGCGGCCTGCTTGCGTCCTGGCTGCTTCTCGTTCTTCTTTGGTGCGGCAGGTGCGGCCTGCTGTGCCGGAGACGGCGTGCTGACGGGGGCGGCGGCCTGTTCCGGCTCGGGTGCAGGCTCAACGTAAGCCGCTTCCGTTTCCTGGGCTTCTTCATAGGCATCGGCTGCTTGGGCGGCGCGGTTGCGCTGCCAGCGCCGGAACAGGTCGACGGCGGCCCAGGCGCCGGCCAGCGGGGTGAGGACCGCGGCTCCGTAGACGAACAGTATCCAGGTGAGGGTGGTCAGCGGGGGCTGGTTGTTGTGCAGGAGGGACAGCCCGCCCAGGAGGCCCACGGCCCAGAAAAGGACCACTGCGGTGAGCACCGCGGCAGCCGGGAAATACTGGTTGGACACGATTTTTTTCAGGGTTTCCATGCACTTCCTCCTGCCTGGCCGGGGCACGGCGACAGCCGCTCTAGACCAGTATGGCGTTGCTTGGGCGAGAATTCCGGCAACACGCAGGAGGTGGTGACGAACCTAACGTCCGGCTGTCCTGCCGGTCAGCTCGACGGCCCCTTCCCTGCCGGTGGCACACCTAATACCGTGGTGGTGTCCGGCCCCCTGAGCCGGCTCTTTTATGGTGTTCGTGCCCACCCTGGAGGTCCTTATGCGTAAAATCACTGCCGGCCTGTTCCACTCCGTGGACGGCATAGTGTCAGATCCCTACAAGTTCCAGTTCGACAGCTTCGATGATGAGCTGGGCGTGGGCCTGACCAAGATGATGGAGACCGTGGACACGGTGGTGCTCGGCCGCGTGAGCTACCAGGAGTGGGCCGCTTACTGGCCAAACGCCTCGGTGGACGAGGACTTCGCCGCCTTCATTAACCCGGTGGAGAAGTTCGTCGTTTCCCGGTCCCTGAAAGATCCGCTGGAATGGCAGAACTCGCAGCTGATGGATGCGCCGCTGGAAGAGTTCGTGGGCAAGCTGAAGGAGCGCGACGGCGGCGAGATCGCCGTGTGCGGCAGCATCTCGGTAACCCGGCAGCTGCTGTTCGCCGGGCTGCTTGATTCCCTCACGCTGATGACCCACCCGGTGGTGGCCGGCAGCGGCCGCCGCCTCTTCGAGGACGGCGACCCCACTACCCGGCTCGTCCTGCAGGACCAGTACCGGACCAGCAAGGGCAACGTGGTCAGCGTCTACGGGCGGCTGGGCGAGTAGCTCAGGCGGCGTTCCGGTCCAGCATCTCGCCGATGATCCGGGCGCCCTCGGGGAAGGCGCCCGGCTTCGTCCCCGAGTAGTTGAGCCGGATGAACGGACCCGCCGGTTCGGCTGGGAACCACTCGTTGCCGCCCGCGATAATCACCCCCGCGGCTTCACAGTCCCGGGTGAGCCGCTCAAGGTCGGTCCCGTCCGGCAGCCGGACCCACAGGTTCAGCCCGCCCTTGGGAACCTGCACCAGGTGGGCGGCCGGTGCGTGCTCGCGCAGGCTGGTGACCAGCAGGTCGCGGCGCGACTCGAGTTGGTGGCGGAGGCTGCGCAGGTGCGTCTGCCACCCAGGCTGCGTGACGACGTCGAGCGCGGCCGCCTGCAGCAGGCCGCTGACGTACATCGACTCGGCTGCCCGGTCCGCGAGGATGCGCTCCCGCGCCGGGCCACGGGCTATGAGCGCCGCGACGCGGATCGAAGGTGACACACTCTTGGTCAGCGAGCGCAGGTACACCACGTGGCCCGAGTCGTCACGGGCAGCGACAGGTACGGGGTCCGAGGAGATGCCGAAGTCGTGCGCCCAGTCATCCTCCACCAAGAAGGCACCCTGCGCCCGCACCACATCGAGGACCTGGTCACGCCGCTCTGCCGACCATTGCGCGCCCGTCGGGTTCGCGTAATTGGGCTGGGCATAAAACGCCCGCGCTCCCGACTCCTCAAACGCGCGCGTGAGTTCCGCCGGATCCGGCCCGTCGGGGCCGATCGGCACCGGAACAACGTGCACTCCTGCTTGCGCCGCCGCGAGGATCGCACCCCAGTACGTCGGCGACTCCAGCAGCAGCGGCTGCCCCCGGCCCACCAGCGCGCTGAAGATGGAGCTTAGGCCACTCTGGCTGCCAGGGAGTACGACGACGTCGCTCGGGTTCGGCGGCGTGGTCCCGGCCGGCGTGAACGCACCGAGCTCGTGGGAGAACCACGATTGCAGTTCCGGCAGGCCTGCCGCGGGCGGACGTGACAGCGCAGCTTCCGCACGGGCGGCGCGGGTCAGGGCGGCCCGCACCAGCCGTTCCGGCAAAAGTTCGCGCGCCGGATAGCCGGAGTGGAAGGAAATGGCACTAAGCGGCACGTCGCGCATGGTGGACGACGCCGGTGGCAGTGCCGCCAGCGGTGAGCGCAGCGCTGCCGTCTGCCAGCCGTAGTCCGACGGCTTCGCGGTCCTGGCAGCGCGCACAAAAGTCCCGACGCCGGGCCTGCTCTCGATGAGGCCCTGTGCGGTGAGTGTTTGCAGGGCCTTTTGAACTGTCACCGGACTGGCCTGGTATTCCGCCACGAGGGAGCGGGTGGACGGCAGCTTCGCTCCGGGCGCGGCTGCCGCCATCCAGGTTTTCAGGTGCGCCGCAATCCTCGAACTGCTATCGTTGTTCATGAAAGTCAATAGTAGCGCTACTCCTCCTGCGCGCACAGTGGTACTGCAGCCGCAAACGTCCGGACTATGGCTGGGCCTGGTCGGCGTCGCGGCGTTCTCGTTTACCGTTCCGTTCACGAAGGTGGCCGTAGCCAGCTTGTCCCCGCTGTTCATCGGCTCCGGCCGCGCGGTAGTGGCTGCGGCGCTGGCGGCCTCCGCCTTGGCACTCACCCGGCAGCGGCTCCCCCGCGGGAGGCAATGGATACGCGTCGCAGTAGTGGCCGCCGGCGTCGTGATTGGCTTTCCGCTACTGACGTCCTTTGCCCTGACGGCCACTCCCGCCAGCCACGGCGCCGTGGTCATCGCCCTTCTTCCGGCCGCTACCGCAACAGCAGCGGTGCTCCGCGGGCGGGAACGGCCACCGCTGGCCTTCTGGCTCATCACCATCGCGGGCGGCCTCGCCGCCCTTGTCTTCGCCTCCGTGCAGTCCGGAGGGTTGGGGCAGGTGCAATGGGCGGATCTGCTGCTGCTCTGCGCCGTAGCGGCAGCCGCCGTGGGCTATGCCGAAGGCGGTCTGCTGGCCCGCGAGCTCGGCGCCTGGCAGACAGTGTCCTGGGCGCTGGTCCTTGCATCCCCGCTGATGCTCGCCCTGACGGCGGTCTCCGTCGCTCAGCAACCGCCGTCCGCCGCCCCGGAGCAGTGGGCCGCCTTCGCGTACCTCGGTGTGGTGAGCATGTTCCTGGGATTCTTCGCCTGGTACCGCGGCCTTGCCATCGGCCCCATCGCCCGGGTCAGCCAAATCCAGCTCATCCAGCCCGTCCTGACCCTCTGCTGGGCGGCGCTCCTGCTGGGCGAGACCCTGACGTGGTCCACCATCGTCGGCGGCCTGGCCGTCATCATTTGCGCGGGCGCCGCCGTCCGCGTCCGGCTCAAGCCCGCCGCTGCGGCCCCAGCACCGGCGGCTGCCCCATCCGCGCTCCATCCCGCCAACGACTTCCAGCCAGTGAAGGACTAACACCATGTACGTTCCAGCCCACTTCGCCGCCAACCCCGACGCCGTCCAGAACCTGCTGACCCGCCCGGGCGCAGCAAACTTGGTCACCATCACGTCGCAGGGCCTGCTGGCCACACTCCTGCCATTTGCCTATGATCCCGACGCCGGTGAACACGGCGCGCTGCTGGGACACCTGGCGCGGAACAACCCGCAGTGGTCTGTACCCGCCATCGGGGAAGCGCTGGCGATCATCCAGGGCGCCGACGCGTATGTCTCACCGTCCTGGTACGCGTCGAAGGCCGAGCACGGACGCGTTGTGCCCACCTGGAACTACACCACGGCCCACGTGTATGGGCGGCTGGTCATCCATGACGATCCGGCCTGGCTTTCCCGCCAGGTGCGGCAGCTCACCGGTGTGCACGAGTCCGGATTTGGCCATCCTTGGAGCGTGGACGATGCCCCCGAGCGCTACATCGCCGGCCAGCTGCGGGCCATTGTGGGCGTGGAACTGTTGATTACCAGGATCGAGGCGAAGGCCAAGCTGAGCCAGAACCGGCCCGAAGCGGACATCGACGGGGTCGTGGCGGGGTTGACCGCCACGGGGCACCCGGAAGTTGCCGCCGACGTCGAGCGCGCCCGCTGACCTGAATGCGTCACTTCTGGAGGTCCGCCAAGCCCCAAGTCCCGGAATTATGCGGGTTCCGTGTGCTCGGTGCCTTATAAGTTCCGCATTTCGGTCCGGCCGGAGTCAGGAAGTAGCCTGGACCAGCTCTTCGCTCTTCTCCCACAGCCCGCGCGCCAATTCGACGTCGTACGCCTGCGGGTTGGCCTTGGCCATGGCGCGCTTGGTGTAGAAGGCGCCGGAGAACCAGTCCTTGCCCGGCGTGCCGTTGACGAGCCAGAGCAAGGTGTCGGCGCCCTGGTCCGGGCTGAGCATAAACCGGTTGAGCAGCGTCTTGTACGCGTGCCGGAACGGGCTGGTGGACTCTGCCGCGAAGTTGGTGCGGACCACGCCCGGGTGGAACGCCGCCGTCGTGATGCCCTGGCCCCCGTAGCGGCGGTCCAGCTCGGCGGTGAAGAGGATGTTGGCCAGCTTGCCGGTGCCGTAGGCGCGGGTGGTGGAGTAGCTGCGCTCGGCGGCGAGGTCGGAGAGGTCCAGCTTGCCGAAGCCATTGGCGGCGCTGGACGTGTTGATGACCTTGGCGTTGCTGGCGGTGAGCGTGTCGATCAGCAGAGTTGTAAGCAGGAACGGCGCCAGGTGGTTGATCTGGAACGTGGACTCGTTACCGTCCACAGTCAGGGTGCGCTTGCCCATGATGCCGCCGGCGTTGTTGGCCAGGACGTCGATCCGCGGGTAGTCGGACTTCAGCTGCGCGGCGAGCGTGCGGACCTGCTCGAGCTCCGAGAAGTCGCTGACGAAGTAGTCCACGTTGAGCTCCTTGGCAACGGCCCGGGTCTTCTCTTCGGAACGGCCCACGATCACCACCTGCTCCCCTGCCTTCGCCAGCGTCCGCGCGGCTGCTGCGCCAATGCCGTCGCTGGCGCCGGTGATCACTATGGTGCGAGGAGTCAAGGGATGTCCTTTGGTCGGGGAAAGGTTCGGGGTTCGGATGAAGCGGCCTGCCTTTGGCACAACGACGGCGGAACGCCAGGTGTTCCCTGCCGCACCTGCCTGGGAAGCTGGCCCCTGTACCGCCAGCCTCGGGACGGCATATCCTGCACACACAAGCCAAGCCGGGGAGGAACACCATGGAGATGCCCAAAGCGTCGGACGAGGACAAAGAACGCTTCCGGTCACTGATTCCGGACAGGGCAGAGGTCGCCGTCAAGCCAATGTTCGGGAACCTGGGAGCGTTCGTAAACGGCAATATGTTCGCCGGACTGTTCGGACCGACCATCGGGATCAAGCTGTCCCCGGAGGATCGGGAGGAACTCGAAAGCGGGGAACGGACTGTGCCCTTCGGGCCTGCCGAGCGGCCGATGGGCGGCTACACCGGTTTGCCTGAGATGTGGAACGAGGAAGGCGACGGCGATGACGCGCGGGCGAAAGCCTGGATCCACAAGGCCTTCGAATATGTAGCGACGCTTCCGCCGAAAGAGCCAAAGGAGCCGAAAGTCCCGAATCCCCGGACACCGGGCAAGTAGGAAAAGCTAGTGGGCGGGTTCGAGCGCGAGCTTGAGTCCGAACCCCACGAGGACGGTGCCGGTGATGCTGTCGATGATGCGGATGCTGCGGGTACCCTTGAGCCAGCGGGAGGCGTAGCCGGTGCCGAAGATCAGCAGGGTGAACCACGCCATCGTCAGGATGCAGTGGACGCCTGCCAGCAGAACGCCCACCAGCAGCGGTGACGCGCCTGCCGGGATGAACTGCGGGATGGTGGCGATGTAGAACACGCCCACCTTGGGGTTTAGCAGGTTGGTTCCGGTCCCGGTCAGCCAGCCCTTAAACAGGTCGTCCTTGCCTGCCGCCGGTACCGGCGCCTCGGCTTGGGTGGTGGCCCCATTGCCCTGCCTCAGGCTCTTCCACAGCAGGGACAGCCCCAGCCAGATCATGTAGGCGGCTCCGGCAATGGTCAGGATGCGGTAGGCAAACTCGGAGGCTGCCAGGAGTGCCGACACCCCCACCGCCGCAGCAATTCCCCAGATCATGGCTCCGGTGCTGATCCCAAGAGCAGTGGAGAAGGCGAAACGGCGTGTTTTGGAGAGGGACGAGCGCAGGACAAGGGCGGTGTCCAGTCCCGGAACCAGCGTCAGAAGCCCGGCAACCAGTGCAAACGAAAAAACAGCCTGAGTCAGAGTCATCGTCCAAGGATAGAAGGTAACGGCGCCGGTGGTTGACCCGTCGAAACCCCAGAGCCCACACCAACTCCGCGACTGCTTTTGTCATGGAGTTAACCGCTCATTCACATCCCCCTCAGGACCTGTCCAACCTGCCTCCCTACGGTCGAACGCATGGACAACATCTCACGCAGATCCCTGATTTCCGCCGGCCTTGGGGCTGGACTGGTCGCCGCCCTGCCGGGTGCCGCCGTCGCCATTTCAACAGCGGACGACGCCGGCCTCCGCACCGACCCATTCGGGCTCGGCATCGCCTCCGGGGAGCCGTGGCCCGACGGCTTTGTCATCTGGACCCGCCTCGCTCTGGACCCCCTGGCCGAGGACGGCCTGGGCGGCATGCCCGCGCGCCAGGTCCCCGTGGCCTGGGAAGTAGCCGAGGACGATGGCATGCGCACAGTAGTAGCCCGCGGCGTCGAACACGCCCGGATCGAAACCGCCCACTCCATCCACGTGGAGCTCAAGGGCCTCAAACCGGGCCGCGAGTACTTCTACCGGTTCCGCAGCGGCCGGCACATCAGCCAGGTGGGCCGGACGCTGACCGCTCCGGCACTGCACGAAACCCCGGCGGCGCTGGCCATGGCCTTCGCCAGCTGCTCGCAGTACGAGCACGGCTACTTCACCGCCTACACCCGCCTGGCCCAGGACCACCCGGACCTGGTGCTGCACCTGGGCGACTACCTCTACGAGTACAAGAAGGACAACTACGTGATCGGCGCCGGCAACCCGCGTGACCACCAGGGCCCAGAGACCACCACGCTGCAGGGCTACCGGCAGCGGCACGCCCAGTACAAGTCCGACGCCGACCTGCAGGCTGCGCACGCGATCGCGCCATGGCTGGTGGTGTGGGATGACCACGAGGTGGACAACAACTGGGCGGACGAGGTCCCCGAGAACCGGGACGCGAACCAGCTCAACGACACCACCGAGCGTTTCCGCCAGCGCCGCGCCGCCGCGTTCCAGGCCTACTACGAAAACATGCCGCTGCGTGCGTCCTCCGTGCCGGCCGGGTTCGACATGAAGATCTACCGCGCCATCCAGTGGGGCCAGCTGGCCAACTTCCACATGATGGACACCCGGCAGTACCGCGACGACCAGCTCGCCGGTGACGGCTGGAAGAAAAACGTGGCCGAGCGCCTCGCGGAGAACCGCACCATCACGGGCGCCGAGCAGGAAAAGTGGCTGCTGGACGGGTTCAAGAACTCCACCCAGCGCTGGGACATCCTGGGCCAGCAGGTGTTCTTCGCTGAGCGGGACCGCGCCCGGGCCCTTGAGGTGGACGACGTCTCCATGGACGGCTGGGACGGCTACGCCTCCTCACGCCGCCGCATCACCCAGGGTTGGGTGGACGCGAACGTGCGCAACGCCGTCGTCCTCACCGGCGACGTGCACCGCAACTGGGCCAACGACCTGAAGGTCGACTACAAGGACCCCGCTTCCCCTGTCGTCGGCTCCGAACTTGTCTGCACGTCCATTACGTCCACCGGCAACGGCACGGGCTCCACCACCGATCCCGTCATGGCCTGGAACCCGCACCTGAAGTTCTACAACGATTCCCGCGGCTACGTGAACACGAAGATCACCAAGGACGCGATGACCGCCGACTTCCGCGTGCTGGACCACGTCACCACGCCCGGCTCCCCGGTCAAGACCCTCGCCTCATTCCAAATCCAGGACGGTGTCCCCGGCCTCGTTGGGTGAGCCTGTCGAAACCACGGGTACGACGACGGCGGGGCCGCCAGCATTTCTGCTTGCCGCCCCGCCGTTGTGGTGTCAGCCGTGGCTGGGTTGGGAACCTAGCCCGCCAGCCCGGCGAGCAGGAAGATCACGGCAGCGATGGCAAAACCCATCACACCGATGAGGGTTTCCATCACGGTCCAGGTCTTCAGCGTGGTCTTGACGTCCATGCCGAAGAAACGGCCCACCAGCCAGAAGCCGGAGTCGTTGACGTGGGAGACCACCACGGAGCCGGCGGCCACGGCGATGACCAGCGCGGCAACCTGCATGCCGTTCAGTCCTGCCAGCGCCACGGCCGGGGCGATCAGGCCCGCGGTGGTGGTGAGTGCCACGGTGGCCGAGCCCTGGGCGATGCGGAGGATGGCGGAGATGAGGAACCCGGCCAGGATCAGCGGGATGCCGAGGTTGCCCAGGACGTCGGCGAGTGCGGAGCCGATACCGGAGGTGCGGAGAACCCCGCCGAACATGCCGCCGGCACCGGTGATAAGGATGACGGAGCAAACCGGGCCGAGGGAGGATTCGAGCAGTTTCTCAAGTGCTCCGGCATCCTTGCCGCGCCTGGCGCCCAGGACGAACATGGCCACGATGACGGCGATCAGCAGGGCAACCGGGGTTTCACCGATGGTGCGCAGGATCTGGAACCACTGCTCGCTCTTGACCTCTTCGCTGAGCACGCCGGATGAGGCCAGGGTGTTCAGGCCGGTGTTCATGAAGATCAGGACCAGCGGCAGGAGCAGCAAACCAACGATGGTGCGGAAGCGCGGCGGGTGGGCCTCGGCCTCGGCGCTTGCGTGGCCCAGCAGTTCCGGCACGGGCAGGACCAGCTTCTTGCCGGTGTAAAGGCCGTAGAGGTATGCCGTGACGTACCAGGTGGGAATGGCGGCGATGAGGCCGGCAATCATGACCAGGCCGATGTTGGCGTCAAAGAAGGCCGCGGCGGAGACCGGACCGGGGTGTGGCGGCAGGAAGATGTGCATCACGGAGAATGCACCGGCGGCGGGCAGGCCGTAACGGAGCACTCCCCCGCCCAGGCGGTGGGCCACAGCGAAGACGACGGGCAGCATGACCACGAGTCCGGCGTCGAAGAAGATGGGGAAGCCGAAGATCAGGGAGGCGAGGCCCAAGGCGAACGGGGCGCGCTTTTCGCCGAAGACGCCGATGAGGTAGTCGGCCAGCACCTTCGCACCGCCGCTGGTTTCGACGATGCGGCCGAGCATGGCGCCCAGGCCCACCAGCAGCGCCACCGTGCCCAGGGTTGTGCCGAAGCCGTTGATCAGCACGGGCACCACCTGGTTGGCGGGGATGCCGGTGGCGAAGGCCGTTGCGAGGCTGATGACGATAAGGGCCAGCAGCGCGTGCATCCGAAGCTTGATGATCAGGAACAGCAGGGCGAGGATCGCTGCCGCGGCGATGAGCAGCAGGGGGCCTGCCCCCAACGTTTGGGTCCATCCTTCGATGACCATGGTTCTCCTTTGAAACAGAATTGATGGGGCTTTGGGGAAACAGAAAAGGGTTAGGGTGCCTGGTCGGCGGGGAGCTGAAGCGCGGCGATGATGGTCTTGACCAGCTCTTCCGGGGACTTGGAGATGTCCAGGCGGAGGCTGCCCGCGGCCAGCTCCTCGTCACTCAGCGGTTCGAGCGTGGCCAGCTGGCTGGGAAGAAGCGTGGGCGGCATGAAGTGGCCCTCACGGCCCTGCATGCGCTGGCCGATCAAGTCCGCTTCGCCGTGGAGGTGAAGGAACAGGACCCGGCCCTCGGCCTGGGAGAGCAACTGCCGGTAGCCCTGCTTGAGTGCGGAGCAGGTGAGGACGGTGCTCTCACCGGTCCGGGCCTTGGCGGTCATCCAGCTCTGGATTTCCTGCAGCCAGGGCCAGCGGTCCTCGTCCTGGAGCGGAATGCCCTGGGACATCTTCTGGATGTTGGACTGCGGGTGGAATTCGTCCGCTTCGGCGCACGCCCAGCCAAGCTGCTGGGAGAGGGCTGCCGCAATGGTGGACTTGCCGGAACCGGCAACGCCCATCACCACCAGGTGCGTGGCTGGATACTGCATGTACTACCTCCGAAGAAGACGCCGTTGGCTTAGGAAAGCTGGTCGCGACGTCCCTAGGGAAGTGCGCCGAAAGATAAGGTATCACCATTTGGGTGCATAGATACTATCTTTTGGTGTCACAAGTCATACCTTTGCGCTGTTTGTCGGTAAGCTGGCAGTGCGCGCAGGCGCAGAGGAAGGCAGGAAAGATGTCGACGGCGACACACCAGGACGCGGACAACAGGCACGACGGCGGGGCCTCCCCCGGGATGCAGGGGCGCGTTGTGGAGGCGGTGGGTGTTGCCATCGCTTCCGGGGACCTGCCGCCGGGAAGCCGCCTTACGTTGGAAGGGCTCCAGCAGGAGTACCGGATCTCCCGCACAGTGGCCAGGGACACCATGAAGGTCCTGGAATCAATGAACCTGGTCTACTCGCGCAGGCGGGTGGGCATCGTGGTGCAGGAGCGCCGGTTCTGGAATGTCTTCGATCCCAAGCTGGTGCGCTGGCGGCTCGCCTCGGACCGGCGCGAGATCCAGTACAGCAGCCTCACGGAGCTGCGCATCGCCGTCGAACCTATTGCTGCGGCTGGCGCCGCCCGCCGCGCCAGTGCCGCCGAGCGGGCAAAGCTCACGTCCCTCGCCGCCGACCTTCGGCGCCTGGGTGAGGCCGGAGAGCTGGAGGCGTTCCTGGCGGCGGATATCGAGTTCCACTGCCTGCTGCTGCAGAGCTGCGGCAACGAGATGTTTTTTGCGCTTGAGGGCATGGTGGCAGAGGTGCTGACCAGCCGCACCAAGCAGGGGCTGATGCCGTTCAAGCCGCGCAACGAGGCGTTGCAGGCGCACGAGGATGTTGCCGCTGCTGTGGCCCGCGGGGATGCTGTGGCTGCTGAGGGTGCCATGCACCATATCCTCGACGAGGTGCGGAACGCGATGGGGCTGCACTAAGAGCACGGCTGCTGCCCGGCGGCGGAGGACAGCGGACAAGGACCTCGACGACACGTCTGAGCCTGCCGGACGCCTATTGGTCCTGCTCAACCTGGACGTTCGGGAAGAACTTCACGCCGCCCGCCGGACTGCAGCCTTTATAGCACACCTGGTTTAAACAAAAGCAGGGCCGGTCAGTGACCGGCCCTGCTCTAAAACTTTGAAACCCTAAGGCCCCAGTTTCTCTAAGGTATTAGAGGGACTGGATGTTTACGGCCTGGGGACCCTTGGGGCCCTGCTCGGTTTCGAAGGAGACCTTCTGGTTCTCTTCGAGTGAGCGGAAGCCGGAGGAAGCGATCGCAGAGTAGTGTGCGAAAACGTCCTGTGAGGAGTCATCGGGGGAAATGAAGCCGAAGCCCTTTTCAGCGTTAAACCATTTGACGGTACCAGTAGCCATTATTTTTGTCCTTCGTGAAGGTGGAGGAAAAGTCCCGACTTTCGGGTCCTCCGGTGTGGGGTGTTCAAAACCGCTACTTCAGAAGAACGCGGACTTTCGACCGCGCGTACTGCCTGAACTACCAACTGCATAAACACAACAACAGGATCAACACTACAGCAGATTTCGGACACCAATGACCACACACCGGCAGTGCGTTGCCTCTCCACCTGCACTCAGGCTTGATCGCCGGCCTCCACGCCCTCCCAAAAGGCGCTTACCCGCGCGTTCCACTGCTCGGGGACTTCTTGGAAGGGTTGGTGGCCCTCGCCCTCAAGGACTTCGAATAATGCGCCGGGGATCCGTTCTGCCACTTCGCGGCAAAGTTCGGGTCGGCTGGTCATGTCAATCCCACCGGCGAGGACAAGCGTCGGCACGTTTAGTTGAGGGAGGCGCTCCGACGTATCGTGGCCCATCATGGCGTCGAGGAACGCCTCGACGTCCTCAGTCTTTTGCTTGTGGGGAAATGCCAGCACTTCTTCCATGATTTGATCCACGGTTCCATCGTTGTGGGACCGCGGCGTGTAGATACTGAGGAACAGGCCCTCAAGGAAGGTGCGTTCAGACGGCGCGGCACGCACTAGGGTCCTCATGAACAGCGCCCACGCGCGAAGGTATGGATCCGCGACCGCCCACGTGCTCTGCAGGACCAGGCTTCGAACCATTCGCGGATGCCGCAGTGCGAGTTCCTGGGCGATGATGCTTCCGCCGGAGAATCCGGCCACGTGGGCGGAGCGGATGTTGAGCTCCCGAAGTACTTGCGCGGCGTCATCCGCCATCATTTCAACCGACAGCGGCCCATCGGGCTTCGCGGTCCGGCCCGCTCCGCGGTTGTCGAACGCAGTAAGACAATAGCGATCGGCCAGCCCGTCTAACTGGAACTGCCACGACTCAACCGTGTCGCCGAGCCCTCCGATCAGCAGGACATCCGGCCCTTCGCCCACCTGTTCCGTCCAGATTGCCAGGTCATTAGCCTGCAAGTGCTTTCCCATGGCACGACCCTTCGATAATGCGCCTGATGTTTCTACTGCCGCTGGCTACAGCCGGGATGCTGCCCCTAGATTTCCATCGTCCGCGGCCAAGCTCGTCAGCACAATGACGGTCTTACGAAGCCGTCGACTTCCGCGCCCTCCCCCGGGTTACTTCCGCAGCAAGCACGGCAGAAATTCTGGACGATCTTCGAGGGGATCGGTGATCATCTGTGCGGACACCTCCGCCGTCCTGAAACTGGTGGTGGCAGAAAAAGACTCGGCGAGCGCGGCGAAGTACTTCTCAACGCCTCGGCCCGGGGAGACAATCTAGTTGCTTCGATGCTCCTTTACACCGAGTTGCACTGTGCAGGGCACCAGCGCGGAATCCCTGGCTATCTGGTGAATGAGGTCCTGGGCGGATTCAACCTCATGGACGTGTCGGGATCGGACTTTATGTACGCGGCGGCGATGCCGGGCGGGCTGCGCAGTGCTGACGCCATCCATTTGGCCGCGGCCACCCGGGTACAGGCCGACGTCCTGGTCGCCTACGACGCCGAGCTCCTCACTGCAGCTGTTGAGGCTGGCCTGAGCGTGGAGTCGCCAGCTTCCGGCGCCGGAACGTAATGCGGCGGACACCCTCTCTGCTCCTCGAAATTTGTCGGAGGCGGCGTGTAACTTAGGCCTAACCCGTCATCCACACGCCCTGCTCTCCGTCCCGAGGACGCCATGGACTACTACGCAATCAACACCCTGCGTGAAAACCACGCGGGCTGGTCCCTGCTCCGCGCGCAGAACGCCCCGCTGGCGCTCTCCTTCTTTATGAAGGCGTTCACCGGCCCCAACCAGCGGGACATCGGCCGGCAGGAGCTCATCGACCACCTTGATGACGTCCTGTTCGGCCTCCGGGACGTCTACGGGGAGGACAGGTTTCCGCGCCCGGCCGGTGAGTACCTGGATGACTGGGCGGCCCCGGAAAAGGCCTGGCTGCGCAAGTACTACGTACCCGGCCAGGACGAGCCTCACTACGACCTCACCCCCGCAGCCGAGGACGTGGTCCATTGGGTGGACAACCTGCGCGGCAGGGACTTTGTCGCCACCCAGTCCCGGCTGACCAGCATTTTCGCCGTCCTGAAGGCCTTGGTCCAGCAGTCCGAAACCGATCCAGAGGTCAGGCTGGCCGAGCTGCAGCGGCAGCGGGACGGCATCGACGCCGAGATGGAGCGGATCAGGAACGGCAACATCAAGGTCATGACTGCCCCTGAAGCGCTGGACCACTTCCAGCAGCTGACCACTCTCGCCAAGGACCTCCTGGCGGACTTCCGCGAGGTCGAACAGAACTTCCGGAAGCTGGACCGCCAGGTGCGGGAACAGATCGCCACCTGGGACGGCACCCAGGGCGAACTCCTGGAGAGCATCTTCGCCAACCAGCAGGGCATTAGCAGTTCCCTCCAAGGCCGCACCTTCCAAGGGTTCTGGGACTATCTGATGTCTCCGCAGCTGCGCACGGAGCTGCAGGACCTGCTGCAGCGGGCCACCGAAATCGAGGCCCTGTCCGGGGTGGAGGACCTGCAGTCCGTCACAAGGCTGCACCAGGACTGGCTGCCCGCCGTCGACCAGACGCAGGCCACGGTCCGCCAACTCTCGGAGCAGATGCGCCGGCTGCTGGACGACAAGGTCTTTTTGGAAAACAAGCGCATCATGCGGCTTATCCGCAGCATCGAGTCAGGCGCCCTGGGCACCCGGGAGGCGCCGCCGTCGGGCGCGTTTATGGACATTGCCGCACAGTCGGTGGACGTCGCGCTGCCCTTCGAGCGGCCCCTCTACGAGCCCAGCCGGAAAGTGATGATTGACGACGCCGTGGTGGCCGCCGACGATGCGGACGTGGACGCGGGTGCCCTGTTCAGCCAGTTCCACGTGAACAAGGAGCGCCTGCAAGCCAACGTGGACGCGGTCCTGGCGGACGCCGAACAGGCCACCCTCGTCGAAGTCACGCAGGCACATCCCCTTCAGCAGGGGCTGGCCGAAATCGTCGCCTACTACCAGCTGGCCAGCGAATCCGAGTGGGCCAGCATCCGCGACGACATCCCCCAGCAACTGCAGTGGCAACTCCCCGACGGCAGCATCCGTGAAGCGACCATCGACCAGATCATTTTTGTGAGGCCAGCATGAACCCCAGCGAAACGATGGAAACCGCCGCCCGCACGCCCGAGGAACTTCCCGGCGTCGTCACCCGCCTGTTCCGGGGCGTGCTTTACGCCGAGTCGGACGAGAAGGTGTGGCAGTCGCTGATCGTCCTCGAATCGCAGGCCAGGGACTATGTGGCGGTGCTGGGACTGGACCTGATCCTGGACGAGTCCGAGGGTTATGCGTTCCTCCGCTCCAGGGAGGACCCGGAGGGCAACCTTCCCCGCCTCATCCCCCGCCGCCGGCTCACCTTCGACGTCAGCCTTCTGCTGGCCCTGCTGCGCGGCCGGATGCTCGAGTTCGATACCAACAGCAGCGAGCTCCGCCTCATCATGACCGAGGAGGAAATTATGGACATGGTGGCCGTTTTCCTGCCCGAGTCCAGCAACCAGGCGCGCATTCTGGACAGGCTCGGTGCCAACATCAAGAAGGTGGTGGAGCTGGGCTTCCTACGCAAGCTCCGCGGCCAGGACGGCACCTACGAGGTGGCCAGGATCCTGAAGGCGTACGTTGATGCCCAGTGGCTGGAGGAGTTCGACGCGCGGCTGGCGGACTACCGCGCGTCGCTGGACGGGTCCCCAAGCGGACCGGCGGAAACCCGTGACGGCACCACCGAAGGGGAGCTCCCGTGACAGCAGACCTGCAGGACAGCCTGTTCAGCCTCGAGGACCCGGCAGAGGCACAGGAAGAGGGCAGAACGGACGACGCCGGCACTCCCCCGGGCTACCGGCTGCACCGTCTGGAGCTGCTCAACTGGGGCACGTTCCACCAAGGCGTGCGCACATTCCGCCTGGACGGGGCGAACAGCCTCCTGACCGGCGACATCGGCTCGGGCAAGTCAACGGTGGTGGACGCCATCACCACCCTCCTGCTGCCGGCCAACAAGATCGAGTACAACAAGGCCGCGGGCGCGCAGAAAAAGGAACGCACGCTGATGTCCTACGTGCGCGGCTACCACAAGAGCACCCGCAGCACCGGCGGGGAGAACTCCAAACCGGTATCGCTGCGCGGCACGGGAACACTCACTGTGGTGCTCGCCGTATTCCACAACGCCGTGCTGGAGAAGTCGGTCACGCTGGCCGTCACGCTGTGGGCGGTCCAGGAGGCGGGGCAGCCCAACCGGTTCTACTCCCTCGCGGAAACGGACCAGACCATCGCGGAAGACTTCGCCAACTTCGGCCAGGACCCGTTCAAGCTGAAGAAAAAGCTCAAGGCAGCCGGCGCCACCGTGCACGACACCTTCGAACCCTACGCGGCAGCGTTTAAACGTCAGTTCGGCATCAGCGGGAACCAGGCCATGGAGCTGTTCCACCGGACGGTGTCCATGAAGCAGGTGGAGAACATCACCTCGTTCGTGCGGACCAACATGCTGGACGAAGACGACGTGGAAAGCCGGATCGGCAAGCTGATCAGCCACTTCGACGACCTCAAAAAGGCCCACGGCGCCGTGCTGCGGGCCAAGGACCAGATCACCCTGTTAGCGCCCATTCGCGAGGGCGCCGCCAAACACGCCAAGCTAACGCTTGAGGACAAGGAGGCCAGGGCGCAGCGGGACCAGCTGCACCCCTGGTTCACCAACCAGCGGCTGATCCTGAGCCTGGAACACGCAGCCGAACTGGAGAGCACGGGACAACGGCTCCGCGAGGACAACACCACCGTCACCACCCGCATCAGCGAACTCCGGCACGAGTTGAACGCCGTGGCCGAGGACATCCGCTCCAACGGCGGCGGCCGGCTCGCTGCCATCGACGCGGACACCACCCGGCTGGAACACGAAGCGGCAGCACAGCGGACCCGTTACCAGACCTACTCCCTGGCCGCCGCAGGGCTGGGTCTGCGGGCACCGGAGGATAGGGTGCTGTTCGATGCCAACCGTGCCGGCCTGCCCGCCGTCGAATCCCGGCTCGCGGAGCAGAACTGTGACCTTCAGGAACAGCGCACCGAACTGACCATGACGCGCACGGTCCTCAACGAACGTGCCGCAGATATCAAAGCCGAGCTGACCAGCCTTCAGTCCCGCCGGAACCTGCTGCCGCTTGACCAGGTGGGCATCCGGCGTCGGCTGTGTGAAGGAACCAGGGTGCCGGAAAAGGCGCTGCCGTTCGTTGGCGAACTGCTGCGCGTCCGCGACGGCGAGGCCGCGTGGGAGGGTGCTGCCGAGCGGACCCTCCGGGGTTTTGCGTTGTCCCTGCTGGTGCCGTCGGAACACTATGCGGCGGTGAGCAGCTGGGTTGACTCGAACAACCTCAGGGGCAAACTTGTCTATCAGAAGGTGGGCGAGGCGCACTCTGCGAGGGCGGCGGATCCCGGGACCCTCGCCGCCAAGATCGCCATTAAGCAGGGCACGCCTTTCCGCGACTTTCTGCTCGAAGAGCTGGCCGGCCGCTTCGACTACGTCTGCTGTGACACGCTGGTGGACTTCCGCCGCTTCCCGAAGGCAGTCACCGCCAACGGCCAGCTCAAGGGCGGCCGCGGCCGGCACGAGAAGGATGACCGCAAGGACATCATGGACCGGCGGAACTACGTGCTGGGCTGGGACAACCAGGATAAGGTCAACCGGTTCCTCACCGAGCTGGACGAAGCGAAGAGCCAGCTCCAGGTGGTTGGGACACAGCTGGCCAAGGTGGACGGGCAGCTGGGCGACCTTGGCCGGAGGAACCAGCAGCTGGGAACCGTGCGGTCCGTGGCGGACTTCGGCGAGCTCAGCTGGGAGCTTACTGCCCGGCGGATCGAGGAGCTCAAGGCGGAGCGGCGGGCGCTGGAATCGGCCAGTAATATCCTGCAGGAGCTGGCAGTCCGGGAGGCTGCCCTGAAGTCTGACCTGCGGCGTTTTGAAGAGCGGGCCAACAAGATCCAGCAGCGGCTGGGCGCCAACGAAAAGGACGCCGAGAACCTTGCGGAGGCCATCGCGGAGTGCCGCGGGGTGCTCGCAGAGGAGCCGTTGACGGACGACGGCGGGCTGCTGGCCTCGGTCGCCGGACTCGCCGCCGGGGCGCCCGGGGAGAAGGTCCTTACGTACAAAAACACGGTTGCCGTGGAGAGCGCGGTGCGGCAGGAGCTGACGAAGGCGATCGACGCGCTGTCCAAGCGGCTGGCGACCGCGGAGGCGGGTACGGTGCGGCTGATGGCCGATTTCCGCCACAAGTACCCGAATGAAACCACGGAGATCGACGCGTCGCTGGATGCCGCCGCCGACTATGAACGGCTGCTGGAGCAGCTGGAGAAGAACGACCTGCCCAAGTTCGAGGCGCATTTCAAGGAATCCCTGAACCAGAACACCATCAACGAGGTGGTAGCGTTCAACGCGTTTTTGGACAGCCGGCGGCAGGACATCGTGGGCCGGATTAACAAGATCAATGAGTCGCTGGCCACCATCGAATACAACCGCGGGCGGCACATCCAGCTGGAGCACCAGAACAGCACGGACCTGGACGTGCGCCAGTTCGGGACGGACCTGCGGGCCTGCTCCGAGGGAACCATCGGGGACGGGGACCAGTACTCCGAGCAAAAGTATCTGCAGGTGGAGCGGCTGATCGAACGGTTCCGCGGTCGCGAGGGATTCACCGCCCTGGATGAGCGGTGGACCGCGAAGGTGACGGACGTCCGGAACTGGTTCACCTTCTCCGCCTCGGAAAAGTGGACAGAGACCGGCGACGAGTTCGAGCACTTCACTGATTCCGGCGGCAAGTCCGGCGGGCAGAAAGAGAAGCTGGCGTACACAATCCTTGCTGCGGCGCTGGCGTTCCAGTTCGGCCTCGGCGCCGGCCAGGGTGCTTCCACCGGTGCCGCCAGGAGTGCGGGCAAGGGCCGCAGCTTCCGGTTCGTGGTGATCGATGAGGCCTTTGGCCGCGGATCGGACGAGTCTGCGCGGTACGGCCTGGAGCTGTTCCAGCGGATGAAGCTGCAGTTGCTGATTGTCACACCCCTGCAGAAGATCCACGTGATCGAGCCGTTTGTGGCACACGTGGGCTTCGTGGCCAACACCAACGGCAACGATTCCCAGCTGCGGAACATGACCATCCAGGAGTACCGCGACGAACGGGACCGGCGTGCCGGCTGACCGTGCGGCCGGCACAGCCCAGGGCTGGACAACGCTGGCGGACCTTCGCGCCCTGTCGCTGAAGGCGTGGAACAGCGGCGCGCCGCTGCGTGAGCTGCTGGATCCCACCGGCCTGTACCCCCGCCGTCGCGCATTGAAGCGTCCGACGGCGGCAGCGCTGCTGCGCGATTATGCGGCAGCCCGGGCGTGGGCAGCTGAGCTGACGGCCGCCGTTGGGCCCTTCAGTTTGGAGACCGCCGAGGTGGGCCGCACGACGATCGGTTCCAACCAGTTGCCGGCGGCGGCTGTGTTTGCTTCCGCCGACGATGAGATCGCGTTTGCCGGCAAGTCCAGGGAGGCCGCACAGTTCACCGAACTTGCCGACGGACTGACGGGCTTGGACCCCTGCTTCCGCAGGTGGGCGCTGCGGCGGCCGCTGAAGCTGGTGGATCTTGGGGCCAGTGCCCTCACTGCAGCCCGCGTTGCCTTGTGGCTTCGGGACCACCAGGAGCCCGGCGTCTACGTCCGCCAGCTGAGCCTGGACGGTGTGCACACCAAGTTCATCGAATCCCACCGCAAGGTGATCGATGAGCTGTTGGAGGCTCTGACTGCAGAGGGCGCTTTTGAGGATGCGGACGATGCCGCCGACAAGCAGTCGGCTGATGTCCCGGCCGCGCCCGACTCCCTGCTGGGACAGCCCGCTGCCCGGACGCCTGCTGGCCGGTTCGCGGCGAGGCACGGCTTCCTGCACCCTCCCGAACTGGTGAGGTTCCGTTCCCTGGATCCCGGCCTGCCGCTGCTGGGCGAAGCACGGGACGTGACCGTGACCGCTGACGCGTTCAGCACCCTGAGCCTGCCAGTCACCCGGGTGCTGATGACGGAGAACCTGGTGAACTTCCTGGCCCTCCCCGAGCGTGCCGATACTGTGGCCATCTACGGCGCTGGTTATGGCTTCTCATCGCTGCGGGACGCTGGCTGGCTGCAGGACTGCGAGGTCCTCTACTGGGGCGATTTGGACACGCACGGCTTCCGAATTCTTGACCAGCTCCGGGCAGTTCATCCGCACGTGGGAAGCGTGCTGATGGATGAAGCCACATTGCTGGCCCACCGGGAGGTGTGGGGCTCGGAGCCGTCTCCGTCCAAGGCTGCGCTTTCAAGGCTGACTCTTGAAGAGACCAAGCTCTACGACGCCCTCCGCCATGACGGGTACGGAACCTCGGTCCGGCTGGAACAGGAGCTGGTCCGCTGGGACTGGGCTCTCGAGCGGCTCGGCGGCTGAGCGTCGATGCGGTGCCGAGCCACACGATCCCTGACGCTCACAGCCATGTTACAAGTACCGGTCCTTACCGGTGTCCGCAAAGGCACAAATGCAAGGCAACTCCCTGGAAAAGCCGATTCAGGCCGACTGCGCGTCAACGGTACTTGCGGCTGAAGCGCCCGGCCAGTGATGATGGCGTAGCGCATGAGGCGCGACTGGCTTGGGGTGTGGGGTTCCCTTCGCTGGCGTTACCGCCCCGGAAAGCCTTCGTTGCTTCATTTTCCTTCCGCCAATTCGGCGGCGCACCATCCGTCCCCGAGCGACGTCGCACGGCTGCATGAACTGCTCGACGACGACGTCTGGGCGTTCAGCAATTGCCGGGTGGATGCACCAGGCAGGCCCGTGGCCGAGATCGACTGGTTCTTCTATAACACCCGGCTGGGGACACTCATGGTGAGCGAATGGAAGGGCTTCCCGCAACGTGTGGTCTCGGCGACCGATACCGGCACGCGGTGGCTGCTCGAGGGCGGCCTGATGGTTCCCAATCCCATAGAACAGGTATCGAAGCAGCTCGATGCGGCACGGGCCGCCCTTCGCATCAATATCCTCCCCCAGCACTTTCCTGCATTCGAGCCGCAGGAACTGCGGCTGACGCAGACCGTCTATTCGCCACAAATTGACGGTCAAACGGCGATAGAGCGGATCCGGTGGGGCAAGGTATACGGCGGACTTCCAGAACTGGCAGCCGCAATCTCAAACTGGGCCAGCCCGGCGCCGCTGCTCCTGCCTGGCACTGACGCGCGGCTTGGCCTGGCCAACGCGCTTTGCGCGCTGTTCCGCACCACCTGCCCGCCCGAAGTAAAGGCGAAGTTGAGCGTACCGCAGAAGGCAGGCTTCGACGTCGTACAGCGGATCAGCGAAATCCACCGTGAAATCGCCGCGCTGCACGGGGAACTTGCTGATCTTGTGTCGGCGCAGGCGGCCGCGGCCAGCAACTTTCCGCAAGCAGAACCAACACCGCAACCAAAGGTACAGCTACCAGCCGCAAAGCCTGCTGCCTCAAAGGCGGTAGCCACCAAGGCTTCTGTCATGACTGAACACCAGCGAATGCAGGCACACCTGGCGAGGAGCTTTCACGGGGTCAATGGAAGCGCTGACGCCGCCACGAAGGCACTAGAGCAGGCTTGGCTGTCGGTGCTCAATGACCCGCTACTGCACGGCCCGCCGGGGATCAGTGTTGGTATGTTTGGGGCCGTGGGATCGCCTCTGGTAAAAGAGAAACACGGTTCACTGGCCAAATTGCTCGGGATGCAGTTACGCAAGTGGTGCATCCTGCAGGCCGAAACCGCAGGCATGAAGCCGCGGGACGTTGCGGGTAAGCCGTCAAACATTCGGGTGCGCTGATACGGCCTCCAGCCGACCTTCACCCGAACGCCGTACTACCGGACGGCCTTGTCTGCGTTGACGCGGCCGTGGGCCCAGTAGGGTTCGCTGCCGGACTTCATCTCGGCGGTTGATTCGACGTTTGCTCGGACTGACGCGTTAGTGGCGCCGGCATGGGAACTCCAGGCAAGCGCAGCAACGCCGGCAACGATGGGTGCGGCCATCGAGGTGCCGCTGCCGACGTCGTAACCGAAGGAGCGGTTGTTCTGCCTGCCGATGACGAACTTGTGGTTGGGGAAGGTGGAGTAGACGTTGACCCCCGGTGCTGCGACATCCACCCAGCTGGCTCCGTAGGTGGAAAACGAGGCTTTGGCGTCGTTGTTGTCGGTAGCTCCGACGGCGATGACGTTGGTGTATGCGCCCGGATACACCTTGGTCTGGCTGTTCCCGTTGCCAGCCGCGGCAACGAGCACCACGCCCCTGCTCCAGGCGTTGTTTACGGCAGTTTCGAGAGTGAGTGACGCCCCCACGGCGAGGCTCATGTTGATGACCTTCGCGCCACTGTTGACCGCCCAGTTAATGCCGTTCGCAAGACCGGAACTGGACCCCATCCCGTTGTCGCTGAGAACTTTGCCAGCCAGGATGGTGCAGCCCGGGCAAACGCCGGCGACGCCGATTGAGTTGTCGGCCGTGGCGGCCACGATACCGGCGACGTGCGTGCCGTGGCCGTAATTGTCCTCATTGGTTCTCGAAGTGGTGAAGTTGGCGCGTGCAACAACCTTCGGGTCGATGTCTGGGTTGTCGGTAGCGACGCCTGAATCGAGGACGGCAACTCCTATCCCGTCGCCGGTTGAAACGGTCCACGCTTCGACGGCGTCCACGTCGGCGTCCGCTGTGCCCGCGTCAACAGTCAGGCTGTCCGCCGTGTTGGCAAATGCCTGGCCCTCGTTGTGCAGTGCGTATTGGCGGGAAAAATACTCGTCAGCTGTCGCTGCCTGAACAATCCTGTCCAGCTCCGCGTACTCAACCACCGGGTTTCGGTTCAACGCTTCGATGAGTTGTACTTCCTTGCCTGCCGGCACTTTGATGAGGTGGGCGCCGGTGCTGCCGATACTCGCACCCTCACTTAGGCCATGCTGGCGCAGAACGCCCGCAGCCGCCCGGTGGTCACGGAACTTCACCATGATCTGGCCCGCCACGTGTGACGGCTCCGCGGCGGCGTTGCCCGAGCCTGCAAAAGTAATTCCGCTGAGCATCATAAACGCCGACGCTAAACCCGCCATAAGTGCCTTTTTCATAGGGGTTATATTGCTCCGATCAACATCAGCTGGAAAGTGCCCGTGGATAAATTTTTGGCGGGCACCCATCCACAGTGCGATACAAAGCGAATAGCTGGCATAACCCTTTGGGCTTGCTGGCAAAACGAGCTTGTTCATAAACCCATATCGCATTCAGGAGATCACCTTGGCAACACACACGAGCACCGGAATGGCAACGCGCACCAACGTCCAGAAGGCATCGATGGCTGTCGGTGCCGTCTTCCTGCTGGTCGGCATCCTCGGCTTTGTTCCGGGAGTCACCGGCAACTACGACCAGCTGCACCTCGCCGGCCACCACTCCGAGGCCATGCTGCTGGGCCTCTTCCAGGTGTCTGCCCTGCACAACGTCGTCCACCTGCTCTTCGGCGTGGCCGGCATCGTCCTGGCGAAGACCGCGTCCGGAGCCCGCTCCTTCCTGCTCTACGGCGGCATCATCTACCTGGTGCTCTTCATCTACGGCCTGGTGATCCCCCAGGACACGGCCGGCAACTTCGTGCCGGTGAACGGCGCTGACAACATCCTGCACCTGCTGCTCGGCGTCGGCATGGTTGCCCTGGCACTCGTGCTCACCAGGGGCCACAAGGCACGCGCCTAAAGCAGTCACCGCGCTCTGCCGCCGGACCAAATGCACATGGCTCCGGGTCCAGCTTCGGCTGGGTCCGGGGCCATTGTCATGCGGAACGCTGTCCCCGCTCCTAGCGCCCCGCCGCGTAGCCCTGCGCGCCCCGGGGGTTGGCGGCGGCCTTCAGCACGCCTGTTTCCGGGTCACGCACCACTGCTGAAAGCCGGCCCAAAGCCCACTCCCCTGCCCGGGTAACCACGTGCCCGCGCCCTTCGAGCTCGGTGATCACGTCCTCGCCGAGGCGGTCTTCAACAACCGCTCCGCCCGGCGTCCAGGTGCGCGGCCAGAAGGATCCGGGGATGGACGTGGTGTGGAACGCGGGCGCGTCAATGGCCTGCTGCGGCTCATAGCCCCCCACGATCGTGCGGAGCAGGTACAGCAGCTGCCACTGATCCTGCTGGTCGCCTCCCGGCGAGCCGAGGGCAGCCACCGCCTTGCCGTCCTTCAGGACCAGCGTGGGAGTAAGCGTGGTGCGCGGCCGTTTGCCCGGGGCCAGGGTGGACGGGGCGTTGTCCTCGAGCCACGTCATCTGCAGCCGGGTGCCCAGACAGAAGCCAAGTTCCGGGATGGTAGGCGAAGACTGGAGCCAGCCCCCGGATGGAGTGGCCGACACCATGTTCCCCCACTGGTCCACGACGTCGAGGTGGCAGGTGTCCCCGCGCGTCTCCCCCGTGGGCAAAACGGTGGGCTCGCCAACGCCGGCGAAGGCAGGTTCGCCGCGTTCAGCGAGCGACGGCGGGAGGTACTGCGTGCGCAGCGGCGGAATGAAGGGCTCGTGGCCGGGCACCCGGCCGGGTCGGAACTCGTGCGAGGCCTGCTCGCCAATTAACCGCCGGCGCCCGGCCGCGTACTCCGGGCTCAACAGGTAATCCAACGGCACCGCGGCGTCGCCGTAGTACGCCTCCCGGTCAGCGATGGCCAGCTTTTGCGCCTCCAGGATGGTGTGGGCGCCGAGGGCTGTGGACGGGTCCAGATACTCGTCATCGAACCCGTCCAGGATCGCCAGTGTCTGGAGCAGCGCCGGGCCCTGCCCCCAGGGCCCGGTCTTGGCAATGATGTGGCCCCGGAATTCGATGGTGGCGGCGGGTTCGTAGCCTGCAGCGAATCCCGCGAAGTCCGCTTCCGTGATGACTCCTGCATGGTCCGTGCCGGAGGAGTGGCGGTGCGGCCCGGCGAGAAACGCGACGGCTGCCTTCGCGACGAAGCCCTCGCGCCACTCCAGCCGTGCGGCGTCGATCCGCGCTTCCCGGGATCCCGCCTCCTCCCCTGCTGCCGGCGAGCCGGCGGCGATGAGCCGCTCAAGGACGCCGGCATAGGCAGGGTTCTTCACGATGTCCCCGCCCGCTGGGACTCTCCCGTCGGGCATCCAGAGGGCGGCCGACGTCGGCCAATGCTCGGTAAAGAGCCCCGCCACGGAGGCTATGGTGCTGCAGACGCGGCCCAGGACCGGGTGGCCGTTGCGGGCGTAGCCGATGGCGAAGGACAGCACGTCCGCCAGCTCCCAGGTGCCGTGGTCGCGCAGGAGGAGCAGCCAGGCGTCGACGGCGGCCGGGACGGCGGCGGCGAGCGCACCGGCGCCGGGCACCAGTTCCTGCCCTTCAGCCAGGTAATGCTCCCGGGTTGCCGCCGCCGGAGCAGGGCCCTGCCCCATCAGCACCACCGGCTCAGAGGGGTTACCGGCGGTGACAAACACGCCCGTCATGTCCCCGCCCGGACCATTGAGGTGCGGTTCCACCACGTGCAGGACAAATGCTCCGGCGACGGCGGCGTCGAAGGCGTTCCCGCCCCGCTCCAGAACAGCCTGGGCGGATGCCGTGGCCAGCCAGTGGGTGGAGGCCGTCATCCCGAAAGTGCCCTGAAGGGTGGGGCGGGTGGTGAACGTCTGCGCTGTGGTGTAGGTCACCCTTGATTCTTTCGGCCGATGGCGCGAGGTCCAAGGCCGTTGCCCCGCGTGTCGCCGAACAGATTGCCGTGGAGGGGACACACAGGACATGAACAGCTGGGTTGCGGAACTTGTCCCAGCCGTAAACGCGTCCTTACCGGGAAGAGCTGCCCGGTCCGTCGAACAGTGCGCTGTTGCTGCCTTGGGGCACCACGACGTGAACCGCATTGCGCTGGATGGTGAAGTCGGCCGGCGTGATCGCGGCGATCTCGCCGTCGAGGTTCACCGACATCGGCGGCTCGGTGACCAGCCGGACACTACGGCTGGTCAGGTGGTACACCCGATCGTGCTTGACGAAACTTCCGTCCTTGAGCAGCCGGGCGATACTCACGTGGTCGCGGAGCGGCCCGGCGGGGATGGCGTAGATGTCCAGGGTGTGATCGTCAATCCCCGCCGTTGGGGAGACCATATTGCCGCCGCCGTAGTGCCGGCCGTTCCCGACGGCCACCTGAAGCAGGTTCTCGAGCTCCATCGGCTGGTGGTCCCCCTCCGGGAACTCGAGCCGGGCCCGGAACGGCTTGTGCCGGGCATAAGCGCGCAGGGTGGCAACGCCGTAGGCCAATGGCCCGATGACCCGTTTCAGGCGGGGGCTGAGGGCCTCAGTGACGCCCACCGACAAGCCAACGGAAGCGACGTTGAGGAATGGCTGACCGTTGGCCCGGCCGAGGTCGATGTCCACCACCTTCCCGTCGGCGATGGCAGCACACGCCTCGGCAAGATTATTCGGTATCTCAAGCGTTCGGGCGAGGTCATTGGCCGTTCCCAGCGGAAGAACGCCGAGCATGACGTCGCTGCCGGCAACCCGACCGGCGGCAAAGGACACCGTCCCGTCGCCGCCACCGACAACCACCAGGTCGTGCCCCTCCGCAACCACTTGGTCGAGCGTCCCGGCCAGCTCTGCCCCCGACAATACGCGGTGCACGGCGGAGATTGGCACGCCTGCCCTTCGCATCTGGTCCAACGCCAGTTCGTGTGCCGCACCCCGGCGCGATCCGGCGTTTATCACCACGGCAGCAGAGCGGGCCTCTCGGGCATCCTTCATGTGGGCCATGTTAGGGCGTTGCCCTGTGAATTCCTGCAAGCCCTCTCACCGTTCCTGCCCGGACGTGAGAGAGCGTTGGGGGAATAGGCGCATCAGGTGAGAGAGCGTCTTAGAGGGAGGCGCCTCCGCAGATGACGTAGTTCTGGCCCGTGATGGACTTCCCATGTGGGCCCACGAGGAACGCAGCCAGGGCGGCGACGTCGTCCGGGTCCACGAGGGCGCCGAGGGCAGGCATGCGCGCCGGGGTTGCTGCCCGGCCGGGGTCGTTCAGCATCGGGGTGTCGGTCGGCCCTGGGGAGAGCACGTTCACCGTGATTCCCCGCGGCGCGAGCTCCTGCGCCCACGTCCGCCCGAGACCCATCAGCGCAGCCTTCGTGGCCGCGTACTGGCTCTTGCCCGGCGACCCCGTGGAGGTGCGGCTGCCCAGCAAAACGATCCTGCCGCCGTCGGGCATGGTGGGCACCAAAGCGTTGGCCAGCACGCTGGCCGCCGCAACGTGCACGGTGAACATCGCCGCCAAAGCGGAAGGATCAAGCTCCCCCAGCGGCGCCGTGCGCTGGAAGCCGGCGGCATGGACCAAGGCATCCGCAGGCCGCAGCCCGGCAACGGCATCACTCAAGGATCCGGGCTCCGAAAGGTCAGCCCGCAGCCACTCGAACTTCCCGTCCAGCGACGTCTCGGTCCGGCTCAGCCCGGTCACGGCCCAACCGTCCGCCAGCAGGCTCCGGGTGATTGCCAAGCCGATTCCCGAACTGCACCCGGTGACTACCGCATGCTGCCCAGCCGGTGTTGACTCAGGCATTGATCGAGCCGTCCTCCAGGCCGCCCGGCGTCTGCGTGCCCTCGTACGCCCACTGCGGGTCCACGCGGACGAACTTGATGGCCTGCCGGAAGTACGTGTAGGCGATGTTCAACGAACCGTCCGGGCCCTGGTGGATGGACGGGTAGGAGTACTCGCGGTTGAGTCCGTCGCGGGAGTTATTGGACAGGCAATACCCGTCCCCCACGTCGAGGTTGCGCCGGATGGGCCAGGAACGCCCGGAGTCCTCGGAAATCGCAAGCGTCATCGGCGAGCGCGGCGTCCCCCAGAAGGCTTTGCGCGAACCATCATCAGAGGAAGCAGCGCCGGGCACCGGCTCAGCCAGCTGCCCCTGCTCCTCGGCCAGGCCGTCGTCGTCAATCTCGTCATAGAGCGAGAGGCGCCGTTCAGTGGAGGCCTCCGCGCGGCTGTGGTTGTACACGAGGGCCAGGCGGCCGTCGGCGAGCGCGGTGAACTGGATGGACGAGTTGTTGTTCGGCAGCTCAGTGGGAACGGGCTCGCTCCAGGTGGACCCATCGTCGGTGGAGCGGGATTCGTAGATCGAGTCCGCCCAGCGGCTGCGGAACAGGGCCAGCAGGGACCCGTCAGCCACGGGCTGGATGTTCATGTGGACGCAGCCGAGGCTGCCCGGCAGGACGTGTTCGGACCAGGTGGCGCCGGCGTCGTCGGAGATCATCACGGCGCTGTCGTCGCTGTTGCCCACCCACTTCTCCCCCGGGACAGTGATGCAGCGGAAGATCGGCACCATCAGGCGGCCGGACGGCAGCACCACCGGCAGCTGGCGGACAAACACACCGCCGGTTTCGTTCGCGGCAAACAGGGTTTCCACCTCGCCCCAGGTGCGGCCGCTGTCCGTGGAAATACGACGGCGGACCTCGGCGGTGTCCTGGTTGCCCGCCTTCTGCGCGGTGTACAGCAGCCACAACGCGCCATCAGCGTTGGTGAACAGGATGGGATTCTGCTCGGAGCGGGCCGAATCGTCCGAAAGCTGTTCCGGTGACGACCACTGGCTGCTGCCGGGCTCCAGGGCTGAGAACCAGATGGAGATGTCCGGCACGCCTTCCTGGGTGCCACCGAACCAGACGCAGCCCAGCCGGCCGTCCGGCAGGGTGAGCAGGTTGGCGGCGTGGCTTTGCACGGTGGGCGCCGGCAGGTAGGCGAAGTCGGCGCCGTCGGCCCGCTTCACGGCCCCGTCCGGGGTGATGGTGCTGTAGCTGTCAGTGGTGGTGTTCTGCATAAGAATTCAGACTTCCTTGGTTCCGGCTGCGGAGTTAGCGGCGTCGAGGTGGGACTTCGCGATCTGTTCCAGGTGTGTGAGGTCCGAGGCGATGGTGGTGAACGTGTAGCCCTGGGCCAGCCGCTGTGCTGCCACCGTCCCGGCGGGGGTGTGGATGCCGGCGGCGATCCCGGCGGAGGCGGCAGCCTCGGCGATGGTCTCCAGCGCGGCGTTGAACTCGGCTTCCACCTGGGGATCCCCCGGGAACGCCCCGCCTACGGCGATGCTGAGGTCCGACGGTCCCACGTAGATGCCGTCCAGGCCCGGGGTAGCGCAGATTTCCTTGACGTTGGCCAGCCCCTCGGGCGTCTCGATCATGGCGAACACCAGCGTGGTGCCGTTGGCGTCGGCAGGCTTCGGCCCAATCCGCAGGGCGGAGCGCATGGGCCCATAGGAGCGGCCGCCCATCGGCGGGTACTTCGCTGCGGCCACGGCGGCGGCGGCGTCCTCAGCGTTGTTGATGAGCGGCACGATGACGCCCACGGCCCCGGCATCGAGCGCCTTGCCGATCGCGGTGAAGTCGTTGGCCTCCACCCGGACCATGCCGACGGCGGTGTGCCCGGCGTCGATGGCCATCAACCCGTTCAGCACGCCGGAGTAGCCGAGCAGGCCGTGCTGCGCGTCCAGGGCAACGTAGTCGTAGCCGAGCCGGCCGATGCGTTCGGTGGCCACGGGTGCGTCCAGCACCGCCCAGTAGCCCACCGCCTGTTCACGGGCTCGGATCTTGCGGGCGAATTCGGTGGCCAGTTCGGAGGTCATCAGAGTCCTTCAGTCAGTTTCGGTTCAGTCGGTGAGGAGAGTGTCAGCGGTTGTAGGCGGGCATCGGCCCCCGCAACGAGGTGCCGACGGCGTCGCAGGCTTCCCCGACGTCGGCCGGCAGCGGCCCGTTGGCCACGGCGGCGATGTTGGCGCGGAGCTGTTCCACCTTGGACCCGCCCAGCAGCATCGAGACCACGCCGTCGCGGTAGGCCAGCCAGCGCAGGGACAGTTCGGCCAGCGTGACGCCGGCGCCGTCCGCGATCCGGGACAGTTCCTCGATGGCGTCGAACAACTGCCGGTCCCAGTACCGCTGCGTGTACATGGCGGCGAGCTTCGAGTCACCGTAGCGGCCCTCGGTGGGCTTCGCGTCGAAGCTGTGCTTGCCGGTGAGCAGGCCGCCGCCCAGCGGGTTGTAGACCATGGTGTGCACGTTGTGGGTGGCGGCGAACTCGAGGTACTCCTCCTCCAGGCGGCGCGCCACCAGGTTGTAGAGCTGCTGCGCGACGACGGGCTGCGGCGCCCCCACTTCGCGCGCCGTGTGGATCACGTCGGCGATCTGCCAGGCGGCGAAGTTGGACACTCCCAGCGCCCCGATCTTCCCCTCCGCAACCAGCTCGGCCACGGTCGAAAGGGTCTCACGCAGCGGCGTGGCCCGGTCCGGCTGGTGCAGGTAGAACAGGTCGATGCTGTCCACGCCCAGCCGGCGCAGGCTCCCCTCCACGCTGGCACGCAGCCCGGCCGGTGAGAGCGGCGTATTGGAGCCGTGGTCCGCATGGGGCATGCCGGCCTTGGATGCCAGGATGACGCCGTCGCGCTTTCCCTTCAGAAGCCGCGCGAGCATTTCCTCGGTGACACCCCCCACATAGGCGTTGGCGGTGTCGATGGTGGTGATGCCGGCGTCGAGCGCTTCCTCCACCATCCGCCCCGCAGTGGCCTCGTCGGCCGTGTCGCCGAACGTCATGGTCCCCAGGACCAGCCGGGAGATGGGAAGTTTCAGGCCGTCCACCTGGGCGCCTTCGGGCTGCTTGCTCATGCGTTGATTCCTCGTGGTTGCGTCATCGTCAGTAAGTAAAGGCTCAGGCCTGGTTGGCGAGGGCCAGGGAGCGGACCAGGTGCCGCGGCTTCAGGCCCGTCATGGTGGACGGGTCCAGCGCCGCGCGGCGAAGTTTGCGGGTGTAGTGCTCCTTGGGGGCGGTCAGGACGGACGCGGTGGTGCCGTGTTCCACCAGCTTGCCCTTCTGCATCACCATGACGCTATCGCTGATCTCCTGCACCACGCCAAGGTTGTGCGAGATAAACACGTACGTGATGCCGGTTTCGTCCTGGATGGACTTCAGCAGCCGCAGCACCTGCGCCTGCACGGACACGTCCAGGGCGCTGGTGGCTTCGTCGCAGACCAGCAGTTCGGGCTTGGATGCGAGCGCCCGGGCGATCCCGATGCGCTGGCGCTGGCCGCCGGAGAACTCACCCGGGTGCTTGTCCAGGGACCGGACCGGCAGGCCCACCTGGTCGATCAGTTTCGCGGCGGCCTTGTGCCGTTCCGCCTTGGACCGGACGCCCTGCAGCTTCAGCGGCTCGGCCACGATCTCCTGCGCCGTCATGTGCGGGTCCAGCGAGCCGTACGGGTCTTGGAACACCATCTGGAACTTGGAGCGCATGGGCCGCAGCTTGGCCTCACTCATGGAAGCGATGTCCGTGCCGTCCAGGTCGATCCGCCCGCTGGTGGGAGTCACCAGCCGCATCAGTGCCTTGGCGATGGTGGACTTGCCGCAGCCGGATTCACCCACGACGGCGATCGTTTTGCCTTTGTCCACGGAGAAGGAGACATCATCCACGGCACGGAAGGTGCCGCCCGGCACGTGGTAATCCACCACGAGGTTTTCGACGGCGAGGAACGGCTTACTCATGGCTTGCTCCGGTCTGCGTGAGGGCTGGGTCAGTGGTGGTGGCCGTGCTGCCAGTGGCGGAAGCGCCGGCGGCGGGTGTGCCGGCGGAACGACGGCCAGCAGCGGGGGTGGCGGCAGGAGTTTCGTCCCACGGCCCCAGCACCGGCACGGCGGCCAGCAGGTCCCGCGTGTACTCGGTGGCGGGGTTGTCCACGATCTGCTGGACGTCGCCGGACTCCACAAACGAGCCGTCCTTCATCACGTGGATGCGGTCCGAGATCAGCCGGGCCACGCCGAGGTCGTGCGTGATCATCAGGATGCCGATGCCGCGCTGCTCCTGCAGTTCCAGCAGCAGGTCCAGGATCCCGCCCTGCACGGTGACGTCAAGGGCCGACGTCGGCTCATCCGCCACCAGCAGCTGCGGCTCGCTGGCCAGGGCGATGGCGATCAGGACACGCTGCAGCATGCCGCCGGAGAGCTGGTGGGGGTACTTCTTCAGCTGCTTCTCCGGGGTGGGAATGTGCACCTGCTCCAGCAGCCGGATGGCCCTGGCCTGCAGCGCACCTTTGTCCTTGGCGGAGGCGGCACCGGCAATCCGGATGGCCTCGAACAGCTGTTTCCCGATCGAGTGGACCGGGCTCAGCGCCGTCATGGGGTCCTGCGGGATCAGTGCGAGGGTCTTGCCGCGCACCTTGTTGATGGCCTTGGGGTCGGCGCTGATGTCGACGCCGTCGATCATCACGGTGCCGGAAAGTACCGCCAGGTCCTCGGGCAGCAGGCGGAGGATGCCCATCGCCGTGGTGGACTTGCCGGAGCCGGACTCACCGATGATGGTGACCGTCTCGCCCCGGTGGATGCTGAAGCTGACGGAGTCCACGGCGCGGATGATGCCGCCGGCGGTGATCAGTTCCACCTGGAAGTCGCGGACCTCGAGGAGCGGCTGCTCGCTGAAGGCAGGGGTAGCGGGTTGTGCGGTCATGTCAGGCACCCTTCTTCTTGCGGCGGGGACGGTCGCGGAGGCCGTCGCCCAGCAGGTTCACGCCCACCACCATGAGCACGATCACCAGGCCGGGCAGGGTAACCATCCACCAGGAGGTGGTGATGTAGTCCTGGCCGTCGGAGATGATGCGGCCCCAGGTGGCGAAGGGGCGCTGCGGGCCGGCGCCGAGGAAGCTGAGCGCGGACTCGAGCAGCACGGCCTGGGCCAGCAGGAGCAGGACCACCAGGGTGGCCTGCTTGATGACGTTGGGGATGATGTGCTGGATCAGGATCTGGATCTTGTGCAGGCCCAGGATGCGGGCGGCGGAGACGTACGGCTTTTCGCGTTCCACCAGCACCATGGACCGGGTGAGGCGGGCCACTTCGGGCCATTGGGCGATGGCGATCACGAAGGTGATCACCGGGATGGAGGGGCCGAACAGGGCCACCACCAGCAGCAGCATCATGAGCAGCGGCAGGGACATCTGTGCCTCAAGGACGCGGGAGACAACTGTGTCCACCCAGCCGCCGAAGTAACCGGCGGCCGCGCCGAGGATGATGCCGATGGCGCCGGAGACCAGCACTGCCAGCAGGCCGATGGTCAGCGAGACCTGGCCGCCGTGCAGGACGCGGGAGAGGAGGTCGCGGCCCAGCTGGTCGGTTCCGAACAGGTGCCCGTCCGTGAACGGCGGCAGGCGGCGGGCGCCGAGGTCCTGGAAGTTGGCGTCCGGCAGCGGGAGCACCTGGGCCAGGATGATGGGGATGATCACCAGCAGGGTGCAGATGGTGCCCACGATGAGCTTCCACTTGGCGGCATTACGACGGCGGGTGGCGCCTGCCTTGGCGATGTCCGCCTTGGTGACGGCGCTGGGGCTGGGCTGCCGGGCGGGCTGCCCGGCAGCAGCGGGGGTTGCGGTGTCGAGGCTCATGCTGTTGCCGCCTTTCCAAGACGAACGCGGGGATCAAGAAGCGGGTAGGCGACGTCGATGAGCAGCTGGACGCCCACCGCCAGGAGCGCGGTGAGGAGGACCGTGGCCTGGATGAGGGGGTAGTCGCGGGTTTCGAGGGCACGGACGATCAGGGAGCCGACGCCGGGCCAGGCGAACACCACCTCGACGACGACCACACCGTTGAGCATTGCGGCGAACCGGGTGCCGAGGGCGGTGAAGACGGGGATGGCGGAGTTACCCATGGCGTAGCGCCAGGTGAGCACCGAGTTCCGGACGCCGCGGGAGCGGGCCACGGTGAGGTATGGGGCGGCGAAGTTGGCGGTCATTTCCCGCCGGACCATCCGGGAGATCAACGCGATCTGCAGGATGGCGATGGTGATGGTGGGCAGGACCAGCCCGCCCCAGGTGGCGAAGCCGGAGGCCGGGAAGATCGGAATCAGGACGGCGAAGCCGGTGAGGAGCATGATGCCGGTCCAGAAGTCGGGCATGGACTGCCCGGCGATGGTCAGCACGTTCACGCCGAGTTCCTGGCCGGTGTCCGGGCGGCGGGACATCCACACGCCGAGCGGGATGGCCACCACTGCGGTGAGCAGGATCGCGGCGGTAGCGAGGGTCAGCGTGTAGGGCATCCGCTCGGCCACCACCTGCATGGCGGGAGCCTGGAACGAGTAGGACTGGCCCAGGTTGCCGGTGAACAGCTGCTGCAGGAAGATCCAGTACTGCTCGAGCACTGGCCGGTCCAGGCCAAACTGCTCCCGGACCGCGGCGAGCTGTTCGGAGGTGGCCAGCGGGCCGGCGTAGGAGACGGCGGGATCGCCGGGAGCCATGCGGATCAGGATGAACACGGTGGACACCGTGAGGAACACGGTCAGCAGGCCTTGTCCCAGGCGTTTCAGGATGTAGTTCGTCATGGCTTAGGCCTCCAGCCGGACATCAACGAGGGGGTAGGAGTTGGTGGGCGCCAGGTTGACGTTGGACACCCGCTCCCGGTGGGCGAGGACGGACTTGGGCACGAACGCCCAGGCGCAGGGCCAGGTGTCCCACACGGCCTGCTGTGCGTCGTTCAGCAGTTCGGTGCGGCGGGCCGGGTCCGCCTCGGCGGAGGCGGCCTGGATCTTGGCGGTCACCTCGGGGATCACGTACCCCTGGTAGGTATCGCGGGTGGCTTCCTTCTCCGGGGTGCCGGAATACATGCCCTGCAGCATGGTGATGGCCAGGCCGGTGGGGCTGGGGTAGCCGTTGCCCAGCAGGTCCCAGTCCCCCTGTTTGCCCTGGCGCCAGGCGAGGATGTTGCCGCCGGGTTCGAACTGCTGCAGCTCGGCCTTCACGCCGATGTTGCCGAACATTTCCACCAGGGCTTCCATCACGGAGGTGTCGGAGGCGAACTCGCCGGTTTCCCAGATGATCTTGATGGTGAGGTCCTTGACGCCGAGTTCCGCGAGGGTGGCCTTGGCCTTTTCCGGATCGAAAATGTACTCGCCGGTCTTGTGGTAGCCGGTGAGGCTGGACGGGGTGACGCCTTCGGCCTGGGTGACGGAGTCCACCAGGACGTCGCGTACCAGCGCCTCGCCGTCGATCGCCATGCTCAGCGCCTGGCGGACGCGGGGATCGGCCAGCGGGTGGCCGGCGGGCTTGCGGAAGTTGAAGAAGATCTGGTTCAGGCGGAGGCTGGACGCTTCCTGGAGTTCGACGCCCGGGAAGGCCGGCGAGCTGTTCGCGGGAGTCGGGCGTGATGGAGTCGATGACGTCCACCTCGCCGCTGCGCAGGGCGATGACGCGGCTGGATTCCTCGGGGAGGAACCGGACTTCCACGTTGTCCACCTCCGGGGCCGGGCCCCAGTAGTTCTCGTTGCGTTTCAGGCTGTAGGTGCCGGCGCCGCGGTTGAACTTGGTGACCACGTACGGGCCGGTGCCCACGCCTTCCTGCAGTTCCTCCGGCTTGTTCTGCGCGGCGGGGGTAATCAGGATCATGCTCATGAGCGAGTCCAGGATGGGGATGGGCTTGGTGGACACCATCTTGAAGGTGCGCTCGTCCACGGGAACCACGGTGGGGAATTCGGGGAAGAAGCCGGCCACGAAGGAGCCCTGCACCTGCTGGTACATCTTCAGGGCGGTGGAGATGTCCTCCACCTGCACGGGGCTGTTGTCCGAGTAGCGGATGCCGTCACGAAGGGTGACGGTCCATTCGGTGGGGCCGGTCATCTCGAAGCGCTCGGCCAGGACCAGCACGGGCTTGGTTTCGGGACCGATGGCGGTGAGGCCCTGGCGGACGGCACGCTGGACGGTGACGGCGGCGTCAAACTGGTTGAGCTTGTTGTCCAGGCTGACCAGCGAACGGTTGAGGGCCAGGGTCAGGGTGCTGGGTCCCGGCAGGCCGGTGGGGCCGGCGCAACCGGCGAGGCTGCCGGTGCCGAGCAGGAACCCGGCCGCCACACCGAACTGCAGCAGGCGTCGGCGGGAGATGTCACTTCCTTGAGGAAGAACGGTCATCGTTGACCTCTCGGTAGAACGTGGACGGCCTGCCAGTTGGCTGCGCCGAATGTTGTGTCCATCACTTTGCCACTCCTGCGCAAATTGCGCAACCCCTCTAGCGTGATTCGCGCAGTCGTGTCATGATGATTGAAAGCATCCGCTCCTGAGGCGGGGTTTCCGCCACCAACGACGCGAGAGGAGCAATGTGGCTTCCGTATTTGTGCAGGCCGACGATTTCTCCGGTGCCGCCGAGGTTGGCTGCTGCTTTGTGCAGCATGGGCTTTCCACCCAGGTTCTGCTGGGAACGCACGACGGCGATGCCTCCTTCGCGGGGTCCGTCACGGACGTGGTGGTCACCGATACGCATTCCCGCGGGCTTGCTGAGTCGGCTGCGGAAGCACTGGCAAAGGAAGCCTTCTCCGGCCCTGCAGCTTCGGGTGCACCGGTGTCCTTCAAGAAGATCGACTCACTGTGGCGCGGGAATGTGCGCCCCGAAGTGGCTGCCCTGACTGCCTCGGGATTCCACGCCGTTGTTGCGGGGGCGCTCCCCCAGCTGCAGCGGTCAGTACGGAACGGCCAGCCGCTGGTTGCCGGCACTCCCCTGGCGCAGACGGACCTGTGGCAGGCGGAGCTTTCGGCACCGCCTACTGACATCCCTTCCCTCCTTAACCCGGGGGACCCGGCCTCGGTGCAGACACTGAGCCTGGCGCAGGTCCGCTCCGGTGAACTTGCCGCCGTACTGGCCGGGTTGCTGCACGGCGACCAGCCACAGCTGGTGGTTGCCGACGGCCAAACGGTCCAGGACCTGGAGTCCGTGGTGGACGCCCTGCTGGAGCTTGGCTTCAGCTCCGGCGGCCGCCGCATCGTGCTGGTTGGTACCGGCGGAACCGCGGACGTCCTTGCGCAGCAACTCGCTGCCAAACTTGCGCGAAGTGCGCAAAGTGGTGCAAATACTCAAGCAACCACGGTGAAACCGCAGGCAGCCGCCAAGCCGGTGCTCGCCGTCGTCGGTTCCGCTTCCGGAACCGCGCAGGCGCAGCTGGCCCGGCTGGAAGCACACGGCTTCGACTTGATACGGCTGCACCCGCAGTACGCCGGCGCCACCGGAGCCTACGAACCACAACTGCAGGAAACCAGGCTGGCCCTGGCCGCAGGCACCAACGTGGCCGTCACCCTGGCCGCAGGAAAAGTGGATCCGGCGCGGGCAGCCAGCATTGTGCAGGCCCTGTCCTCCTTCGCTGCCCAGGCAGCACAGGGGCTGGAAGCAGACCTTATCCTCACCGGCGGCGAGACTGCCCGGGAAGTCCTGGACGCCGTCGGCCTCCACACTCTGGTGCCGCTCGCGGCCGTGCAGCACGGGGCGGTACTCAGCCGCGCCGACGACGGAACGCTGGTGGGCACCAAGCCCGGCAGCTTCGGCGATGACCTCGCCCTTGAACAGCTTTACCGCCAAATCCGGGAGCGCCGCGGCCAATCCGCACAGGCTCCCGCCACCACCCTTCCCAGCAAGACTTCCGAACGATCTGGAGCAGAAATGACAACCGCCGCAACGAGCAAGACCGAGCAGAACTCCCTCCCCATCGTGGCCGTCACCATGGGCGACGGCGCCGGCGTGGGTCCGGAGGTGGTGGTGGCCGCCGTGCTGGATCCGCAAAGCAACGCCGAGTGCCGGCCCGTGGTGATCGGCGACGCGCTGCGCCTGCGCCAGGCCGCGGACGTCCTGGGCATCGAGGCGGACATCCAAACCATCGAAAGCGTGGAGGACGCGGTGTTCACGCCGGGCCGGGTGAACGTGATCGATCTGGCGCTGCTGCCCGAGGACCTGGCGTGGGGCCAGCTCTCCCCCGTGGCCGGGCACGCCGCGTACGAGTACATCCGGGTGGCCAGCGAGCTGGCGATGGCCGGGACCGTGCAGGCCATATGCACCGCGCCGCTGAACAAGGAGGCGCTGCACGCCGCCGGGCACATCTTCCCCGGGCACACCGAGCTGCTGGCGCAGCTGACGGGCACGGAGGAAGTGTCCATGATGCTCTCCACCCCCAAGATCCGGGTCATCCACGTGACCACTCATATCGGGCTGATGGATGCCATCCGCAAGATCAACCCGGACCTGGTGGAGCGCACCATCCGCCGCGGCCATGAGGCGCTGGTCCGCGCGGGCGTCCCGAACCCGAAGATCGGCGTCTGCGCCATTAACCCGCACGCCGGCGAGAACGGTTTGTTCGGCCAGGGCGAGGAAGCGGAGAAGATCGAACCGGGTGTGAAGGCCGCGCAGGCTGACGGGATCGACGTCACCGGCCCGCTGCCCGCGGACACCCTGTTCTTCCTGGCCGGCCGCGGCGATTACGACCTGGTGGTGGCCATGTACCACGACCAGGGCCACGGCCCGGTGAAGGTCCTCGGCATCGAGGCAGGCGTGAACATCACGGTGGGCCTGCCGGTGATTCGCACGTCGGTTGACCACGGCACCGCCTTCGACATCGCCGGCAAGGCGATCGCGGATCCGCGGTCCATGGTTGAGGCCCTGCACCAGGCGGCGGAGATGGCCACGCGGCCTTCCGTGGCCGTATAGCGTCGGTTTTCCGGGGGCGGAACTAGCATGGTTACCACTGCCACGGGAAGGAGACCGGGAATGCTGAGCGCAAATGCGCGGCGCGAGGAGATCTACCACCTCGCCGTCACCACCGGCCTGGCCTCCGTGGAGGAACTCTCTGCCCGGTTCGAGGTGACTGCCTCCACCATCCGCCGCGACCTTGCCCTGTTGAACGGGCAGGGCCGGCTGGCCCGCACCTACGGCGGCGCGATGGCGCTGGGCGCGCACCCGGAGGCCTCGCTGCGGCAGCGCACCGGCGAGGCGTTCGAGCAGAAGCATGCCATCGCCCGCTGGGCGGCGTCCATGATCGTGCCCGGGGAGAACATCCTGCTCGACGCCGGTTCCACCGCCGGTGCCCTGGCCCACGAACTGCGCGGTTTCGAGAAGCTGTCCGTGACCACGCCGGGCATCAACACCATGCAGGAGCTGGCCGATTCCGAGGGCATCGAGGTGGACTGCCTGGGTGGCCGGCTGCGCAGCGTTTCCCAGAGTTTTGTGGGGCCGCTGGCCGAGGCGGCGCTGGAGCGGATGAGCTTCGACCGGGTGTTCCTCGGCGCCGACGCGGTCACCGCCGAGGACGGCATCTGCGAGGCCAGCCACGAGCAGACCCGGCTCAAGGAGCTCATGGCCAGGCGCGGCAATGTTGTGTATGTGCTGGCGGACTCGTCCAAGCTCGGCCTGCGGCCGTTCCACGCCTGGGCGAGGTTGGCGTTGCCGTGGACTCTCGTGACGGACGACGGCGCCGACCCGGTCCAGGTGCAGAAGTTCCGGGACGCCGGGGTTGCGGTTGAGGTGGCTGAGGTTTCGCTGGCCGCCGGCTGAGCAGACTGCGCCTCAACTGGTTCAATGGCTGGCTCCGCCGCGAAGAGCTCCTGGCCTTTGCCTGCGATCACCCACTCAATCACCCCATAAGGTGATGGCTGGTCACCCTGCCCCGCCGTAGCTTTGCACTGTCCCCGGAACCTTTCCGAGGTCGCGGCGAATTGCCACAGCAGTCGCCGCCTGGTGCATTAGCTACTAGTCAAGAGCCACTGATGTCCTTAAGAATTCAGATTTACCTGCCGGCCGCACTCATAAAGATCTCCGCAGCAGCAGGATTCCTCTCGGCAGCCATCCTGCTGGTGAACGCAGCCAAGCGGGCGGGAGTCATCCCCACTTCACCTTTCACCCAGCTGGCCGCACCCGTCGCCCAGCTAGCCGCCATCGTGCTGGTGATCGGGATCTATGTGCTGATCTCAGGCCAAGCAGGGGCTCTCGGCGTCGCAGGCGCCGGGATCTCCGTCATCGCACTGGCTGGCCTCGTCGGGGTCGAGTTTGTCCTCAACCTCGTCTTTCCCTACGTCGATCCCAGCGTTGTCACTGCTCTCCGTGCCGGCCCATTGGGTATCGCACTGACCGCGGTCTCGATGCTGTTCCTCCTCGGCACGGTGCTCCTGATGCTGCCGCTCTGGCGCAGCTCAAGCGTGCCGAAAAGCGTGGTCGTCCTCTACACCGTGAGTGTCATTCCGATAGCTTTGCGGACTGTCTTTCCTGAGACGGTGCTGCAGCTGGGTCTGGTCGGGCTGGCAGTGGCCATTGTCGGGCTCGCCATCTGGATGCTGAGGAGCATTCCCGAAGCCGGGAGCGGTTTCCCCGTTAGGTTTGCCACAACCGGCTCTGATCTGTATTTTTAGCTCTCACAGCGGTCTTTCGGGCGGCATTCAGGTTCACTGAGGTCTCGCCGTCTTACTCCGGACGATCAGCAGTACGAGCGCCTCTCCTGTTTGGTCCAGCTGAAAGCTTCCGAGCAAAGCATGAGTTGTTCTACCGCGCGCTAAACCCGCCGGGGCCGCCCCGGCGGCCGCTTCGTGTTTTAGGGGACACATTATGACCGTTGTATCCAAATGGGTCGCTGCTGGTTCCTCAGCAGCTGTTTTCGCCGGCGGGCTCTTCCTCGGCGTTCCGACGGCTGCCGCCGCACCGGGTGAAGCCGCTTGCCTGCAGGCTTCCACGCAGTTTGAAGCGGCACTGGCCGCTGCCGGCATCACCGAGGCGACTGTTGCCCAGCTTGAGTCCTTTGCCGAGGCCGCTGCTGCTGCCGAGGCGGCATACATTGCGCTGGTCGAAGCCGCCACAGCGGGTATGGTCGCCGAGCTGGAGGAAGCGGAGGTCAACCTGGAGGACGCCATCGCAGCGACCGCCGCAGCCGAGGACGCGCTGGAGGAGGCCCAGGGCTCTGGGGATCCGGCTGTTCTCGCTGAAGCAAAGGCGGCCAAAGAAGCTGCTGAGGATGCCGAGGATAATGCACAGCAGGCCGTGGACGATTTGACGGCGGCCTACGAGGCGGCAATCACTGCGCCGGAAATCCTCGAAGCCGAGAACGCCCTCAACGCAGCGGTCGCGGAGTTCGAAACCGTGCTGAGCACCGTCACGCTAAATGAAACCTCCGCTGCCAACCTCATGGGGCTGTTCGAGGCCTTCCTGGCGGCCTGCAACCCTGACGCTATTGGCGTCGATCCTGTGGGCACGCCGCCGGGGAACACCGTGCCGACAGCCACCAACCAGGTCAGCTCGACTCCCGTCGGGGGCGGCACGGTGACAGTCGCCACCAACAAGGGCCTCAACGTGCAGACCGCCGCAGAAGTGGAGCCGGCCACGCACCCCGGCCTGGCACTTCTCGCCGGGCTCCTCGCTGCCGGCATCGCGGTACCGTCAACCGTCGCCATGAGGATGCGTCGCCTGGAGCGCAGCCGCAAGTAGGCACACGAATTTTGGAACCGCAAAAAAGGCCCAGCCAGCGCCGGCCCATCCGCCGGCGCTGGCTTGCCGTGCCTGCCATTGCCGGAGCGGGCCTGGCGGCCGCTCTTTTCCTGACGCCGTCAACCGCTGTTCCCCCGAACGACGACGTCGGCGCCGCCGTCGTGCCTTCTATTGCTCCTGCTCACGTGAGTACCCCAAGCGCCACTGCTGCCCGCAGACCGGCTCCGCCCCCAGCAGCAGCGCCCTTGAAGGTTTCGATCGAAGCCGCAGGCCTTGACGTGCCTGTGCTGCCGTTGACGCCCAGCGCGGAGGAGTTGTCTTCAGAATCGCTCGTGCCACCGCTCACGGTGGATGCCTACTGGCTCACCAGCTACGGGGTGCCGGGCGCAGGCTCGACTAACACGACGTACATCGTGGGGCACAGCTGGGACGGGCGGGATGCTCCTTTTAATCATCTCAGCGACAACAGCCTCGTAGGCAAGGCGGTCACCGTGACTACCGCGAAGGGGACGCTGAAGTACGTGGTGGACTCCGTGACGACGTACGACAAGAACACGCTCAAGGACAGCGACATCTGGAACGTGGTACCCAACCGGGTGGTGCTCATCAGCTGCTACACCCAGGACCCTTGGGGCAAGAACGTGGTGGTCACTGCCTCCCCCGCCTCTTAGCGACCCTCAAGGTTCTGATTCGGAAGCGAAATCCGCGGATCAGGGCTCGAGCCGCCTGCGCAGGAGGCAAAACTCGTTGCCCTCGGGATCGGCCAGGACGTGCCACTGCTCCTGGCCGGTCTGCCCGACGTCGGCCGGCCGGGCTCCGAGGGCAAGCAACCGTTCCAGCTCGGCGTCCTGGTCACGGTCGATGGGGTTGACGTCGATGTGCAGCGGCAACCTCCCGGCAGCCCGCGGGTT
Organism: Arthrobacter sp. V1I9; assembly: GCF_030817075.1. Classification (NCBI taxonomy): domain Bacteria; kingdom Bacillati; phylum Actinomycetota; class Actinomycetes; order Micrococcales; family Micrococcaceae; genus Arthrobacter; species Arthrobacter sp. V1I9. Next base: position 2,754,543 of record NZ_JAUSYU010000001.1, read on the forward strand.
GGTGCTGGGGCTCAGGATGATGGTCGGCTGCAGGCCGCCAAACCCTGCTTCGGGCGGGCCGATCTCAATGGCACCGTCCTCCCGGTCGAGCTCGACGTAACCGAGGACGCCACACCAGAACCGCGCCAGCAGTTCGGGGTCGGTGCAATTGAGGACCAGTTCGCTGATACGGGAGACCATGCAGCCCAGTGTGTCGTAACACCTGCCGGTCCTCAACCACCGAGGACCGTGGCTGCACTACTCAGGTGAGACCGGCAGGTCTCACCGCGACGAGGCCCTCCAGCCATTCCGCGAAGTCCAGCGCCAGCGCATCCGCACCAGGGGCTGCGACAACCTGGACGGACAGGGGCAGGCCCTCGGATGACAACGCGACGGGCAGCGAAACAACAGGCGCACCCGCCATGGTCACAGCCCTGCATTGACCCATGATGTCCCAGCCATAAATGGACTTCCCGTCGATGTCCAGCTTTCCGGACACGTCGGAGGCAGGACCGCCCGCCACCGGCAGGAGGACGATGTCAGCGGTATCGAAGACCGCCAGGTCCCGCCTTCTTGCCTGTTCGGATTCGGTAACGGCCGCGTCGAGTTCCCGTGCGTCAGTGTGCAGGGAGCGCTGGATTGCCTCCAGGTTCGCAGGGAGGATCAGGTGCTCACGGCCGGCGACAGCCGCGGCGTGGTCAATCATCGGATCAATAGGTCGGAGCCGGTTATAGGCTGCCAGTGATCTCGCGAACAGGTCCGGTACCTGCGTCAACGCCCGGACTTCCGGCGCGATCAGCTCCGCCAGTGCGGCCAACATCGCTGACACTTCACGCCGTACCGGCCCCAGTGCGGAACCGTCGCTCCACGCCACCGCAACGTTACCGGGGACTGTCCCGCCAGACAGTGTCCGACCGCAGGGACGTAAGTCCGCAAGCACTGTGAGCGCCGTCCGCAGGTCCCGCACTGACCGTGCCAGCGGCCCAATGACTTGTGTGGCGGCCTGAAGCCGGGCAGCTGGTGAAGACGAGTTGCCGGTCCCGTACCAGCCGCCCGCTCCCGGAACGATTCCCAGGTCAGGAACAGTATGCGGGGTGGGCCGCAGGGCGGTGATCCCCACGCACTGCGCCGGCCACCGCAGCGATCCGCCGTAATCGGTGCCCAGCCCGAGGGCCGAGATGCCCGCAGCAACGGCGGCGGCTTCTCCCCCGCTTGAACCCCCCGCCGTCGCGCCGGGAAAGCGAGGATTGAGCGTCCGGCTCCCGACGGCGCTCTCGGTGACGGCACCGAACGCAAACTCGGGGCAATTGGTTTTGCCGATCACCACGGCGCCCGCCTCCTGCAGGCGCCGCACAGCCGTGGCAGTGAAGGAGGCAACATTTCCGGCGTATGCGGCGCTTCCGCCGGTCAGCTGCAAACCTGCCACGGCGATGACGTCCTTGACGCTGAGTGGAACCCCGGCCAGCGGCCCGGGACCCTCCCCGCAGGCCCGGATGCGGTCCACTTCCTTCGCGGCGATGGCAGCCCCGTCCCAGTCCTCCTGGATGAAGGCACAAAGAGCGGGCGCTGAATCGGCCCGTGACCGCGACTCCGCCAGGACGCCCTCGGCGGAGGCTTCACCGGCGCGGACCGCTGAGGCAAGCGCGGTGGCATCGCGAAGAGCAGTTTCCATGAACCGAATGTATCAACGCGATGTCCGCCAAAAGGACACTCCCGCGCCTGACGGTACGATCTTCCTAGCCCAGTAGGGGTGCAGCTTGATGAGCTGAAGGATTATGGGGGAAGTCTGCATGCTGGAACTGAAGGGCGGTTCCACCAGCCTGCAAAACTTCGGGCCGCGTGTGCCAGGTGCAACCGCGCCAAGGGGGCAAGGATCCCGTCGCCCGGCCAGCAGGAAAGGCTGGAACGACGACGGCGGGACTACCTCGCGCCGTCGTCCTGCGTCGGCGTCGGGGAACGGCAGCCGCTCTCCTGACTCTCTATTAGGGAACGCCGGCGGCCTGCTCCGCTGCCTGCAGGGCCTGCGAAAACCTGTCGACGGCGGGCTTGTAGTCGGCCGGGTTACCTGCGGTCCGTGCCTGATCCGCGGCGCGCATGGCCCTGATCATGGCCGCTGTTGCAGGGGACGAGGCATCGGACATCGCGGGGTAGTCGAACTGTTTCTGCGGGTCCACCTCGTAGCTGAGCCAGCGCCGCTTCAGCAGATCGTGGCGGGCAGCAGTCCTACCGAATTCCTGCACGTCCGTCAGGGAAAGGTGGTTCAACAACTCGGCATTCGCGCCAACAACCGGGGACACGGTCCTGACGGCCTCAGCCTGGCGGCCCAGAGCTTCTTCGGTTCCCAGAGCGGAAGGGGTTACTTCCTTGTGGGTGAACTCGATGTTGAACTGGTAGGCCCGGATCTCCGCGGGCGTCATGGAGTCCAGCTCGTGAGGAGATTTCCTGGTTACCGCGCTTGAGCCGCGCCGGGCAGCGACATTGCTCCGCGGGATCGGGTACAAGTACTTTCCACCGAAGAACCCGGCAGCCACTGCACCCAGGAACAGCCAGGACGGAGAATCAACGGAAGCTGTGGCAACGGCTGCGCCCACCGTGGATGCGGCCTGGCCGCCGGTGACCACCAATTTCGTGCGGCCGATCCGGTACACCTTCCGGGGACGGTCCAGCTGTTTCTCATGGAATGCCTTGCGCCTGACAGCCCATTCGCTGGCGTTGCCCACCAGTCACGCTCCTCGGTGATGATGACGGCTGCACGGCCGTCAGCGCGGACACCGGCGACGTGCTGCTGCTCGGCTTTGCCGCGGTCCACCAGACACCGGTGTAGGACTTGACCGGTACGGCCCTCCCCCACCCCAACAATATCTTGCGATGGACCAACGGAATTCCGTAGGCACATCCGCCCATTGCGTACCTCCGGTACGGGCGTATGGTTTCAGCATGGAACCGATTCGGGCCATCCTGCTTTCCGGTGCAGTGCTCCCCGCAGACCTGGCCTTCCAGCCCCTGGTTGAAGCCCTCGGGCCGGATGTGCAGGCCGTTCCCAAGGAACTCGAGCTGTACAAGGACGAGAAGCCGCCCGTCGGCTGGAGCCTGGACACCGAGGTGGAGGGCGTCCTGCGGGAAGCCGACGCACGGGGCTGGCAGACGTTCCACCTGGTGGGTTATTCCGGCGGTGGCGCGGCCGCCCTGGCCTTTGCTGCCAAGCACCCCGAACGGCTGCAGAGCCTGGCCCTGCTGGAACCGGCCTGGGCCGGCACCTGGGACTGGAGCCCTGCCTACACCGAACACCGGAAAAAGTACCAGGAGCTGGAGGCGCTCCCGCCGGAGCAGTTCATGACCGCCTTCATGAGGCTGCAGGTGAAGCCCGACGCCGTCCTGCCGCCGCAGGAGCAAACTCCCGCACCGCCGTGGATGGCCCGGCGCCCTGCCGGGATCAGGGCGTTCCTGGAGACCTTCAAGGGCTACGATCTGGATAGGTCACGGCTGGCCGCCTTCAGCAAGCCGGTGTTCTTTGCCCTCGGCGGCCTGAGCCATCCGGATGAATACGGAGAAATGGCAACCCGCCTGGCCCGGGTTTTCTTCCCCGACTTCCATCTGGAGGTCTTCCCCAGGCGCCACCACTTCGACCCGCCGCACCGGGTGGAGCCGGAGCGGCTGGCCGAAGGGCTCCGCCGGCACTGGGCAGCCGCGGAAGGACAGCCCGAACCGCGGCACGAAGCCACAGAATCCCGGACCCACTGATCCGGCAAAGCTCGCAAAAGCTACCGCACGGCGTTGTAGGTGTTCACCCGGCCATTGGCCCAGAACGTGCCTGTGCCGGGAATCTTGTCGGCGGTCGATTGCACCTTGGCGCGGACTGAGGTGGCCGTAGCACCGGGATTGGTGCTCCAGACAAGCGCCGCCGTTGCCGACACGATCGCCGAGGACACGGATGTTCCGTTGCCGATGTCGTATTTCTGTGACCGGTTGTTTGGCTTCTCCAGGGTGAACGGGTGGTTCGGGAACGTGGAGTAGACGTTGACCCCCGGCGCCGCGATGTCCACCCAGCTGGCCCCGTAGGTTGAGAAGTCCGCTTTGGCATCCTTGTTGTCAGTGGCGGCGACGGCAATGACATAGGGGTAGCCGGCCGGGTAAATTTGCGTTTGGTTGCCGCCGTTGCCGGCTGCTGCGACGAGCACCACGCCTTTGCTCCAGGCGTTGTTGACGGCTGCTTCCAGAGTTCGCGACGCCCGCACTCCGAGGCTCATGTTGATGACCTTCGCGCCGTTGCTGACCGCCCAATTGATGCCGTTTGCCAGGCTGGAGCTGGATCCAACGCCGCTGTCATTGAGCACCTTGCCCGCCAGGATGGTGCATCCCGGACACACGCCGGCCACACCGAGGCCGTTGTTGGCGATGGCGGCCACGGTGCCTGTCATGTGCGTGCCATGGCCATAAATGTCGTCTGGACTGGCGGCTCCGCTGAAATTGGCCCGTGCAACTACCTTCGATGAAATGTCCTCGTGGTTAAGGTCCACACCGGAATCAAGGACGGCAACCTTGATTCCGCTGCCCATGGTGGTGGCCCATGCTTCGACGGCGTCAACATCGGCGTCCGGTGTGCCGCCGGCAACATCTATCCGGGACGGCGAGGTAGGCGTGGCGGTGCCGTAGTTATTGGTGAATGACTGACCTACGTTTTGCAGCGCGTACTGGCTGCCGAAGAAGGGGTCGCTCGTGAAGGCAGTAACAACCTGGTCCGGCTCAACGTACTCCACCGCAGCGTTCCGGCTAAGAGCTTCAATGAGCTGTAATTCCTTGCCGGCCGGCACCACAATGGAGCGTGCGCCGGTGCCGCCGATCTCGGCACCCTCACTGAGGCCATGCCGGCGCAGCACCCCCGCCGCGGCGGCGTTGTCGCGGAACTTGACGATGATCTGGCCAGCCGGAGATGAGGGCGCTGCATTAGCCGGGACTGTGCCGGTGATTGCGCCCAACACCACTACTACAACCGCGAAGCCCGCGAGGGAGACTTTTTTCATAGGGTTCATCTTGCGCCTGCCCGCACTTGCTGGATAGGGGTAAAAGCCCCAAAGTCTTGGTGGGGCGTGCTGCTGCATTCCGCTGCAAGCCGCCGGGTTTGAAACAATGGACGCTGCAGCATCCAGCAACCAAAGGGGCACGTCGTGGTGAACAGAATCGCCGTGCGCCGCCGGCACCGCGCCCGCAGGCTGCTCTTGGGTCTTCTCCTGCTCGGAGGGCTCGCGTCAGTGCTGGCACTCCTCGGCCCGGGCCTGCTCACCGGATTGCGCGCTGGGGACGGTTCACTGCTGTGGCGCCCGGACTGCGTCGTCCAAACCTCGGAGGGGGAAGTCGGGCTCGATCGTGATGCAGCGAAGAGGGCCACCACAGCGGTGGCGCTCCAGGCCCGCGGGATGGCAGCTCCGGACACCGCGAGCGTCGACGCGGCGGTGTTGCAGCGGCTGGCCGACGGCCCACCCGGCGACGCCGGCCCTTCCCTGGCTTGCCGGGGCTCGGCGGCCCGCGACCTGCCGGTAGAAGACATAGGTGCCAACGGCCTGACACCGCGCGCCGAGCGGTTGCGTGTGGCGATGGCGGAGGTGTTCGGCGAGCAAAGCCTGGGCGGATTCGCCCCGGGTGGCGTGGACCAGGGGCACGGAGCGGACTCGACGCACTACGACGGCCGGGCAATCGACGTCTTCTTCCGCCCGGTGACCGAGGAGAACCGGCGTCAGGGGTGGATCCTGGCTCACTGGCTCGTCGCTCACGCCGAGGGCTTGGACGTCCAGTACGTCATCTTCGATGACCGGTTCTGGAGCGCACACAGCTCCCGCGGGCAATGGCGGGATTACGACGCACCTGAACCCGGAAACGAAATCCTGCGCCACCTCGACCATGTCCATGTGGACGTGCTGGGCGGAAGACGGGACTAAGGGACCGGCCCCAACCCTCCAGGACCAAGCCCCGCGCCGGGAGGCCGTCCTGCCCTATGGCCAAATGGACTAACACCATTCCAGTGTGAGGCTTCACAGGTTTGTGTGGCGCGCGCCACTGCGTCCACCCACCCAAGCGCGGCCACCAAAGCCATCCCCAACCGCATCACCCACGCTCTTCATGAGGGAACCCACTCATAAGCGATGTCTTATCGGCCATCAACGGCGTTATCTGGAGCGACTGGCTCGTCTGTCTCTGCCTCGCCACCGGCGTCTACTTCTCCGTCCGTACCCGCTTCCTGCAGGTGCGCCACGTCAAGGGAATGGTCCAGCAGCTGTTGAACGGTGAGAAGTCCGCCGACGGCGTCTCCTCGTTCCAGGCCCAGCGCTTCCTCCTGGGCACCTCATCGAACAGGATGATCCCCGGCATCACCGGGGCAACCTTCTGGGAGTCCTACAAGACGGTCCAGCGCGAGAAGGAATCCGCGCGGAGCTAGTTCACCGATTTACCAAAAATGCCGGAACGACGACGGCGGGACTCGCTCCCGCCGTTTCCGCCGGAGAACGGCAGCCGCGGCCCGGATTCAGCCGGCCGCTCCTTGGCTTAGTTCTCCCGTAGGTCGTCCGCCACGCGGCGGAGGTCCTGGACCCACCCGGTTGAGCGGCTCGGGGCACTTATGCCGGCTTCAAAGTTCGCGAGCGATTCCGCTATCAGTTCCAATGCTGCCGAAATGTTGACCTTGAGCGCAGCATAGCCTTCATCCGAGCGGGGGTCCGACGAAGAGGATAACAGCTGCTCCGCTCCGGACTTGATGATCAATGAGGCTTCGTACTCGTTCACAGTCACACCCGCGCTTCTTCCGGAAATGGGACGGTACAGAAACCGCCCCGCCAGCCCCACCTTACCTGCGTAGCTTGCCCAACAAACAGGTGCAACTTGTTCCAAGCTGGCGACGCAGCCATGGTCCTGGACGTCCGCAACCGGACCGAGCATGCCGGCGGGCACATCCCCGGATCCCGCCAGATCAGCGGGGGCCGCGCCATGTGGCACCTCGACGAACTTCCCGCCGAAGGAACCATCGTGACCTACTGCCAGGGCGGCGTCCGTAACTCCGTAACCGCCAGCGCCCTGCGCCGCGCCGGGTACGACGTCGTCGAGCTCGACGGCAGCTACGCCGCCTGGCAGCAGGCCCGCGAAGCGATGCCCGACAACGAGACGTAACGTTGTGCAATGACTGAGTCGGTTGAGCACAACAAGCGCGTCGTTTCCCTGCTGATCGAAGCCATAAGCCGCGGGGACCTGGCGGCGTTTGACGAGTTGTATACCCCGCGGGCAGCGCCCAGAGCCAGGCAGTGGGTGGAACCCTTCCTCCAGTCTTTTCCGGACGCCGCCATGGACATCATCCAGATGGTCAGCGAAGGCGATACCGTCGTGGCCCGGTTACGGTGCTCCGGGACCCATCGCGGTGTCTGGCGCGGGCATTCCCCCACGGGCCGGCGGTTCGAGCGGGTGGATGAGGTGTACTTTTTCATCTTCCGGGACGGGCTCATCGACGGCGGCTGGGGCATCGAGGACAACCTGACGCGCTTCCGCCAGCTCGGCCTTATCGGCTGATACATCTCCCGGGTTCCGCCCAGAGGCAGCAGGGAAAGGCTGGAACGGACGACGACGGGACTACCCTGCGCCTGAAGCTTCCGTCCGGCCGCGGGCCAGCTCCGTTCCCGGTGCCATTGTGCGGTGTAGGGGCACCCGATACGATGCTGCCGGGGAGAGGTCCTGGTCAGGCATGACGAGCGTTAGGGGCCCATCCAATGACCGACTTCTTCACCATGCAGCCCGGCGAAACCGCGGCTCCCCTGCCACCGGGGCCTGTCCTGTGCACGGGGTCGGCGGGCATGCGGCGCATCCACCGCTTTTTCCTATGGGCGTATGACGAGGCTCCTGGACTGGTGCGCTCAGTCCGGGCCGGCGATACCGCTCGCGCCGCGTACGTGGGGGAAGTCCTCGGCAACTTCGACAAGGTGCTCCACATCCACCACGAGGGCGAGGACCTGCTCATGTACCCGCAGCTGAAGCAACGGGCGCCTGCGTGTGCGCTGCACGTAGGGCAGATGCTCCAGCAGCACCGGCAGGTTACGCAACGGCTTGAGGTCATCGAGCCGGTCCGCCTGCGTTGGATGGCGACGGCGGATCAGGAGCAGGGTGCGGAGCTGGCCGCGCGCTATGAGGACCTCTCGGCAGTCCTCAAGGTGCACCTGCGGCGCGAGGTCACAGAGGTGATGCCCGTCGCGGACAGGGTGATGACCGAGGAGGAGATGAACGGACTGGGGCAGCACAGCATCGAGCAGTTCGACAAAAAATTCCTGGTCACCTATCTGGGGATGGTGCTGGCCACGAACCCGCCCGCGGACCGGAGGGAGTTGTTCAACGAGATCCCCGCGCCGGTCCGTCTGGGCTACCGCCTGATCGGGCGCAGAATGTACCGGAAACAGTACTCGACGCTCTTCCCGGGACGCCCGGTTCCCGAGACCCTTTAGCCTGCGCGGCCGGCTAACCTCCACAGCCATTTCGGAAGACGGAAGCGATAACCAGCACTTCTGGAGAGCCTCATCGGGGCGCGGCGGCTCGGGCTGGACACCTCGCAGGGATGCAGCAGTTCCACTCCTAAAACCGGGCCTCTGCTGCAGGGGATTCTGCGATCTGCTTGATTGCGGCGAGGGTTTTCGGGATCCCGTCGAGCGCCTGCCGGGTGCGGTCGGCGATCTGGGCATGCGCGTCGTCGCCGAACTTTTCCTCGAACATGGCGATGCCGGCCGGCAGGAATTCCCACGTCTCGGTCAGAATCGTCCCGGCGTCTGCCGGAGCCAGGGTGAAGCCCCAGCGGACAAAGCTGCCGCCCACCACCCAGGCGAACTCGCGGCCGCGTTCGGCAGCCACCACCTGGGACCGGGTCTCCCAAGTCCGCTCCGGCAGCTCATTGCGCCCGGTGAACCAAGCGCCGACCTGCCCGGCGCTGGCGTCGTCATCCCACCAGCACGAGGTGCAGACCGGACTCCACTCGCCGGTGGCGGGTGATGTCGGAGACCAGGTCGTAGAGCGTCTCGGCTGAGGCCTGGACGGCGACGGATTCCTGGTGTTGGCGGATGCTGATCGGATTCATGGATTCATCCTTTGAGACGGTCATTTCTTCTGCCGCCGGCTGCCGCCGTGCCAGTCTTCCTGCTGGCCGACTATATCGGCGCTGGCTCCAAAGGCCGGGAGCTGCGGCTGCTCGCGCAGGCTTCGCTTGAGCTCCGCAAAACCGGGGAAGCGTGCCAGCCCCACCACGTGGTCCCACAGCTCGGCGGCGGAGTCTTCGTCCGGCAGCCGGCTGATCACCGGCCCGAAGAAGGCCACGCCTGCGGGCGGCTCGAAGTGGATGATGGGCGTGCCCACGTCCTTGCCCGTCAGACCCAGCGCCTCATCCGTCTCCTGCCGGATCTCGCGGTCCCAAGACTCGTCGTCGAGCGCTTCCGCCAGTGTCAGGGGCAAGCCGGCCTCGGTGAGGATGGGCTCCACGAACTTCCGCGTCCCGCGCCGCTCACGCACCTCGCCCTCTGTGCGCTGGTCCGTGTCCGGGGCAGTTTCGAAGATGTGGTTCCCGAAGGCTTCATACAGCCGGGCGATCGGCTCGCGGCCATGCTCCGCCCGGGCCTTGGCCGCCACGCGCAGAAGCCGGAGCCCGGCCGTGTGTCCGGCTTCGTACTCCGGCGGAAAATGAGCGTCATAGTCAACCTCGGCGTTCACTTGGCGCAGGGAGATGAAGCGCCAGTCCACGGTGTAATCGCGCTGCGCCTGCACCTGCCGCACCCATTTGCTGGTCATCCAGGCGAAAGGGCAAACCGGATCGAAATAGAAGTTGATGTCGGCATTCATCCGTCCACCCTTGCACCGGCAAGTGACGCACGTCTAATCGATTCCCACGGACCCGGCCGCTTGCACTGTCACGATGGTTGTCATGATGAGGGGCGGTCGACGCTTGCAGCTTGTCCAACAAACGCATCAGACGTTGCACTAGGCTGGAATCCCCGGACCCACCACCAGCAAGCGAGGCATAACGTGCACCAGGACGCCGCCCGGTTCCTGTCCCAGCCGGTGGCCGCCCAGCCCGGCTCACCCCTCCGCGTCGCGGTGTATTCCCGGATCGCCGAAGCCATCCGCAACGGCCTCCTCACGCCCGGTTCCATGATCCCCACCGAAACCGAACTCGGCACAGACATGAAAGTCAGCCGCACCGTGATCCGCGAAGCCCTCATGCTGCTCGAGGAGGACGGGCTCATCAGGGCAAGGCGCGGCGTCGGGCGCTTCGTCTCGGACACGCTCCCCCACATCGGCATCGAACGCATCCGCCCCTTCGAGGAAGTCCTCAGCAGCCCCAGCCAGCAGCTCGAGGTCAAGCGCATCCAGGTGGTACGCCAGCCCGCGTCCGAGTTCGCCGCCCCGGGCGTCGGCGTCGAACCGGGCACCGACTGCTGGCTCTGGGAATCGGTCCTGATCCGCGACGGCGAAGCCATCGCCCACCTGCAGGAAAAACATCTCCGCCCAGCCCGTCAGCCTCGGCAAAACCGCCTCCGCGCCCCTCGATATAAAGGACGACGGCGGCGCCACCTTGCTTGCCGAGCTCAACACCCAGCTGGGCCGGCTGCCCGGGCCGGGCGAGTGCCAGATCAGCCTCAGCCAGGTGGGCCCCAGCCGTGCGAAGCTGCTGGACCTGCGGCCGTCCGATCCGGTGTTGGTCTTCACCCAGTACGTTCGATACGGCAAGCAGCCCTTTTACCTGGCCAAGTGTCTTATCGCCGCCAGGGCCGGGCACCTCTCCGTGATGCAGTCGCTGCAGTCCTAACACGGGCAGCGACATAGGCGCGTCGGAACCCCGTCTGCCACGGCTTTGAGAGACTAACCCAGTCCGTGAACCAAGGAAAAGGGGGCCTTCTCATGGAGGCAGCAGCAGTAACCACGTGGATGTTCGTCGAAGAATGTCCCATTCCGCATGACGTCATGGAGTTGATGCTCCCGGGCGAGCAGCCGGTTTCCGCCTACAGAACGTTCCGGGACAGTGCCATTTTCACCACCAAGCGGATGATTGTGCGCGACGCCCAGGGCATCACCGGAAAGAAGGTGGAGGTGTACTCGTTGCCCTACTCGGCTATCAACATGTGGTCCTCCGAGAACGCCGGCAAATTTGATCTCGACGCCGAGTTGGAGCTGTGGACCAGGGCAGGCCACATCAAGATCAAGGTGGGCAAGAAGGTGGACGTTCGCCGTCTCGACATGCTGATCGCGCACTCGGTGATCGGCTCGCAAAACTAGAGTCCCTCAGGAGCGGAACTGGTGGGAGGGCCGCACTCCGGTGCTGTCGTCCCGCTTTTCTGTGTCCTGGTCAGATCACCCGCCTGACGGCCCCACCCAGGCGCTGAAGTCGCCCCTTCTCCCTTCGCCGCGTTGATCGTCATCCTTGCCACACCGACGACACCGCCGATACACGGCTCCATCCTCGGCATGTTCGAGATGCCATTCATGCCGAATGTTCAACTTGCACAGCAGGGCCTGGATCATGGCAGCCTCCGATCCAAATCGCAGTGCTCTGTACTTCCAATCATGGCCCTAGCGCCGTCCCTGCGGAACTGGCAGTTTGGACTCAACCAACAGGGACAGGCTCAACCAACGGGTACCGGCTCACCCACCGGCTGCAATGTCAGCAGCGTCTCCACCAGGTGCGGGGCGAAGTCCTCCTCGAGCGAGAGCACCACGCGGCAGCGCGCGCCAGCCACCAGAGGGTATCCGGCATACAGTCCGCGGAGATCGCAGATGGTATGGCCGCGTCCCGGCCCGTCAGAGGTGTCGACGGCGGCCCGCACCACGGGCGCAACGGAAGCCGTCACAGCGCCAACAGCGAGCGCGGCCGCCAGCGGATCGTGCATCGCGAGCAAGGCCGGCCGTAAATGTCCTCGTAGAACCGGAAGTAGTGACCGAGCATCTCCCCCAGCACCCGCGCCACCGGCGATGAAGACTCCAGCAGCAACTGCCGGTGCGTTTCCTCCAAGACAGACGCCATGGTCACATCCAGCGGCACCAAGGTCACGTCCCAGTCGGCGGCCAGCACCAGGGCGGCGGCCTCGGGGTCGTGCCAGATGTTGGCCTCGGCCACGGGGGTGATGTTCCCCGGAGCCAGGGCCGCCCCGCCCATCACCGTGACCGACTCCACCAAAGACGGCAAGGCAGGCTCGAGTCGGAGGGCCTCCGCGATGTTCGTCAACGGACCAATGGCCAGCACCTTCAAAGTCCCAGGGTACAAACGCGCCAACCGGACCAGCATCTCAGCCGCGGACTCCCCCACAAGGGAGGCAGTCGCCGTCGTAAGCGTTACCCCGCCGATCCCGTTCTCGCCGTGCACCCACGGCGCCCCGCCGCCGAAGGACCCGGCAAGGGGGTGGTGCGCACCAAGGGCCACCGGCACATCATCGTATCCGGCAAGCGCCAGCAGGTCCAGGGTGTTGCGGGCGCCGGCGGCCGCGCTGACGTTCCCGCTGACAGTGCCAATACCGACCACATCAGCAAAAGGGGACGCCAGCAGGTAGGCCAGGGCGAGGGCGTCGTCGATGCCGGTGTCGCAGTCCAGGTAGAACGGGGAGGGGGTGGTCATGGTGGTTCTCCTACAGTGAAAGGGGGTTAGACGGTCTCGCCCTTGGGGGCGGCGACGAAGAGGCTGACGATGAACGCGGCGGCGGTGATGGGCACCGAGATCCGGAGGGCGGTGGCGTACCCGGCGGCGGTTGCCTGGGCGGCGAAGGGCGCCACGAGGACGACGCCGAGGCTCGCCCCGATGCCGAAGGAGGCACCGTTGATGCCGGGCAGGGCGGCCGGGGCTCCCTTGGGTGAGAGCAGCACCGAGAGCCCGTTGATGGCGGTGAGGAAGAAGCCGTTGTAGAAGATGCCCAGGGCCGCGACGGCGATCAGCACCGCTGCCTGGTTGTCGGAGAAGGTGGCTGCGGCGATGGCGCAGGCGAGGCTGAGCCCCGTGCCGAACCGGAGGGTCCTAATCCAGCCGCGGCGGTCGGCCAGCCAGCCGGCCAGCGGTGCGGCAAAGACGCCAATCAGCGCGGCGGGGGTGAGGAACAGCAGCGCCGATATGGAGGCGGTGAGCCCGAAGCCGCCGTGGGGGTCCTGGCTGAGCAGCACCACGGTGAAGTTGATGATGGCGAAGATGCCGGCCAGGGTGAGGACGGTGGTGGCGATGACCGGCCACACCTGGCGGGAGCGCAGGTGGTGCACGGCGATCAGCGGGTGGCTGCGGCGCTTCTCGATGATCCAGAAGGCGGCGAAGGACGCGGCGGTGCCGGGCAGCAGCGCCAGCGTGCCGGGAGCGGTCCACCCGGCGGCCGTGCCGCCGGAGACGAAGTAGGTGGTGAACACCAGGAACAGCGAGAGGGAGCCGGCGCCCCACCAGTCCATGGCGCCGCGCACGCCCTGCGGCCGTCCGGCCGGGACGATTTTGATGATGCAGGCGGCGGCGATGGTGGTGAGTACCAGCACGACGACGAAGATGGACCGGAAGCCGAGGGTCTCGGCCATGAGCCCGCCCACGTAGCCGTCAACGCCGCCCACTCCCCTGATGATGGCGGCGATGATGCCCACGGAGGTGCCGAAGACCTTGGCGTGCAGGTTTTCGCTGAGCACGATGTAGGCGAGGGCGAAGACGGCGCTGGAAACGCCCTGCAGGAACCGGCCGGTGACCAGCAGCGGCAGCGTGGGGGCGGTGATGCAGAGGACGGTGCCGGCGCCCATGATCCCGAGGACCAGGAGCAGCGCGGCGCGGCGGCCGATGAAGTCGCTCCACCGGCCGATCACGGGCCCGGCGATGGCGCCGGCCAGGAAGAACATGGACTGGACGGGGGCAGCGCTGTCCGCACCCTGGCCGAATTCGGCGGCGATCTGCGGCAGCGCAGGGGTGACCATGCTGGCGTTGAGCTGGAAGGACAGCACGCCCAGCAGCAGGGTGGAGATCAGCAGGGCGGCGCGGCGGCCGGCGAATGTCGTTTCGTCGAGACGTGCGACGGCGGTGCCTCCTTCCGCGGGAGGCGCGACTGCGACAGGGGTTGGGGTGTTCACCTCAAACTCCTTTGTTCGAGCAGAAGGGATCGACTTTCGCGGCAAGACCGACGACGGCGACAGTAACCGCATGTCCGACGTCCGCCGAGCCTTCAACAGCCCCTTCTGGCCGTTGTGCTGGCGTCTACGTCGGTGGGCCAGGGGGCATCGACTTCCATTGGTGGGCGCACTCCGTCATCCACTGGAACGTGCCGGGCAACCCGGTTGATTTCGAACAGCGCGAGGGACGGGTGCACCGGCATCTGGGACACGCGGTGCGGAAGAACGTCGCGGAGGCCCACGGGGGCTGAAGTGCTGAAGCCCGCAGTCACGGACCCACGGGCGACCCTGTTCTCCGTTGCTGCCGCTGATGTCGCCGCGCACCCGGAGAATTTGAACACGGAGTTCGCTCCGCACGGGACTACCCCGGCGATCACAAGATCCAGCGAAGGCTCCTGGACCACCCGTTGAGTCGCGACGTGCCACGGACCAAGCACATGCTGGCAGGGCACGCGAAGTACCGGCTGACTCTGGGGCAGGCCCAGAAGGACGACCTGCTGGGGCTAATCAAGGATGGGGCGGGGATCAAGCCGCTGAATTCACGGGCGTAGTGCACTTGAGAGCGTGCGTTAGCGCCGTTTCCCCGTCCCTTGAGATGTTCCCAACCTGACGCGCCACCAGCCAGCATCGGTCTCCATATCTTGGCGTGGGTTGTCCTGAAAGAACGACCAGTGATCTCCACTCCTCATGCGACTCTTCGGACCTGGATATACTTCAGATGCTTTTTTGGTAGGCAGCGTTACGGGGCGTTCTCGCTCAGAAGCTACTGGCTTTTGGGTTTGAGATGGGGAATTAGATTTTGATGTCCCCGTTAGAACCACGCCTTTTCCTCGGGCGACCTTGGATTTCCTCGGCTTCCGTCGAGAAGCCGTATTGACAGCAGCCTTTCCGGACCCCGGGCACAAGCTGCCATCTCTGGCTGTGTGCGCAATAACCTTGCCCGCCACAGGCTTTGCGGTCAAAGATTTGCTGCATACTTGGTAGCGCCATCCGAATTCCTTCAACCGATCTGTCCGCGCCACTCTTCCTCCATAAAATCTTGATGGATGTACCTACATCAACAAGCCGCAGGTTGAGCCGAACCTTGAGATTCAATCACTAAGGCATTCAGCTTCGCCGGTTCAGACCTCAACGGTGAAAGTCTGTTTTCGCTTGCGACCGTCAATCCTTCCGGCCTGACGAAGATGACCAGTCCACGGTTCGTCTGGCTTAGGGGCCGGTCGAGGAATTCTCCGTGGGTCGGCTATCGGCCGTGGATCCGCCTCATGCCGGACGGATACGTCCGCCCGCCCCCACCAAGCTCAGCCACTCCAGATCCCCTCGGGCCCGATTCGCAACTCCGATCATTGCGTCGAGAATCGATTCGGGAAACGGCGAGGCCCCAAGATCCTCGGCAACGTCAGCAAGGATCGCATCAGCGACGCGCGGGCTTAGCTCCGTCGAACTTGCGGCCTGGCACACCGAATAGCGGAAGGCATCCGCTTGCAGGCCCCGCCGGATACTAACGGTGCATTCGCCAAGGCTCGTTTCGATTTCCATCGAGGCCACCGAGCGACCTTCGCCTAGCCTGAAATCACTTATCCCGACGGCCGCAGTGCTTCCCAGGCTCGTGCATGAAGCCCAGACCCGATTCAGGATTGCCTGCCGCCGTATCAAGTCAAACGCTTTGCCCACCTCACTGGCTTCAAGGTCTCTTCCTTCCGTCTCGACGCCGGCTCCAGAGAATCTGATTGGCGGATGGATTCGATCCTCGCTTGCGAAATGGACTGAGGTTCGTGAAAGCTCGAAATGATAGCACTCGCCTCCTACCGCCACCTCGCCGCTAAGTGCGCTATCCAAATACAACCGCTCATTTTTCAACTCACCGACCACTCCGGAGTCCTCCATAAGATCGATGCACCATTCGTAGAACTTCTGCTCGTCTGGCCTAACGAACTGCTGGTAGTCCTCCACAGTCAGGGCTGGTGGCGCCAATCTCCGAGGCGAACTCTCGGCGGCGGGGAAGGTCATTAGACGCCTAGGCCCAAGATATTCGCCGCCGACGGCCCGTCGTGCCTCCGATTCATTTGGACCCGCTGTCATGCGTCGATCGTATTGCAGCGCGCAGCCCGTAATGCAAAGGCTCGCGGACCAGCCTTCCAATCTGAAAGTTCCAGACAGGTGGTCTGTCGCGGAGCTTCATCGCGAAGGAGAGCGTTAGCGGGCCGCGAAGCGAGAGGATGGCCACCCATCGGCGCCGCTACGCGCGACGTGCGATTCAGAGACGGGCCGAGAGGCATCAGCCCAGGCTCGCGTGGAGGCGCAGGCAAGCCTGGGCTGATGCCTTTCGGCAGTCAAAAGGCCTGCTACTCACGAATTCGGACACCACAAACCTCTAGAACGAAGCGATAGCTCGGAATTCAGCGTGATGCAGAGCCAAAATGCCCGCGATCTTGGGCTTCTTCGGAACTTTTAGTTCGACCCCCGCGAGTTCAGCATAGGCCGTAACGTGCACGAGGTGCGGAGACACTTCCACACGCCACGTGCTGGGGTTCACGGACAGCAGCTTCCTGTCGAATAGCGCATGGAGATCCCGTCTCAGGAGCAGACCCGCGTTGAAGTCATGCAAGCCGTGTTCTGCATATTGAACGAGATGGGCGGCCTCAAGGCCCGCGTGAAAGCTTGGCCCAGACATTGCACAGTTTTCGCCGTACATTTCCAACAACTTTGCTCGGAAACCCGCTTGACCGACGCGAGCTCTGATCGTCGCTTGACCAAACCCGCTGGGCAACACTAGTTCCGTTCCGGTGTCGGCCAGCTGACGAACGCCATTTCCTAAGGAAACTTGATCCAACGCTTCAACGAATGCATCCCAGTTTAGATAACGAAGACTCAGCTGTTCTTTGGGGTTCCTACAGACAGACCGTAGGACGCTCCCAGGCAAGAGCCCCCGAAGGTCAAGCCAGTTTCCGGCATGATTGGACCGGTAGGCTGTCACCTCTTTAGTCGTCTGCTCGGGCTCGTCAAATTGATGAAAACACGTGTTGCAACGCCACTTGGGGGACTTTGTGGATCGCGCTTTGAATGTCTGACCGCGGCAGCTTGGGCAGTGGAAATAGACGTTTACGACCTCCTCTTCGTGAATCGACTCGATCTTCGAAGCGCCTAGTAAGACTGACTTGTTCCACAGAACCACCAAGTCTCCGGCTTTCAGTAATTTGTGGCGCGGAACCGTAGAATCCCAGGAGTAGTGTTCCGCGGGGAGATCGTCGTAACCTCCATTTCCGCCATGAACACGGTTCTCACCCGCCGCCAAGATCAGCCATGCAGTCACAGCGGATTGCCCCAGACCAGTACATGTGTAGGCGAACTGAACCTACGCATGCCATTTCCTATGGGCATGGGCGTCACTCTTTCTGCTTAAACCGCAATGTGATGAATCGGTTCTAATCTAATGGTTCTCCTACACTTGTTACTGCTCTTACGCTAAAAATTGGTTTGTGCCCACTGACACCGCTTCTCCAGTGTTGCGAGGCTAGGGCCTTCGCCGGAGAAGGCACCACATAGACTTCATGCACCAGCTGAGATCATCTTGACGCTCACCGAAACCCCTTAATGTGGGCTGACACTCGAGGCGCTCCTAGATCGATGAGCCAAAATTTCGCTTCACACAACTAGGCTCATGAGGAAGCACAGTAAAGGAAAATCTGGGGACGCAATGGGGCAAAATTTCATACGTAGGGCCATGTCCCGACTCATACCGCATAGGCGGACAGGCGGTGGGGGCCTGCTCGGGCAGGTAGCGCTTGACCAAACGCGGCAGGCGGACTCGGCGACGCCAATGTTCGGCGGGGCCGAAGTAGATGAGCCCGTTCCGGCGCATTCCGGCTCTTCGCACACCGTCCTGACACGCGACTTTCCTGGAATTGCCAGGGAGGAACAGAACCAGGCACCAGCAGTGGCGGGCGGCGTTCAACTCGAACACCTCAGTCCGGCACTCCATCAAGCAACTTCTGAGGAGGCGAAGCGGACCATCGCTGAGCCGCTCCATCCGACGACGCCGTCCGAGGTGGAAGCCTTACCACGCATTGAGCCCGCGCCTTTTGATCCACTGGAATACCCCGACGCTCATGCCTGGCAAATAGACGCCCTCGACGCATGGCACAAGAATGGGCGACGTGGAGTGGTAGAAACACTGACTGGCGTCGGTAAGGTCCGACTTGGTTTGCTCGCCACGGTCGAAGCTCTTCGCCAAGGCATTAAGGTCCTTATTCTCGCTCCTAGCCCCCAGCTTCAATCTCAGTGGCTTGACCAACTCGAGCTGCACCTTCCTACCGTCCGGACCGGCGCCCCCGAAACTGACGGCCCCGGGTCGGCCGCCCGCGTCGATGTGCTTGTGGCCTCCGCCACCTCAACTGAACTTGAACGGAACGTCAGGAGCCACAAGGCGGGTTTGGTCATCGTCGATCAATGCGACCAATGGGTTGTTCCGGCGTGGGTGGCAGCGGAACCTCAAAACGATTGCAATTGGCGGCTAGGGCTGACGGATCTCTGGGAAGAGCCGTACTCCGCAGATCAGGAGTATCGGGACCAGCTCTTCGGCGGCATCGTATATTCGCTTCCGTACGACCAGGCGTTAAAGGACGGCGCCATTGCCCCATTCGAAGTTACCCTCGTGGGCATAGACCTTGCACCCGGAGAATTACAGAAGTACCACGAGCTGTCTGAAGACATGACGGAAGCCGCGCGCTACCTCGACCAATACGCGAATGTCCCAGGGAGTCCCTTCCAAAAGTTCGCCGTCCAAGTGGCCGCACTCGCCAGGGAGCCCGAATTAAGACCCGTTACAGTTCTGGCCCGGAAATACATGAATTTCAGGTCCTCCCGACTCGCACTTCTGACCGAGACGAAGACTAAACGCCAGGCACTCGCGACGCTGAACGCTTTTGTCTCCGCCCCGACAGAGGACTGCCCTGACTCAGCTCCCGGGAACCTGGGAATCGTTTGGCCAGCAAGCGGCACTCGTAAACAACTGGTTCAGCAACTTGCGCGCCTGATCCCGAAAAGGCCGGAAACCCGCAACGCGCACATCTTCGTCGTTTACGCTAAGGGCACCGCCGAGGACCCCCAGCTCGCAGGCGAGCAGTTCGTTCACCTCCTCCTTCCCCACGCGCAACGGATAAACCACATAGACGTTGGAACCGACGCGGGCTCCCTCGGGATGTTTTTCAACTCCCCATCCATGCCCGCGGTCAGGGCCGAGAACTGGCTGGAGAAAACTGGTTCAGCTAGGGGTGAAGATCCGACATCGGCAGCAGGTCCCAGCAACGCAGACACGGCATACACGACTGGCGAAAGGGAAGCCAGCACGCTTAGCCCCAGCATCAATCTGAGCTCCGAAATGTCCCTTGAGGAGAAGAAGGCTGCGACTACCGCCACGCGCGCCGCCACGCGTGCAGCCAACAAGGCCCCAAAGGACGCCGCCGCAGCAGAGGGTGGCGATGCCGTTTCCGGAGCCGTCAAGCCTGAGCCCAAGAAGCGCGGGCCCAAGCCCGGCGCCAAAGCCACGGCCGAGGCCGCCGGCAACTCGTCCGGTGAGCACGACGACGATGCCGAGGTCGATGAGGACCTCGACGACATCACGCCCGACGCCGCCGAGCTCGGCGAAGAAGTCGAAGGCGAGGAGGTTACCGGCAAGGCTGCAGCGCCCACCGGCTCGGGCTTCGTGTACTCCGACGCCGACGCGCCGGGTCAGCAGGTCATGTCTGCCGGCGCCACCGCAGACCCCGTCAAGGACTACCTGAAGCAGATCGGCAAGGTCGCCCTGCTGAACGCCGAGCAGGAAGTCGACCTCGCCCTGCGGATCGAGGCCGGCCTCTTTGCCGAGGAGAAGATCGCCGCCGCCGACGGGTCCATGGACCCCAAGCTCAGGCGTGAGCTCGAATTTGTCATCCACGACGGCAAAAGGGCCAAGAACCACCTGTTGGAGGCCAACCTCCGCCTCGTCGTATCGCTGGCCAAGCGCTACACGGGCCGCGGGATGCTGTTCTTGGACCTGATCCAGGAAGGCAACCTGGGTCTGATCCGTGCGGTTGAGAAGTTCGACTACACCAAGGGCTTCAAGTTCTCCACCTACGCCACCTGGTGGATCCGCCAGGCGATCACTCGTGCCATGGCTGACCAGACCCGCACCATCCGCATTCCGGTCCACATGGTGGAAGTTATCAACAAGCTGGCACGCGTCCAGCGCCAGATGCTGCAAGACCTCGGCCGCGAACCTACCCCTGAGGAACTTGCCCTCGAACTGGACATGACCCCGGAAAAGGTGGTCGAAGTCCAGAAATACGGCCGCGAGCCCATGTCGCTAGACGTGGAAATTCCTGACGGAACGGGGGAAATGCAACCTTTAGGGCATCTGATCGAAGACACCGACGCCGTCTTGACTCAAGACGCCGTGAGCTTCACCCTGCTTCAGGAACAGCTCCACTCGGTCTTGGACACGCTGTCCGAGCGCGAAGCCGGCGTAGTCGCCATGCGGTTTGGCCTCACCGACGGGCAGCCGAAGACTTTAGACGAAATCGGGAAGGTCTACGGAGTCACGCGTGAGCGCATCCGTCAGATCGAATCCCAGGCCATGCTGAAACTGCGGGAACCCAACCGTTCGCAGGTGCTGTACGACTATATGGACTGAGCGAAGTCCTCCGTTTGCTCTGCAGTGGGTCGGTTATCTAGCGTTCGAGGAAGCCGGTAACGTCAACTAACAAATCTGCGTTCGCCAGGACCTCGCACTCCCATACATCCAGATACGTCCACCCCATCTCCGCCAACTGGTGTCGTTGACTCCAGTCTCGCTCCTGGTTGCGGCGCCGTTTGTCCGCCCAGAACTCCGTGTTCGTTTTGGGCAAGCGGCTGCCCACTGGGCAGTCGTGCCCGTGCCAAAAGCATCCATTGACAAAGATGACCTTTCTCCGCCCGGCAAACACCAAATCCGGCTTCCCCGGTAGGACACGGTCGTGGATACGATACCGATACCCAAGGGCATGCAGAGCACGGCGTAGCAGCAACTCCGGTTTGGTGTTCTTGGACCGGATCTTAGCCATGTGGGCGCTCCGCTGGCCCGAGGTCATGAAATCCGCCATTACCTTATTTTACCGGTCCGAACTCCTGCGGCGCGGCCCTGGCCGCCCTGCCCTGCAGCCCGTAGTGGAGCTCACGGCGAAACTTCCAAGGGCCGGCCGTTATGCCCCACCACTCAGACCGACAAGAGAGCACTCATCTTTCTTCCGACTGCGAGGGCTAGCCAGGGTGAGACTGCATTCCCGACCTGCGAGTATTGCGGGACCTCGAAGCGGCGCCGGTCCGAGCCGGTAGTTTCCTTGCCCAAAAATTCGAAATGGTCGGGAAATCCCTGGAATCTGGCCATCTCTCGAACGGTAAAAATTCGCGGCTCGATCGGATGTACGTAGTCGTCGGGGAGGGTAACCACAGTTCTCGCAGGTTCCCCCCACCGCAGTACCTTTTGGGAGTGTTTCTTGGTCGCCAACCGGTGTGCTACGTCGACGAGTTCGTCCAAAGAATCGGCAAGACGAACACCGTCCGGAGCTATGGCAGGCAATGGCGCGTGCAGGAGACGATGCTTCAATAGAAGCTTCGAATCGTCCTCCGGGAGCCGCGCGGCGTGACTCAGAAGTCGTTGGTCGAGGCCGTTCTCTGAAAGGTACTGGTAGAGACGGAACCGTTGCGTCGTACGCTCCCCGTGCCTACGTCGAACATGGTTCCGGACCTCTGAAGCAGCCGTGCTGCGTCCCGGCCAAAAATCTTTCGAAAGCGACCGTACGTAGGCAGCAGAGTGAGCGCCGCCGTTGGCAGTCCCCCTCGCCGTAAGATCACCGACAGCGTGGCCCACGGACGCCATCTCAGCAATCAGCTTTGTCGGACGTGGCGCCAACGCCGGCATATCACCTTCAATCTGGTCCACAAAAGCGGAACGCCAGGTTTCGCCTGTCGCAGTCACTCCTCGTTCGGCCGCGACGTCCGTCCTAAGGGCGATGATCATCAGCCGCGGCCGGTGCTGTGGAGCACCGTAGTGAACGGCGTTGACGTGCACACCCTGGACGACATATCCATCGCCCGTCTCGGCGAGGGCTTGCTGCAACTGACGGAAGGAGGAGGCCTCTCCCCGCGCAAAGCTACGATCCATTCCGACTACGTTTTCAATGACGACCGCTCGTGGGCCAGTCGCCTCGACAAACTTCAGGTATTGCCACGGAAGCTCGTTCCGGATATCAGAAGGATTACGCCGACCGGCGAGGGAAAAACCCTGGCAGGGGGGCCCCCCGACTACGAGGTCCAGACCGTTTGAGCGGATCTCCTCCACCGCGGCAGTATTGTCGAGCAAGACGCCAAGCTCACGCACAAGAAGCCTCGACGCTATTTGCTCGCTTTCGTCGGACGCAACGTACCGCTCCCACTGCACTGAATCCGAAGCATCCCTGATGAGGTTGTGACAGAACGTACGGGCAGCCATGTCGGACTTCTCGACAGCGAGCACAAGCTGGCCGCCAGCTCGCTCGATGCCCAGGGATAGCCCCCCGCAGCCGGAAAACAGGTCAACGTATTTCATAAGGCTCCTATTCTCCCTTACCTAAGCACATGCCACCGACATCCTGCCCTCGCCTCAGGGGCGCGTCGCGAAGCGGGGGCTCGATGCCAAGCACCGAACCCCCACACGAGCACTACACCAGTCCTACGACCCGTTAGTTGTGCCGTCCGCTTTGTCGCTAAGCAACTTGAAGAAGGGCACTTCCTCAATGAACTTCCCTGAGAAGTTCAACGAGCTGTACAGAGCATGGTGGACCTTCTGGCTGGAGATCTTGCTCGCAATGTCTGCGGTGATATTCGGAAGGCCCAACGCCTGCAGTTCCTTCAGGGTGACCGAAGGTACCTTGTGGAGGAACCAGGTCAATAGCGGCTGCCCGTAATTGCGGCCGTCCTTTTTGAAATGGTCGAGGTACTGCGAGGCGAGAATGACACCGAAGCCGAACTCGCGGCCCTGCAACATCAGGTTCATGAGCACCGGGAAGTTGTACTTCATGATGTTGACCGCTTCATCCACAAGCAGGAAGGAGTTGAGCCTCCTCAACTGCGGGGAGTTCCCGACAAATGGCCACTTGGTGGCGTTGAGCATGTAGTCGTAATACAGATTGAGGAACATGACTACGAGCGCATTTTTCCCGTTGTCGTCCGTGCCGAAATCATTGAGCGCTACGATGACGACTTTGTCTTCCATCATTTCTTCAAACGACATCATCTCCTTCGGATCGTCGCTGAAGATCTCACCAAGAATAAAGGGCTTGAGGATAGACGTTACGGCGTCAGGTTTTTGGCCGTTACTATACTCTGCCAGGACTTCGGGCAGCGTAGGCGGCTCACCGTGCTTCTCCTTGTAGAGGTTGACGATAGAGGTGACAAGGCGATCGGTCTGAACGGGCCCGATATTGCCATAGATCTTGTCCAAGACGTCAGCAAATTGCTGGGCACGCTGGTAGGCGGCGAGAGGCGAGTAACCGTTGCGGAGGGAAAAGATATTTATCGGGATGCGGTAAGGGTTTAGTACCCTTCCACCAACTGCCTCAAGGAAGTCAGTCGATTGGAAGTCCCGCTTGTAGTCGAATACAAGCATCGACAGCGGTGTCTCCTGATTGGACTTGCTTCCTTCCCGGAGCTGATAGACAAGGGCTTTAAGGAGCTGGGTCTTCCCGGTGCCGAGGTCGCCGACGACACCAATATTCATCTGGTTCAGCTCGGTGTTGCCCGGCCAGTAGTCTGCCGTGGCCGCCCCTAAGGTCCCAAAAACCCTGCCTACGCCGAACCGGACACCGTCACCCCGAATTCCGCCGACGAACGAGTTGTCGTCAGGGAGGACGTTGTGTTCCTCTTCTTGGGGCACCGTTACCGCTACTGGCGCTTGGAAAGGCTCTTCATCTGTTACCTCTGCCGCCCGGGCGCCAGTTTCTCGTCCTCTTTCCTCCTTGGGGTCAGGCTGAGCCTCAATTGTCCCCTCAACGACGTCCGACTTCTGGGCCTGCAAGTGCTCTTGGTCGTCCCCGTCCTCGGGTGCTTCCTCGGAGGAGGCTGGAGCGGGAAGCTCGATCGGGTTGCCAAGCGCCCATTCAATGAGGTCATTCCATTCGCGGACCAAGGCGCTTTCGGGATCCGCGACTGCTTCGAAGGCGTGGCCCGCGTTTGCGGCAAGAAGGCCGAAACCGGAGCCCGGTGCTCCGTCCATTTGGGAGGTATGCACCACCCGGAAGCTCTCCCCCTCGGAGGTAGTGGCTTCATGCTTGAAATAGCAGACCAAAGGCTGGCCGGTTCGGACTTGGAGCTTTCCGTTGACAAGATCTTTCCAGCTGCCGGGCCAAAGCTTCCGGTTCTGCGCTGCCACCGGGACGTAAACGAATTGCCGCCTCAACCAGCGCAGCCAGCCCATTGGACCAGAGTGCCTTGTCCGCCTCCGAGCCGCTGGTCCCAATGGCACGCGAACTTTCCGCCACGCTGAGCAGCAGGTCCTGGGTTGCACGGAGCTGCTCAAGCGGCTCATTCATAGCCGCGTCGCTGGGGCCCGGGAGGTTGCCATTAGTTTCGTCGGAGCCCAACCCATAGAACTTGATCTCTACGGGCGATAGCGTGACTCCCTCTTCGTTCATCCGAACGATCAGGAGGTCGGCGCGGCGCATTTGCTCGGCATGGGTTTTTCCGTGAGCCAGCGCCCGCAGGAAACTGTCGCAAGCATCGATGGGCAACACATAGGTATTGTCGGACTCTTCATCCAGACAATTCATCAAAGCGAATGCCAGGTAGAAGCCGAGCGCACCCGAGGCGTGTGTTCCGCCCATTGACAACAGCGAAGACAGTCCAACGCCGCGGGCGCCCAACTGGCGAAGTAGGTTATCCAGCGTCTCGTCGGTGACGCTTCCCCCCTGGGCTTTTGCGAGCAACTTCTTGATCTGCGCGCGAAAGCTCCCCGGAACCCGTGCCACAGAAACGAAGGGGCGCCTTTCGAGGAGGGGGACATCGGCCGACGCGTCGAGGAAGGGCGGCCGCCACTCCCACAGCATTTGACTGCCGCCGCTTGAGTGCTGGACTATTTCCGCCATGGCGCTTGGGTTCATCAGTGCTTCCCCCGAGACCGTCCAGTCGGCAGAGTCGTTGACCAAGTTGGCCTTGAACAGCTTTGAAATAATCTGGGGGCTACTTGCTGCGCCTTCGACCAGGCGAAGTGCCCTCGAAAGCGGCTCCCACCCTGTTTCCGGGCGAAAAGTGGGATGGGAAGCCGACGAGGATTTTGATGCGCCATTTGCAACCGACTCGAACCGGCGCAACGGCGCCTCGCCCAGCACGCCCAGGTTTCTCCCCTGACCGGACTGAACTTCGACGTGCACACCCGCGTCTTGCAGGATGCGGACGTTGCACCGCTTCATGCTCGCACTGTCTGGGGCATACCGCGACCAGGTCAACGGAATACCCTCATTTGAGCGGACTAAGCGCGCCATTTTTTCCCGTGGCGGCTCGCCCGAGCGACGATTTGAGTCCCAAACCCTCGCTCCTCCGATCAGGGGATCGGAGGGCCTCCCCGTCCACGCTTCGATCTCCCTAAGAACGGCGTCATCAACCTCCTGGAGTCGAGTAGATTCTGACGAGGCAGACAAATCGACCGTTAGTGTCGATACGTGGGGGTTCATCTGCCTATAGCTGCGCAATGCTGCTGCCACCGCCGTTGCGTTCAGCCCACTGGCAGCGCTTCCCGGCGCAGGACGGTCGCCAATTCGATCTGGCGCTTCCAGAGGTTCAGGGCCCTCGATCGACGCGCGCACAAGCATCGACCAACCAAGAAATAGCTGATCGTCACCGGTTTCCATGGGAACAGCGAGCATCCGACCGCTCGACATTTCCTTCGGACCTATGAGGGGAAAATTCCAGCCCTCGACGGTCCCTGCCAAGTCCTTTGCCCAATCAGACTCCCACAGGACGGATTCGACGCCCGCCAGCCAAGCAAGTCGGACTGGATGGAGGGGACTCAGCAGGACTGCCGAGCATTTCGCGGCCGGCTCAGTGGCCCATACACTAATGCTGAAAGGATAGGCAGCCCAAAAGACTCCAGCAGGATCGCCGTTCCAACGGGCCTTTTCAACGAGATCGGCATATGACGCAAGGTAGCGTTCTAGTTGCCCATCACGGCCCTCCCAAAGGTGCCGCCAAGACGTCTTGGAAGGCCATTCAACGTATATTGCACCGTCCGTGTCGCGCGTTTGCATGGCGCCGAGGAGGTCCAGCTCCTTAAAGGCGGTCCTGAATTCCTCTGCTTCGGCCGAGTGCAGGATGTCATCGGGTACTCGGAAGTCCGTGACATTGGCCCAGGTTCCGGCCATGGCTCCACTCATCATCAGGCCGTCATAGCCATCCAAATCTTCAAGCGGCAACGCCCTGTCCGCGGGCATTACGACATGCCCCATGCAAGTGTTCCATTCGCCACTAAGCAGCTCATCGGCGAGCAATGACTCGTACTTTCCCCGAAGGGATTGGAGCACCGCCAGTTCGGGGCGATCTTTAGTCACCCTATCCCTGTTCACGGCCGCAACGATGGGTGACTGAGGGGCCTCTCGGCTCTCCGCTGCACGTATCTGGAACGTGACGTCGCCCACGACGACATTTGCCAAGCTCAAGGGACTCGCGTCTATAGCGAAGAGACCGGGACGGCCGTTGAGCGGCTGCATCTCGGTTCCCTCGTATAGGGGTACAGCCGCGTCGTCGATGGTCCAGGTGATATAGCGATATTGGGAAGCTCGTCCGTCGAGCGTGACCCCGCTTGTTCCCCCGGTGGGGTCGGCTCCAACGTATTTAGGCTTTCCTGCCGCTCCCTTTGCCCGTCGGGGCAAGTACAACAACCCCGCGGTGTCACGTCGTGCGAGAAACAGGTCGAATGACAAAGAGGTGTTAACGCGCCCGGACAAAACGTCTCCCCCGGGGACCTTGAGCTGGAATTGGATCGGCCGCGTTGGAGCGTTGTTGTCTTCCCGGCGAATGTGGCCTATCGCCCAAAGGGCACCGTAATCATCCCTCTCCAGATGACCGTACCAATCCGTCTTCGTTGTCTTGGTCGTGAATGTGAGGCCCGTGGACTCAAGTTCCCCAAGCGAGGGCGAGCCCGTTACCGGAATCCTGACACGGACTTCTTCGGAAACAACCCTGCCGGACTGTTCGTCGGTTTGGGCGCACGCGACGGCGACGGAGCCGGAATCACTTGGCCCGGTCGCAGTGAGAGGCTTGCCCACAGAGTCAGTGAGCTGGAGGCGAGCCTTTGTCAGGTCCTGCCCCAAGGGTTCGACGAAATCACGATCCGTCAGTGCGCAGAGCGCTTCGGTGACGTCAGATCCAGCTGGCGAGTAATTTGCGAGAGCGACGGCCTGATTGTCGTCGGACGCCATCTGGCTGTTGATTCCCGACCAGTCCACGTCCTCAAGAGCATGGTGACCGGATTCGCCGCCCGTGAGCTGTCCCAAAGATTTCGCGGTTGCACTGATGGTGGTCTCATCGGCCCAGTACGACTGCAGCGCCTCCACGAACTTCTTCGGCGAATACTTCGATGGCCCCGACCCCACGGGCCGGGGAAGCCGGAACGCCGCGTAAGTGTAGCGCTCGAAAACCTCGTCAATCGAGAACTCGGGCGTCATCAATTTCGTGGCCGCGATCTTCTCAACAAGCCTTGTTAGTCCGATACCTACATGCCTGAACCAGTAGGTATTCCAACTTTCCGTCCCCTGACGCAGCTCCTTATGCACCTCGGCGAGTAGTGCGAGGCACTCTGCAAGCCTGGTGCTGGCAGCTTTCGGGTCCCAACCCACAGCGGTGTCAATTTCGGTTGCCTCTGACACCTCCACCACTGCAGCGGCGGCAACAGCTTCGAATGAGACTTCATGACCTGCGCCCTCAGGGAAGTTTTGGCCCAAGACCTCGCGGAAGGCCTGAACGAAGGAGGCCAGGTCGGGGTGCTTTCCAACGACGACGGCCAGTCGATTGCCCTGACGGTACTTGATGGCGTTCTGGGCGGACACCCTGATGCAGAGTGGGTCTTCATCGCTTTCCTCGCGAGCCGACACGAGGATGGCATGGGGGGAGATACCGGGCCTCAGCTCATTGGCGCGTCGGACAAGGGCCGCCGCTGTCGCATCGTCAATGCCTTCAGGCAGGTATGCCACAGTAAGCGAGTCCAAGGACGACAGGCAGCGGCCTAGTACTGAACCAAACAATTCCAACTCCACTATGTCTCCTAAAAAGCACTTTCGATTACGACGCCGCGATCCGCGTCGGCGCTACCTCGCGCCAGACCAGCCTTCTCAAGCAGCTGGATGAGATCGCCGGCTTCGGGCCGCAGGCCGAGCTCCTGGAGCCTCAGCATGAGTGTGGCCACGTCCGAGGTCTTTCCGGGCCCGTCGCAAGCCAGACTCGCGACAACGGCCATCCACTCTGTCCCGGGTTGAACGGTGAGGAACCGCCCGCTGGATCGAAGAAGTCCGTAATAGTCGGCGAACGGGCCGCTCGCGTCGCGGGTAAGCAGTGCGTACTTGACCGCTTCCCATGTGTTCACTGCGGACCGTTCGCCGCTTCCAAGGGCCAGGGTGAGGGCCTCTTTGAGGTCCTTGTCTCCCGACATGCCAGCTAAGGCGGATACAAAGTCCATGTCCGCTCCCGTGTGGGGCTCCAGCCAGTCTTCCAAGATCTTCCGAATTTTGGACGCCCGATGCACTCGCCAAGAGAGGAGAGGGGCGACATCCCTTACCGCAACAGACGACCGGCTCGACTTCCAGGGAAGGATTTCGGGCATTTGTTCCCTAACCTCATACCAGGTGGCAGATCCGCCGCCGCCGAGTATGCGGCGAGCCAAAGTTTCATACCAAGCGGCTTCCCAAAGGAACCCCTGGCCGAGCGCAAGCCGCAGTACGGTCGTAGCCCAGTCGACCCAGACGCGGGAGGGAAGGGCCCTAACCCATTCGTCGCTTGTGAGTTTCTGCCACGCGCTGGCAAACCATGAGAAGGGCGTTCCATCGTACAGGCCACCTTGAGCACACTCGATCGTTCTACGCCGTCCCGGGGAATCGTCCTGCGGCACTTCCGAATAGCCCGCCTCTAGGAGAAGCGCTGCCCGCGTCGCCTTGTCGATGGCGGACAACAGGGGGTCAATCTCACACCTCTTGTTAGCTGCGTTGAGCCAGAGCCGGGCGGCTGTTATTTCGTCATCGCCATCCTTGAGGCCAAGCCGGAACAGGGCCTCAAGAATAGCGGCGAGATCCGGGGGGTTTTTCGTCCTCTGGAAGCCCCGCATGTCCTGTAGCAATGCAAAGGCAGGAGTAACGGGGCTGGCCGCCTGACTCTTGCTCTTTTCAGCCTGAACCCCTGCGACGCTGTTAAGAACCGCTGATGCAAGGTCAGTGTCATGTTTTGCGTTCGTTACGAGTCCAGCAGCCGACAGTTGCTCACCGTACCCGGCGAGTTTCTGGCCCTCGGGCGCCGTCGATTTCACCTTCAGTGTTGCCGTGCCGGAGGTCTCGGACCTGAACATGTATCCCAATGGGATACCGCCTTCGGTGGCTTTGGCGGCCCCATGGGCGTGAACTTTCCACGCCAGAGAGGAGATAAACGCTTCAGGAACAGACACATACTGGGGGCGATTCAATTGAAGGATGATGTGCGTTGCAGCGACCATTAGTTGCCTCCATTTACGGTCATGCTGTAGTCGGAGTTGCCCACGACCACGCGGTAGTTGGCCTGATTCAGTTGGGCAGGAATCAGACGCGCCGCCCTAAACCGTTCCAAGCGGGGCGATGTCACATCGGTCATTTCGGTCACTCCGGCATGCTCCTGACCGCAGGCCAACGCTTCCCTCACCAGAGGGAAGTCCAGAGGCATCCGCGATATTTCTTTGCCTTGTTCGCTGAGGACCAGGAACAGAGCTTCGGAGTTCCTGAACGTCTTCATCTCAACATCGCCGGTCTTGAGTGCCAGTTTCGGTTCGGCTTGGACTCCAACAATCGGATCAGTACGGCTCGCAAGAATTGGAATCAGGGAGGCAGATTCGACGTCCCCCGGCCGGCGCTTCGGGCGAAGTAGGGTGCGCAGCCCAAAGCTCAACTCATCGGGAAGGTTGGGACTGAGGTACCAAGCTTGAGTCCACGCAGCGATCTGCGGCCTGAAGGCTGGAATCCCGTTAGCCAGTGCGTACAGCCGCCCCAGATAACCTCCATACCAGGAAATGAACGCGTACCGGTCTTTGTCCGAAATCTTGGGGCTGTGCATGGCCTCGACAAAAGCGCCATCCACCATTCTATCGAATTCAGTCAGGACCTCCGAGAACGGATTTTGGGGTTCGAGGTCCTCCTCTAGTGCTTCTAGCGGTGAACCGTTAGTTACTGGACCGGCGAATGAGTCAGCCAACGGTGTTGCCCATCCCGAGTCCCAGCTTCGGTCGTAGCGTCCCGGAATAGCATCCCTCATCGGGTCCACGAAATGCGTAAGTTTCGTAATTGGGTTACTTAATGGATCGAAGCTGGCAGAGCCGGGACTCCGGCCGCCGAAGATTGCTTGGGAGAAACGCAATCCTGCGAGCAACTGAAGGGCTTTGAAGCGCAGCACGGGATCGCTGGTGCTTGGTTGGAGGCGGGCGATGAGGGTGCGCAGCTCGTGCCTGCCGACCTGATCCGGCGCATCTCCGAGGACGCACCGGGTGACGGTCCCCCAAATTTCTCGAAAAGTCATGCGCTGCCCGGAACTGAGCTCGGCCCCGCGCACCACGGTCATGATTCCCGATCGAACTCGGCTTGATCGGAGCGACTCAATATTCGCCCTGATCGGGTCAATCATGATGTCCGTCTCGTCGTCCGCCGTGTCCGTAGGGATGAAGTCGACCACTTTGCCAAACAAAGCAGCGGCCGGCGTCGCGAAGTCCGCAGCAGCCCGCTTAGCAAAGTCCGAAATTACATACGGTTCCGCTGCGAAAAGGGCGCCGCCATCCCCGCGGGAAGAAATACGCACCTGTGGTCGCTTCTCAAGGAGCGAGCAGACGTCAACGAGAACCACCAGCACGCTGGCCACCATGTCGGGTCCGTCAAAAAGATGACCGGCTTTGAGATACGGTTCATCGCAATCCGTTTGGACGTTCCAGTTAGATTCACCAACAACGTCGCCTGCAAGCCAACGCGTAAGGGCTTGACCCGCCGAATATTCGAAGGTTTGGGTGGCGTTGGTCGAAGCTGCTTCATCAACTAAGATGCCTCGATTAACGCAGGCAATTAGGTGCACGCCGGCACGCGCAGACGCATCAATTTCTTTGGTCAGAGGGTTCCTGCGGTGCTCCGTGCTCCCGATAGTGGCATCGTTGATGAGGAGGAGCTCCCTGCTTCCAGCGTTGTACCGATAGCTGCGGTGAGCAAGCCCATCCTTGGGGGCATCGATCGGCTCGAGATCAGCGACTATCTCCGCCGTCGCATGGGACTTGCCCGCACCCGGCCCTCCCACGAGGAAAAGGAATCGAGGGAGGGTGCCGCTGTCCAGACCCCTCTTGAACCAGGAGCAAGCCTCCTCGACGCCTGCCGGCCGGGGTGCCGTCGGCAACGGACTCCGCCCGTCCGTAATCGGTTTAGCGGCGACATCGCTTCCACCAGTCGTGCGGTCCCACAGTTCTCCGAGTGCATGCCAGTAGGCGCTTTCTTCGGCGTTCACAAACTCCCCCTCTTTGAGTGGCTCAAAGGTATCACTCGTTCTTGGCACGGAATCGTGCGGTGGAGCCGGATCTGTACCAATAGGCGTCACATCTTTGGGCGTCGACAACTCGGCGGTGGAATCGGAGGTTTCCGTGAGGGGAAAATCGCTAAGTCTGAGAATAAGGCGCTCCTTTAGGGCAGCTTGAAAGTGGGGCCGCGGCTTGTAGCCAAAGATGTACTGCCGACCCATACTGTCCAAGACGGCGCTCAAATTGCAGAGCTTGAATTCGATGGCGGCGTGAGACCTTTTCACAAACTCCTGAAGCTTCAGGTTGTTTTGCCGCTTGTTGTAGTTCTCGCCTGCAATTTCGAGTTTCAGCATCCTGAGATAACAGTCGATGAGGGCGTCGAGCTCCTCATCCGACCAGTGGAGCGAGCGCGTGTCGTTGAGCATTGGATCAGAATACGGTTCTTGGACGATTGCTGAGGCTACGACACTCGTGGGCGGCTGCTTGCGGGCTCTCCAGAATCTCTGGATCGAGCCAGGGCTCCTGTGAACGGCCGAGCGACGGTGTGCTCGCGGGAGCGGCCTGGTGGACGACTATGATAGCTCGATTTCGACGCGCCGCCCCGAGACGGCGCCAGAGTCACGGTGAACGTGGGATGCCGCTTATACACTGACGTCTAGATCTACAGGGGGGCACTTCATAATGGACAACGCTAACTTCGCATCAGGGACGATGGTGCGGCTCGTAGCGCGCCCTGAAGTCATTGGAGTGGTGCAGGGCTCACACGATATTGGCGGCGTTCTTCGGTTCGATGTTTTTCACGACAACGGCCTCAACGGTTACTTCGCGTCTCAAATCGAACGGTATGAGGTGCATCCCGGGAGCACCGGAGTTCGGTGACGCACAGCTGGCAGAGAAGGCCGTTTGGACCGCTCTGAAGAACAGTGTGCCTCATGATTGAGTCCGTCTTAAACGCGTTTGAAAGCTCGGTCCGAATAGCATCAGTCCTGGAAGGGAATCTGGAATGACCAAAGACCGTTTGACTGCCGATGAAGCAGCCGACGTGATCAGCCGCTCAGGAAGAACTTTGAGAGCCTTTCTCCGGAAGATCAGGGACAACGGAACGCTGGATAAGACTGGTGCGTGGCAAGATCCGCCGCAGAAGAACGGCACCTGGACCATCCGGCGAGGTTACTTGCAGCAGCTTGCGCGTGACAACAACTGGCCCTTTACTGACCGCTGAGCCCCCTTGCAGTTGCTGCATCTAGAGGTTCATAGGTTAGAGCGCGCTTCCTTTCCAAGGTACCTAAAGCCTCCCTGGTAGTTCCGCCGTCCATCTATTTACATTGAGCTGGCGTTTCGGGGGCCGGCCCAAAATCTCGGGCTAATGATCGCAGTTCGCAGATTGCACTAAGAAAGTTGATACTCATGATGGAAATGCTCAGCGGAGCCAGCGTAGGCACGTTCAAGAATCTTGTTTGGATCATTGCTGTGGTGATCGGCCTCTTCTTCCTGTCGGGCAGGCGCGTAACCGGCATTCCGAAAGTCATGGCGCGAATAGTCAGTGCTGCCACCGCAGGAACCACGGCCTTTGTGGCGGCCAACCTGGCGGTGGTGCTCCACATCTTGGCCAACGTCACGGATTCCCGCTGGTCTGCAGGCCGCGATGGAAGGCTGGAGAGCCCCGAGATCCCTTCCGTACCGTTCATGCAGCCCGTCGCCGACACCCTGAATGGAGTCATGGGCGGCCTGGTTGGTGGCGTGAACGATGCCATCGCCATGAAGAATGCGTTCTTCATCATCCCCGAATTTGTTGGCGCCGCGGTCTGGGCCGCCGCTGTCCTTGCCGGGCTCGCGATCGCGAACCGAATCCTGGCCTCGTGGGTAGCCAAGGAGGAAACCAAACAGATCGAGCGGAATACCAAGGACCTCGCTGACATCCGGGCGCAGCTCGGTCTGGCATCCTTCCAGGACACCAGAGCCGGGGCACGATGAAATGCATTCCGGAAGAACCGGAGTTCGGGGAAGGACACCACGCGGAAAAGGCCGTCTGGACCGCCCTGCGGAACAGCCTCCCCGACGACTGCGTCCTGGCCCACTCGGTCCACGTCCGCGACGGACGGAATGAGTACGAGATTGACCTGCTGGTCCTCTGGCCCAGAGTTGGCATGGCCGCAATCGAGGTCAAGGGCGGTCAGGTCAGCATTACGGACGGGCAGTGGTACCAGTCGGACCGGAACCAGAAGCGCCAGATCCAAAGCCCCGTGGCACAGTCCCAGAGCTCACTCCACGCCCTCAAGAACTGGCTGGAGAACCAGCTCGGTACGCGCCTGAGCAGCCGCTGCGTCTACATGGTCAGCCTCCCCTACACCGACGTGTCGCGGGACTGGACCATGGCAGGTTGCCCGCGGTCGCTCATCCTCGACGAGACCGACAGCAAATCCCCCGCCGATCTCGTCCGCCAAGCCATCGAAAACGAAGGCGGCGGCGCCTCCCCGCTGGCCCCGGTCTTCCTGGAACGCATCGTCCGCAAGCTGGGCGGAAACCTGGACACCGCCGTCGTACCTTCCACCACCTCGCAGGAGGACGAGGCAGAGCAGGACCACCTCACGGAACGCCAGTCCGTGCTGCTCCAGGCAACCCGCTCACTCAACAGGGTCCGTTTCACCGGCGGCGCGGGCAGCGGAAAGACCTGGCTCGCCGTCGAGAAGGCCAAGCTGCTCAGCAAGCAGGGCAAGCGCGTGGGCCTCTTTTGCTACAACAAAGGCCTGGGGCAATACCTCCAGGATCGCGTCGGGACATGGAAGCGGCAAGCCAAGCCGGTGTTCACGGGCGAGTTCCACGAATACGCGCGCGGGCTGGGAGTCCCGGACGGCTCCGGCCAGGACTATTTCGACGTCGAAATGCCCCGCCTCCTGAAGGAGCTGGCAGCCGGACTGGAGCCGCACGAACGGCTGGACGCCGTCGTCGTCGATGAAGCGCAGGACTTCGCGCCCCTGTGGTGGGACGCCCTTCTCGCGTGCGCCAGCGACCCGGACGCGGGTGAGGTGTATGCGTTCATGGACGACCGGCAGGACGTCTACCAGCGCTGGGGAGGCGCAACGGCGGACCTCACCAGCGGCCCGATGGCTAACTTCGTGCCCATCCACATTGACGACAACCTCCGCAACACCCGCAAGATCGCCGAGTCCTTCCGGCCTTTCGCGGGCGAGCACTTCACCCCGCGGGGCACTACGGGACTGCCCGTACGGTTTGTGGACTGCCCCACGGAGGACGCGCTCGACGTCGCGGGCGACTGCGTGGAGGCACTGATTGAGGAAGGCTGGGCCAACAACCAGATCGCGCTCCTCACCACGAAGGACCGGCACCCCATCCACCTGGACTATTTCGAGCGGGACGCCACCGAGGAATACTGGCGGGAATTCCACGCTAACGAAGCCGAGTTCTACGGCCATGTTTTGGGCTTCAAGGGCCTGGAACGGTCTGTGGTTGTTCTGTGCGTCAACGGCTTCAAGGACATGGGCCGGGCTCCGGAGCAGCTGTACGTCGGGCTGTCCCGCGCGCGGAGCCTGCTGGTGGTTGTGGGAGATTCCGGGCTGCTGGAGGAGGCAGGCGGGCGGGAACTCAAGCTCGCGCTGGCACGGACACAGGCGTGGAAACCGGTGCTTGCCGGCGGATAGTGCCGGCGCTCACCTGAATTGTCGGTGCCTCCGCATAGTCTTCAGGCACCAGATCAGAACCGTCCAATGGGGGATGAAATGCCAGAACTAGCCGGCGCCGGGTCCCACCCGGTCGCGACGCTGCCGCAAGTGCCCCTCCCGGCTGCGCCCGCGCCGGTACCTGCCTCCTACGACTACGCCTTCCTGTATCCCTGGCAGCAGGAAGCGCTGAAGGCGTGGCACTCGAACGCCCGCCGCGGCGTCGTGGAAGCCGTCACCGGTTCCGGTAAGACACGCGTAGGGATTGCCGCAGCTTTCGAGGCAGTTCGGCAGGGCATCAAAGTCCTGATCTTGGTACCAACAGCGGAGCTTCAGCGCCAATGGCTGGTGTCCCTGCGCCGCGACCTGCCCGCTGCTCGGCGTGGTGCACTCGGGGATGGACGGTCCGATTCCCTTGACGACGTGGACATCCTCGTGGCCATCGTTCATTCGGCGTCCAACCGGGAAACGCTGCGTTCGCACAAGGCCGGCCTGATTATTGCCGACGAGTGCCACCGCTACGCGGCACCAATGTTCACCGGCGCCCTGCAGGAAGGGTATGCCTGGCGCCTTGGGCTGACCGCCACGTTTGAAAGGGCGGACGGTGAGCACGAAACCCTCCTGACACCTTACTTCGGCGGCGTCATCTACAACCTCTGGTACGACCGGGCGCTGAAGGACCAGGTCATCGCCCCGTTCGACATCGCTTTGGTTGGCGTTGACCTGACGCCTTCGGAACAGAATGACTATGACGAGTTCTCTGCTGTGATGGTGGAGTCGGCACGGAATCTTGAGTCCTATGCAGGCATCCCGCGGCGGCCGTTCCCGCAGTTCATTGCCGCCGTGGCTGCCCTCGCCGCCTCTGATTCGCCCAGCCGGGAAGCCACTATTGCGCGGAAGTACATGCGTGCCATGTCTTCGCGTCTCACGCTGCTGGCCGAGGCCAAGACGAAATACCTGGCGCTGGCAGCCCTGAAGGAGACTGTCGACCAATCCCGCGGAACGCTGGTCTTCACTCAGACCCAGGAGTCAGCGCGGCGGGCGCAGGAGCTGTATACGTCCCTCGGGTCTTCGGCATCGGCCGTGTTCAGCGGCATGGCCAAGGACGACCGGCGGCAGGGCCTGGAGGACTTCCGTACCGGCACGTCCCAGATTCTGGCCGCGCCGCGGCTCCTTGATGAAGGCATCGACGTTCCCGAGGCCGACCTCGGGATCATCGTTGCTGCCAACCGCAGCCAGCGGCAAATGGTGCAGCGCCTTGGCCGTGTCATCCGAAAGAAGGCCGACGGGCGGCCGGGCCGGCTGGTTGTCCTCTACTCCAAGGGCACCGTTGAGGATCCGGACGTCCAAGGCGAGGAATTCCTCGGCAAGGTGCTGCCTTTCGCACGAAACATTGACTTCTTCGACATCAAGACGGATCTGGACAGGTTGCAGGAGTTCCTCCGCCAGGCCGAACCCGAGGAGGCTTCGGCGCCCGAGCCCGGTGAGCCGACAGCGGGTACGCCCGGGAACGGCGCTGTACCAGAAGACGGCAGCCCAGGAACGCCAGAACCGGGGATGGTGGAACCTCCAGCGGAGGACGACGAGAGCGCGCCGATGTCATTCGATCTTGGGGAATCGGGCTGGCTGGAGGAGCTTCCGGGGCTCGAGGGCTTCAGCGACGACGGGGTTTCGGACTACCTGCAGCGTGCCGGTAGGGCTGATCTGCTGTCTGCTGAGCAGGAGGTGGAACTCGCCAAGGACATCGAGGCAGGGCTTTATGCCGCGCACTTGCTGGCGGATGGCACTCCCCGGGGCCGAAAAGAATCCCGAGAGCTGCGCGCCATTGCTTTGCTGGGTGAGCGTGCCTCCGACGCCCTGCTGGAGGCGAATCTCCGTCTGGTCATATCCATCGCCAAGAAATACGTGTATCAGGGCATGGACCTGCTGGACCTGATCCAGGAGGGGAACGTCGGCCTCCACCGGGCGGTCTGCAAGTTCGACTACACCCTGGGCTTCAAGTTCTCCACGTATGCGACGTGGTGGATCCGGCAGGCTGTCACCCGGGCGTTGGCCGACCAGGCCCGGGTCATCCGGCTTCCGGTCCACACGGTGGAGCAAATCCACAAGGTGCAGGCAATTCAGCGTGATGCCGCGCGGAAGGGCCTCGAATACAGCTTTGAGGAACTCGGCAAGCGCACGGATCAGTCGGCTGAAAAAGTGGAGCATCTTCTGTCATTGGACCAGCCCGTGCGTTCGCTGGACTACCTCGTACCGGACGGCAGGGGCGGCCTCGAGCCGCTGGCCGACCAGCTCCTCGATCCATGGCATGAAGATGTCCTCGACGTGATCGCCAGGGAACAGCTGAAGGGCCAAGTCCATGCGGTCCTGGACACGCTGACTGAACGGGAGGCCGGCGTCATTGCAATGCGCTTCGGCCTGGACGACGGC
Organism: Arthrobacter sp. V1I9; assembly: GCF_030817075.1. Taxonomy (NCBI): domain Bacteria; kingdom Bacillati; phylum Actinomycetota; class Actinomycetes; order Micrococcales; family Micrococcaceae; genus Arthrobacter; species Arthrobacter sp. V1I9. The sequence goes on from NZ_JAUSYU010000001.1 coordinate 2,792,511, forward strand.
GAGGAAAAGACTCTCGACGCCATCGGCAAGGTCTACGGCGTCACGCGAGAGCGTATCCGCCAGATCGAGTCGAAGACCATGGCTCTACTCAGAGAACCAGAACGATCCCAGTCCCTTCGCGGGTACAACTACGGTGGTGTTGCATGACCTGCACGATTTTTCCTTCGGTGAGTGTCGCTCTGGCCGAGCTGGAAGTAATGATCAGCGATGCCCAGGCCGCCGATCCGCTGGCTCCAGTTACTATCTTGGTCCCTTCCCATGCCGCGGGCCTGGACGTGACCCGTTACCTGGGCAGGACGCTCAATGGGGGCACTGGGAGTGTGGGGGTCAGGGCGTTCACACTCAAGGACCTCGCAACCGAACTCATCGCCGACGACGGCGCTGTGAACGGGCGACGTCCCCTTCTCCCCGTCCTCCGGCTCGGAGCCGTGAGCCGGGTCCTGCTGGACAAGCCAGGGCTTTTCAAGGATGTCGCCAACCAGCCTTCGACCGCCCGCGCTATCGCCAGGACAGCCGAGCTCCTCGACGCGGTTGCAGCTCCCGCCGATCCGGAGCTCCCCGAGCTGATGCAGGAAGTGCTGCGGCTTCACGGCGCCTCAAAGGAGGCTCTTCGCTGGCAGTGGTACACGGACCATGAGGCTTTTACCCTTGCCTCCAAGAAGCTCGGGACCAAGTCCGTGACGCAGCGGCTCGGCACCATCATCGGCTTCATGCTCGGTACGGAAAAACGTCCCGCCGAGGCACTCTTCAGCGCGAGCCTCGAAGCGGCCGGAATGCAGCATCTCGCAGCGGCCGGCTCGGCTGAGAACGGTGTAAGACTTCTGACAGCGTCCGATGCCGACGATGAAGCCCGCGCGGTGGTGCGCCTCGTCGTCGAGCGGCTTGCAACAGGCACCCCGGGCCACCGCATCGGAATCTTCCACTCGGCCGTCCAGCCCTACGCCGCGCTGCTCACCCAGCGCCTCAGCCAGGCGGGAGTCACTTTCGTCGGTCCATCAGCCCACCGACTCATGGACTCGCCACTGGCCCGTGGCCTCCTTCAACTGCTGAAGCTGGACCCACAGGATCTCGACGCACGCATCATCCTGAACATCCATGCGGAAGGTGCCTTCTCCTGGCGTGAGCAGAAGCTGCCCACCAGCGCAGCATGTGAAAGGTTCTATGCAAATCCACCCGCAGAAGAGGATTATGCAGGAGCAGAAACGTCCGCCCACGCGGACTACCTCGAAAAGTTCCGTATATTCCAGTCCTTCAAGGCGGCCCTTGCGGCACGTCTGGGCCAGGTCCGTGCTGCTGCCACATGGAGTGACGCGTCCGCTTCGCTGATATCACTGCTTGAGGACTTCATGGGCCCCAGAGGCGCCGGCGAACGTCCGGAGAAAAGCGCCGCCCGCAACGCGCTGATCGAAGCCGCCTCGGATCTCCGGCATCTGGATCTTGTCGGCCCTTTGCCCCGCACGGCACTCTTACAAAGCGCACTGGAAGACGGCCTAGCTTCAAAAGGCGGCTGGACCGGGAAGAGCGGCACGGGTGTCGTCGTAGGCAGTTTTGCTGATGCGGTCGCAAGGGACCTTGATGTCGTCTTCCTCATGGGGGCTGCGGAAGGGCTTGCGCCAGCACGGACAAGGGAGAACCCACTGCTGCCGGACAGCGCCCGTACCATGCTGGGCGGGAGCCTCCCCACGGTTGAAGAGCGTGCCGAGGCCCACAAGAAGCAGTTCTTTGCTGCCCTCGCTACAGGATCCGAACGGTTCATCACCAGCCCCCGCGGGGACCTGCGCGGCTCCGGGAGTTACGAAGTGTCACGCTGGATGGACCGCAAACCTGACCCCCAGGAACAACTGCGGTCCTTCGCCCACGGCATTGAGAACGGCGCACCCGCCTCCGATGCGTTGCCCCCAACAGCTCAGGAATGGCGGCTCCGTCGTATCCTCACCGCTGAGGAGGGCACCTCCGTATTGGAAGAGGACGAGGCGCTGCAGCGTGCGTTAGCTGCCACCCGGGACAGGCGGGATGGCATCTTCTCGAGGTTCAACGGCAACCTCGGTGCGTATGCAGGGATCATTGTGGACCCCGAAAAGCCGCTGTCCCCCACCCGGCTTGAGGAATGGGTCACAAGCCCGTTCAGCTACTTCATGAAACACGTCCTGAAAGTCAACACCTTGGAGGACGTGGCACTTGAAGTGCAGATCTCGCCGCAGCAACGGGGCAACCTGGTTCACGGGGTGCTGGAAGACTATGTCCGCAGCATCACGAAAGACGGCCTTCCGCCGTCGTTGGACCGCCTCCTGGAGCTGGCAGACTCCGCTTTTGAGGACGTAACAAATCCGGCATGGCTCAACCACGTGTGGGACCGCAATCAGGCCATGCTTCGCCAAGACTTGAAGCGGGTGCTGACGGACGACCAGGAGGGGTTTGCCGATGGCTGGAAGTATCTCGCCGAAGAAGTGAGCTTTGGGCCCGAGGACATGGACAGCCATCCGCCTGTTGAACTGACTCTCGACGACGGCACTACGGTTCGCTTCCGGGGAAAGGTGGACCGGATTGACCAGCATTCCGATGGCAGTGTCCGGGTGATCGACTACAAGACGGGTAAGTCGAAAGATTATGAACCGCTCGCGAAGCATCCGACTGCGGAGGGCACCCGCTACCAGCTTCCGGTCTATGGCCTGTTTGCCCGGACCCTCCGCGACAACTTGTCGGTTGTCGCGGCAGAATACTGGTTCATCTCGAGAGCAGGCGGTTTCAAGAAAATCGGCTACACCGTGACAGACGAGGTCGTGGAGCAGCTGCGCGCGGACGTGGGCCTAATCATTTCTGCCCTGCGGAACGGGATCTTCCCGCCCCGGCCCGAGTCCGACCGATACGTCAACTTCACCACCATGATGGGCGCCCAAGAGCTCGGCCAGCAGTGGCTGAAGCTTCAAAACGCCCCCGAACTAGAGCCCTATGCCCAGCTCCTGAAGGCGGAGAAATGAACCCGGAACTCCTGGAACTCACAGACCAAACCGACCGAATGCTGATCGAGCAGGAGCTCGAAGCGAACATCTTCGTTGAAGCGGGTGCAGGAAGCGGCAAGACGCATGAGCTCGTCGAGCGAATCTGCGCGATGGTTGACGCTGGCGTAGAACTCAAGTGCATGGCAGCCATCACCTTCACCGAAAAGGCAGCAGGTGAGCTGCGGGAACGGGTCCGGCGGCGGCTGGCGGACGCCAGCCCCACAGACCTGCGCCAACGGGCACTCGACCAGCTGGATACGGCTCCCATCGGCACCATCCACTCCTTCGCGGCGCGCATCATCAGCGAACATCCGATCGAGGCTGGAGTCCCTCCCCTGATCACCGTGGTGGATGAATTGCGGTCCCAGATTGCGTTCACGCGGCGGTGGGAAGATGCCCGCCAGAAACTGTTCGCTGACGAGTCGTTGAACGACGCCCTTCGCATCCTGCTCGCCGTCGGCGTTTCGCTTGACCACCTGCAAAACGTTGCGGCAGACCTGGATGCCAACTGGGACCGGCTGGAAAGTCATCCTCCCCGCAGGCGGCATATCCCGGCCATAGACCTTGGTCCGCTTCTCCGCCAGACTTCAGACGTCCTCGCACATGCCGACCATTGCACTGACCCTGCGGACAAGCTGCTGACCGCCTTCGAACACATTAAAAGCTGGCACGGTCGCCTCTCTGAGGCAGAATCCGGCGAACTCGGCCTCGTCCTCGAGCTGCTCCACGCTGTTCCGCAATCCGGTTTTAGTGGAGGGCAAAGGGGCAACTGGTCCATCAACGTCGCCGAGGTGCGGAGCTCCTGTAAAGATCTGGCCCAGAAGGCGATAGCCCTGCGCAATAGCTTCGTACAGCCCGCCGTTGAGACCATTACCGCCGCCATGGCCGAGGTCCTTCTTCAAGCGGCTCGCGAACGCCAGCGGAGCGGCGAGCTTGAGTATCACGACCTTCTCGTTCACGCGCGGGACCTCCTCATCGGCAAGGACAAACAGGGCGTCCACGCTGCCCTGCATCATCGCTACCGCTGCATCATGCTGGACGAATTCCAAGACACGGACCCCATTCAGGCGGAACTGGCCACGCGGATAGCCGCCAGCGACGGCTGCGGGCCCGACGGCTGGGAGCATCTCAGCGTACCTCCCGGCCGGCTGTTTACTGTGGGGGATCCGAAGCAGTCCATTTACCGCTTCCGCAGGGCCGACATCGCCACCTATCTCGCGGCACAGCAGCGCTTCTCACACGACGCGGATTCCAGAATCGCTTCGCTCCAGACAAACTTCCGTTCCACCGGAAAGCTGCTTGAGTGGATCAACGGCACGTTCGGCGAGCTCATCACGGCCAACGGCACGGTTCAGCCGGAATACCATGCCTTGGTGCCTGATCCTCGGCGTCCCGAATGGAGCGACGAACACGGCCCGGCAGTCTCAATCATTGGTCGCGGCGGTGCGCAGCCCGACGAAGCGGGAAAGGTTTCTGCCGATGCGATGCGCCGGCAGGAAGCCGCGGACGTTGCTGCAGCCATCAGAGTCGCGACCGGAACTGCTGGACTGCCGGCGTGGCAGAAGCAAAGCAAGCGGTCCGGCGGTTTCGAATGCTCTCCCGTCGAGTTGAAGGACATCTGCGTCCTGATCCCCACCCGGACATCACTTGCCGCTCTAGAGGATGCCTTGGACGACGCCGGCATAGAGTACCGCGCTGAAGCGTCGTCGTTGGTTTACTCCACCCAGGAAGTCACTGATCTGCTGCTCGCGATGCGAGCGATCTCCAATACAGCGGATGAAGCGGCGCTTGTGCTGTCCTTGCGGTCTGCGATGTTTGGCTGTGGCGATGACGAACTGTTCGAGTGGAAGCGGGCCGGGGGCCATTGGGGTCTCTTCTCGCGAACGCCAGACGGTCTCAAGAACTCCCCTGTGGCCCACTCCCTTCGTTATCTTGCGGATCTGTGCGGCGAGACTGAGGTGCTGACGCCGGCTGAGATCATGGAGCGCCTCGTCGCCGACCGCCGCATGCTGGAGGCAGCAGTTGATGCACCGCGTTATCGGGACGTCTGGCGGAGGCTCCGCTTCGTCATCGATCAAGCCCGGGCCTGGACGGAGGCAACACACGGCGGGCTCCGTGACTACCTCGTTTGGGCGGCCGTGCAGCAGGAAGACAACTCACGGGTCAAAGAAGCTGTGGTGCCGGAAACTGACGTCCAAGCTGTACGGATCATGACCATCCATGCCTCCAAGGGCCTGGAATTCCCCATGGTTATTCTGTCGGGCACTGGTTCCGCACCCAACAATCAGAAGGCCGCAGCCCTGTGGGATCAGAGCTCCCAGGTACATGTGCACTTCATAAGCGACATACGGTCCGCGGGGTACAGCAGCGCCGAGGCTACCGAAAAAGAGTTCGACGACGCCGAGCGCCGCCGCCTCCTTTACGTTGCCTGCACGCGGGCGGAAAGCCACCTTGTTGTCTCCCATTATGTAAATGCCAAGAATAGCCTCGGCCAGCTCCTGAAGGATGCAGTGGACGCGGCCTCGGCACCAGATCTTCATATTCCCGAAGACATGCCTCTTCAGGCGAGAACAGCCCACGAAGTCCAGCCAGTCGAAGCGTTTGCAGTATGGCTGCAACGGCGCGATATCTGGCAGAAGAACTCCGCACTCGTGTCCACCACCTCCGTCACGGCGATAGCTAAGGGCGACGGAGAGATGGCCGCATTTGTAACTGACGAGACACCGCTATTCGCAAGCGCCGACGATGACGGCTCGCCGCCGTCCCCGGCAGTGACAGGCGGGGAGCACGGCAAGGAATTCGGTACGGCCCTGCACCGGCTGCTCGAACTGAGTGACCTCAGAGAGAACGAAAACCTCGAAGTGCTCGCCGAAAGGATTGCCAGCACATCCGGGCTGGCAGATCCTGCCGGCCTTGCAGAACGGGCCCGTTCTGCACTCCAGAGCGCACCTGTACGGCGCGCCGCGAACCGGGAGCACTGGCTCGAGCTTCCTGTTGTCACGGCAGTCAATGGAACGACTCTTGAGGGCATCATCGATCTGATGTACCGCGAGGACGACGGAACGCTGGTGATCGCGGACTTCAAGACCGACATCAGTGTCACGCAGGAGACCCTGGATGCTTATTGGCGTCAGCTTTCGACTTACGCGGGAATGGTGGAGCGCATCACCGGCCAGAGAGTGAGTCAGCTGGTCTTGATTTTCTGCAGGGCTGGGGACGCTGAAATCCGCCGCCAGACTCAGACACGGCGGAAGACCGAGATCGAATCATAGAATGACGAGTGCCGTCTACCACCAGCGGTGGCGGCACTCGTCATTCTGGCAAGCCCACATGGCAAAGCCTCGTTCAAATTGGCCGGTGGAAGGATAAAAGCGTTCTTCCTCCAGGATGACGCAGCCAGCAAATTCTGCCTTAGGATACTGTTCCCTAGCCTCCGGCAGCACCATTCCATAGATGATGCGCCAAGACTCGTACCCGCATACGGGGCATTCCCTTGTTGCAGCTCTCTTTGTCCTTCTCTCCTCAGTCATGCAAGCAACTTAGCCGCAGCACCAGACATTCCTCGAGTTACAAAAAGTTCTTAGCAGCTAAGCGTATTTTGTAACTAAGAGGCTAACCTCGGGATTACGCCTTCCAGTTCGTGGGACTTCGCCACAAAGCCCGCGACCGCTGGATTGCAGCCTTCCGGGCGCCTTGGCCCTTTGGCTCACCGAAATATCAACCAGCAAGTGCGCTCCCGTCCGGCAGCCTTCAGTTTCCTTTGAGCAACCCAATGATTTCGTCGTGGAGCCTAGGGTCGGCGGGTTCCAAGCCGTCGAGCACGTCATAGATACTCACAGTCGACTGACGGACTTCTTTGACGCCGGCCCCCGTGAGGAACAATTTCGAGTAGTCCGCCTGACTCGAATCGACGGTCCGGGTCCAGCTCGGATCCCGCTCATTGGCGAACCACGCGGACGGCCCGAACTTGATTTGGAGCCTAGTCTGGCTCAGGTCGTTCGATTCTTCTTCCACGTCGACATTGATGGTCCACTGGTATATCCCCGCGAGTCTTGCGTTGACTCCGCGCACAAACCCCTCGCCCCGACTGGCGTTGAGTTGACGCCTCAGCGGTCCTTCGCTGAAAGCACTAAGGCGCCCCTTGACTCGCTGGAGGAGGTCGCGGCCCTCGCCAAACCGTTCCCTCGCCTGGAGGGCAAGATCATGAGCAAAGCGCTCGGCTGCTACTTCTTGCGGCTGCTCCTGATATCTGCGTATCTCCCCGGTATCACACATGGCAACAACAAAATTGAGCACGTCCTGATCACCCACGCGACCCCTTCCCCTAACGAACTTTCGGTGGAACTGCTCGATGAACGCATAGGCATCGGGATTCTTCCGCTGGTAAACCTTGTCGCAACCAACATGTTCCAGCAGTCGCTCAGCTAACTTGCCATACGTGAGAACTGCCGCGTCCTCCCACCCCAAGGTCTGCAAGGACACATCCTCATCGCGACACAAAAGAGCCACGACACCACGCTTGCCGTCCCGGACGCTGAACGCCAGATAACCGCTGTAACTGTGACCGTGACCGTCAGAGGTGAAGTAGTTCTCGATGACGACGACCGCATCTTCGCTCTCAAGGACAAGGTCGGCGATGTCCGAGCCCGCCCCGCCCACTGCGACGTTCACCTCCTGACGCACCAAGTAGCTGTAATGCGGAAGGGGTTCGCTCCCCACCGAGACCCGGTTCAACTCGTCGATAAAGATCCGCAGAAAACGGTCGCCCAGGTTGTGCGTCTGCTCAGGGTCCAATAACCATCCGAATACATTCGAGATCTGTTTCTCGTGGAGTCCGTGGTGCATGACGTCAAAGATGTTAAAACCCAGCTTGAGGGGCCTGCCCAGCACTGGCAGGAGCCCAGTTACCAAATCATCTGACACGACATCCTCCCCCTAGCATCGAGGTTTCGCAGGTAGTTAACCTCGGGAATTATTCATCCACCGCTTCCTCAATGCTGGCTTCAGACCCGCCCACAGTCTCTTCGTCGCGCTTTTTTCGTTTGAACAGCCCTGCGACGCTTCCGCCGACCGATCCCGCCGTGCCAGCGATAGCCCCACCGATGCCCTTGACCACGGTGAGGGCCTGAGGCTCGTCCGGTATTCCGTCCCCGTCGATGTCGACGCTCCGGAACGCCCGCGACACCGTGTCGGCCGCGGTTGCCACCCCCGCACCGACTGCCACAGCACCCGTTGCGACGCCGCCTCCAACCGTGCTGGCAGTGCCTGAAATCCAACTGCCCGTCAGCTTTGCGGCATCTTCAAGTGCTGCAAGAGCTCGGTTCTGCTCGGCGTCGCCGTCCTCTGACTCAGGTCCGGCAGGAACGGCGAGATGTTCGGGGAACGTGTCTGGGGCTTCAGCAAACGCGGCCCGGGCCGCGGTCACGACTTCACGACCGAACACGAAGCGGGTGACGCCTCCCACTATGGCTCCGACTCCATATTCAATCGTTGCCTGCTGCTTACCGCTCAAATTTAGGCGCACGGCGTCCAGCTCACCGGTCTCGATGGTCCGAACCAAACTCTGCGCGGCGCCTCCAGGGAGGGTATCTGCGAGGGTGTTCGCCCAGTGCGACCAATCCGAGCGGCCAGCAGCGACGGTATTGCCGTCACCGGCGCCGCCTTCAGCCGACGCGCTTGATAGGTCTGTCGCCATCGTCGCGATCTGTTTTTGGCTGACCCGTTCATTCGAAAGCCCGTAGACAAGGGCGAGGGCCTGGTCTTTGTCGAGATCCATCCCGTGAATATCGGCGATAGCGAGCGCGAAAACCGCTGTGATCTCGAACTGCAACTGCTCATCGCCCGCGGGAAGGAGAGCAGCAGCTCGCTGTGCACCGTTCTTCGCAGTTCCCATCGCCATGTTCTTTGCGGCCTGCTTCGCAGCGCTCTTGGCGGCCAACTTGACGGCTTCCTTGCCGGTCTTCTTGGCGGCCTGTTGGCCCGCGCTCTTCATACCTGCTGCTGCGGCCCCTACTCCAGGGATCATCGCGATACCAATATCAGCCGCGATGGCACCGGCGCTGATAAGGGCACCAGCAGTGGTGATCGACGTCGCGTAGTGACGCTCCAACATCTGGATGACCTCAGCGGGCGTCGCATCCGGATGGCGCCGGCGGAGCCTCATGACGTACTTGCGAGCGATCGAATGACGGGCGCTAACAGCCTTTGCAATGTCACGCGTGGCGTCCTCGCCGACAAGCTCTGCCTCCAGCGTGATGCTCTCGATATCGGTCATCGCTTACTCCTCTGTGGTTGCACCTCTCGGAAGGTGTGAACGCGGCCGATAGGTGAGAATTCGCCAGTGGCCCGTGGATCTATGGTGATTGTATTCATAGATCCAGGCTTGACAGGTCACGGCGCGTTCAGACTCCTCGACCAAGTGACTCCCACCTGCGCCCACTAACGTCCTGAGTAGGCTCAATCGACTCCCCACTCAGGCGCGATATGCCCGGTCTGGTACCCGACCGTGCCACATGCTAGACCCGCGCGATCGGATGCAGCGGGTGTTTGCCTTCATGAGCCTCTGGCGTGCAGTCGGCCCTATAGCAACCGCCGCTGCCGGAACATCGGGAACGACTCCCGTACAGGCTCCACGGTCTCCAGCGACACCTCCACCACCCGCACGCCGGGCCCCACTCCCAGGTCCGCTTCGACAACCCCCATCGGGTCCACCAGCACGCTCCGTCCCACAGACACGGGCGGCGCCTGGCACACCCCCGCCACGTACACGCTGTTCTCGATCGCCCGGGCCGCGTTCAGCGCCAGCCACTGTTCGGTCTTGTGCTCCCCCGGCACCCAGGACGAGCAGACCAGCAGGACCTGCGCGCCGGCGTCGGCCAGCGACCTCGCGAGCTCCGGGAACCGCAGGTCGTAGCAGGTCATCAGCCCGAACCGCACTCCCCCGTGCTCGAACACCACCGGGACGGTGGACGGGCCGGGCTTGATGAACGTGGATTCCCCGAAGCCCTGCGCGTCGAAAAGGTGGATCTTCCGGTAGGAAGCCAGCCGGCCGCCGTCGGGCCCGAAAGCCACCAGCGTGTTGTACGCCCTGCCCGGCTCGTCCGAGGTCTCCACCACGCCCGCCACCAGCGCGATCCGGTGACGGTGGGCGATGGCGGCGAGTTCCCGGCAGACGGGCCCGTCCAGGGGCTCGGCCACCGCGGGGAACGTCGCGTCCACCTTCTTCTTCTCGTAGGTGGCGTACTCCGGGAAGGCGACCAGCCCGGCGCCGTCGCGCGCTGCCTCGGCGGCGAACCGATCGATCGCGGCAAGGTTGGCGAGAATGTCGGCGCCCGACTCCAGCTGCCCCAGCGCTATCCTCACAAGGGTTCCTTCCCCGGCCCCAGCGGGCCAAACAACCAGACTGTCCAGAACTTAGGCAGCCGCCTCGACCGTTGCCTTCTCCGTGGCCGACATCTCCGGCGGCGCCGCCTTGAAGCCCCGCGTGATCAGGGCCAGGACCACCACACCCAGCACCAGCCAGGACACACCCAGCGTAATGGCGTTGCTGTCCAGCCGGGAGAGCAGGTAGGCGCAGATGACGGCGCCGATCACCGGGACCACCACATAGGACAGAGGGTTCAGCTGCTGCCCGGCCCGGCGCTGGCGCACATAGTGGAACACTACCGAGGCGTTCACCAGCGTGAAGGCGGTGAAGGCACCAAAGTTGATGAACGACGTCGAGGTGGCCACGTCCAGGAAGATCGCGATCAGGCCAACGATGCCGGTGATCACCAGGTTCGCCACCGGGGTGTGGAACTTCTCGCTGAGCTTCCCGAAGACCGCCTTGGGCAGGACGGAGTCGCGGCCCATCGCGTACAGCAGCCGGGAGGCGCTGGCCTGCGCGGCGAGGCCGGAGGCGAACTGCGCCACCACCAGGCCGGCCAGGAACACGGCGCCGAACAGCTGCCCGCCGATCTGCAGGGCGATGGAACTGGCCGCGGACGCCGAGTCCTCGAACACGCCGCCGGGGTGGACCAGCTGGGTCACGTAGGACACCGCCACGAAAATGCCGCCGCCGATCAGGGCCACCAGCATGATGGCGCGCGGCACGGTCCGGCGCGGGTTGATGGTTTCCTCGGTGAGGGTGGTGACGGCGTCGAACCCCAGGAACGAGTACGCGGCGATGGCGGCGCCAGCGGAGATGGTGGCGAAGCTGGCGGTGTCGTTGAAGAACGGCTGCCCGCTGGCCAATCCCCCGGCGCCGTTGGCGGACACCACGCTGCCGATGGCCAGCGCCACGAAGAACACGAGAACCAGCAGCTGGAACGCCATCAGCACGTAGTTGGCCTTGTCCGCCACCTTGATGCCCAGGATGTTCAGCAGCGTGGTGATGACGATGAAGCCCACGATCCAGACGCCGATGGGGATGCCGGGGAACTGGGCGCTGAGGTAGGAGCCGCCGATGAGCCAGATGACCATGGGCAGGAAGAGGTAGTCGAGCAGCACGGCCCAGCCCACAAGGAACCCGACCCGGGAATCGATGGACCGGCGGACGTAGGTGTAGGCGGAGCCGGCCACAGGGTAGGCGATGGCCATCCGGCCGTAGCTGTGCGCGGTGAACAGCATGGCCACGAGCGCCACGAGGTACGCGGCGGGCGCTGCGCCGCCGGTGGTTTCGGCGATGATGCCGAAAATCCCCAGGACGATGATGGGGGTCAGGTACGCCAGCCCGAACAGGACCAGCGAGGGCAGCTTCAGCGTGCGGGTGAGGGTTGTTGTCACGGTGTTTCCTTACGGCTTGTAGGACGGCGGTGTCCAGGTGGCCGGGTTGATCCGGCCTTGGTAGACGGAAAGTTCGACGGCGGGCTCCCCCTCGCGGAACTGCGACCAGGGGCGGTTGAGGTTCTCGGTACCGTGTGTGCGGACGCGGTCGACGGCGGCAAGGTCCAGTTCCGCGGTGAGCAGTACCGGTTGGTCGTCCGGCGCCTCGGCGAGGGTGTTGCCCTCCGGGTCCACGATGATGCTTTGGCCTTTGCCGGTGGGGCCGGCGCAGTTGACGCTGACCATAAAGACCTGGTTGACGATGGCGTTGGCCTTGGCGAGGATCAGTTCCTGCCTGCGGTCCGGGGTGGTGGTCTTGACGACGTTGAGGATGACTTCGGCGCCCATCCAGGCGAGCTGGCGGGACACCTCCGGGTACCAGGCGTCGTAGCAGATGTTCAGGCCCACCCTGCCGATGCCGGGCAGGTCCACGGTGGTGAACCGGTCGCCGGGGTCGTAGGGCTCGAACGGGCGCCAGGGGAAGATCTTCCGGTAGTAGCCGGCGAGCTCCCCTTCCGGGGAGAGGACCAGCTGGGTGTTGAACAGCTGGCCTTCCGGGCCGTGTTCGCAGACGCTGCCGGGGACCAGCCAGATGTTGAGGTCTTTGGCGAGTTGCTTGAGTTCTTTGACCCTTGGCCCGTCCAGCGGTTCGGCGGAGGCCTGGAGCATTTCGGTTCGCTGCAGGTCCGGGTTTTCGTCGCCGAAGAGGTGCAGCTCGGGGAAGACCACCAGCTTGCTGTTCGGCTGGGCTTCGAGGGCTTCTTTGACCTCGTCAGCGAAGGCCGAGACGGGTTCGCCGATGAGCCGCGGCCTTGCTTGGGCGGCGATGAGGGGAAGGATACGTTGCATGGTTTTTCTCCACTGTGGGGTGTGATCCGGGTTATATTAGATCAGAATGATCCAATAAAGGAAAGGGGGCAGCGTGGGCCGTAAGGTAGCGGTTATGACGGATCAGCTGGAGGACACCGCCGAGCCCTCGCGCCTTGTTGCCGGCAGGATGCCCGGGATGGAGCGCCGCAGCGCCATGGACGCGGTCCGCATGCGGATCGGGATGGCTATTTCCCTTGGGCTGCTGAAACCGGGCGAGCGGCTGCCGGACCAGGAGGACGTTGCACTGGGCCTCTCGGTCAGCCCGATCACCGCCCGGCGTGCGCTGGCGAGTTTGGCGGAGCAGGGCGTGGTGGTGCGGCGGCGCGGCCGGGCTGGCGGAACGTTTGTGGCGGATTCACCGCCTAGCGATGTTTTGTCGGAGCTGTCGGCGTCACCGGCCGAGTCCCAGGCGGTGAACCGGCTGGTGGACCGGCGCCTGCTGTTCGAGTGCGCCGTGACGCACTACGCAGCGGTCAACGCGACGCCGGAGCAACTGGATGAGCTCGACCGGCTGACCCGGGACATGGCCGAGGCAACGGATTGGTCCGTCTACCATCAGGCGGACGAGCAGTTCCATCAACTGGTGGGAGCGGCCTCAGGGATGGGCACCGCTGTCGAGGTGTATCACGAGACGCTCGCCGAGCTCTACGACTACTTCATCCCCTACCCCATTGAGAAGCTCCACAAGTCCAACCACGACCACATCGCACTGCTAGCTGCTATGCGTGCCGGTCGCGTTGAAGAAGCGGTGGAGGTCTCCCGGAAACATGTGGACATCCTGCACCGGACAATGTTTATGGGGCTTGCGCAGGGCGCACAATAAGCTAAACAAGCCCCAAACTCTTGTCACAAACTATTGAGGTCCTTCTCGTCTGTCATAGTTACTTCATGACAACACCAGAGCTTCCGGGGGCAAGCTCACAGCAGTCTGCGCCCCACCAGCCACACTCAAATTACGCACAGCCAAATCAAGGTGCATCGTCGCAGGTGCTTCCGCCTCAACCGGCAAAAACAAAGAAGCAAAGAAATGTCCTCGGGCTTATCGCCCTGATCACGGCGATTGTAGGATTCATATTCGCCTGCATACCTGGCGCCCTCATCGTTGGCTGGGTCCTGCTGCCGATCGCATTCATTTTGGCTATCGTTTCTCTCTTCATCAAAGGCAAACCCAAGGGGATGGGCATAGCAGCCCTAATTGTCTCAATCGTCGGAACTATCGTCGGCTTCGTCGTCTTCTTTTCCGTCGTTGGATCATCCTTCGACAATGCCTTTGGAAGCGGCGACACCAAAGTAGTAGCACCGTCTGGCGAGGCAGGCTCCAATGCAGGAACAGCAGAGAAGAACACGGAAGCCAAAACTGGAACTCGCGAGAATCCTTCTCCGATAGGCTCGGTCGTTGAATCGGAAGACTGGCGCGTTGTGATCAACTCCGTGACTCTCGCCGCTTCAAGTGCCGTTGCTGCGGCCAATGAATTCAATGATCCGCCTGCCGAGGGTTCCGAGTACATCCTGGTGAATTACTCCGCCACCTATGTCGGCGACGACTCCAATGGGCAAATGCCAGCCTTCGTCTCACTGGAATACGTCACTGCGGATGGCAGGACCATCAACAGTTTCGACAAGACAGTCATTGCACCTGATGCCATCAATTCGTCAAACACCCTCTACAAGGATGGAACAGCAACAGGGAACGTGGCTTTTGAAGTGCCAAGCGCCACTGCTGCCCAAGGCGTCCTCGCCGTAAGGCCGGGCATGCTCGGCGACAAGGCTTTCGTAGCCGTCAAGTAACTCTAAAAGAACACAAAGCCCCCGGGCCATTACTCGGGGGCTTTGTCGCGATATTGACAAAATGCTTCTACGCGGGCTGATGGTGTGGCCGTATAGCGCGCGATCACTCGGTCATCGTCATTCACCCCGTCAAGCTATGGTGACATTGCCAGAAGGAGCATCTCACGGTGGCGGAGGTAGGCCGCTGCACCATGGTCATCGAGAATCGGGATACGAATAACAGGCGGATGGCCCATCGTGGGAATTACTAGGTCTCGCAACGCATCGTTGTAAGCACGCTGTCGCCGCCTCCCGCCTGGACCAAATCCGGTCGCATCCTTTGCAGCACGATATTTGTCTGCCGTCGGCGCCCACTGGCGGCAAAGATTTTTGAAGAAACTTATCTCGTAACCGAGGGGCACCCCAGGCGGATACAGCTCCAAAGTCTGCAAGCGGAAACTTGTAAAGTGCTGCACCTCATCAATTTCAATGAAAGTCCCTGTCGGAGCGTGATAGAAGTCGCCGGGCAGGGCTATAACGCGTTTGCCCTGCTGCGCTGCAGCCTGGCCTTCCAGGGCCAGAAAAATGGCTTCTAGCGCAGGACCAGCTATTTTTGCTGCTACTTTTGGAAGGGCCAAGTGGCCACGCTGATTGATCCACGAGACTTTGGCAACCTCGAGTTGAATTTCATCACTGGCCGCCGCTTCCCGAAAGGCGGTCTGGGCCGCTCCGACAGGCATTACGCTCCTGACTCTCCGTCAACGCGCTCCTGCTCAGGTATACCGCTCGTGCCATGCATCCATAGAACGACGTCGAGGATACGCAGCAAGGAGATACGTTCGAGACCGGCGGACTTCTGCAAAATTCGCAAGCCATCGGTGAGGGCGGCATCGCCGGAAAGGGCCTGATGCCAGGCACGCCAAGTGCCGTCAGCATTCGGGAATCCTGTTACCCGCCCGACCACTGAATCAAAAATTGGAAATACTCCGGGCCGTTTACGCGCCATGAGTTTGCTTGCAGTCGTCTGCCCTACGCCTTTGTGGTTTCGCAGCATCCGCCAAAGCGCAATAGCCGCTGTACCCTCGCCGAAGAATTTGTCGTGATCCTCAAAAGGAATGTCCTCAAGATCTGTTGTTGGCACGTCAGCCAACAGAGCGGCGATCGCGTCTGCCTGTTCTCCGAGAACCCTGACAGACGCTGTAGCCGGTACGTGTATCGAAAGGCATGCCACAGCAACTATGTCATCAGCCGTGACCCTGTCCGCCACCGTGGCGGGAAGTCTATCAAAGTGGGAACCCGTGTAGGCGCGCCCTTCCCAAGCACCAAGCCCGTAATATTTCCGCAGGTAGTTCAAAGCGGTTTCATCAGGAATGGCTGCAAAAGCAGAAACAATACCGGATGCCGCACGTTCTTCTGTCATAAATAGCTTTGTCCCCCATCTGGTCGGTGATTTGGCGCCTCGTACTTACGCATATTGCATGCTAAGCCGGAAGGAGGTTAAAGGCATGCATGGCGAGGGCGCGCCCAGCAAAGCCGAGCGCGCCCTACGCTTGCAAAGAATTCATGAAGTGGCTGGCAGCACCTGCGTCAGTCGATGAGCACCGGCTGCTTGTCACGGTCCGAAGTTTCAACGTGGCCCGCCACCTTCCCGCCTCGGTGGTTCAGCCAGTTGGCCACCGCCAGCAGCGCCACGAGTCCGAAGGTGCTCAGGAGCTGGGGACGGGAATCCTCGCCAATGAAGCCCACCGTGAAGATCGCCGCGAGGATCAGCAGGCCAAAGCACGTGAGCCACGGGAAGCCAGGCATCCTCAGGGGAAGCTCTGTCCCCTCGCGGTCGGCACGGAAGCGCAGCGCGAGCTGCGCGAGCAGTGCGGACGTCCACACCAGCAGGCAGGTCGAACCCACAATGTTCAGCAGGACGCCAAGGACCATCTCGGGGAACGCCAGCTCCAGCACAACGGTGACAACGCCGAAGGCAACGCTGGCCAGGACTGCAACCACCGGAACCCGGGCTTTGGATACGGAGGCAAGCAACCGTGGTGCTTCGCCCCGCTCGGCGAGGGAGTACGCCATCCGGGAGGCACCGTAAAGGTTGGCGTTGAGCGCGGAGAGCAGTGCCGCGACGGCGACCAGGGTGATGGCCGTGGCCGCACCGGGCATGCCGGCGGCGTCCAGCACCGCGGCGAACGGGCTCTTCAGCCCCTCCGAACCAACCGGGACCACAGCCGCGATGATGAAGATGGCGCCGATGTAGAACACCAGGATGCGCCACAGCACCGTGCGGACTGCTTTCTTCACGCTCCGGGCCGGATCAGCTGTCTCAGCCGCCGCCACGGACACAATCTCGGTGCCGCCGAACGCAAACGCCACCACGAAGAGCGCCGTGGCAATACCAGCGAAACCGCTCGGCGCGAAGCCGTCACCCATGAAGTTCGACAGGCCCGGCGACTGGACGCCCGGGAGCCAGCCGAAGAGCAGGGCAGCGCCCGCAGCCAGGAACGCGACGATTGCTGCCACCTTGAGCAGTGCAAACCAGAACTCGAACTCGCCGAAGTTCTTCACGCTCGTCAGGTTCACGGCGGTGAGCACCACGATGAACACGAAGGCCATCAGCCACACCGGAAGGGCCGGGAAGATGGTGGCCAGCAGGCCTGCCGCGCCGAGCGCCTCGGCCGCGATGACCACCACCAGCTGAATCCACCACAGCCAGCCCACGGTGGCACCGGCCACCGGCCCATAAGCCTTGGCGGTGTAGACGGAGAAGGCACCGCTGTCCGGGTTGGCCGCGGCCATCTCGCCGAGGGCCCACATCACCAGGATGATGAGGGTGCCGGCCACGAGGTAGGAAATCAGCACCGCCGGGCCGGCCGCCTGAATGCCCGCGCCGGAGCCGATGAACAGGCCCGCGCCGATGGCGCTTCCGAGCCCCATCATGGTGAGCTGCCGAGGTTTAAGGGCCGCGCCGAGCGCGCGCGCAGACGTCTTTGTCTGTTGTTCCATGGGGATTCCTCTAGATAGTAGGTGGAACGGAGTAATAAGGGATCAGAGAATGGTCAGGCTGTGTGGGCTTCGAGGAGCCGGAGCACGCGGTCGTTGGAGGCGGCATCGGCAACGGTGATCCGCACGCCGTCGCCCTGGTACGCCCGGACCAGGATGCCCGCGCCGTCGAACGCCTCCACGAGCCGCGCCCGGAGCTCCTCGTCGGCGCGGATCCACAGGAAATTGCCCTGGCTCGGCTGCAGGTTCCAGCCCTGGGCTGCCAGCTGCGCGGCCATCCGTGCGCGCTCCTGCTTCACGACGGCGACCCGCGACTCCATCTCCTCCCCCGCGTCCAGCGACGCGACGGCAGCCTTCTGGGCCAGCCCGCTCACCGAGAAGGGCAAAGCGGCCCGGCGCAGCCCCTCAGCAATGGCCGGCGCCGCGACCGCATATCCCACGCGCAGGCCGGCGAGTCCGTACGCCTTGGAGAAGGTGCGCAGAATGCAGAGTTCGGGTACCGGCGGTAGAGCTCCAAGGAATCGGGCCCGCTGCCTGCTTCGGCGTACTCCACGTAGGCCTCGTCGATCACCACGAGGATGTCGGAGCGAACAGCGCGCAGGAAGGCCTCGATGCGTTCGTGGCTGATCGGGACGCCCGTGGGATTGTTGGGAGAGCAGAGCAGGATCACCTTCGTACGCTCGGTGACGGCCGCGGCCATCGCATCAAGGTCGTGGCCCTCCAAGTGGTCCAGCGGAATGCGGACCGGCTGGGCGCCCGCCAGCTCCACCAGAATGGGGTACGCCTCGAAGGAGCGCCACGCGAAGACCACCTCATCCCCGGCGTCGCACAGCCCGGTGATGATCTGCTGCAGGACGCCCACGCTGCCGGGCCCCACCGCGACCTCCCCCGCAGTGACGCCCAAGTGCAGGGCAAGCCGTTCGCGGAGTTCGACGGCGGCGCTGTCCGGGTAGCGGTTCATGGTGCCGGCCGCCTCGGCCACCGCAGCGGCGGCAGCGGGCAGCGGCTCGTAATGGCTTTCGTTGCTGGCGAGGGCCGCGATGTCCGCGCCGGCACCCCGGCGGCCCGGGACGTAGGACGGAAGCCCGGCCACGGCGCCGCGAAGGGTGGGCAGCGCGGTGTCCGGCCTTGTCAGGAGTTGCTCAGGGGTCATGGGCACCGATCATGGTTGTGACCCGGCCCACATAGCAAGATACTCTTTTGTGCTTGGGACTTCTGCTCAACTTTTAGTAGCTCTGGTGAAAATATGACCATAACGAATGCGCGCACCCTCGATTCGCTCGACGGCCGGATCATCCTGGCCCTCGACAAGGACCCCGAAGCCAGCGCCCTGGCACTTTCCCGGACACTCGGCGTCGCACGCAACACCGTCCATGCCCGGCTGGCACGGCTGGAGCGCAGCGGCGCGCTCCGCTCCTTCAGCCGGCGGCTGGACCCCGCAGCGCTCGGCTATGAGCTCATGGCCTTCCTCTCCCTGGAAATCAGCCAGACGCGGTTCGGCTCCGTGGAGAGCGGCCTCGCAGCGATCCCGGAAGTCATCGAGGTGCACGCCACCACCGGCGACGCGGACCTCATGGCCAAGGTGGTGGCCCGCGGCACCGCCGACCTTTACCGCATCACCAACCAGATCCTGGAAATCGACGGGATCCAGCGGACCAGCACCGCCATCTCCGTCATGGAACTCATGCCGCCCCGGTACGACGGGCTCATCAGCCGCCTGTCCGAGCAGGAAGGCCGCCCCTCCGACTAGAAACAGGTTACGCCGGCCGCATCTTGGGCAGATTGTCACTTGCTGCTTCTTCTACTGCCAAAAGTCCCAGCAGTATCGAGCGGTATTGCAAACGTGAGACGCAGGCCACACGATTCCTGCATGACTTCACTTACCGTCTCAGGCCGTGTGGCACAGGTTCTCAGCAGCTACCTCAGCGATGTCTTCGGCGTTATGGGCAACGGAAACGTCTACTTCCTGGACGCCGCCGAAAAGCTGGGCCTCCGCTTCTCCCCCGTCCGGCACGAGGGCGCCGCCATCGCTGCGGCCGACGCCTACTACCGCACGTCCGGACGTCTCGCAGCGGGCACGACCACGTATGGACCCGGCTACACCAACGCGCTCACGGCCCTGGCCGAGGCGGTCCAGGCGCAGATCCCGGTGGTGCTGGTCACCGGAGACGCTCCGACCAGCGGTGCCCGGCCCCAGGACGTGGACCAAGCGGCCATCGCCACCGGCCTGGGCGCGGCCACCTTCACTGTCACCCGCGACGCCGCCGGCTCCATCACCCGGCAGGCGGTGGAGTACGCACTCACCCAGCGGACCGCCGTCGTGATTGCCATTCCCTACGACCTCGCGGCCCTCGAGGCTGAGGACGAGGAACTTTCCTCGCCCCTGGCTGCAAAGGTGGCGGACGACGGCGGCACTGATCTTGGACACGTGGCCCGCCTTATCGCCGAGGCCAGGCGGCCGCTGATCCTCGCCGGCCGCGGTGCGCACCTCGCCGGAGCCGGCCCGGAGCTCCGCGAACTCGCCGACCGGCTCGGCGCATTGACCGCCGGAACCGCCCTCGCGCTCAACCTCCTCAATGGCGAGGGGTATCTGGGCGTGGCGGGCGGTTTCGGCACTGACACCGCGGCCGAGCTCATGGGCGAGGCCGACGTGGTCCTTGTGGCCGGGGCGAGCCTGAGCCCCTTCACCATGCGCTTCGGGCACCTGCTCAGCCCGGACAGCACCGTCATCCAGATCGACACCGCCCTGCAGCCCACGAATGCCCGGGTGGACCTGTTCGTCCGCGCGGACGCCAAGTCCGCGGCGGGGCGCCTCCTCCGGATGCTGGACGGCGGACATTCGGGAGAAGCGTGGCGCGCGGAAGCCCGCAAGCGCGTGGCGGAAGGACCGGCTCACCACCCAGGGTCCGACGAAACCATTGACGGCAGGCTGGACCCGCGTTCTCTCGCCACGGCATTGGATGCCGTGCTGCCCGAGCGCCGCACGGTGGTCCAGGACGGCGGGCACTTCATCGGCTGGGCACCCATGTACTGGAACATCCCCCGGCCGCAGGACCTGGTGATGGTGGGGACCGCCTTCCAGTCCATCGGCCTGGGACTGGCGAGCGCCGTCGGGGCAGCCCGCGCGCTGGAGGACGGCCGCACCCTGGTGCTGGCCTCCGGCGACGGTGGTTTCCTGATGGGCCTGTCCGACCTCGAATCGCTGATCGGTGCGGCGAGCAGCGCCGTCGTCGTGATCTACAACGATGCCGCCTACGGGGCCGAGATTCACCAGTACAGTTCCCGGGGCCTGACAGAAAAACCGATGCTGATTCCCGAGGTGGACTTCAGCGGCATTGCCCGCGCGCTCGGTGCCGAGTCCGCGATCATCCGTTCCCTGTCAGATCTCGCCGCGCTTCAAGACTGGATCGACGCCGGCGCCACGGGAACCTTCGTTGCCGACTGCCGGATCACGTCCACCGTCCGGGCCCCGTGGCTGAGCGAGTGGATGGCGTCCTCGCAGGCAGCGAAGGCGGCCGTAGTGGGCTAAACACTCGGGCTATTGTTCCCGCGAGACCATCAGTTGGCCTTCCAGTCGGTGGCGAGATGAAGTCACAAAGCAAGCGATACAAACAAAACTATGCGTCTATAAGCCCCCGAACGGGACGAGCCAGCATAGTAGGGGAGGTAACGAAGCGAGAAAGTGTAATCCTCATTGTTCAGGGAACGGAGTATCAAGAATGGTCCGACGGCGACGTGCGGTTCCCCCCGGAGCAGCCGCCTCTAAGCGCTCCAGTGCTGAAGGAGAGCTGTTATCCACTCCGGCTCCGCACAATACAGTGAGAAGCGCTCCCACGCGCCAGCGAAACATATACCTCCTCTACGTCCACGGAATTGGGGCTGATCCCGAAATCAGCTACGTCAGCCGCACGTTGCCCATGTTGACCGGCGCGATAAACGATGTGCTGGGAGGAGACTGGGAGGCAACCACGTGCCAGACTGGGTGCCCCCACGGGGCGCCCATCGGTCATCGACACATGCAGGCGGTTCCCGGCGCAAGCCGCGTGAACCTTACTATTGATGCCCTCCACTGGCGCGACAGAGTCCCACGAGTATCGCGCTTTCGAGTTTCCTGGTGGGTCTTTCGGGCAACGTTAGCTCTAAGCCTGCTTTATCTCATAATGCCCTTCGCTAGGGCGCAGCGTGTTCTCAAGTGGTTTGAAGGCTTGGGCACCCGCCGCAAGGCAGTCGTGGCATTCCTCGCATATCTATTACTTATGGTCTTGATTCCGCTGGTCAGCATTTGGATCGCTATCCTTGTCCTACGCTCAGTGCTGATAATCCTCGCAGGTGTGATGGCCATGGTTGCATTGATGGTCTCCGGGAAGGTCAAGCTTGCAAGCGATGCCTTGGCGTGGTGCTCCGATGAAACATTTAGGGAGACCGTAATCAAGGATTGCGAGCGACGAGTCGCTCGGGCGAACGCCGATGCGACAATATTGGTCGGTCACTCCCAGGGCGGCTCAATTCTTACCGAGATGGTCCGCAATCAAACAAAACCGCGTAAGAACCAGAGCCTTATTACACTCGGTAGTGGACAAGCAATCCTTGCGACTCTCTACGAGGCGCGAAGTCATCCTATGCTGATTTGGCTGACCGCAATCGGTGCTGCCCTAACCATGTTCTTATTGTTCTTCGGCCTTCTGCTTGCGCCAAGCCAATTGGCACTACGCGGGTTGATCTGGATGGGGACAGCAGTCAGTGCGGTAGTGCAAAACCTCTGGGCATGGCCCCTCGCAGACGCCTTTAGGGTCGACACTACATACCGGGCCCTTGCCGATCAAACGAGGCTATTCGCGGACGACAATTTTCGAGGGGCGATCGTATCTTTGACGGAGCCGCAACTTATCCCACCTATCGAAATCCTCCTACCGATCGCCTTGTACAACGGTCTCCTTTATCTGCTGATCGTGCTAGTGGTGGTTCCAACGGGCCGGGCCATTATGGAACGCACACGCGCCAACGTGGAGGGGCGGGACCTAAGTGCCAACCGCGATCTGGTTTCCAAACCCCTTGAGGTTATGGGGCTCCCCACTCGTGTTGTGCGCATAGAGCAGACGGGCCGGCTCATGCTCGACCACACCTCGTACTTACAAAATCGGGTTTCGGTGATGCCAGTAATTGCGCGGCAAATTGATAACTTTGCGCGCCGACATCCTGCACCATCTATCGATATTCTCGATGCCGACTACGAACACAGACAGCAGCTTTGGGTCCTCCGACCCTTCCAATGGTTATTTGGACTTTCCCTGGTACTGAATCTCTCATTCGCTAGCCCCAGACTTGCAATAGCCAGCGCCATCAACTTCGTCGCCTTTTGCGTCATTTCTTCGCTCTCATTGGTGTATGCACGACACCTGCTCTTCCGAAATTCAGCATTAGGGCCAACGTCAGAGGAGGCATTCCTCGCCAAGAGTGGCCGTGCGCGCCGTGCCCGCAAGAGTTGGCGGCGAGCCCTCGTTCTGCTGGTGTTTGCAGTTCCCCAAGCCGGATCTCTCATAACGCCATATCAAGGCACATGGGAGTCCTGGGCGGCACCGGCGGAGGCGGCCTCGCTTGCGTCGGCGGTCCCAGCGGGTACTGGTGCCTTCTTTACGCTCACGTTCAGCGCTCTCCTGTTTGTCCGCGGTTCGCAGATTGCAAAACCCGTAAGCGTGATGGCGCTCTGTCTTTCAGCACAGGTTGTGCTGCTGATGGGTACGCCGATGGCCTTCTGGATCGCCGCCCTCCACTTCGTTCCTTTAATTTGGACTTGTTGGCCCCACCACCGAACTTTTGAGCGGGGTGCAGGTGAAGATGTTCACGCAACCTCAAGTCCGCAAGAAATGGCCGAACAGCACCAAGCGGGCTCAAGGGCCTTCCCACAGTCGGAGACGGTGCGATAAGCTGCCCCGTTTCCTGAATACTCTTGCGTTCGCGGTCGCGGCAGCGGTCGACGTCGCGGGGTAGCTAACCGCTGCCGGGGAAGGAACTCAACCAGGCAGGGCGTCCTGTCCAGCCGTAGGGGCTGACAACGACGGCCCCGGCTGCCTAACGTCGGTCACTTTGCGTAGGATCGCTCATCGGAGCACCGCCGCCCAAGGTCGAAGTCGCGCTTTTCTGCAGGGCGATTAGTTAGTCATCAGGTTCATCGGCCCGAGCCTCACAATCATCTGCACCCGGTTTGTCGTGAACCTTTTTCGGGATTTTACCCTCAACGTCAGCGGGCACGGGAGGGTCCTTCTCATCATCAGTAGACATAGGCCAAGCCTAAGCTGCACTCATTAGCCCCGCATGGACAACAACTGACGGCCGCCCCGGTACCGGGGTGGCCGTCAGTTTCAGTGCCCTGCCGGGTTACTGCTCCGCTTCCACGGCAGCCGCCTTGATAGCGTCCTTCTCGGCACGCAGAGCCTCCGCGTCGTGCTGTTCCTCGGCTTTTTCCTGGTGGATGACCGCTGCGAAGAGCTTCTCCATCTCTTTGGCCACACCGGCAGCTGACGCCGGGTTTTGGCCGGTCACCAGCCGGTCGTCAACCACAACCTTTTCCTCAAAGACATCGGCGGAGACGTGGGTTGCGCCCTGCTCCTCCAGCCGGTCTGCCAGGAAGAACGGGATGACCTTGTCCTTGCCTGCAGCAACCTCCTCGTCATTGGTAAAGGCGGCCACCTTCCGGCCCTCGACGAGGCGAAGCCCGTTCTCCAATTCCACGTTCAGCAGGCCGGCCGGTCCGTGGCAGACCGCTCCCACCAGGCCGCCCGCGTTGTAGACGCTGGCTACGAGGTTCTGCAAGCCCTCACTGTCGGGAAAGTCCCACATGGTGCCGTGGCCGCCCACGAGGTAAACGGCGTCGTACTGGTGGGGATCAACGACGTCGACGCGGGCAGTGTTGTAAAGGCCGGCGCGCGTGGTCTCATCCTCCGTGAAGGCAACCTGGATGGGATCTTTCGTATCCACCTCGTCGCGCGGGGGCTGGCCGCCCTGAATGGACGCAAAGTCGACGAAATGTCCGGAATCCCTGAACACCTTCCAGGGATGGGCAGCCTCGGCCACGTTGTAGCCGGTCTTCTCTCCCGTATCGCCGATCTCGGAAACGCTGGTCAGTACCATGAGGATTTTCTTCATGAAGTGCTCCTTTCGTCCACCTCCTACCCTACGCGCAGGCCAATTACAGCCCGTTCCATTGAAATGCGAATGAATCATCGAACGCGCGCATGTTGGAAGTATGCGCAGGTCAAGCGGCAGAACCTTCAAGGAACCCTCAAGAATGGCGCAAATAATCCTCTCGATGGATAAAAGCCCTTCCACATGGCGTTGCTGCTTTCTAAGGTGATTCCACAAGCTTGACGAAGGGGACGTTCTTGATGATCACTGAAGTGTCGGAGGACAGTGGCCGCAATGGAGCCAGGGCCGTGGGGCCTGTACGCCCAGGGAACCCATCTGCGGGCCTTAAAGCGAAATCCGCGGCAGCGCCAGCGGTCCGCCGGCCCCTTCCTGCTCCGCCAGGCAAAGGACCCACCGCCTCACAGGCACCCGCCAGGACCAGCGGCCGCGAGCGTGAAGTTCAGCGGCTGATTTACGATCTCGCCCTCCTTGCAGCCCGGCAGGACTCACAAAACTTCGAGTAGGGCCACCCGTGCCAGCCCGCAACCCAAAGCCAGCGGGCCGCCGTCGTACGTCCTTACTCACATCACCGTCGGCTTCCCCGGCCCGGGCTTGTGCTCCGCCCGCGCGATCTCAAAGCTCTCCTCGAACGGCAGCGAGTCCACGTCCAGCAGCGGGTTGTTGTCCTGCGTCTCCACCAGCTTCCGCGCCGCTTCCTCCGAGTCCACGCTGGGCATGGACCCGGGCAAGTGCCGCCCGGCCGATTCGGGCAGGAACCGGATGGCCACGGCGGCGATCGCGGCCACTGTAATGAGGTAGTACGCAATCGCCATGTCGTCGCCGGTCAGCCCGATCAGGGCCGCGATGATGAACGGGGCCGTTCCGCCGAAGATAGCCACCGCCAGGTTGTAGGCGATGCCCATGGCGGAGTAGCGGTGCTCGGTGGGGAACAGCGCCGGCAGCGCCGATGCCAGGTTCGGCACCGAAAAAGCCACCGGGAAGGCAATCAAGGCCAGGCCCAGCAAAGTCATGGGGACGCTGCCCACCGCTATCGCCAGGAACGCCGGAACCGCAAACACCACTGTGCTGAAGGCCCCGATCCACAACACCCGGCGGCGGCCGATCCGGTCCGCGAGAAGCCCGGTGAAGGGGATGCACAACGCCATGGCCACCAGGACCGGGATGGTCAGCAGCGTCCCGTCCACCTCGCTGTACCCCTTGTTGCTGGTCAGGTAGGTGGGCATGTAGGAGGTCAGGGCGTAGGCCACGGTGTTGGCGGCCGCCGCCAGGATCATGGCCAGCACGATCGGCCGCCAGTGCGCCTTCAGGATCCCGATCGGGCCCACGGGCCGGAGCTCCTCCCCCGTTTCGGGATGCTTGGCGGCCACGGCTTCGGCTTCCATAGTGGCCTTGAAGGCTGCCGACTCCTCGATCTTCATCCGGAAGTAGACGGCCACGGCACCCAGCGGCCCGGCCACCAGGAACGGGATCCGCCAGCCCCACGCCTCCATCTGCTCCTGGCCCAGCGTCAGCTGCAGGACGGACACCACCAGACCGCCCGCCGCAAAGCCAAGGTAGCTGCCCATGTCCAGGAAACTGACGTAAAAACCACGGCGCCGGTCCGGTGAATGCTCGCACACAAACGTCGTGGCTCCCGAGTATTCACCGCCGGTGGAAAAGCCCTGAACCAGCTTGAGGACCACCAGCAGCACCGCCGCCCAGATGCCCAGCACCGCGTACCCGGGAAGCAGGCCGACGGCGAACGTCGCTATCGCCATAAGCATCAGCGTCATGGCCAGCACCTTCTGGCGGCCGATCTTGTCGCCCAACCAGCCGAAGAAGATGCCGCCCAGCGGCCGGGCGATAAATGTGGCGCCGAACGTCCCCAGCAGGAACAGGTTCTGCACCGCCCTGTCCGCCTCGGGCAGGAACACCGGCCCCATGGTGGTGATGAGGTAGCCGAACACCCCCACGTCGTACCACTCCATCGTGTTACCCACGATGGTCCCGCCCAGCGCCTTCTTCAGCGTCCGGCGGTTGACCACGTTGACGTCCGATACCTGCAGCCGCCGCTTCTGCCCTTTGTGCTCTGTCATAGCCCGCTCACCGCCACCTCAATCTCCAGTCTGGGCACGCGCCGTCGAAATGTACGACGGCGGGCGCCCGCCACTGTGCCAACGTTCCCTACTGCCCCGGCGCACGGTAGGACGGCGTCTTCTTGGCGGCCTCGTCGATGTCCTCCACGGTGAGGAGCGGCTTCAGGCGGACGTTGACGCTCCCCGACGAATTGATCAGCAGCGACAGTGCTGCGGCGCTTGCATCGTCCGGCGCCTCAAAAACGCCCAGGACGTCGTAGTAACCAAAGGCGTAGTAGAAGCTTTCCAGCGTTCCGCCGACGGACTTCAACGCCTCCGCCAGGGCATCGCGCCGCCTGGTGCCGCCTTCCTGCATAAGCCCCTTGATGCCCTGGCCTACGTACGTTGCTTCAAACAGATACTTCGGCATGGTCTTTTCCTTCCGTGGACACGGGGCGGCTGACCCCGTTACCGCAGAAACTATGCCTCCGGCCACGGCCGGTCAATATGCCGTGATACCCATGCTGCGCGCACCCCTTTAAAGCCGCGTGCCGCCGTCGGGAATTTCCGACGGCGGCACGCGGCTTCAGCTTGGCGGGGTCAGCGCGCCTCCACCAAAGCGGCGCCCTCAGCGGAAGTGCCCGCCGCTACGTCCGCGAGTCGCAGCCAGGTGTCCACCACGGTGTCCGGGTTCAGGGAGACGGACTCGATGCCCTGCTCCACCAGCCACTCGGCGAGGTCCGGGTGGTCGCTGGGGCCCTGACCGCAGATGCCCACGTACTTGCCGCGTTCCCGGCAGGCCTTGATGGCCATGCTGAGGAGCTTCTTGACGGCGGGATCGCGTTCGTCGAAACCGGCGGACACAATGGCCGAGTCCCGGTCCAGACCCAGGGCAAGCTGGGTCATGTCGTTGGAGCCGATGGAGAACCCGTCGAAGTAGTCCAGGAACTCGTCGGCGAGCAGCGCGTTGGACGGAAGCTCGCACATCATGATCACCTCAAGGCCGTTCTCGCCGCGGCGCAGCCCGTTCTCGGCGAGCAGCTCGATCACGCCACGGGCCTCGTCCAGCGTCCGCACGAACGGGATCATGAGCTTGACGTTGGTCAGGCCCATCTCGTTGCGGACGAAGGACAGGGCCTCGCACTCCAGGTCGAAGCAGTCCCGGAAGGACGGCTCGAGGTAGCGGGAGGCGCCGCGGAAGCCGAGCATCGGGTTTTCCTCGTGCGGCTCGTAGGCGGGACCGCCGATGAGGTTGGCGTACTCGTTGGACTTGAAGTCGGACATGCGCACAATCACCGGTTCCGGCGCGAACGCGGCGGCGATGGTGGCCACGCCCTCGGCAAGGCGCTTGATGTAGTACTCGCGCGGGCTGCTGTAGGGCGGCGATCCGCTCCCGGATCTTCGCCTGCACGTCTTCCGGCTGGCTGTCCAGGTTCAGCAGCGCCTTGGGGTGGATGCCGATCTGTCGGTTGATGATGAACTCGAGCCGTGCCAGCCCCACGCCGTGGTTGGGCAGCTGGGCGAAGGTGAACGCCTGCTCCGGGGTGCCCACGTTCATCATCACCTTCACGGGCGCATCGGGCATCTTGGTGATCCCGGTGTCCTCCACCGTGAAGTCCAGCAGGCCCTTGTAGATGACGCCGGTCTCACCGTCGGCGCAGGAGACGGTGACGTCCAGCCCGTCGGACAGGATGTCAGTGGCCTGGCCTGTACCGACGACGGCGGGGATCCCCAGTTCCCGCGCGATGATGGCTGCGTGGCAGGTCCGTCCGCCGCGGTTGGTCACGATCGCGGAGGCGCGCTTCATGATCGGTTCCCAGTCCGGGTCCGTCATGTCCGCCACGAGGACGTCGCCGGTCTGGAAGGCGGCCATCTGGTCGATGGCGGTGAGGATGCGGACGCTGCCGGCGCCGATGCGCTGGCCGATCGCGCGGCCCTCCGCCAGGACCGGGCCGGTTTCGCTGAGGCGGAAGCGGGTCTGGGTGCCGGGGGCGCGGCGGGACTGCACCGTTTCCGGGCGTGCCTGCAGGATGTACAGGCCGCCGTCGATCCCGTCCTTGCCCCACTCGATGTCCATGGGCCGGCCGTAGTGGTTCTCGATGGCCACGGCGTGCCGGGCCAGCTGCTCCACATCCTCGTCGCTGAGGCTGAAGCGGTTCCGCAGGGAGGCCTCCACCGGGACGAAGTCGATGGTGCGGCCGATTTCCTGGCTGGCGGTGTAGGTCATCTGCAGGGCCTTCTCCCCCAGTCCGCGCTTGAGGATCGCGGGACGGCCGGCCTGCAGCGCCGGCTTGTAGACGTAGAACTCGTCCGGGTTCACGGCACCCTGGACCACTGCCTCGCCCAGGCCGTAGGAGGAGGTGACGAACACGGCGTCCTGGAAGCCGGACTCGGTGTCCATGGTGAACATCACGCCGGAGGCCCCGACGTCGGAGCGCACCATCCGCTGGATGCCCGCGGAGAGTGCCACGTCCGCGTGTTCGAACTTGTGGTGCACCCGGTAGGCGATGGCGCGGTCGTTGTAGAGCGACGCGAACACGTCCTTGATTGCGACCAGGATGTTCTCGATCCCCCGGACATTGAGGAAGGTTTCCTGCTGGCCGGCGAAGGAGGCATCGGGGAGGTCTTCTGCCGTCGCGCTGGACCGGACGGCCCAGGACAGATCATCGGAGCCGCCGTGCTTCTCCACCAGCTGCGTGTAGGCGTCGCGGAGCTGCTGCTCAAAGTCCGGAAGGAAGGGCGTCTGGCGCACCAGGGACCGGATGTCCTGCCCGGCAGCAGCCAGGGCGGTGACGTCGTCGGTATCCAGGCCCACCAGGCGGTCGGCGATCTGCTGGTCCAGCCCGGACTCGGCGAGAAAGTTGCGGTAGGCATCGGCAGTGGTGGCGAACCCGTCCGGCACCTGGACCCCGGCCGAGGTCAGGTTTTGAACCATCTCACCCAGGGAGGCGTTCTTGCCGCCCACCCGGTCCAGGTCCTTGAGTCCAAGTTCGGAGAACCACAGGATGTCTGTTGCCATAGTTACTGCTCCTTCGCAGGGGATATGTGCCAAGGCCCTGCTCCCGGCGGTGGCCGGTTGAGGGCAAAAGTCTCCTCCACATTGGCAGGCCGTTGAGAGGGCCGCCACATGATGTGCGCCACATCACCTTTGTGAGACTTTTCCCTAATGCTTAAGGTTCATCTTCTGCAGGATGGTGGCTGCCATCTCCTCCACGGACACGCTGGCCGAGTTGAGGTACGGGATCCCGTGGGATTCGTACAGCCGCTCCGCGCTCCGCAGTTCGAAACCGCACTGCCGGAGGGAGGCGTAGGGTGAGCCGCGGCGCCGTTCGGTGCGGACCTGACTCAGGCGCAGCGGGTTAGTGGTGAGGCCGAAACATTTCGACACGAACGGCTTGAGCGACTTGGGCAGCCCCTCGCGTTCGAAGTCCTCCTCCACCAGCGGGAAGTTCGCCGCGAAGATCCCGTGCTGCAGCGCCAGGTACATGGTGGTGGGCGTTTTCCCGCACCGGGACGGGGCCACCAGGATGACCTGGGCCTTCTCCAGCGCACGCAGGCTCTGGCCGTCGTCGTGCTCCATCGCATACTCGACGGCGGCCATCCGGGACTGGTAGCGCGCTGCGTTTCCCAGGCCGTGCGCCCGGCCGGGCTCTCCGCTGGCGTGGCTGCCCAGTGCATGCTCCAGCTGTTCCACGTACGAGCCGATGAGGTCCACGATGATTCCCTGGCAGGCACTCAGCGTCTGCCGGATGTCACTGCTGACCGCCGTGGAAAAGACGAGCGGCGCCGGGCCGGCAGCGGCGGCGCTGTCGATGATCCCGACCACCGAGCGCGCCTGCTCAACGGTGGTGATGAACGGGATGGTAATGCGGTCGAAATTGTTCCCGGGAAACTGGGTCAGCAACGTGTTGCCCAGCGTTTCCGCCGTGATGCCGGTGCTGTCTGAAAGGAAATAGACAGGCCGAAGAGCGTCAGTGGTCATGGAACGACCCTAACGGTCCGTTGCCTGACGCGCCGCACCCAGGGGCGACTGCGGCCGCCGGCCCCCCCGCCTGCACCGGGGCTTGGCCAGGTCAGCAGATCCCCCGGCATCCGGCTAGAAAGGGACCCCGCACGTCAACAGTGCATTGGCGTACGGCGTAGCTTCCCCTGTCCGAATGAACAGTCTTGCAGAGGCTGACACGACCTTGAGCTCCTCATGACTGACGTATTTCAGTTGGCGGATGCGGTTACCTACCCAATTTTCGGTATCCGTGCCGCGTCCTTCCTTGGCCAACGTGGCGCTGTCGAACACCAGGTCCCCGACTAACGCCGCCAGAACGTCGTCAAACCGCGGTATGCCCTGGACAAGGGCAAGGTCGACCACCGGGACTCCGCGAGGGGCGGGCATGCCGCAATCGGCGAGCAGAACCAGGTCGCCATGGCCCAGCCGGCTCAGGGCAGCGTTGAGCTCGGCGTTGAGAATTCCGTGGCGCTTCAAGCTTTCACCTCAGGGAGCACATCGGACAGGGTCGGATAGGACGGCTGGGTTCCGTGTCCTTGCACCGCGAATGCGCCTACCCGGACCGCATAGCGGGAAGCCTCCAGGAGTGACGCGCCAGCGGCAAGACGCGTGCTCAAGGCACCGACGAAGGCATCGCCCGCGCCCGAGGTGTCCACGGCCTGGACCGTCGGGGCCGGTACCAGGTGAGTGCCCTCACTATCTGAGCAGATGGCGCCGTCCGCGCCACGGGTGAGGACGACAGACGGGATCCCCTGTGCCCGCAGTGAGGCGACCAGCGCCTCGTCATCTGCCGGCACCGGGGCGAGGGGGTCC
This sequence comes from Arthrobacter sp. V1I9, assembly GCF_030817075.1. Lineage (NCBI taxonomy): Bacteria > Bacillati > Actinomycetota > Actinomycetes > Micrococcales > Micrococcaceae > Arthrobacter > Arthrobacter sp. V1I9. The sequence continues at coordinate 2,823,959 of NZ_JAUSYU010000001.1, forward strand.
AGCTGCGCAAGCACCAGGACCCCCTCGTGCTCGTTGACCACCAGCGGGCTCGCCGCACGGATGACCGCGGGGTCCACGGCGACCACTGGGGCTAGGTTCAGCAGCACCCTCCCGGTTGCAAGTTTGGCCGCCGCCGCAATTCCCTCGGCAGGTATTTCACCCTGCAAAACCACAACGGCTGCTTCGGCAATCCGGGCAGCAGCCCGTTCCACCGCCTCGGCGTCCACCGAGGAGTTGGCCCCCGGGATGACAACGATGGTGTTTTCGCCGCCGTCCGCCACGCAAATGACAGCCACCCCGGTGGCTCCGTCCACAGTCCTGACGGCACCGAGGTCCACCCCTGAGGTTTCCAGGAGTGCCGTGGCCAGGGCGGCGTTTGGATCGTTGCCCACCGCGCCGACCAGGCTTACAATTGCGCCACATTGAGCCGCGGCAAGGGCCTGGTTGGCTCCCTTCCCTCCGGGAAGCAGTGTGATCGAGCTGCCGAGCAGCGTCTCCCCCGGCAAGGGGTGACGCGTCAGGCGTACTACCTGATCCAGATTAATGGAGCCAACTACAGCCACTTTCCCGCCTGGCCCTTGCTGTTCTGTCACTTGCTGAAGTCTCCGACGTTGGTCTTGTTCACGGTCACAACGCCGACCGGGACCGTGGCGTCGATCTTGTCGCCCTTAAGGACCTTCGCGGCCTGCTCGACGGCAAACTGACCCAGCTTTGCCGGCTGCTGCGCGATCGACGCCACCAGGGTGCCGGCCTTGATGGCAGCCAGCCCATCGGTGGTTCCATCAAAACCTACGACCTTGACGTCCTTGCCGGCCTTGGCGCCCAGAGCCTGGACTGCGCCCAAGGCCATCTCGTCGTTTTCGGCGAAGACCCCCGTGACACCGGGGTTGGCCTGCAGCAGGTTAGTGGTGACGTCCAATGCGGCAGCCCGATCGAAGTTGGCGGTCTGCTTGGCGACAATCTTGATGTCGGGGAAGGCCTTCATGCCCTCTGCGAAGCCGGCGCCGCGGTCACGGCTTGCGGAGGTTCCGGCAACGCCCTGCAGCACGATGACGGTGCCCTTTTTGCCCAGCGCTGCACCGAGCTCCTCCGCGGCCTGCTTGCCGCCGGCAACGTTGTCGCTGGCCACCAGCGAGCTAAGGGTCGCATTGTTGACCGTGCGGTCCACGCCAATCACCGGAATGCTTGCCTTGGTCAAGGCGGTCACTGATGCCGATGCTGCATCAGAATCCACCGGGTTGACGATGACGGCCTTGGCGCCCGATGTCTGGGCGTTGGCAAGCTGGTTGGCCTGCGTCGCGGAGTCATTCTGCGCGTCAACTACTTCCAGCTGGATGTTTGCGGCCTTGGCGGCGGCTTGCGCGCCGTCGCGGACCTCGACGAAGAAGGGGTTGTTCAGGGTGGAAAGTGCCATAACCACTTTGGGATTGCTGGCTCCGGCAGAATCGCCACCGCGGTTGCAGGCTGTGGCTCCGGTAAGCAGGAGGCCGCCGACGGCGGTCAGTGCGAGGGCGCGGGTGAGGGAGAGCTTCATTGTTCTGTCCTTTGACTTGGAGGTTTGGATTCGGGGGTGGAAAATCTGCTGGGCGTTAGCTGGAACGGGTCTTTCGACGAAGGACGTCCATGCCGACAGCCAGGGCAATCACGACGCCGATGACGACTTGCTGCCAGAAGGAGGTCACGTTGAGAAGATTCAGGCCGTTGCGAATGACCACCAATACCAGCGCACCGACGATCGTGCCGGAGATTCGGCCGAGGCCGCCCGCCAGGGATGCCCCACCGATCACGACGGCGGCAATCGCGTCGAGTTCGTAGCCGGCCGCAGCCTGGGGCTGGGCGGAGTCCAGCCGGCCGGCCAGCAGGAGTCCTGCCAGGGCGGCGAAGAGCCCTGCCAGGGCAAAAACAGTGACAGTGATCTGCTTGACCGGAAGCCCTGAGAGTCGGGCTGCCTCGGCGTTGCCACCGACGGCGTACATTGAACGCCCGATGACGGTTCGGTTCAGGATGAAGGAGGCTACAGCTGCCGCGATCACCAGGACGATGATCGGGGTGGGGACAGGGCCGATGTTGCCACCGAGGAAAGAAACTTCCGGGGCCGTCTTAATGGGACGGCCATCTGAAATGACCAGTGTGAGGCCGCGGGCAATGCTGAGCATGGCCAGGGTGGCGATGAAGGAGGGGAGTTTTCCGTAGGCGCTGGCAACACCGTTGACGGTTCCCACCACCAGGCCTGTCAGCAGGCCGACCAGCAGGGCCAGGCCCCCGGGCAAGCCGGAAGAGACAAACATGTAGCCGGATACCATGGCGCTCAGGGCAGCCACTGACCCGACCGAAAGGTCAATGCCGCCGGCCACGATCACGAAGGTCATGCCGAAGGCAAGGATGGCCACGGTGGAGACCTGGATGCCGATATTGAGCAGGTTCGGCCCGGTCAGGAAGTCGGGGGTGATGATGAACAGCGCCAAAGCCAGGACCAGCAGGCCCACCAAGGCGCCGTTGTTCGCCAGGAACTTTTTGACATCAAAGCCCTGATGCGGCTGGGTCAGGGTTGCAGTGGACATGTTGGTGTTCCTTGTCTGGGTCAATGGGGACTGTGACGTCTTCGTCTCGGGATTTGGGGCTTTCACTGGTCATCGTCCGTATCCAAAGCCGCCAGGGTCATGACGGCATCCTGGGTGGCGTCGGCTGCGGACAGCACACCGGCGACTTCACCGTCGCGCATGACGAGAATGCGGTCGCTCATGCCCAGGACTTCAGGAAGCTCGCTCGAGACCATCACGATGGCGCCGCCGGCGGCCGTTATTTGGTTCATCAGTTCGTAAATTTCCACCTTGGCGCCAACGTCGACGCCGCGGGTGGGTTCATCCAGCAGCAGCACCGAAGACGCAGCCATGATCCAGCGCCCAAAGACGGCCTTTTGCTGGTTACCGCCCGAAAGGGATCGGATCGGCTGGTCGATGTTGTGCATGCGGATGCGCAGCTTCTTGGCAATCTCCTCCGCTTTTTGGCGTTGACCGGCGAAGTCGGCCAGGCCGAGACGGGAGCTGGACTTCAGGGTCGCGTAACCCAGGTTTTCGTTCACTGTGGCGTCCAGCACGAGTCCTTGGACTTTCCGGTCTTCGGGAACGTGCCCGATGCCGGCAGCTATGGCGGCCCCCACGTCACCCTTGGGCAGCCGTTTGCCGCGCACGGTGACGCTGCCGGCGTCGTGCCTGTCCACACCGGCGATGGCACGGATGACTTCAGTCCGCCCGGCCCCCACCAGACCGGCAATGCCCAATATTTCGCCGGCCTTGACGTCGAAGGAAATGTTGCTGAAGCGGCCCTTGGCCCCGAGGCCCTCGACCGCGAGGACGGTCTGGGGGGTTTCTGGCTCGACGATGCGGCGGGGGAACTGATCGTCGATGCTGCGGCCTACCATGAGCCGGACCAATTCGTCCTCGTGGGTGGATCCGGGTACTTCGGCGATGAACTCACCATCACGCAAGACACACACGGAGTCGCCGATTTCGGCGATCTCCTCAAGGTGGTGGCTGATGAAGAGCATGCCGACGCGCTCCGCACGGAGTTCCTCCACCACCCGGAACAGGTTCTCTGTTTCGTGTTTGGTTAGTGCCGCCGTCGGTTCGTCCAGGATCAACACCCGGGCGTTGATGCTCAACGCTTTCGCAATTTCCACCAGTTGCTGCTGTGCGATGCCGAGCTCCCCCACCGGGGTGTCCACTTCGACGCGGAGTCCAATCCGGTCCAGTGCGATCTTGGCCTGGCGCCTCAATTCACGCCGGTCCACCATCCCGAATTTCTTGGGCGTGCGTCCCAGCATGATGTTTTCAGCCACGCTCATGCTGCAAACCAGGTTCAGTTCCTGGTGGATGGTGGCAATCCCGTGAGCCTCGGCCGCACGGGTGTTCGGGAGGACGACCGGTTCGTTGTTGATGAGGATCTCACCGTTGTCCGGCTGGTAAACCCCTGCCATGATTTTGATCAGGGTTGACTTTCCGGCGCCATTTTCGCCCAGGAGAACTTGCACCTTTCCCGGGTAGACACTGACGGTCACGTCCTTGATCACTTTGACGGGCCCAAAGGATTTGCTGATGTTCTTTAGCGTGACAAGCGGTTCGCCGGGATGCTCTGCGGCGCTGGAGGAGCGATCGGTCATTTCAATTCTTCCTCTGGGTTTTCACTGGATCGGAAAGACGGTGCAAGGATGACTCGCGGATAATGAGTTCACTGGGCAAAGACACCGAGAGGGGTTCTTCGCCGTCGATGACTTTCAGCAGCAGATCCACCGCTATCCGGCCCATGTCCTCCACGCTGTGCGCTATGACGCTCAGCGCCGGGTTAAGCAGGGCAAACCAATTGATGTTGTCGAAGGCAACCAGGGCCACGTCCTGACCGATCCGAATGCCGAGTTCGTGTAGTTTCGCAACGGCACCCACGGCCATGGGGCTATCTGCTGCAAGGATTGCCGTGGGCGGGTCCTTGAGCTGGAGCAGCCGTTCGGTGGCTGCAGCGCCGCTCTCAAGCTGGAAGTCGCCGAAAACCGTCAGGGCCGGGACTTGATCCAGTCCGGCCTCATGCAGCGCGCTCACGAATGCGCCATAACGTTCCCGGCCAGTGGAAATTGACTGCGGTCCGGCAATGTAGCCGATCCGCCGGTGCCCTTGCTCCGCGAGGTGCCGGACCGCGTGACTGATTCCCGCGCGGCTGTCCGTGGTGACGCTGGGAACGTCCACGCCGTCGACGGTCCGGTCCACGAAGACGGTGGGGATCCCGCGGTTCACAAGCGAACTGATGGAACCCTTGCCGTCACCTTGCGGCGCCACGATCACGCCATCAACCCGCTGGTCTATCAATGTGTCCAGGAACCGGTTCTGCTGATCCTCGAGTTCATTGGCGTTGCCGAGGAGAATGACGTACCCGGTTTTTAGGGCCGCCTGCTCCACCGCATGCGCCAGATCGGCAAAGAACGGGTTCCGCACGTCTGAAACCAGAAGACCCAGCACATTCGTCCTGGCCGAGCGAAGACTCCGGGCCTGGGCGTTCGGTCGGAAGTCCAGTCGCTCGGCGGCCGCAGTGACCCGCGCCCGAGAGGCATCAGACGTTGCGGGGTGTCCGGACAGCACCCGGGATGCCGTGGCCAAGGAGACTCCAGCCAGCGCTGCGACATCCTTAATGGTGACACTGGTCATCGCAGACACTCCTTCGTGTTGGTAGGTCACTTGCTCATGGTGGAATCGATTCCATGGAATCGATTCCACGAGTGTAGGCAGTTGCCAGTGAATGTGTCAATCCTCACTAAAAACGCTGCGGCTGGCCCGAAGGGCGACGGCGTTCTGGTTGCCCCGGCGAGCAAGCGGGGTGATTCCAGCGATGTCACTTACGGGCCGCAATTCATCGACGGTTTCCACGACTACCCAGGAGCCGATCCTGATCCCCGAGGTGGACTCCAGCGGGATTGCCCAGGCCCTGGGGCAGCGCTAATTTCCCTGCCTGCAGCCCTGCCCCGGCCTTACCTAACCGTGTGATACACCACTTAGCGCCGGGTTCCGAAATAGCGAGGCATGCCTGTGCCATTGTGGAAGGCATGAAGGCAATCACTTACAGCTCGTACGGAAACCCTGATGTCCTCGAATTTGGCGACCAACCCATGCCGAAAGTCGGGCCGGGAATGGTCCTGGTCAAAGTCAAGGCCGCCGCAGTGAACCCAGTGGACTGGAAAATCATGGCGGGGTATCTGGATCCCATCATGGAGCTGCAGTTTCCCGCCATCCCCGGCTGGGATGTAGCAGGGGTTGTGGAGTCGGTGGGAATTGATGCCAGGCAGTTCCAGCCCGGCGACGAGGTCATCGCCTACGGCCGCAAGGACTACGTCCATGGTGGTAGCTTTGCCGAGTACATCGCGCTGCCGGAGCGGCTCCTGGCCCGGAAGCCTGCCTCGCTCGGGTGGAGCGAATCGGCGGGCCTGCCGCTGGCCGGCCTGACCGCCTACCAGGTCCTCAACCGGCTGGGCCTGAAGGCCGGCGAAACTGTACTGATCCACGGAGGTTCCGGAGGCGTGGGCTCCCTTGGCATCCAGATCGCTGTTGCCCTGGGCGCCAGTGTCATTGCCACTGCCTCCGAGAAAAACCACGAGTTCCTCCGCTCCCTGGGAGCCGAGCCAACTGCCTACGGGGACGGGCTCGCCGAGCGCGTTCGCGCACTGCATCCTCATGGCGTGGACGTCGTTGCCGATTTCGTCGGCGGAAACCTCGAGGCGACGTTGGCCGTGCTGGCCGAAGGAGGCCGGCATGCCTCGATCGCCGACAGTGAAGTGGAAGAGCACGGCGGTGACTGGATGTGGGTCAACCCGGTGGGCGCCGACCTGCAGGAACTCGCCGACTTGGCGGACAGCCGGAAGATCCGCGTGGAAGTTGCCGAGGTGTTTCCGCTGGAGAATGCTGCTGATGCCTTCCGGTCCAATATGGAAGGGCACACTCGCGGCAAGATCGTGATTGCTGTAGACCGTTGAGCATCACTGTCCTCCGGCCGAGCGACGGGTGAAGACCAGATGGACCACCCCTTGGGAAGAGGGGGTCGCTTCAATGTCGAAACGCTCTTCGAGTCCCTCCAGTCCGTCCCAGAACCGTTCACCCCGGCCCAGGACGATCGGCACGAGGACGATGTGCATGTGGTCGATCAGGTCGGCCTCGAGGAACTGCCGCACCGTGCTGGTGCCGCCGCCGATCCTGACATCCAGGCCGCCGGCCAGGGCACGGGCCTGTTCGAGCGCGGATGCGGGGTCCGCGTCAACGAAGTGGAAGCTTGTTCCGCCTTCCATCTCGAGGACCGGCCGGGGATGGTGTGTCAGGACAACAACAGGCGTGTGGAACACGGGGTTATCGCCCCACCACCCCTTCCAATCCTCGTTTTCCCAGGGACCGCGCTGAGGACCGAACTTGTTGCGCCCCATGATTTCGACGCCGACCCCGTGTCCCCACTGGCTGGCGAACGCCTCGTCGACGCCGAAGGATCCTTCCGATTCCCCATGGATGCCCATCGCGCGGAAGGTCCGCGTCTCGAAGGCCCACTCCAGCAGCCGCGTGCCCGCATGGCCGAACGGAGCGTCCAGTTGCTGGCCCTCGCCCGTGCCGAAGCCGTCGAGGGAGACCGAGAAATTGTGTACGCGGACAAGGGACATACGGTCTCCTGAAGTGTCGTTGGCAGTCACTGTAAGGCGACTAATCCCCACCGCTCAAGGCCTGCGCCCGGCGTACCCTGAAGCTATGGACTCCGAAGTCCTGGATCTCCGGCTACGGACCGGCATCACGGTGCCGTGCCTGGCCCAAAGCAGCGGGCAGGACGACGGCGGCTCCCAGCGGGTGGAGGGTCATGCTGTCCGTCTGTCCCTGGAACGCAAAAGAGGCCGACGGCGACACCCAGTGTCGCCGTCGGCCTCCCTTCTACGCCGCAAGGTGATATCCACCAAAGACGCTGGGACTCTAGGCCGCCGTCGGAAGCGTTACGTAGCTGCCTTCGATGACGCCGGCGGGAACAGTGGGAGCGCCGTCTACCGTCACATAGCTGCCACGGGTAACGGGAGGCAGGTTCCGGCTGCCGGCGACGGTGACATAGGTGCCCTCAACGCGGGCCGCGGCGCTGCCGGCGGGAAGGGTTACGTAGCTGCCGCCGCGCACTGCGGTGCCAGCAACAGCAATGCGGGCAGCGGTCTCGAGGGTGGGTTCGGCGGTTGCCGGGCTTTTAGCCAGCAAAGTCATGGGTACTCCTTGGGGTCTCAGAATGGGGGCCATTCAGGCTCAAGTACCGCTCAAGCGGGAGGGCGTCTGCGGGTTGTGTCGCCTGCCCTGCCGGCCCGGGAATGTTCACCGGTGCGGTACTCAAGGGCTACGGCGGCCTATATCCAAGTTTACGGGCTTATCCTGAGCCACTCAAAATAACGTGGGAAGACTCACGTCAAGCAACCAGGCGCCCAAGGCGCTTATAACTTCGTAGCCAGGACGGCGGAGCACGGGTGGGGCCCGGGAGGTGCACCGGATGAGGGCGGAGGTTTAGGGAACGAGCCTTACGTCCCCGCCCCGGAGGGTGGTACGGAAGCCGTCGCCCTGGACCGCGACATCCTGCAGCACTAGGCCCTCGGGCAGCCCCTCAATGCTGTGCTCGATGGTCACGAGCCCGCGCACGACGGCGGCCGTGGCGTCGGAGAGGAAGGCCGGCCCACCAATGTCGATTGAGCGTGGCTCCACAATGAGCCTGCCGTCTCGGACCTTGACCGTGCCGGTGGCAACGACGCGCACTTCTCGCCCCAGGGCTTCAACGGTGCGAACCACCGTGGCCTGACCGCCGTCAGCAGCGCGGACCACTGTCCCGCTCCCGATCTGCTCAGCCACAACCTCGAACGGCACGGTCGCGTCCACAGTGAGCTGTCCGGCGACCAGCCCGTCCGGCCTAGTGACCACGTCCTGCCCGACGGCCCGAACGTCGCGGAGGGTGGAGCCAGCGGCCACCACTGTCCCGGCATCCAGCACGACGTCGGATAGCCACACCCCGTCCTGACCCAGGTCTCCGGGCGGCTCGGCGCCCGGTGTGCGCTCGGCCCCCGCCGTCGGCGAGGGCGCGGGCCCTGCTTCGGCCGTGTTTGCCGGGTCGCTCACCGCCCACCAGAAAATCGCAACCACGAGTCCCAAGAGGAGGACCATTCCAGCAGCACCGATCAGCCAGTCCTTTGCACGCGTCCACTTCACCAGGACAGTCTGCTGGTTCGCAGCGTGTGGCGCGAAACCCGGAGTTGAGTGGAAACAACTTTCAGGCTCAAAATGTCATGCGCTCTGTTGATCCTTCACCACGCCCGGGTCCTGTTCCTGCAGCTCCTGTTGCAGTCCGTGACTGCTTTAGTTAAGCCTCTACTTGGATCGAATCAGGTCAAGCAAAGCCGGCAGCCTCGTGACACCATCGTCTGCCATGAAGTGTCCTGCTCCCGGATGAACCTGAAGCCGTGCGCCCAGTCGCCTGGCGAGGTCATCCGATGCCGCCGCCGGCACTAAAGGATCCGTGTCGGAGCGAAGAACTATTCGTTCTCCAATGTTCGTTACCAGCCGTTCAACATCAACGTCAGCTGCGAGGAAACCATCAAGTTCCGGCAGGGCCTGCAGTGGTTCAGTGAACCCAGCCACCACCACGAGACTACCCAGTTCCCATGGTTCCGGCAGCGCCGCGAGTACCCGCAGGGCGGTGACCGCACCCAGGGAATGGGCTACAACCACCGTTGCCGCATCGGGCACCCCGAGTGCCGCGCTGACCGCGTTTTCCCACGCAGCATTGTCAGGTTCGTCAGAATCGGGGAGGGGAACGACGGTGACTGCGATGCCTTCAGCTTCGAGGGCACCCTGAAGCCAGGGGAACCAGTTTGCATGAGGCGACGATTCATACCCGTGGACGATGAGGACGCGTTGGAAGGGCCGAACCGGGACGTTACTGGCTGCGCTGTTCATAGGCAAAGACTCTAAACCGTCGGTTTGCCCGCCAGTCAGGGGGCACAGTCCTCGTCGTTAATGAAGACCTGAACGGCCACGACATGAACTTCTGTCAGGCCCTTCTCATGGTCAGGCTTCTCCAGCAGGACCGGCTGGCGGTACTGGCGGGCCCTCCAGCCGGGAGTGACCTCGCCGGGAACAATCGCGCCCCGAGTCCGCTCAAACGAGTCCATCAGGGCCGCTGGCTGCATAACGGATGACAGGGTTTCGATCGATCGAACTGATCGGCGCTTGAGTCAAAAAAACCCGGGTATTAAGTATCCCGAGTATCCGTGCCTCCTTGCCCAGCATGCGCCTCTTAGCGGTTGTAACCTAATCCGGGCGCCGGGGTCCGTGCAGGATGGGCACGCTCGCTTCTGCCCACGCGGGAAGTTTCCCTGGTCATACCGGTGGAAAGCAGCTGATTAGGTCTAGTGTTGGCTGGGTCGGCAATCGCCGCGATTACCCTCAGGGAGGGTGCATGAACTCCAAGCAGTCCAGCTCCGAGCAATTTATGAAGTACTTGAAAAGCGTTGGCGGTTCAGAAGTTGATCTCAACGCTGCGGCCTACACCGTCAGCGATAACGACACCGTCGAGAGCGTGGTTTCACGCCTGCGGATGGAACAGCAGGAGCATGGGGGCAACGCCAAAGACCCCTCGATACTCCATGCCTCGGCGCAGGTGATGATCAGCAGGCGGGATGAACGCGACCCCGTCCACCACGAGGGGGTTTCCCAGCCGGGAGAATACCAGCTGGACATCCATCACAGCGCAGGCAGCACCACGCGGGAGAGCATCCCGGTGAAGGACATGGAAGCCGCCAAGGTCTGGGCACAGGCACAAATCGAAGCCCAGGGCGCAGAGTTCGGAGCCATGTACTTTCCTGCCGGCGGAGGCGACGCACCAGGGACGGGAGCCCTGATAGCCAGCTTCGACCGTTCGGTGGGCTGGTACCGCTAGCCGAAATTGCGCTCCCGGGTTCAAACCCGGGAGCGGTCGGGCTTGACCTGAACCAGGATCGACAGCGCCGGCTGGACGAAGACGGGCTTCGACGCTATTTGAGCAAGCCACCGCCGGAAGCTGTTGGACCAAACGTGGCCAACTCTCGTTTGCGTTATTTGCAAGGATGGGCCGCCTCGATTGCTTCTGCAACAGACAGTTTCAGTAGCGCCATAAAGTACGGCGCCGTCGTCATCAACGCGCATTGATTCCGGAACCCCACCTCCACTGTGATAATCCGGTAGGTATGTCTCCCTTATCCAAATCTTCCACCACGGCATCCGCCGCCGAAGAACGCAGCGCCCGCGTCGCCGTCACGCTCTTTCCCATCCTCATCCTGGCCGGAGGCGCCATAGCGCTTGCCATGCCAACAGCCTTTACGGGCTTGGCCCCGTGGATCACTCCACTGCTGGGCGTCATTATGTTCGGCATGGGCCTGACGCTTACGCCCCCTGACTTCGCCATCATCGCCAAGCGCCCGGTTCCGGTGGTGATTGGTGTTGTGGCGCAGTACGTCATCATGCCGCTGCTTGGCTGGCTGGTTGCCGCGGCGTTGGGCCTGCCGCCTGCACTGGCCGCCGGGGTAATCCTGGTGGGCTGCTGCCCGGGTGGAACGGCGTCGAACGTGGTGTCCTACCTGGCCAAGGGCGACGTTGCCTTGTCCGTTGCCATGACGTCCGTTTCCACGCTGCTCGCTCCGCTGCTGACCCCCGTGCTGGCTCTGTGGCTGGCTGGCCAGTACATGCCGGTGGATGCCGGCTCGATGGCGTGGTCCATCGTCCAGGTGGTGCTGATCCCTGTGCTGCTGGGACTCGTGCTCCGTGTCTTCCTGCCACGTTTGGTCACTAAGGCGCTGCCTGCCCTTCCCTGGATTTCCGTCCTCGCCATCACCCTTGTGGTGGTAGCGGTCGTCGCTGGAAGCGCCAAGGCCATCTTCACTGCCGGACTGTTGGTCCTGGCCGCGGTCATCCTGCACAACGGCCTTGGCTATGCCCTCGGCTACGGCGCAGCCCGCCTGTTCAAGTTGCCCATCCCCGCCAGGCGCACCACCGCGATTGAGGTTGGGATGCAGAACTCAGGGCTTGCCGCAGCGTTGTCCCGGCAGTACCTGACTCCCGAGTCCGCCCTGCCTGCCGCCATCTTCTCGGTCTGGCACAACGTTTCGGGCGCGGTCCTCGCGGCCTACTGGCGCCGCCGCAGCACTCCTGCCGCACGCCCCGGTGAGCCGGTTCCGGTGGCTGTCACGGAGTAGGCGCACTTCCAGAAGTATCTGCCGCGAGCCTCGCACTTGAGGCGCGTCCGGTAGCGCCCGGCCATGCGTTGTCTTCCGCTTGGCCAGGCCCTACCGTGAAGTGACGGACAGCCGAAGCAGGTGCAGCCATGCAGACAATATGGTGGTCATCGCGCTGCCTGCTGCTGTGCTTCCTGGTCGCAGGGCTCCTCGGCAGTGGCACTCCCACCGCAACATACGCCGGCACAACGTATGCGGAACCAGCAAATCTTGAGCAAACCTACGCAGCACTGGACTCCTACCTCCGCGAGCAGCTCGAAACGCTAGGCATTCCCGGTGCGGCAGTCGCCGTCGTCCGCAACGGCACCCAAGTGCACTCGGCCGCCTTCGGCCGCGCCGACGACTCCGGCAGGCCGATGACCGCGCAGACGCCGGTCCTGCTCGCCTCCACCAGCAAGTCCCTCACGGCCATCGCCGTAATGCAGCAGGTGGAGGCCGGCCGGCTGCGGCTCGACGAGCCGGTACAGACTTACCTGCCCTGGTTCACACTTGACGACAGCCGCTCCCAAGCAATTACGGTGCGGCACCTGCTCCACCAGGCCAGCGGCATGGGGTCCAGGGACACCGCCTTCGAGGCCTCGGACGCGCAGACCCCGGAGGCCCTGGAAGAAGGCGTCCGCGCACTGGCAGGTTCACCTCTGGCCGGCAATCCGGGTGAGGCCTTCCACTACGCCAGCGCCAACTTCAACATCCTGGGCCTCCTGGTGCAGACGGTCTCCGGCCAGCCGTTCGGGGACTACCTGAAGGAACACGTCTTCGGGCCGCTGGAGATGGTGCACAGCCACCCGACGCGCGCCGCGGCCCGCGCCGACAACGCCGCCGCCGGCTACTCCCTCTGGTTCGGCTCCTTCTGGCGCCAGACCGACGTACCCGCACCCACTGCCGGGACTCCCTCCTCCACTCTGTACGCCTCGGCCGAGGACCTGGGCCATGAGCTGACCGCACTGCTCGACGGCGGCGGGTACGGCGCCGCCCGGATCCTCCGGCCCGAGAGTGTGGCGGCGATGTTCGAGCCCGGCGTGCGGATTGACGAAGCCAAGCAGTACGCCATGGGCTGGTTCACCCGGCCGCTGGTGGAATCCGCCGATCCCGCGGCTCCTCCCGTCCCCGAGGAGGCGTTGCCGCTGCTGCTCGAGCATCAAGGCGAATGGGGCAACAGCCACACCTACCTGGGCATGGTTCCGTCCTCGGGGCTGGGCGTGGCGCTGGTGATCAACGCCAATCCTGCCGCCGCCCCGTCCCGGCTGAAGGCCATCGACACCAACCTCCTGCGGATCCTTCACGGGCGGTCCCCGGTGCCTGCCGTTGTCCAGGAGGACTGGCTTCAGCGGTACAGCTGGGCGGTTGCCATGGGACTGCTGCTCGCCGAACTGCTGAGCCTGTGGCTGGCACTGCGGTTGCTGCTCCGCCCACATTCCGCGGGCAGGCGGACTCCCCTTGCCTACGCCGCTGCGGCCCTCGCCCTCGACGCCTTCGTCCTGTGGCTGTGCCTCGACTACGCCCCGACCAGGTTCGACACGCACCTGTTCGTTGTGGTCCGCCAGTTTCCCGACGTCGGCATCTCACTGGTGCCCGCCCTCGCCCTGGCCATCCTCTGGCCGGTCCCGCGGACAGTCTGGCTCCTCGCTCGCATGCGGGCCCGCCCTGTAGTGGCATAGGGACTGGTGGTGGCCGAATACTTCATATGCCGGCGCGCGCAGCAATCAGGGCCAGCGTCCCGCTCGTCTTTCCAGCGCGCTTAGGAGCGGCGGGCCGCTGGTCCGGCACCATAGTGCTCGGCCAGCTTCGCCAGTCCCTCATCCAGCGAGACAGCGGGCGTCCAGTCCAGGAGCTCCTGGGTTTCGCGTTGGTCGAACCAGTGGGCGGTGGAGAGCTGCTCGGCGAGGAACCTGGTCATCGGCGGCTCCTCTTGCCGCCCGGCCAAAGTCCACAGCTTCTCCACCACCGCTCCCGCCGCACGCGCCACCCCGCCCGGCACCGACCACCGCGGCGCGGCAACCCCGCCCGCAGCGCAGATGCCGGCCAGCAGCTCGCCCACCGGACGCGGCTCGCCGTTGCTCACTACCAGGGCCCTGCCATGGACGTGGTCCATGCGGTGCAGCGCGGCCACAATTGCCGAGGCCGCATTGTCCACGTAGGTGGTGTCGATCAAGGCCGCGCCAGCGTCAAGCAACGGCAGGCGGCCCTGGCTGGCGCGTGCCAGGACCCGTTCCACCAGCTGGGTGTCGCCGGGGCCCCACACGATGTGCGGGCGCACCGCCGCCACCCGGAAGTCCGGAGCGTCCGCCGCCAACGCCAGCAGCTCCGCCTCGGCCTTCGTGCGGGAATAGTCACCATGCGCTCGCTTCGGGTCCGCCGGCTCCGCGCCCAGCCCGGCGATGGCGGCGCCGGAATTGGCCACGGACGGCGAGGACACAAACACGACGTCCCGCACCCCGGCCGCACGGGCGCATTGGAGCAGGCGGCGGGTTCCTTCGACGTTCACCTCGTCGAACTCCCCGGCCCGGCCCGTGAAGGAAACCTTCGCGGCCAGATGGATGACTCCTTCCGCCCCTCGAACTGCTTCCCGCAGCACCCCGTCGTCGGCGAGTGACCCGCGGACGTCAGTGGCGCCGTCGACCCCTGACGGACGGCGCTGGAAGGTCCCCACATCATGGCCCTGGCGCACCAGGAGCCGGGCCACTTCTCCCCCTAGCAGCCCGCTGGCGCCGGTGACCAGGACCCTCACGGTTTTCCCGGACGGCCGCCAGCCAGCACCCGTGTAGCCCAGCGCGACAGGCGGCTCCTGTCGATCTTGGCGTTGTGCCGGATGTCGGTGGGCTGGGCGGGGACGACGAGCACGGCGGAGACACTTACGCCAGCCTTCCGGGCCGCGCCGCGGACATGCCCTGCAAGTTGCGGCGCAGCAGGACCGGCTTTGCGTGCCGGAGGGACGGTCTCGACGACGGCGACCACGGCCTGGGTGCCGGCCGGTCCCACCCCGGCGATGGCCGCCAGCCGGACGCTGTCCAGGCGTTCGATGGCCTGTTCCGCGCCGACGGGTGTCACCACAGCACCGGGAGCCGTCACCACATGGGCGAGGCGTCCCTCCACCCAGAGCCGGCCGGCGGCGTCGAAGTGCCCCACATCGCCGGTGCGGTGCCATCCGGGCACACTGGTGCTCTCCTGCTGGATCAGCCAGAGCCTGTCGTACTCTTCCTTGACGTGCGCAGCGCTGACCAGGATCTCGCCGGTCACGCCGGCTTCCGTCACGGAATGGCACCCGGGTGCAGTGCCATTCTGTGCCAACTGGACAACTGCCACGCGGGCGCCGTGCACCGGCTTTCCCACGCACACGCCGTTGCCTGCTCCCGGCACGGTGCCGGCGGCAGCATCGGCGTCGGCCGCCTGGATCTGTTCGAGGCTGATGTCGGTGACCGGCAGCGCCTCAGTCATCCCGTACGGGGTGTGCAGCGAGGCCCGGGGCAGCAGCCTCTGGACCTCAGCCAGCAGCGGTGCCGGGACGGGCGCGCCGGCGGACAGCAGCAGCTCGATACCCTCCAGCGCCTTGTGCCCCGCCTCGCTCAGTCCGTCCTTGGTGGCGAGGACGTTGCGGAGAGCGGCCGGCGAGGCGAAGACCACCGTGGCGTCGATGGCTGCGGCGGCGTCCGCGAGCGCACTGGCCATCAAAGTGCGGGGCGCCGTGACATCCATGGCCGGCGTCACCGACACCGCTCCGAGCGCCGGTCCCAGCAAAGCAAAAGGGGCGAAGCCTGCCACCAGCCGCGCGCCGGGACGGATCGCAAAGGTTGCGGCCACGGTATCCCGCATGGCGGCCAGCTGCCGGTGCGTGTAGAGCACACCTTTGGCGGGGCCGGTGGACCCGGACGTGAAGAGGACCGCGGCCGGGGAATCCGGGTTCACACTGTCCGTCAGCTGTGCTGATCCGCGGCCGGCACCCGAACGGGACAGTGCGGTGAGGGAGGTCTCGACGCCGAGCAGCCGACGGCGGGCGGCCGGGAGGTCCTGCACGCTGATCCGCCGTCCCGGCCAGCCGAGCACGGAGGCAGCGGCGAGCGCCTTGTCGATCCCGATGAGGAAATCGGGGGTGGCGCCTTTCACGGCGCGGCTCAGGCCTTTGGTTCCCAGTCCGGCGTCGGCCACCACCACCACGGCGCCCAGGCGCAGGCAGGCGTATAGGGCTACCGTCAGGTCCACCCCGGGCGGAACCATCAGGCTCACCCGGCTGCCGCGTCCCACTCCCGCTTCCTGCAGCCCTGCGGCGAGGTCGAGGATGTTCCGGTCCAGCTGTTGCCAGCTGAGCGAGCGGGCGGTGGTGCCGTCCGGCGCCATCTCCGCGACGGCGGTATCTACTCCCGCCGCCCCTGCCGCCTGCTGGCCGAGCAGGTCCCAGAGGGGACGGAAGTCCGCGGGCTCCGGTTCGGGCGCATCCTGCCGCCCCGGGCCACCGGTCGTTGTGCCGTCCAAGGCATCACTTCCGTTGACATTAACGTTCTCCGCGAGCCACTGGAAAACCGGCGCTGCAATGTTCCGGTCCTCCGCCACGAGATGGCCGGCACCCTCGAAGCGGTGCACGTCAGCGTGCGGAAGCCGGGTGAGAAGGTCCTTGAGGTACCGGTCCGAGAAAATGGGGTCCCGCGGGCCCCAGAGCATCAGCGCCGGGACCTTCAACCCGCGCAGGCCTTCCGCAACGCTGGTCAGCGCCGGGAAGCTGGGGTGGGACGCGTCCACGGGAATGTCGGCGACGAAGTTTCCGACCCCGGTCCGGCGGTCGGCCCCGCGGTAAGGCGCCATGTAGGCCTTGCGGATGTCGGCCGGCAGCGGCGGGTGCGCCAGCGAGTGCGTCACCCGCAGGAAGGCGTCCGACGTCGTGGTCCCCCACCCGTGCACGGCCGGGTGCAGGGCCAGCCGCAGGGCCGGCGGGATGGCCGAACTGGTCGGCTGATGGACCGCTGTGTTGGTCAGCACCACCCCGGCGAGCTGCTGCGGGTGCGCCAGGGCCCAGCCCAGGCTGATCACGCCGCCCCAGTCGTGCCCCACCGTAATCACGGGGCCGTCCAGGCCCAGTGCGTACGTCAGGTCGCCGAGGTCGTTGATCCGGTCCGCCAGGCGCCGGAAGGTGCCCGTGCGCTCGGAGTAACCCATGTCCAGCTGGTCCACAGCGATGACGCGCCATGGATGTGCCGGGTCCGAGCCGGCGGCCAGCAGCGTCCGCCACAGGTACGACCAGGTGGGGTTGCCGTGCACGCACAGCAGGGTTCCGGCGGGAGTCAGGCCCAGGCGGGCCAGCTCTTCGCCGTTGTCCAGCAGGTGCCAGCGGCGCACTGTGCCCGGCGCATCGGCGTCGGACGTGGACGGCACATCAATTTCGCGCGACCATCCCGCGCGGACGCCGGGCCAGCCCGCGGCTACCAAACGATTTCCAGCATCGCGGTGTTAAGCCCGGACCCCACACCCATGCAGAGCACCCGGTCCCCTGCTTCAAGGGACTGCGCTTCGGCGGCAAGGGTCATGGGGAGGGAGGCCGGGCCCACGTTGCCCCAGTGCGGGAACGTGATGGGCACCTTGTCGGGATCCAGGTCGATGGCGTCGATGATGGCCTGCGTGTAGGCGTTGCTCACCTGGTGCGTGACGTACCGGTCCATGGCTGCCCAGTCCCACTCCGGCCGGGCTTCGTGCCAGGCGTCGACGACGAGCTGCAGGCCGCCGTCGAGCAGGCCTTTTGTGTCGGTGGCCATGCCGTCAATGCCGCCCACGCACAGCTCATGGTGTTCGGTGCCGGCACGCATCACGCCGCCCAGGATCCGGTGGGCACCGGGGTGCTGGTCTGCGGGGCCGAGGACGGCGGCGGCAGCCCCGGAGCCCAGGGTGAGGGTGGCGAACTCGCGGTTGAAGTCCTCGCGCGTGGTCTCCGGCCGCTCGAGCCGGGCCAGCGTGGCCTCCTGCGTGGACTCGGCGTCCTCGCCATTGACGATCACCGCGTACTTGATCTGGCCGGAGTCGATCATATTGGCCGCGAGCGTCAGGCCGTTCACGAACCCCAGGCAGGCATTGGCCAAGTCAAAGTTCATGGCCGACGACGGGAGGCCGAGTCCGTGATGGATCTTCACCGCGACGGACGGTTCCAGATTGCGCCGCGTCACCGAAGTGTTGATCAGCAGGCCGACGTCAGACGCCTCCACACCTGCCTCGGCCAGGGCTTTCGCTCCGGCTTCGGCAGCAGCATCATCAAAGGAGGTGCCGGCCGCCCACCAGCGGCGGTGCGTTACGCCGGCAACGCGCTCCAACAGCCGGGGCGGGAATTTCAGCCGCTGCAGGGTGGACGCCAGCCTGCGGTCGAAATCCGTGGAACTGACGATCCTCGGAGCCTCGACACTGCTTACCGAAAGCAGCGCCGTGTTGCTGTGCCGGAAGGTTGCATTCCCTGCCAAATCAAGCCCCTGTTCGTTTCCGTCCTGCACTTATGCGGTGACTGTACCCATAAGCGCAAGTTCAAAGCTTAACTTGGCTGGCGCCTGCTCCGGTCAATCGTGCACCAGAGACAGACCCGCCATGCCGCTGACTGACTGACTCGAACGGCAATGGTAAGCATGCTTAGGAAATGATATAGGCGCAACGTCGGACCGCCAACCGGAAAAGGGAAGCATTAGGGGTCAGCCGACAGAAGAATGGGGAACTCATTTGGGGAAATGGTTGGCACCAGAGGAACGGGTAGGGCCTGCGGGCGGTTCCGGGCCTAAACTCAATCATGGAGTCGATCCCGGCGGTGTTCTTGGTTTTTGGTGCGGCTTTCGTATGGTTGGGATTGACGGTAGCGGTACTCCTACGGGTGCGGCGCCGCAGGAACGGCTCGTCCTTGGTGGCTTCGGCTTCCCCTCCTGCTGGCACCAGCCGCAACCGTCTCCACAGAACCTGGCGCCGGGTCCGCCCGCTAACCGGGCAGCGCCCGGCGCGTCGGCGCAGGTTGGGCCTCAGGAAGGTCCGCGGGTAAACGCCTCCCGCGGACCAATAACGACAGTTCCTATGAGCAGAGCCGGGTGAGGCCCTGCCGAGGGCCCTCTAGATACGGCCCGCGGCGAGGTCCGGATCGGCGTCAAAGTCCTCGCCGCCCCGGTCCGGCGAGGGGGCCGGGGACACAGGTTCTTCACGGTTCGTCCGCAGGGAACGCCACACGCCGAACCCGGCGACTGCCAGAAGAGTTGCGATCCACCACGCCATCCGCGATGCTGGCCGCACAGCCGTGACCGGGGCGGGATCCACGATGTCGGCCGCGGCTTTCGGCGCCACCCGCTTCAAACGCTCCTGGACCCGCGGGCTCAGGGTCTCCACCCCGCCCGCGAGCTCGTCAGCGAGCCGCCGCACTACTGCCTGGAGGCGGGGTGATGCGGTTTCAATGCCTGTATCGAGCCCGGCCACGGCCCGTTGCAGTGCCGTCTGTACCCCGGGAGTGGCCCATTCCCTCCCCTTGGCCAAGTGGGCCATGAGGTTCTCAGCAAGAGGGAGGACCTGCTCGGGTTCGGTCACTGGATTTGCTTTGCGCATGCTGTCTCCTGGGTGTGATGGATGCCCATAGCCTACGGCGGGCAGCGCCGCAGAAACACCCCTTCGGCATCCGGGAAGATTACGGGGCAAGGGAGCTGCGGTCCTCATTGCTATTGGGCGCGAAACACAGTGTCGTTGGGGTATAGGAAGCAGGCTGAAAGGCGCATAGTTGGACGATGACAAGTCCTTACACCCGTGGCGACTCCTTCAGCGGCGGGGCATCCCGGGAACACATCAAACGAGCGCTTGTGGAGTATGGGGCGACGGACGTTCTTTTCAGCCAGCGTGAAAACCGGAGCGCCATCGCTTTCAAGGGCGACGGGAGGCAATTCCGTATCGTAGTCCCGTTGCCGCAGTCTGATGGAACCACGGTAATTCCGAGGGACACGGCGGAGGGCCCTATCCGCGAAGCGAAGGCTAAGGTCCTCGAACGTGCAAACCGCAGGTTCTGGCACGCCCTGGCCCTGTCCATAGACGCCAAACTTGCGGCGGTGGGGGCAGGCGTTGCCACCCTTGAATTGGAGTTCCTTGCCCATGTGGTTCTTCCAGGGAACCGAACGGTAATCGACGAACTCGAACCCGTCATCGCCTCTGCTTACCGGTCCGGCCGGCAGCCCTCATTCGACTAAGCGGCTACGTCCTCCCGGTCTTCTCGTCCCCCATGTGCACGGCGCCCTCCGGGAGGCAGAAGCCAAACCACGGGCTCGTGTCGGAACGTCGTGACTGGTCCTTCAGATGGTGGCGAGAGCACCCTGGGCGCTTTCCACCAGAACATGGGTGCCTGCCTGAACATGAACCACTTCGCCGTCAACCGTCGTCTGGGTGGTTCGGCTCGCTGACTGTCCCATACTTCGCCATCCGCGAAATGTTGGCCAGGATCAGGCTGTCGAACTGCGCTGTGGCACCATCGGCGCGCACGAGCTCAAACGGCCTCAGGCCAGAAAGCGTCCGGGCCACGGAAATGAGTTCGAGGACTTTCCCCTTTCCGCCCTTTTCGATTCCGATAGCCATTAGCGGAGTGAGCCCGAACCCCACATATGAGTGGGCGTACTCGACCTGCTGCCCCTCTGCACCACGGAATGTTATGCGCATCAGGTCGATGCGGCGGATCCGGCTCTCGCGAATGGCCTCTGTAAGCGGCCTTACCGGCATGCTCCTGTGATGATCATTGGCGTTGCCTGCCGGGAGCACAGTGCACACCGCCCTGTTGGCGGGAACGCCCATCACACCGTTAACCACCTCGTTGTACCCGCCATCACCGCTGACCGAAACTATGAGCGGGGATCCCCTCCCGGCCGCGGATCGAGCCAGATCGCGGGCATGCCCGGCAAAGTCCGTCGGCAGCAAGTCAACAGGCAGGTTCGGCAGATCAGTTGCTAGATCACGCTGCAAGACGTCAATCCGCGCGGACATTCCAACTTTGCCGGGATTAAATATCAGAACTACCCGGTCAAAGGAGGCGGCAGGTGCCCGGTCATCTGCCATGCTGCGCATCCTCCCGGCCCTGTTGCGGTCAAGTCCAGCCTAGCTCTGGACAGGCCCGTCCCAAAAGGTCGGAGCAGTGCAGTGGAAGACGCAGCGGAACTGGTCCTGGTGGAGGGCTGCCCGTGGCCTCCTGTCCGCTCTGGTGCCAGTATGTTGAGGACCAGGTTTATCCAGGCGCCCGATACCGGGCAGCAAGGACGCACAGTCATGACCTTTATTCAGGATTTAGGCAGTGTGGGGCGGGACGACGTCGCCGTGGCCGGCGGAAAGGCCGGCGGACTGGGCGGCCTTATCCAAGCCGGGCTGCCGGTCCCGGCAGGGTTTGTGTTGACCACCGCCGCCTATTCGGACTTTGTCGCCCGCAACAATCTCGCGGCGGCGATCCAGGACCTGGCCACGCTGTCACCGCAGGCTACGCCCCAGGACTACGAGGATGCCTCGGACCGGATCAGAACCCTTTTCTTGAGCGGCACCATGCCGGCCGGGATCGCAGCCGAACTGTCCGCCGCCTATGCGCGTCTCGGCGGTGACGATACGCCGGTGGCGGTGCGCTCCTCCGCCACTGCCGAGGACCTCGAATCGGCCAGTTTCGCCGGGCAGCAGGAAACCTACCTCAACGTCCGCGGCACTGGCGCCCTCGCGAAAGCCGTGACCGACTGCTGGGCCTCCCTCTGGACGGCGCGTGCGATGGCCTACCGCGCCCGCGAAGGCATGCGGTCTGACGAGGTGCGCCTCGCCGTCGTCGTCCAGCAGATGGTGGAGGCCGAGGCCGCTGGGGTCATGTTTACCGCCAACCCCGCCAACGGGCGGCGCGATCAGACGGTCATCAGTGCCGCGTGGGGCCTGGGCGAGTCGGTGGTGAGCGGGACGGTCACCACGGACGACGTGGTGGTCGATGCCGGGACCGGCTCGGTGGTGTCGCGGCAGACAGCCGACAAGGAAGTCATGACTGTCTACGCGGAGAACGGGACCCGGGAGCAGCCCGTGGCGGCAGCCCGCCGTCGTGCGCCAGTGCTTGATGACCGGGCGGCGGCCGAGCTGGCCAGCCTTGGCAAGCGGAGCGCTGAGCATTTTGGGGTGCCGCAGGACATCGAGTGGGCGCTGGCCGATGGCACATTCTTCATCCTGCAGTCCCGTCCCATCACGGCGCTGCCTGAACCGGCGGCCGACACCCCGGACGCCTGGCCGCTGCCCTATCCGAACGGGCTCTACTTCCGGGCGAGCATCGTGGAACAGCTGCCGGACCCGCTCTCGCCGCTGTTCGCCGACCTGATCGACGGGTCCGTGGCGCGGTCGCTGAGAACCCTGATGGCCGAGGCCCTCGGCAAAAACGTCATCCGCGACGGCGATGTGCGGCTGCCCACCATCAACGGCTACGCCTACTACTATTACCGCAGCTCGGGAATGTGGCGGATGATGGGCAGGGCGCTGACGGCGGTGGGCGCGCTGGCCCGCGGCAAGGCGCATATGGGGGTGGCCGGCTGGCGCGAGTTCTCACATCCCCGGTACGAACGGATGATCAAGGACTGGTCAGCGCGGCCTGTTGCCGAGCTGTCCGGTGAGGAACTGCTGGCGGGCGTACAGGCGCTGCTGGACGCCGGCACCGTGTACTACACCGCCGTGCAGTCGATTATTCCGCTCGCCGCCACCAGCGAAATCTCCTTCCGGGCGTTCTACGACAAGCTGGTCCGGCGCGACGGCGATCCGCCGGCCCAGACGCTCCTCCTCGGCTACGACAGCGAACCCATCCGCGCCGAGAAGTCCCTGTACGATCTGGCTGGCTGGGCCCGCAGCGACCCCAGGCTGACAGCAGCTTTGGTGGAGCGTCCGACGGCGGTGCTCGCCGAGTGCCTGCGCACCGGTTCGCCGCCGGAAGGGGTGGACGGCGTCCTGTGGCAGGAGTGGCGCTTCACCTTCCGGGAGCACCTGGGCATGTACGGCCACGCGGTCTACAACCTCGATTTCGCCAGCCCGGTGGCGGCCGACGACCCGTCCGCCCTGCTGGAAACGGTGAAGTTCTACCTGCGCGGGCAGGGCACCGACCCGCATGAGCGGCAACGGCAGCTGACCGAGCGACGGGAGTCGCTCACTAAGCAGATGGCCGGCCGCCTCGGGCCGCGGCGCCGGGCGGTGTTTTTCCGGCTGCTCCGGTGGGCGCAGGACCTCGCACCGCTCCGCGAGGACGCGCTGGCCGACGTCGGACTTGCATGGCCTCTGCTGCGGCAGATGCTGCTCGAACTCGGGCAGCGGCTGGTTGATTCTTCGGTCATCGATTCGCCGGACGATGTGTTCTGGTTGCGGTTCCAGGAGCTGCGGAGCGCCGTCGAGTTCGGTCTCACCGCACCGGGCGGCAGCGCGCCCGAGGCGCGGGCCGCCGTCGTCATTGCCGGAGCTGAGCGGCCCGTCCGAGCCGCCGCCGTTGAGGAGCGCAGGATGCTGTGGCGGGGCCAGGTGAAGGCCGCCGCCCCGCAGATGCTTCCCGAGAGCCGGTGGATGGAGCGGGCCTTCGGGTCGATGATGCCGGCCGGCTCGCAGCACCAGAGTGGCGACATCATCAAAGGCGTCGGCGCCAGCGCGGGCCGGGTCAGCGCCCCGGCCCGGGTTCTGGCCGGGCCGCAGGACTTCGGCAAGATGGAACCCGGGGACGTCCTGGTGGCCCGTATCACCACTCCGGCCTGGACGTCACTGTTCGCGATGGCCTCCGCCGTGGTGACCGACGTGGGCGGCCCGCTGAGCCACAGCTCCATCGTGGCCCGCGAGTACGGCATCCCCGCCGTCCTCGGCACCGGGGTAGCCACGCAGCGGATTGCCACCGGCCAGCAGATCAGCGTGGACGGCGACGCCGGGACCGTCACGATCGAGCGCACGGGCGCGTAGCCGTGTGGCTCCGACTCTCCTAGGTGCGCCCGAGCCCTCTGGCGTAGGCGGCCTGCCCCACGTGCTGGAGGCAGTCGGCAAGGGTGCTCACCAGCCGGACACCGAGCGTGACCGGCGGATCCCAGTGCCGGTCCACGATGCGGTCCAGGTCCTCGTCCCCGAGTCCCGCGAGGAAGCCCGCGGTCTGCCGGTGCACGGCATCGTAGTACTCCAGCAGCAGTTCCGGCCCGGCCTGGACCGCGTCCACCTGGTCACTCGAGTGGCCGTAGCCGGTGTCCCGCTCCGGCAGCGGCAGGCCGAAGCGGCCAGCGAAATCCTGCGACGTCCACACCTGCTCCAGCCCGGCCGCGGCGGCCACCTGTGCGTCCTCCACCCGGCCGAGGTGCCAGATCAGCCAGGCGATCGAGTTCCCGGTGCCGCCCGGCCGCCGGGTGAGGGCATCGCCGTCGAGCCCTTCCAGCGTGGCCTCCACCGTCTCCCGGATCCGGCCGAACGATTCCAGCAATAGCTCATTGATTTTCATCCAGGTCCCCTTCGGTCAGTTGGCGGGGGCGGTCAGCGGGCGGGCAACTCTGAGGTGCCCGTGGTCGATGAGCCACCGGACGGATTCGAGCACAGCCTCTTCGGGCTCGTAGCGGGGCGCATAGTGCAGCAGCGACTTGGCCTTTTCGATGCTGAAGCAGTGGTTGCGGTACAGGTGGCCCCAGCTCGCGTCGGCATGCTCAGGCGTGGTGCTGCCGCGGAACTGCTCCCAGGAGATTGGTTCCAGCGCCGTCGGGTGCCCGAACCAACCGGCGGCGATCTCCACGTATCCGCGGACATTAAGCGCAGTGGGGGCCACGATGTTGAAGTCCTCGCCGGCGGCGGCGTCCCGGTGCTCGATGGCCTTCTCGAAGGCCTGGGCGAGGTCGTCTGCGTGGACATGGTGCATCATTTCGGTGCCGCTTCCGGGCACCTGCAGCGGCTGGCCGGCGGACAGGGTCTGCCAGACGGTGGGGTCAAGGTTCCCGAGCGGGCCGATGGGGTGCCAGCCCGGTCCGACGATGTGCCCGGGGTGCAGGGACGTGGTGGCCAGTCCCCCGGCTGCTGTCTCTTCTTTCAGCATGCGCGCGATGGTGTCCTTCTGGATGCCGTAGTCACCGATGGGGGCTGCGGCGGCGTCGGACCCCTCGGCGATGGGCAGCTTGCGGCTGGGCCCGTACCGCCAGATGGACCCGCAATGCAGCAGATGGGCGGCCTTCCCACGAAGTGCGCTGACCAGCGCGGTTGCCGATTCGAGGGTGAAGCACACCAGGTCAACCACGACGTCGGCCTGCAGCGCCGCGACCCGCTCCCCAAAGGTGCCGTCCCGGTCCTCCTGCTCGCGGTCGGCAATCACCTGGCGCACCTGCTGCCACTCGGGCGCCTCGACGTAGGACTTGCTGGTTCCACGGCTGATGTTGATGACCATATGGCCGGCACGCACCAGCCGGGGAACGAGGAAGGTGCCGATATGGCCGCTGCCACCGATAACAACAATTCGCATGGTTCTCCGTCTTCTTGCCAATTTTCCCGGACACGATGTTCCAGCCTCCACGCTAGAGGCTTGGATGGAATGGGTGGAAGGACCAATTGCTGGAACACCTGCCGGTGGAACGCAGGCCGGCACCGCGACGACGCCCGGGAGCGAGCGCGCCAGCTACTCGTTTCCCATTCCGGGGTGCACCCGGACGAAATCCACTGTGTTGCCGGAGTTTGTTCGGCCCGCAGTCGTCCTGGAGAATCCCCGCGCGTCGAGGCCGTTCTTCGCGCGGAATTCCGCAACGGCTGCGTCATAGGCGTTATTGAGGGTCTGGCCTGAGAACTCCCCGGTGCTGCCGTCGGTGAAGGTGATCCTGATGCGGACGCTGGCAGGGTAGTGCCGGTTCATGCGGATGAAGCCTTCTGAGTCCTGCTGGAGAGTAATCAAGGGAAATCTGCTTTCGTTGTTGGGACCGGCCTCCAGTCTGGCGCAGATCGCGCCTGGCAGGTACCAGCAGGGCCCCCTACACCGCGCCGGATTGCACCGGGGCCCTTAGTTCACCCTGTAAACTTGGTGGAGGAATTGTTTAGGCCAGCAGCGCCCGGTTCCGCTCCCTCCCCCTTGAATGGAATCCCCCTTAATGTCTTCCGCGATTTCCGCGCCGGCGCCCCAGCGTTTCCCGCTGGCCGCCATGATTGTCCTGGCCACCATCGCCTTCACCGCCATCACCACAGAACTGCTCCCCTCCGGCCTGCTCCCCCAGATCAGTGCCGGCTTGAATGTGTCCGAGCCGGTGGCCGGCTACCTTGCCGCCGCCTACGCCGCCGTCATCGTGGTCACCGTGGTGCCCGCCGCGCGGCTGCTCGCCAACATACCGAAGCGGCCCTTGCTGGTGGCACTGGTCCTGACGTTCGCGCTCAGCAACGCCCTGGTGGGCATCGCCCCCGACTTCAAGTTTGCGATGGTGGCCCGGCTGGTAGGCGGCCTGGCGCACGGGCTGCTCTGGACCACCATGGCCCCGTACGTCGCCCGCGTGGTCCCGGCCGACAAGGTGGGCAAGGCCCTCGCCATCGTCTTCAGCGGCAACAGCCTGGGCCTGGCCATCGGCGCCCCGATCGGCACTGCGCTGGGCACTGTCCTCGGCTGGCGCTCGGCGTTTATGGCACTCGCCGGATTCGGCGTGCTGCTCGCCATCCTGGGCTTCCTGTTCCTGCCGTCCGTCCGGCGCGGCGCCGGTGAGGTCCGCCCTTCGATGCGTGCGGCCATCGCCCAGCCCGGCGTGAAGTCCGTCGCCATCGCCTGGCCGCTGCTGGTCCTGGCCCACTTCGCGCTCTTCACCTACATCGCCCCGTACATCCGCGAGGCCGGCCTGCCCGACTACGCCATCAGCCTCTCACTCACCGTCCTCGGCGTCGCCGGCCTGCTCGGCATCTGGATCGCCGGGATGACCGTTGATTCCCACCCGCGCCGTTCGCTGCTGATGACGACGGCGGCAATTGCCGTCTCGATGCTGGCGTTGCCGTTCGTGGGTGGCAACCTTGTCATCGCACTCGCACTGATGACAGTGTGGGGCGCCGGGCTCGGCGCGATCGGCATCTACAACCAGTCGGCAATCCTCCGCGCCGGCCGGGAGAACAAGGACGCCGCCAACGGGCTCACGGTCCTTACCATCCAGCTGGGTATCACCATCGGCGCCCTCTACGGCTCCGCCGCCCTGGTGGTGGCCGGTCCGCTGCTGGTGCCGGCAGCCGCTGCGCTCCCGGTGATCGCGGCGCTGGTTATCGCCTACGCCGGAAAGACGGCGGCCTACCCGCCGGGCCCGCGCGAGTCGACGTGGAAGCGGCCCCGGCCCGTCAAGGAACACCAGCACTAGCCTGCCGAATGACAGAGGACCGGCACCCCGCGTTAACCTCCGCTCCAACTCCCGGCACCAAACACGCAACCTGCCCTCCCTAGCGTCGACGGGTCACCGGCCACCAGCCGGTCCCCGTCTCACCAGGAGGAACACCCATGCGCCACGTCCTGACTGCCGCGGCAGCCGCCGCCCTGATCGCCGCCATGGCGAGCCCCGCCGTCGCGAGCTCCGGGAACGAAGCCGGCACGCCGTCGTCGAACGCTGCTGGAACCGCCACCTCAGCAATTAGAACCAACGAGCGAAATGGCTCCTTCGACCTGCAGAGCCACCGCGGCGGCCGTGGTGAATGGACCGAGGAGTCCCTGGCCGCGTTCGAAAACTCCCTGGCGCTGGGCGTCACCACACTGGAGCTGGACACGCACCTGACCGAGGACGGCAAGGTGATCGTGTGGCACGACGACACCATCCAGGCCGGCAAGTGCAAAGACACGGCCGCCACCACCGACACGGATCCCGAGTTTCCGTACGTGGGCGACCGCGTGGCCGAGCTGTCCCTGGCGCAGATCAAGACGCTCGACTGCGGCTTCAAGCAGCTGTCCGGCTACCCGGAGCAGGACGTCGTGGAGGGCAACCGGATTGCGGAGCTCAAGGACGTCTACCAGCTGGTTCGGGATACCAACGCCGCGAAGGTCCGCTTCAACGTGGAGACCAAGGTGGAGAGCAGCGAGGTGGGCGGCGCCGGCATGGAGTCCCTCACCCGCGCCGTGGTGGCCGAGATCCAGGCGTCCGGCATGGCGGACCGCATCACCGTGCAGTCGTTCGACTGGTCCTCGCTGAACCTCACCAAGGAGATCGCGCCCGAGCTGCCGCTGGTGGCGCTCTCCAGCGGCAACGCCTGGATGGGCGTCGGCCAGCCGGGTGCCAGCCGGAACCTGGGCGGCATAGACATCGATGACTACGCCGGTTCCCTGCCCAAGGCGGCAGCTGCGCAGGGGTATGACGTCGTCTCCCCCACGTTCAGCTCCGTCACCCCCGCGATGATCGCCGAAGCCCACGAACTGGGCCTGCCCGTCATCCCCTGGACCGTGAACACCACCGCGGACATGGAGCACCTGATGGACCTGGGCGTGGACGGCATCATCACCGACTACCCCACCCGCCTGCGCACCCTCATGGAGGAGCGCGGCCTGAAGCTGCCCAAGGCGTATGGGGTGAAGGGCTAACCTCACTAATTCTGGTTTACGCCGAGTCCAGGATTTTTTAGGAGGGATCCTCGACTTCCCAGTCCTTGACATCCGCAAAAGGAGCGAACACGGAGGGGTCAAGCTCTTCGAATTCCATATTATTGCGGACAAGATGCGGCCAGTTCCGGTTGGCCAAGGCTCCCTTGCCCAGGGCAATTACGTCCGCTGAGCCGTCCGCCAGCATGGACACCGCGGTGTCCGGATCGTCCAGTTTGCCGTTGGCGATAACCGGTACCCCGCAGTACCGTTTGGCCAGCGCGGCCAGGGATTCCTCTGCATCCGCGAAGGCAGGCTCGGTGGCGCGGTATTCGGTGGTGTGGACAAAATCGATCCCCGTTGCACCCAAGGTGCCGAAAATGACTTCGGCTTCCCCCACTCCCCCGCTCCACTTGTGGTCGGTGTCGCTGACCTTGGACTGGGAGATGCGGATTCCCACCGTCATGTCCGGGCCAACGGCCTCGCGGACGTCCCGGCAGATTTCAGCGGCGAATCGCACCCTGTTCTCCGGTGATCCGCCGTAGTGGTCATCGCGCTGGTTCAGGTAGTCCGTGAGGAACTGGTCCAGCAGGTAGCCGTTGGCCCCGTGGATTTCCACGCCGTCGAATCCGGCCTGTTGTGCGCGCAGCGCGGCGGTGACGAAACCGTCCAGCACCTCCTTCATCTGGGACAAGGTGATCGCGGAAGGAACAGGGTAGGGACCTTCGCCGCGGTAGAAGCCCAGCTGCTCCCCCTTGGGTGCCACCGCGGATGGCCCCACGGAGGAAGTGACAAAGCGGTTCCCCTGGCTCTGCGCCCCCGCGTGCATTAGCTGGGCGAAGATTTTCGATCCCTCCGAGTGCACGCCGTTGACCACTTTTGCCCAGGACCGGGCCTGCTCCTCTGTCGCGAGGCCCGGCTGGAAGTGGTAGCCCTGGCTGTGGGCGGTGTCCGGGTAGATACCTTCCGTGATCAGCAGCCCAAAGCCTCCGCGCGCAAAGGTCTGGTAGTAGGAAGCCATCTTCTCCGTGGCCTGCCCGTCCTCGGTTGCGCTGATCCGCGTCATAGGAGCCAGCGCGACCCGGTTGTCCAGGTGGGTGGCACCGATCCGGATAGGTGACCAGAGCGGGGAGTAATCAGTCATTCAAAATCTCCTTGGTAGTGTTCGGGTCGGGCAGGAGCCCGGCAGCCTGTGCAGGCAGGCCCGCGTTGGCAGGATCAGTTGCGTAGGCCTGCCCGCGTCTGTGCAGGTGGCCCAGAACCGACACGTCAGTGAAGCAGCCGAGCACAGCGGACCACAGTTCTTCGAGTGTCTGGCACTGCCGGGCGGCCCCTGCGGCGGCTGTCATCAACCAGCCGTCCTTGAGGGCGGTCACCTTCGGCGCGCCGGGGAGGCCGGTGCAGAGGGCGTTGACCGTGGCGGCCACGATCAGGTGTTGCCGCATAGTCCGCACCGGCCCCAGGGCGGGGTCCGCCACGGTGGTCCTTCCGCATGCACCGCACATGTCGCTCCTTCCTTACGGCATGACATCGCCGGAGTTGGGCCCCAGCGTCTGTCCCACGAAGAGGTTTCCGCCGGGGTCGCTCGCCAGCAGCACCGCGGCCGGCGCCACTTCTGCCGGAGTCCCGAAGCGCCGGAGCGGAAGTTCGGCACGTTTGGCAGCTTTCCAGCTTTCCGAGATGCCCTCCACCAATGGTGTCTCAATGGGGCCGGGCGCGATGCAGTTGACCAGGACATTGTCCGCCGCCGTTTCCAGGGCCAGGGCCTTGGAAAGGCCCACCACGCCGGCTTTGGCAGCACTGTAATGGGTCAGCCCCACGCCGCCCTTGATGGCCAGCTGGGAGGCGATGTTGATGATGCGGCCCCACTTCCGCTGCCGCATCTCCCCCACCACCTCCCGGCAGCACAGGAACACACCGGTCAGGTCCACCGTGAGGGTCTCGTTCCACATGGCCAGGGACATGTCCTCCAGCGGAGATTCCGTCAGCAGGCCGGCACTGTTCACGAGGACGTCAACCTGGCCAAGCCTGTCCCGGGCTTCGGCGAAGGCGGCCCGGACGCTGGCTTCATCCGCCACGTCCACGCGGACGGTGCCGTCCCCTGAGGCCCGGTCCAGTACGACTACCCTGTCCCCGTTCGCGGCGAAGGCCTCGGCAATTGCCTTGCCGATGCCGCTGGAACCGCCGGTTACAACTACGGCGCGGCCTGGGCCCGAACTCCGGGCATTGTCTGATGTGTTCACGGTATCCATTCCCGTTTCAGGCGCGCATCTTCACGGTGAGGCCGCCGTCAACCACCAGCGCCTGCCCGGTGATGTAAAGGGACTCCTCGGAGGTGAGGAACCCGATCACGCTGGCCACTTCCTCCGGTTTGCCCACGCGGCCCCAGGGGATGTCTTTCCCGGCCCGCTGCAGCCCCTCGGGGCCCAGCGAATTCACCGGGTCCAGGGACTGCGGAGTCTCAATAAGGCCGGGGATCACGGCGTTCGCGCGGATCTGCCGCGGTCCGAGCTCCACGGCCACGCTGCGGACCAGGCCCAGGACCCCTGCCTTGGCGGCGGCATAGTGGGCGTGTTCTTCCCACCCGTACACGCCGCCCGCGATGGACGAGACCGCAACCAGCGCGCCGCCGTCGGTCATTCTCTCCGCGCCGGCACGCAACGTGCGCAGCACGCCGGTGAGGTCCACGTTGAGCATGTCGTGCCAGCGCTCGTCCGTCATCTCCCCTAACGGGGAATTGCGGAGGATCCCCGCGTTGGCGATGGCGTAGTCCAACCGGCCGTACTCATCCACGGCCCGCTGGGCCAGGGCATCCACCGACTCAGTGGTACGCACGTCCACCTCGTGGATCACCGCCTCGCCCTTGGCTTCCTTGACCAGACGGAGGGTTTCGTCGGGGTCGTGGGGGTCGCCGGGGAAGGTGCCGATTACGGACACCACCCCCCGGCGGGCGTAATGGACGGCGAGGGCGCGGCCAATGCCGCTGGCGGCACCGGTAATAATGGCAACTCTGTTAGGGGACGTCATGGGGGTGATCCTCCAGGAGGGCTTCAGCGGGGGGCTTGGCGGCGATCATCAGGAGCCCGGAGAACAGCGTTCCGGCCGCGCCGACCCACAGGGCTGCAGCGCCGGTTCCCGCGCTGGCTGCCGCTGCCGTGAACAGCGCGCCACCGAGGATGGTGCCGGGCTGGCTCATGGCGCCGATGAAGGCGGTGCCGGTAGCGCGGCAGCTCACGGGGTAGCACTCGGCCATAAAGTACTGGATCGCGGCGTAGGGTCCGACGAGGAAGAACAGGCCGGCGCCGTAGGTGAGGATGATCATGAACGGGGAGGTTGCTACGGGGCTGAGCATGATCGCAAAGGAAATGCCGGAGAGGATCCAGCCGCCGATGATGGTTCGTTTGCGGCCAATCTTGTCGCCGATCCAGCCATGGAAGACGTATCCGAAGTAGGCCAGCAGGTTGATGATGATCAGCATCCAGAAAGCATCCGAGAGCTCCACGCCCTTGGCATTTTTTAGTACGGAGGTGCCCAGGACGCTGAAGATCATGATGCCGAAGAAATTGAAGATCCAGGCGAGCGAGAAAACAACCGTGTTGCGGGCCAGGTGCGGTTCCCAGATGCGCTTCAGCGGGGCAGCTGAGGAGTGCTCGACGCCATAGGAGTGCGCGAGGGCGTGGGCTTCCGCTGATTTGCCGCTCTTTTCAAGCTCAGTCAGCTTGTGGTGAAGCTCGAACTGGGGCGTTTCCTTGAGCTTCTTGGCGATAACCCAGACGATGACCGCGGCCGGAACCGTTGCAACAAGGTACAGCGCCCGCCAGCCGAGGGCAGGGAGCAGTACCAGGGCGAGTGCGCTGGCAAGCAGGAAGCCCAACGGCCAGCCGCCCTGGATGAAGGAGTAGTGGAAGCCGGGCCGCTTGCGCTTGTCCGGGACCTCGGTGACCTGGTAGACCTCGTTCATGTAGGTGGCGTTCACGGCCTGTTCCGAGAATCCGAGGCCTCCGAAGGATCGGACAATGACGAGCAGGGCGTTGCTCAGGATCGGAATGCCGGTGGGGATCAGTGCCGTCAGGCCGGAGACGACGGCGGTTCCGCCTACGGTGACCATCATGCCTTTGCGCCGCCCCAGCCGGTCAATGAGAGGGCCGATGCCGAAGCAGACGATGGCTGTGCCGACGGCGATCCAGGTGTTGATCGCGTAGGCTTCAGGGGCCGTCCAGCCGAACTCCTCCTGCATGGCCGGCAACAGGGTGCCGAATAGGCCGTAATCAAAGACCGCGATCGTCCAGGCAAGCAGGGCAAGGACGGTAGCGGTGGTGGTGTTCCGCTTGGAAAAGACCGGGAACCGGCGCTTTTCATTCGGTCCCGGCTGAGACAGGTCGACGTCGGACTGCTGGGTAGTCATGGGGTACTTTCCTTTCGGGGGCTGCGGGCAAGGAAGGAGTCGGCGATCTGGTCGAAGGTCAGCCAGCTAACGCCCTCGTGCGTGTTGATGTGTTCGATGAGCCGTTCGAGCATGAGCAGCACCTGCGGACGGCCGGAGACGTCCGGGTGGATGGTCATGGTGAAGACGGCCTGGTCCATCTCGCGGTAGACCCAGTCGAACTGGTCCCGCCACATCTCCTCGATGTCGCGGGGGCTGACAAAGCCGTGGGAGTTTGGCGCCGCCTTGATGAACATCATGGGAGGGAGATCGTCGAGGTACCAGTTGGCCGGAATCTCCACCAGGTCCGTTTCCTGCCCGCGCACCAGCGGCTCCATCCATGTTTCGGCGTCCTTGGTGTAGTCGATCTTCTTCCACGAGTCGCCCACACGGACGTAGTAGGGTTCGAAATCGCGGTGCATCAGGGAGTGGTCGTACTTGATGCCCCGTTCAAGCAGGATCTCGTTGGTGACGGGCGAAAACTCCCACCACGGTGCGACGTAGCCTGTAGGCCGGCGCCCTGAAACCTTCTCGATCAGTTCGATTGAGCGGTCCAGGATCGCCGTTTCTTGTTCCCGGGTCATGGCGATGGGGTTTTCGTGAGAGTACCCGTGGACGCCGATCTCGTGTCCGGCATCCACGATCATCTGCGTGAGTTCGGGGAAGGTCTCAATCGAGTGGCCCGGCACGAACCAGGTTGCCGGAAGGTTGTACTTTTCAAACAACCGGATAAGCCGGGGTCCCCCGACTTCACCGCTGAACAGTCCCCTGGAGATGTCACACGGAGAGTCCTCGCCTCCATAGGAGCCGAGCATGCCCGCCACTGCATCGACGTCCACGCCGAAGGCAACTTGAATGTCCTTAGCCATTGAATATTCCTTTCAATTCGTAAAACCGGGTGTGTTCGTGGGTGTCAAGGGGAAGGTTCAGGAGGCCTCCCTCGTTGGGCGAAGATTTCGGCGATCCGCTCCCGGTCGGGGTTGAGCCTGAGCAGGAGATTGAGCAGAATCAGCGACTGTGACGGCCGCAGGTGACTGGATCCGATGGCCCCGGCCGCGCGGAGGTCCTCACCGCCTCCTCCGGCCCCGTAAATCGGGACCACGGGACCGGAGTCCACGCGGGTGCTGGTGACCACCACGACGCCCGATGCCACCGCGGCGGCCACCGCGGAACAGAGGCTGGCGTTGGCATTGCCGCTTCCGGTGCCTTGCAGGACAATGCCGGCGGCTCCCGCTTCAAGGGCGGCGTGCATCAGGGTGGAGTCGGCGCCGGGGTAAGCGGCAACGAGGTCCACCCGTGGGGAGTCGTCGCCCGGCGGGGGCAAGGGCAGCGCTTCAAGCCTGCCGCCACAGCCCGCCATTGCGACTTCTCCTTGGGCTGATACTTCGCCAAGCACCCCAAAATCTGGGTTCGCGAAGGCATTAAGCCGAAGAGTTTGGCTTTTCCGGACGCCGGCGGCAGGAAAAATGGTACCTGCGAAGTACACCATTACTCCTTTTCCCTTGGCGTCGTTCGAACCCGCGACAGCGATGGCGCGGGCGACATTCTCCGGGCCGTCGGGAGCCTCGGAGTCAGCGGCGCGTTGCGAGCCGGTAAAGACAACCGGGCGCTGGTCGCCATGGGTCAGGTCGGCCAGGTAGGCGGTCTCTTCCATAGTGTCCGTCCCGTGGGTCACCACCACACCCAGAACCTTGGGGTCCTTGAGGACTTCCTTGATGGCGGCGCAGACCCTCAGCATGTCTTCGAAGGTCAGGAGGTAGGACCCTTTCTGGAACACGTCCAGCACCCGGACGGGATGGGAGACGCGCGCACCGAGGGCTTTGAATACCTGTTCGCCGGTATCGGAAGCGACGGCGCCACCGGCACTGGAGGAACGGGACGAAATGGTGCCGCCGGTGGCCAGCAGCACGACATGGGAGTCGGTATCAGTCATCTCAGCTCCGGTAGTTCGCTGCAGGTACCTAACACAATCGATTGGGTAACCTGCCGCGGAAGTGGGCATCGCTTGAGGGGCAAAAGGGTTCGGCACCAAGAGGTTTGTGATACCGGGAGAGCGTTCATCTACACCTACCCAAACGTTTGGGTTGCGTTGATGAAAGACTATAGAATGTGAAGCGGGTCACGTCAAGGGCCGCCCGTGGGGCCTGGCTGAGCAGACCTGGGCTACAGTGACCTCGGTGGGCAGGAGAGGGACATGGAAGAAAAGGCAGACGGCGGCCGCACGGTCACGCTGAAGGATTTGGCCCGGGAGTTGGGTATTCATCCTTCCACCGTCTCCAGGGTCCTGCATTCGGGTTCCGATGTGGCCAAAGGAGCCGCCTCCGCTGCCACCGCGGAGCGCGTCCGTGAACTCGCGCGCAAGCTCGGCTACTCCCCCGACCCCCAGGCCGCGAGCCTGCGGACCCGGCGGACCAAGCTGCTTGGCGTTATCGTCCCCCGCCTCTCGGACCTGGTCCTGGCCATTATGTATGAGGGAATCGATGAGGCGGCAGCCGAGGTAGGGTACTCCGCGTTTGTGATGAACTCACGCGATGATCCCGAAGAACAGCGCCGGAAGATCGACCTCATGCTGGCGCGCCGGGTGGATGGCCTGATTATTGGCGACGCCCGCCTTGACGGCAGCCTCCTGCAGGAACTGACGGACCGGAAGGTCCCGTTCGTGCTGATGAACCGCAGGGTGCCGGGCTACCCTTCCGCCACCTGCGACGACGTGGTGGGCGGCGAGCTGGTGGCCGAACACCTGTGGGAGATGGGCCACCGGCAGGTAGCGGTGATTGCCGGCGAGCCGTACGCAAGCACCGCCGTCGACCGGACCGCCGGGTTCCTGGACCGCTGGCGTTCCCTGGGCGGTATCATCTCCGCCGACGACGTGGTGTGGTCCACATTCGATACGGCCGGCGGCCGGGAGGCCGCCGAGAAGATTCTCGCCAGCGGCAAGCCGCGGCCCACCGCCCTGTTCGCCGTCAACGATTTTGCAGCCATTGGTGCGATGGGAGCCTTACGATCCCACGGCCTCACTGTGGGACAGGATGTTGCCGTGGTGGGGTACAACGACACCTCCCTGGCGGCCGAACTTCCCATTCAGTTGACCTCGGTCCACTCCCCGATGGCGGAGATAGGACGTACGGCAGTGCAGCTTATCCAACGTGTGCTCAAGGGCGACCAACCCAAACCTGCACGGCTGACACCTACGCTGTACGTGCGGGAAAGCAGCGCCGCCAGGGTGACGGCGGAAGTGGCTGCCACCTAGGTCCCGGCGGCCATGATCTTCAACGCCAGCAGGCAGGTGGCGCGGACTTCACCATCATTGAGGTCAAGCCGCAAAAGCTCCTCGATCTTGCGCAGCCTGTACGTGAGGGTGTTGCGGTGAATGAAGAGCTCTTTGCAGGTCTCGCCGGTATTCCCGCTGTAGCGCAGGTACACCTCAAGCGTTGCGCGCAAGGCCGTACCGCCGTCGGACATCAACGGGGCCAAAAGCCGCCGGGACATCGCCACCAGCCCCGGCCCGGGCAGGCCCTCCACCACGCCGGCCAGGTCTGCGACAGGCGCCTGATGGAGACCGGGCTCCCCGACCCGGCGGCGGGCCAGCTGCAACACCAGCGGCAGTTCGCCCAGGCTCCCGCACTCAGAGACGACGGCGGAGAGCTCCGGTGCGTCCCGGAAGGACTTCCGGACGGCTTCCATCAGTTCAATACCCGGCTCGCCGCGCTGCACAAGCAGCGTGGTGAGGCTGGCCTCTTCCATGAACCGCACGGTCCTGAACTCACCCTGCAGGCCCACCCGCACCCGCCAGGCGATTGTCCTCAGCTTGACCGGCGCAACGTCCCCCGCGCCGCCGATCAGCACTGCACCCCACTCCCCCTCGGGTTCGAACCCGGCCTCCGCGGCGTAGCGCTCAAGGGCCGTCGCGGGAGTTCCCCGGGCCTCGTAGAGCGCCTCCATGAAGCGCGCGGCCTCCCGTGAATGCAGGGGCGACCGGGAGCCAAGGGTGTAGCTCAGCTGCATGGCAATGACCGCCGCTACCGGCCCCAGCAGAGGCTGCAGCACCACGCTGCTCTTGATTCCCTCGATGGCGAGCTTGAACCGGAGGATTCCGCCACTGGGCAGGCTCAGGGTGGTCCGGGCCGTTCCGCCCCCAGCTGTTCCTGCGGAAATGAGTTCAAAGCCGTTGTGGTCAAGGACGGCCACCCGCGCCCTGACGGCCGTGGCTACCCGCTCCAATACCTGCGCAAGCGAATGACCGCCGGCTGCCAGCCTGGTGCACTCATCCGCGAGCTCCCACCCGGCACGCAACTCGGCATACCGTTCGGACGCGATGAGCTGGTCCGCATGCCTCATCACCAGGACAAACGGCACCTCCGGAGGCAGTTCAAGTAACGGCAGGCCATGGGCTTCACAGGCCTGCACCAGTCCTGCAGGCAGATCGCGGTGCGCTGCGCCCAACCCGAAAACCAGCCCCGACACGGGAACGGACATCAGGCGCTCCACGTAGGCATCCCAGATCCGGTAGTCCTTGACGTTCAGGCCCATCCCGTTGGTCAACAGCAGCGCGTTGACACTGAGGAAGGGCGTGGGGTCCATATGCTCGGTGGGCGCGCACCAGGCGATGGGGCGGGCAAGGCGCCCCGGACTGCCGGCCGCGGCAAGGCGGATGTTCAACGCAGGATCTGCCACAAGATCGGCAACACGCATAAGAACACCTCCTGCTAGTGCAAGCATCATAATCCGCCTCGTCAGATTCGGCGATCTGCCCAATTCCCGCCGGGTCATCGCCTCTGTACCGTTGCCTGCATGCAGACTAATGTGACGGAAACCACGGCTGCCAAGGTGCTCCTGAATTCGGACCTGGGCGAAGGATTCGGATTGCACGAGTTCGGCAACGACGTTGCCCTGATGGAAATTATCGACGTCGCCAACGTCGCCTGCGGCTACCACGCCGGGGACCCGGATGTCATGAACCGGACCGTAGCCCTTGCCGCTGAACACGGCGTGGCCGTCGGGGCCCATCCCGGGCTGCCTGATCCCATGGGGTTCGGGCGCCGCCGAATGGTCCTCACCGCCGAGGAGGTTGAGTCGATCATCCTGTACCAGACGGGAGCCTTGACCGCCTTCCTGGCGAAGAACGGGCTATCCCTTAACCACATCAAGCCCCACGGCGCCCTGTACGGCATGCTCGCCGGAGACGAAGACCTGATGCAGGCGGCGGCCGGAACAGCAAAGCAGTTTGGTGTTCCGTTCTACGGACTGGCAGGCACTGCCCACGAATCCGTATGCCGTGCCCTGGGTGTGGACTTCGTTGCGGAACTGTACGTTGACCTCAACTACGGCCCGGCCGGCGAACTCCTCATCCAGCGGCGGCCCGCGCCCACAGACCCTGGAGCCGCCGCAGAACGTGTCAGCCGGGCGGTGGCAGGCGAGCCCGTGCCCGCCGTCGACGGCACTCCCCTGAACATCACGTTCCAAAGCATCTGCGTCCATTCCGATGCTCCCAATGCCGTCGCCGTTGCCTCCGCCGTTCGCAAGGCACTCAACTCACCCCGACCCACCCACTCCTGAAAGCGAGCACCACATGGCCACGATCGTTTCACCCCTTCCCGGAGTCTTCTACCGCAAGCCCGGACCGGGCAAACCCCCCTTCGCCAATGAAGGCGACACCATCGAAGTCGGCCAGACCATCGGCATTGTGGAAATCATGAAGCAGTTCACCGAGATCCAATCCGACGTCGCCGGAACCCTTGAATCCTTCAAAGTCAACGAGGGCGACATGGTCAACCCCGGCGACTCCATTGTGGTCATCAGGGAAGGATAAAGGCTGCCCATGAAACTGTTCATCGCCAACCGTGGCGAGATCGCCGTGCGGATCGCCCGGACCGCCCGCCAGATGGGCATTGAAACCGTCCTGGGGGTCAGCGAGCCCGATGCGGAATCACTCGCTGCCCGATCGGCCGACCACTACGTGGTGGTCGGCCCCGCCCAGGCAGCCGCCAGCTACCTCAACCAGGATGCCCTGGTCGCCGCCGCGAAGGAGCAAGGGTGCGACGCTGTGCACCCGGGCTACGGTTTCCTCTCGGAAAATGCCGACTTCGCCCGGAAGGTGGCAGACGCCGGCCTTACCTGGGTGGGCCCGAATGCGGACACCATCGCCATGATGGGCAACAAATCCCTGGCACGGGAATCGGCAGCCAAGGCCGGCGTCCCCGTGCTCCGGGGATCAGATGGCCCTTTGGACCCCCAAGCAGACGCCGTGGAAATTGCCCGCGGCACCGGGTACCCCTTGGTGGTGAAGGCTTCCGCCGGAGGCGGCGGCAGGGGCATCCGCTTCGTGCACGACGAAAGCGAGCTCCTGGCGACCATCGAGATGGCCCGGGGCGAAGCCGCTGCTGTCTTCGGTGACTCCACTGTGTACCTGGAACGTTTCGTGGAGCATGCCCGCCACGTTGAAGTGCAGGTCCTTGGTGACGGGACCAACTTTATCCATCTTGGTGACCGCGACTGTTCAATGCAGCGGCGTTCCCAGAAAGTGTTGGAGGAAGCACCGGCTCCCGACCTTCCGGAGGCCGTCCGAACCACCATTCGGGAGTCGTCCGTGGCTCTTGCCCGCGAATGCGGCTACCACGGTGCGGGCACGGTGGAGTTCCTGTACGACCCCGTCAACCACGAGGCGGCGTTCATCGAAATGAACACGCGCATCCAGGTGGAGCACCCCATCACCGAGGAGATCACCGGCGTGGACCTGGTCCGTGAGCAGCTACTCATAGCCATCACCGGATCCATGTCCATTTCCCAGGACGATGTGCGCTTTACCGGCCATGCCATTGAATGCCGCATCAATGCGGAAGACCCCAGTCAGCACTTCTTTCCCAGCCCGGGCGTCATCCAGTCGCTGGCGTGGCCATCAGGTAATGGAGTACGGGTGGACAGCGGAGTGGAAAGTGGCTCCGTTGTGAGCCCGTACTACGACTCCCTCCTGGCCAAGCTGATCGTCCACGCCCCCGACCGGGATGCCGCCATCGCGGCCACGCTGACGGCTTTGGAACAAACACAGATCGAAGGCGTTAAAACCACCGTTCCCGTCCATATGGCGCTCCTGGCACGGCCTGAATTCGCCGACGTCAACCACCACTCCAAGTTCATCGAAACCACACCCGACCTGTTAGGGGCAAAATGACCAGCGAAGCGGCCGTCCTCCCCGGTGCGCGCTACACCTGGGGCGGGGACGAATTCCTGTTCGTGGAAGTCTCCGAGGCCATGAGCCTGCCCGCGAATTTCAAAGTAATGTCCATCGCGGGCAGGCTCTCCGAGGCCCAGCTCTCGGGGATCGTGGACATCTGCCCCGCCAACGCCTCCCTGCTGGTGCGGTTCGATCCTGACGTCCTGCCTCCGGAACAACTGGAAACGGCTGTGCGTGACATCGAGCGCGACCTGATGAACCATCAGGAGCGGGCCCTGGAAACCAGGATCATTGAAGTGCCGGTCTGGTACGAGGACCCGTTCACCGCCGAAGTGGCGCAGCGGTTCCGGGAAGGCTTCCACCAGGAGCCCGACGGCAGCGACATCGACTACGCCGCCAAAGTCAACCACCTCAAGGACGCAGCGGAGTTCATCCAGCGGCACCACGAGCAGCCATGGCTGGTTTCCATGGTTGGCTTCGTGGCCGGGCTTCCGTTCCTGTTCCAACTGGTGGACCGGGACAAGCAGCTGGAGGTACCCAAATACCTCAGCCCGCGGACCGACACACCCAAACTTACAGTGGGGCACGGAGGATGCTTCGGCTGCATCTATTCCGTCCGCGGCGCCGGCGGATACCAGATGTTCGGCGTGGCCGCCGCCCCCATCTTTGATCCTGCCCAATCCCTGGAAGACTTCGCTGATTTTATGGTGTTCTTCCGCCCGGGAGACATCGTCAAATTCAAGCCCGTCAACGAGGCCGAATACAACGCAATCCAGGCAGAAATTTCCGCCGGGACCTTCCGCTACCGGCAGGCGCCCGTGACCTTCGAGCTGTCCAAGGCACTGGCCGACCCCGAAGCCTACAACCGTGAACTCATGGAGGCCCTCAATGGCATTTGAAATTGCGAACCCCGGCCTGGCCACCACCGTCCAGGACCAGGGGCGCACGGGCCACTACAACGTGGGTATCCCGCAAAGCGGGTCCCTGGACCAATACTCTGCTGAACTCGGAAACGCCCTGGTGGGAAACACAGCACGGGAAGCTGTCCTGGAGTGCACATACCTCGGCCCCGTGCTGACCACCGACAACGATGTGGCCATCGCCATCACGGGGGCCCCTGTGGAGGTGAAGGTCAATGGGGAGTCACGGCCCGAATGGACCCGGCTGAGCCTCAGGGCCGGCGATGAACTCTCGTTCGGTGTCATCAAAGGCGGCACACGCTATTACATCGCCGTCCAAGGCGGCATCGACGTCCCGGAGGTACTGGGAAGCCGGTCTACGTACGGGCTCGGGGGGATCGGTGGATTCAAGGGCCGCAAGCTCGAGGCGGGCGACGTCGTTCCCGTGGGCGCACCTCTCAACAATGGAAAGCTGCCGTCGGCACAAACCATTCCTGAGGAATTCCGGCCCGTGTACACAAAGGAGCAGGAAGTCCGCATTGTCCTGGGTTTGTACGATCACCGGCTCACGGACGAGGGACGGGAGAATCTGCTCAACGAGGAATGGAAAGTGACCCCGGTGGCTGACCGGATGGGGCTGCGCTACTCCGGCCCGGGGGTTAAATGGAAAGAACGGGAACAGCCCTTCGGCGCCGGGTCGGACCCCTCCAACATTGTGGACGCAGGGTACGCCGTGGGGTCAATCCAGATTCCCGGCGGGACCCAGCCCATCATCCTGCACCGTGATGCAGTCTCTGGTGGGGGCTACGCGATGGTGGGCACTGTCATCAGTGCCGATATGGACCTGGTGGCCAGAGCGGCCCCCGGGACAGCAACGAAGTTTGTGGCCGTCAGCCAAGCGGAGGCCCTCGCGGCCCGCAGGGAACTTGCTGAGCTCAAGGGCAAGGCATGGGCAGCGGTAGGCGCAAGCCCGTTGAATCTTAGGTGATCTTTTCGTGCGCCGCGGCAGCACGGACCCGGACCGGTCTGCTCCATACTGATTCCTGCGCTGCGGCCTATTAACTCCCGGGCTTACTCCGGATAGCTTAGGCTGTGCCGATGGACAGGTGGAAGGAAAGGCGGCGAACGGTCCCTTCCCAGGGGGCGGACCTGGCAGTCTTCGAATACGGCCCGGACCCGTCACCGGATACCCCTAGCCTGCTCCTGGTCCACGGCTACCCGGATGATCACCGCGTGTACCTCCCGCTCATTCGTGAACTGGCGGAGACTTGCCACGTGATTGCTTATGACACCCGCAATGCGGGGTCCTCATTTACAACGGGCAAGCCGGGGAGCTTTGTGCTGCAGGTCCTGGTGGATGACTTGTATGCAGTCCTGGCCGCAACGCAGGCCTCTTCAGCTCACCTCGTGGGCCACGACTGGGGGTCCATCCAGGGATGGGCAGCTGTCCAGGACCCTCGTGCCGCCGGAAGAATCAGCCGCTTCACCAGTGTGTCCGGCCCGGATCTGGGGCATTTTTCCTGCTGGCTGCGTCAACGGCGGAGCCACCCGCGCGGTTGGGCACAGCTGGTGGGGCAGCTCCTGCGCAGCCATTACGTTGCCGTCTTCCAAATTCCGGTGTTGCCGGAAGCACTTTGGCGCCTTGTCTTCACCGGCATCTACGAGAGGGCTGCCGGCCGCCCGGTGGGCAACAACCCCGTGCGGGGGCTTGCTCTCTACCGGGCAAATCTCCACGCCGGACGTCAACCACCGTCGCGGATATCGATTCCTGTCCATGTGGTGGTCCCGGTCAAGGACCCGTTCCTTAGCCCGGCTCTGGTTGACGGTCTGGAGGAGTGGGTGCCGAAGCTTAAGGTGACGAACGTGAATGCCGGGCACTGGTACCCGGAAACCCACGCTTTCGACTTTGCGAAGTTGCTGCAGGAATCCCTGGAGGGCACCACATGACAGAGTTCGAGGGCCAAGGCCTATCCTCGACCGCCCGCCGTGGCCGAGTAGCCCGCCGTCCTACCTCCGCCTCCCGCACCATCATTCGGTAGTGTCAGTCCATGGACGGCGACACCCTGCTGAATTTTCTGTTGGTCCTCTTTTTTGTGCTGCTGGGCGGGGTGTTTGCCGGCACGGAAATGGCGCTGGTTTCCCTCCGCGAGAGCCAGGTGCGCCGGATGGAGAAGTCAGGGAAACGCGGCGCCCGGATCGCAGCGCTGGCGGGCAACCCCAACCGGTTCCTTTCCACCGTCCAGATCGGCGTCACGCTCTCCGGCTTCTTCTCCGCAGCCTACGGCGCCTCCACCATCGCGCCCGACGTCGAACCCCTCCTCGCAGGCATCGGCTTCGGCGCCGCCGCGGAACCCGTCTCCTTCATCGGCATGACCTTGCTGGTGGCCTACCTCTCCCTAGTGCTCGGGGAACTGGTGCCCAAACGGCTTGCCATGCAGAGCGCCGTCGGCTTCACCAAGGTCCTCGCCCCTCCCCTGGGCGTCCTCTCCGAAATCATGCGTCCCGCCGTCTGGCTGCTGTCAGTCTCAACGGACGCCGTCGTGAGGCTCTTCGGCGGCGACCCGAACGCAAAGCAGGAGAGCGTCAGCTCGGAAGAACTCTGGGACATGGTGGCCGAAAGCGACATGCTGGAAGAAGAGAGCCGCAGCATCCTCTCGGACGTCTTCGGCGCCGGGGAGCGCTCCCTGCAGGAAGTCATGCGCCCGCGAACCGACGTAACGTTCATCAACGGCAACCTCAGCATCGCCGAGGCGTTCAGCATGGTCAGGGACGGTCCGTTTTCGCGTTATCCCGTGATCGACAAAACGCCCGACGACGTCCTTGGCTTCATCCACGTCCGTGACCTCGTGCCGCGGGACGGGAAGCACGACGACGGACAGGTCCGCGATATCGCCCGGGAGATCCTCCCGCTGCCGGGCACCAACAAGGTGCTGCCTTCACTGCAGCGTATGCGCAGGCTGGGCCAGCACATCGCGTTGGTGGTGGACGAATACGGCGGCACGGACGGCATCGTCACTCTGGAGGACTTGGTGGAAGAGCTGGTCGGGGAAATTTACGACGAGTACGACGCCGGCGAGGACCCCGAGGACCGCGTCACCAAAGGCGACGGTTCAATCGACGTCGCCGGCGCGCTCATCCTTCAGGAGTTTGCGTCGGCGTCCGGCATCGAACTGCCGGAGGGGCACTACGAGACGGTGGCCGGGTTCGTCATTGACCGGCTGGGCAGGCTTCCCCGGACGGGGGACAGCGTGGAGGCGGACGGCCACACCCTGACGGTTACTGCCATGGACCGGCTGCGGATCGCCCGCATCCGGGTGACGCCGAAGGACGGGCAACCACACTCCTGATCCCGCTGGTCATGCTCGTTTCCAAAACGGTGAGCGATCATGACCCGGCCAGGTTCTCCAGGACATCAAGCGCGACGGCGGTCCCGTCCTCTTTCCGCAAGCGCTCGCCAACCTGCGCGGCCCGGTCCCGGCATCCCGCTGACTCGGCGAGGGC
Organism: Arthrobacter sp. V1I9; assembly: GCF_030817075.1. NCBI lineage: Bacteria > Bacillati > Actinomycetota > Actinomycetes > Micrococcales > Micrococcaceae > Arthrobacter > Arthrobacter sp. V1I9. The sequence goes on from NZ_JAUSYU010000001.1 coordinate 2,868,233, forward strand.
AGCGGTGAGCCGGTCCTTGGTGAGCCTCCTGTACGGCATGGGCTTCGGTGCCAAGCCTTGGCGGTGCAGGAGGTTGCCCCAGAACGGCTGGTCGGCGATGAAAGGCACCACCACGGATGGAATACCTGCCCTCGCGACAGCATGGACCGTCCCCGCCCCGCCATGGTGGATGGCGGCCGCAGCCCGTGGCAGGACAAGGTGGTGGGGCACGGAGTCCCTGGCCAGCACGTCGGCCCCGCTCTCATGACGAACGTCCATTCCTCCCCACCCCCCTGCCACCAGGATGTTCAGTCCGTTCCTGCGCGCTGCCTCGATAACTGTCTCGCCCCGTTCCCTGGCGTCGCCGGCCTTCATGGAACCGAAGCCCGCATACACAAAGTCGCCGGCGTCCATGAAGTCTTTTAGCTCGTCGTCCATGTCCGCTGCCGTGGGCCTGGCGGCCCAGTGGCCTGTGAGGTGGGTTGTTTCGGGCCAGTCCGATGGGCGCGGCAAGAGGTGGGGACTAACGGGGACCATTGAGAAGCGTGTTCCAGCCCTTGATTTGCGTCCGGCAGGCAGCATCTTCAGCGCTGTCTTTAACTCTTTCCTGAACATCAAGGGACCGGCCTTAGCCACACCGTAAGTTGCACGGTTCAGCGGACCCAGGCTCGCCATACTCGTGAACGGTGCGGCGAACTCCCGTGTGGGGGTGAGTGGAACGGTCTCGACGATAACGGCCGGAACCCCAAGGGTCTCGGCAGCAATCGGCGCACTGAAAACCTTCGGGTGATACACCACAACATTTGGCGAGAAGGCCACAACGTGCTCCACAGCGGCGAGCAGCATCCGGCCCATCGCAGGCCGCATCACGGTTCGGAATGATTTGGCCGCGGCCCGCGGTGACACCCCCTGGTCGCCGATGAGCTGCGCGAAATCCATGCGCAGGCTGACGGTGTCCAGGTTCGCTATGTCCGCCCCGGAGTTGTCCGGAATGGCGATCTGGATCTGGTGCCCCCTTTCCTTGCCGGCCCGTGCCAGTGCCAGAAAGGGCTCGACGTCGCCGCGTGTCCCCGCGGTCAGCAGCAGGATCTTCATGACGCCCGGGCCGTCATGCCACGAGCCTCGCCACCAGCTCGCCGCGGCTGCCCACGCCCACCTTCCCGTACAGCGACTTCAGGTGGTCGTGCACCGTGTGCGGGGAGATGAACAGGCGCCGGGCGATGTCCGCCGTCGAATTTCCGGACAGCACCTCCAGGCAGACCTCACGCTCGCGGGCGGTGACCCCGTAGGCCAGGAGCAGCAGGTCGGCGAGGTCGTGCGTGGTGGCCGGTTCCACGGTAACCACCATCTGCTCCGGGCGGTCACCGGTGATCAGGCGGCTGGCCTGGAGCACCACCCAGTTGTTTCCGGCGTCGCGCATCCTGGCCCGCGCCGTTCCCGACGCCGCAGCGTGCGCCTGCGCAACTACGGCATGCAGCGTCATGCTGAACCGGCCGGGATCCGCTTCCTCCACCTCTGCAAGCCAGGTTGCCGCGGCAGGCGTGGCCGCCCGCAGCTCTCCGTGCAGCCCGGCCAGGACAATGACGGGCCCGACGGACGCCGGCCCCGTTTGGTGCCCGACGCGGACGGCGATCCTGGTTGCCGCTGCCAGCGTCGCCGCCACTGCAGCCAGGAACTCCACCTCCCGGTCCGTGAAGTCACGGCCGGCTTTCCGGAAGATGCTGCCAACTCCCCAGCAGGCGTCGTCCACCCGGAAGGCCGCACGGAGCTCGTGCTCCAGCCCTTGCGGCTTGAGCAGCGCGTTGATCCGGACGCTGCGGACCACCTCCCGGTGCGGGGCATCGGACATTCTGGCGATGGACTGCGGGCGCCTGAGAAGCTGAGCGAACGTGTTCGGTTCCTGACCCGTGTATTCGGTCTCAGCGAAGCGGGCGGAGTATTCCTCGTACTCCGCCTGGCCCACCGGCCACGGCCGCCAGTTGGTCACGGATGTCATCACCAGGGAGTCAGGATCGACGGCGGCCCAGCAGCCCTGTTCGAACGGCACCTGCTGCTGCACGACGGCGAGCGCCGAGGCGTGCAGGTCGGCCAGGTTTACACCGCTGGCGGCCAGGGCGGCGATGTCGCGCCGGGCACGCTCAGCGCGCTCCTCCCACATACGTCCAGTATCCGCCTGAGGGTCAAGCCCGCAATCCCCCAAAGTGGGGGTTCCCCAAGCACCCCGGAACCCCCGGTGAGGGGATCGCGGCCGGGGGCGCCGGCGTCGTACTTTTTCCTTATGAACGCCGTATCCCAGATTTTCGCGGTACTTGCCGCCGTGATCTACATCGTGGTGTTCCCGCTGGAGAGCTTTCTGATGCACCGGCCGGCGGCGCAGAAGTTCCTGAGCACGCCGCCGCAAAACGTTCCGGCCGTGATGATGTGGGCCATCCCCACCGGGTTCCGCAACCTGGCGATCGGTGTGGGAGTCCTAGCCGGGGTGGTGGCGGTGAACATGGGTTACCTGGTGGTGGGCTACACCCTGGTGATCTACTGCTGCGCGAACATGGTGCTCACCGCTCCAGCCATGCTCCTGGCGGACATGCAGGGCCACTACCCGAAGAGGGGCGACAGTATTCCGGGCACTCTCGGTGCCACGGTGCCGGCCCTGATTGCGCTGGTGGCGCTGCCGTTCTGAAGGGGTAGCACCGTTCGTTGACAGTGCTCCGGGGCGGATGTGCAATTGAATTGGCTCCGGCAAGCAGCCGAAACCAATCCACGAAGCGGCCCCCGCTTCCGTGAGGCCGCCCAAAATTGGAGGTCCACAATGGGACAGGCACGCGAAGTCATGGATCGCCTCACCACGGCCATGAATGAAAAGGACAAAGAAACGCTGGCACGTTGCTACGCTACAGACGCTGTGGCCTACACCCCCGATAAAGGGGAACTCCGCGGCCGGGACGCCGTCACCGAATACCTTTTCGGATTCTGGGAATCCATGCCGGATATCCGGTACGAACATGCGGCAAGGTACGAAACCGAAAGCGTAGCGGTAGATGAGGGTTTCGTCGTCGGAACCAATACTGGCCCGCTGCGCATGGCCACAGGTGAAACAATGCCGGCCACCGGCAAACAGATGAGGATCCGAAGCTGCGACATCGCCAAGGTTGTGGGCGGGGAGATCACCTCCCACCACTTCTACTTCGACCAGGTCGAGTTCCTGGCGCAGTTGGGATTGATGCGGGAAATGTCCGAGCATTGACGGGTTGCACTCCAGAACAACAAACGAAAGATGCCGTGGACACCCTGTGAAAGGTATCCACGGCATCTTGTTTACGGATTACTGATTCGACGATGCGTCTGTTGGGCAGTGGACCCTACTTGTCACAACCGATGCCGTCGCGGTCCCTGTCGAGGTGCGTTCCATAGCCCGGCGTGCCGGAGTACACCGGCGCTGCTCCTGCTGCCCGAGCTGCAGCGCAGTTGGGGAACGGACCCGCCACCGGTGCGGGCACGACGGGGGCGGGGGCTGGTGCCGGTGCGGGAACAAGTTTGGGAGCCGGTGCCGGTACGGGTGCCGGTTTCGCAGCTGCAGCCGCTGCGGCCTGCTCGGCGGCCAGTTTTGCTGCCGCCCGGTCAGCGGCTGCCTTGTCCGCAGCCACCTTGTCCGCCGCAGCTTTCGCTGCCTTTGCGGCCGTGGCTGCCTTAGCGGCAGCTTTGTCTGCCACGGCCTTTTCAGCAGCGGCCTTCTCCTCCGCGATCTTCTCAAGGGACTTGACGCCGAGGTGCACGGTGGAACCCTCAGCCACACTCGTGCCATCCGTCGGGTCCTGGGACATGACCAGCCAGTTCTTCTTGAGCATGATCGACTTGCCGTCGACAATGTCCACTGCCTCGACCTCGAACCCGAGATCTTCCAGCTGTTCCGTGGCCTTATCCAAAGTCAGGCTAATGACGTCGGGAACCGTAACAGCCTCTGCAACTGCCGCAACAGCAGTTGCGGTTTCTGTCGGCTGCACTGCCGCCTGCTTGCTGCCGCAACCGGTCAGCATGAGGCCGGTCAACACAACTAGTGTCAGCGTCTTTTTCAATTTTCCCCCTAGGAAATGGTTGTGGTGGTGATGCAGTAGGGCGTGGAAGCCCCAAGACTGTGGGTGCTACTCGCAGGCGACGCCGTCGGAATCGCGGTCCAGCCTGGCGCGGTAGCCTGCCTGCCCGGCGAAAAGCGGCGCGGCACCTGCAGCCCTGGCCGCCGCACAGTTGGCGTAGTAAGCGGCTGCGGGGGCAGCCGGAGCAGGGACAACGGGGGGCGGGGCCACCGGTGCGGGAGCCGCTGGAACCGGCGCCGGGGCCGCGGCAGCCGGAGCAGGAGCTGGAGCAGGTGCCGCCACTGGCGGTGCCGGCTCGGCAGCAGGCGCAGCGGCTGGTGCCTGCTGGTTGGTCGGTGCCGGCTGGTCCGAGCAGCTGGACAGGATCCTGGCCATCGCATCGTGCTCCGCCTGGGTGACCCACAAGCTGTAGGTCGCCTTCACTGAAATCTGCCGGGCGACATACTCGCACCGGAACCGCTTGTTCGGCGGCAACCAGGTGGCGGCGTCGCCGTCGCCCTTTTGCATGTTGGTGGGTCCGTCCGTTGCCTGCAGGTTCAGCGGATCATTGGCGAAGGCGATGCGCTGCTCCGTGGTCAGCTGCTGCGCGCCCTTCTGCCAGGCATCGCTGAGCGCCACAACATGGTCGATCTGGACCTTGCTGCTGGTGGCACTCCCCCGCAGGAAGCTGATGCTGGTGCCGGTGTACGGGTCCGCGAGGGTTCCGGACTGCACCTTGCAAGGGACACTGTTTGTGTAGGTGATCCCGGTCAGGTCGCGCTGCAGCATGTCGTTCCGGGTGTCGCAGCCGTTACGGTCAACGTCCGCCCACGACTGCCCGAACAGCCCGCGGTCATACCCCGTCTTCGGCGCCCGGCCCTTAATGGGGAGGGCTGCCAGCACGTCGATCGCTTTGGCGGCGAAGGCGGGCTGCGTCTTCGGAGCTGCCAATGCGGCGCCCTGGGCCACCACGGCGGTGGCCCCGGGATCCAGCGGGGCGCCCGTCTCCTGTGCAGTTGGAACGGACGACGGCGCCGGCGCCGCTTCCGCAGTTGCGCTCGCCTTGGCAGGCGCGGCCGAAGCTGTGCTTTCTGATGCAGCCACCTCGAGGTCGGCAGCAAACACCTGCGGCAGCGTGACGGCGCCGGCGGTAAAGAGTGCAAAAGCGACGGCAAGTGCCACGGCCCCCGGCCTGCGTGGAGGCTTCGCTTTTTGCCCGGACACCGGAGATGGTCCTGATCCCGGAAGGGCCCCGTAGTCCGACAATCTTTCCCCCATTAAAAATTGCCCGGCAAGTAAGCCGGGCCTTTTGCTAAACCGCATTGGTTATAGTTGGAGCCTATTTCTCCTAACGCGGATGAACCGTGAAACTGCGGCGAAGCTGGGACAACATTGATGTCGTCTTGATCCATTCTTGATGCGACTGGTCGCACTCCGAATCAGTAGCCCGCACTGGGGGCGGACCAAGCGACGGCGGCGAGCGCCGGCGTCGTAAGTTCCCCTTGGACGGAAAAACCCGCGCGGGGACGATGCCCGCGCGGGCTGAGGACCGGTGTCTACGTGCGCTGGGTCAGGTTGAGGATGTTGCCCTCGCTGTCGAGGAACCAGGCGGCCTTGCCCCAATCACTGGTGGCGACGCCGTTTTCCGTCTTCAGGCCTGGCATGTCGTACTCTTCGAACGTGACACCTCTGCCCCGAAGTTCTTCCATCTCGCGTTCGAGGTTGTTCGTTTCCCAGCCCATCTGGGTGTTCTTGGCCGACCCCGCGTTATCTGTTTGGTAAACCAAAAAGGCGGTTCCGTTGCCGCAGCGGTACAGCAAGCTGTCCTCCTCCATGGACTCGGACGATTCCAATCCCAGCTTGTCCCGATAAAACTCCTTGGCCCTGCTGATGTCCTTCGCGGGAAGGACAGCCATGAGTGCTGAGTCCTTGAGCATAATGATTTCCTTTGTGCATTCGCTTTCGCATTGATGGCGATGCTCTCCCCCATAAGGCAGTCCCGGATCAACACTGTCCGGGGCGCGTGGCCGCCCTTTCCGCCTTATGCCGGGCTGCCACCTGGGACTCTGAAGCGCCCCGCCAGCCATCATCGGCGCGAGGGTCCCCGAAGCGTATGTGCCCATTATGGAACTGTTTGGTGCCAACGGAAATAGGGGTTAGGGGCTCTTTCACCTGACTGCTGCCACCTTTAGAGTGTCGACAGGCTCAACTGCCGGAAGACACAGGACTCACCCCGGCGGAAGGAATTGCGGTGGATAAATCAGTCCCACTTGAGCGCATGGTGTTCTTCAGCGATGCGGTCTTTGCCATCGCACTTACTCTCCTGGCCCTGGACCTGAAACTGCCGGTGGGGATTCCGCCCGAGCACCTCAACGCCGAACTGATAGGCGCGCTCCCGGAACTGTTCGCCTTTGTGCTGTCCTTCATCATCATCGCCCGCGTGTGGATGTCCCACCACACCGATTTTTTCCGCATCCGGGAATTCAGCTCGGGGCTGGCCTGGCTGAACATGCTGCTGCTGTTCTTCATCGTGATGCTGCCCGCCACCACGTCGGTCCTCAGCGACTACGGCGGAAATCCGAGTCCCTGGCCTAGTGCGCTGTACGCGGCGACGATTTCCGGCGTCTACCTCACCCTCGCCGGCATGTGGAGTTATGCCTGGCGCAAAGGGCTAACGGATGACACCGTGGACGACTACGAGCACCGGCGGGTGTTCCGGGGACGGTTGACGGCGCCGGCGGGTGTTCCTTCTCAGCATTCCGGCTGCGTTTTTCCTCACCAGCAACACCCCGTATCTGTGGTTCCTGATCGTGCCCGCAGCCCTCATCTCCCGCCGTTTGTAAGGCCGCAAGGCGAACGTGGGGTGATTCCTGCGGACACGCCGGAAGAGCTCGAGCGCTGCCGGCAGGCGCGATGTCTGCCGGTGGGCCCGCTCCTCTTAGGACTTATCGCGGGCTTCCCGCAGGTGCTGCTCCAGCTTGGCCTCCGCATCCCGCCGGCGGTAGCCGATGGAGCGGGCCTGCTCAGCGGTGGGATGCCGGTGCTCCCGCTCCCCCACATGGTGGTTCGCCCCGGTTACGGGCACGGCGTCATTGTCCACTTGGTTGTTATCACCCATACCGGATGGTCTCACACCCACCTAACGAGGCAACAGGCAACACCCTCCTAAAAAGCAATGGGGGGAAACCGCCCGGGCTGGAAAGCCGCAGCGTCAGAGGTACTGGCCCGGAAGCTCGACGTCGTCGTCCGGGTTCTGTTCCCGGCCGCTGCCTTGCCCCAGCGGCCCGTTGTCCAGCACCACGGCTGGCATGCCGCCGTGAAGATTTTCCAATGGCTCCAACGCTTGCCGTGTTGCTGCCTGTTTCGCCGCGATGGTGGACTGGATGTCCTGCACCAGTCCCCCGATCCACCCGGAAAGCTGGGCCTGGCCGATCCGCAGCTCTTCCTCGGACGCCGAAGATGCGCCGGTCAGCGGCTGCCATAACCGCTGCAGTTCCTCCGCCGGGCCCGGCGCGAGGCCGTCCTGGAGTTCCTCCACCGAGCGCTGATGGACGTGCGCCAGCCGGGCCCGGGCTTCGTCGTCGAGAGGTGCATGATGTACTTCGTCCAGGAGCCGGATGATGCTCGTTCCAATCCGCATCACTTTCGCCGGATCTTCGGCCAAGCGGCCGACCGGGCTGCCGGCACTGCCCCCGGCACCGGGATCGGCAAGCGGGCCTTCAGGTCCGGCGGTCATGGTTCTTCCTCTCACTGGCAAGATTCTTTCCTGACGAGGCGTGGGCGACCCCGGCAACTTCAGCAAGCATGGCCCGATTCTCAAGGTAAGCATACTTACTATCTGTCCTCAAGCCTGCATCGCGCGCCGTCGACACCGCCGCCGCATCCGCTGGTCACCACGCGTTTGGAACCTGGACGCCGGGCCTTCCTACTGTCGCAGGGACGGCGGCCGGACGCGTGGCCGCGAAAAATACAGGAAGGCAGAAATGACCATCAAAATGGACCAGCCCAGCTTCAGCAGGCGCGCCGCTTTAGCGGCAGCCGGAACCCTCGGCGCGCTGGGAGCCGCAGTGGTTGCCGGGACCGGCGCCAACGCGGCGCCGGGGGCGAAGGCGCCCAAGCCAGCCCTCGCCTTCCGCCCGGACGGCCGGTTCAAGGTGGTCCAGTTCAACGACACCCAGGACGATGAGCAGACGGACCGCCGCACCATCGAACTGATGGACCGGACCCTGGACGTGGAAAAGCCGGACTTTGTGGTGATCAACGGGGAGGTGATCAACGGCGGCTGCGATACCGGACTGCAGGTCAAGCAGGCACTGAACCACGTGGTCCAGCCGATGGAAAGCCGCAACATCCCCTGGGCCGTCACCTTCGGCAACCACGACGAGGACTCGGTCGCACGGACCGGGATGACCGAAGCCAAGATGCTGCAGTTCCTGCAGAGCTACGAGTTCAACGTCAACGGCGACACCGCCGACGGCGTCACCGGAACCTCCAACTCGCTGCTGCTGGTGCGGTCCTCCAAGTCGAAGGACCCCGCATTCGGCCTGTGGCTGATCGACACCGGCCGCTACGCCCCGGACAGCATCAACGGACAGGACTTCGAAGGCTACCCGGACTGGGACTGGGTGCGCATGGACCAGGTCACCTGGTACCGGAACCTTTCCATCGCCACCGAGCAGAAGTACGGCAAGAAGATCCCGTCCCTGATGTGGGGGCACATCGCCCTGCATGAGCACCGCAGCATGTGGTTCGCCAGCATCGATTCGCGGACGGACGCGGACCACCAGCGCGCGGTGAAGAAGCACAGCATCGTGGGCGAACGGAACGAGGGCACCCGGCGGCCTTCATAGTCGGCCACGATTATGCTGCTTGAGCCGGAAAGCCCGGCCATCAAAGCCCGCCCCAGGCCAGGCTCACCACCCCAGTTGCGTATTAACGCCGCTTCAGCCGGCGGGTACGGCTCGAGCCGGACGGGCAACAGCAACGCGGGTCCGTCCCCATGGACGGTCGCGGGAATGATCGAACCGTCGTGCAGGACAGCTTCAGTATCAGCAGCCATTACCAACTTCCCTTCGTTGGAGGTTGCAACAGCTCAGGATGGCACCGGCAGTTAGCAACGTGTAAGCACAGTTCTTGACCTGCCGAGGACCCGGCCAGTAGGTTATCGATTGTCGTTATTACTGATAGTCGATAACTTTGGGGGAATATGAAATTGGCCAATGGCGTTGCGCGCCGGACACCGGGCAGCAAAAGCGTCGTCTCCAAAACGGACGCAGTGGCACTGATGATTGTCTCGGCCGCCGTGGTTGTTGTGACGACGACCATGACCGTCTCCGGAATCACCGCCTATTTCACCGGTCCCGTGACCCTGACACTGCCATTGGCCACCACGCGATGGACTTCGGACGGCCTGCGTTTGGGAGCGGAGGCGCATTTCACCTCAGTCGAGGCGACCATCCCCGCACTCCCGGCCAGCGAGGCTGCCCTGTTGGCCTGGGCCGGAGCGCTGAACCACCTCGGCCTCCTGGCCGTGCTGGCCCTGCTGTTCATGCTCGCCTTCCGCCTCAAAGGCGAGAACCTGTTCTCCGCGGGCTCGGTGTCCACCGTCGGAACCTGCGGTGCAGTCCTGGGAGTGGCGGGAAGTGCCGGGCAGGTTCTGGACCAGGTGGCCCGGGGCCGCCTTACGGAAGCGATCGGGGTAAATGGCGCAGAAGAAGGCATGGTCTTTATTGGGCACTTCAACTTCGTGCCGGTGGTCGCTGGAGTTGTGCTCACACTGGTGGCCGGCGTGTTCCAGTTCGGCGGCCGCCTGCGGAAAGACACCGAGGGCCTGGTCTGATGCCAGCCGAGGATACTACCGGCATCCATTGCCGCCTCGACGAACTGCTGGAACAGCGCGGAATGACACTGACTGAGCTAAGCAGGCGGGTGGGGGTGAGCCTGGTGAATCTTTCGGTTTTGAAAAATGACAGGGCCAAAGCCATCCGGTTCTCAACTTTGTCAGCCGTATGCCGGGAGTTGGACTGCGAGGTGGGAGACCTGCTGGTAACAGACCCTGCCGCGGTCGGCTAGTTAATGAGCGGACGGCACAGGCTCCGCCCCGCCCGGACCATCCGTATCTCCGGCTCACTTTCCCACTCGGGCGGAAGCAGGCCCCGCCGGCCGTCCGGCCGGAACCCGTGCCTGCGGTAGAAAGCCTGCGCCCGCGGGTTGCCCTCGAGCACCCACAGGTACGCCGGGGACTCCCCGATCGCGGCACCCAACAGGGCCGCACCCAAGCCCCTGCCCTGCGCCCGAGCCAGGATGTAGATCGAATACAACTCCAGCGGAACGGGACCGTCCCCGTCACGGCCCGGCCCGGCGTCGGCAAGTCCCACCACCTCGTCATTGGCGTCCAGGGCGATGATCCGCGGGTGGGGAACGTTTAGGTACGTCCGGCGGCGGTCCACACGTTCCGGAATTGCCTTCCGGCGGGCGGCGAAAAAGGCCGGGGATAGCAGGTGGGGGTAGCACTCCTCGTGGGACAGCGTGTGCATCAGCACCACTGCCTCGGCGTCCTCAGGAGTTGCTTGGCGAAGCTGGTAGTCCATGCTTCAGGCTAACTAACCCACCTGCCGTCCTGGGGAGGCAGCACCCTTCCAGCTGCCCGGTGACGCACATCAACCTTTCAAGCCTTGCCGATCCTTCGAGACCGCAGCATACTTATTAGCAGAACTAATTAGCAGTGCTAAGCATCTTCAGGAGGCGCAACGCAAGCGTGACCACAACCAACACTGAGAGCAGCCAAAGTTCCGAGTCGGCCAGTCCCAACAACCTGGCCATAGACCTCCGCACGGCCGTGATGCGCACTTCCCGCCGGCTGCGCGTCGAGGCAACCGGCGAGGTCATCACCCCGGGCCAGTACACGGTGCTCGCCCAGCTGAACGGCAACGGGGCACAAACCCTCCGCACACTCGCCGAACGGGAGCACGTGCAGGCCCCGTCCATGACCAGGATAGTCAACGCCCTCGCTGACCAGGGCTTCGTATCCAGGGCGGCAAACCCCGACGACGGACGCCAGGTCCACGTGGACATCACCGACGCCGGGCGGGCCGTGTTGGCGGAAGCCCGGACCCAGCGGACCGCGTGGCTTGCCCAGCGCGTAGCGGGTTTGAGCGAAGAGGACCGGCTGGTCCTGAGCCGCGCCGCGCACATCCTCCAGGAGATGAGCGGCAAATGAGCGCCATGTTCCGGGCTCTGGAAAACCGCAACTACCGCATCTGGGCCGCCGGGGCGCTGGTATCCAACGTCGGCACCTGGATGCAGCGGGTGGCACAGGACTGGCTGGTCCTGACGGTCCTCACCAATCATTCGGGTGCCGCCGTCGGCATCACGACCTCCCTGCAGTTCCTGCCCATGCTGCTGCTCGGCCCCTATGGCGGAGTCCTGGCCGACCGGTACCGCAAGCGGGTGATCCTGCTGTGGACGCAGGTGGCCATGGGCCTGACCGGGCTGGTGCTGGGACTCCTGGTGGTGACCGGCACCGCCCAACTGTGGCACGCCTACCTGGCCGCCCTCTGCCTAGGAATTGCCGGCGCCATCGACGCACCGTCACGCCAGGCGTTCGTCTCCGAACTCGTGGGACAAGACAACATTTCCAACGCGGTGGCACTAAACTCCGCGTCCTTCAACACCGCCAGGCTCACGGGTCCCGCCGTCGCCGGCCTGCTGATCGCGTGGGTGGGCACCGGACCGGTGTTCCTGATCAACGCCGCCAGCTTCGCCGCCGTCATCATCTCGCTGTTCCGGATCCACACTCCAGAACTGGCCCCGCCCGCCAAAGCCGGCCGGGGCAAACACCAGGTCGCCGAAGGCGTGCGCTACGTCCGGCGGAGACCGGACCTGGTGCTGATCATGGTCCTGGTGGGCATCCTGGGCGCCTTCGGCATGAACTTCCCCATCATCAATGCGCTGATGGCCACCGTGGAGTTCGGGATGGGCCCCGGTGAATTTGGGCTCCTGGGCTCCATCATGGCGGTGGGCACACTGGCCGGCGCGCTGCTGGCTGCGCGCAGGGCGGGGCCGCGGCTGCGGTTCCTGCTCGGCGGGGCGCTCGGGCTCGGGGTCTTCACGCTTCTTGGAAGCGTCTCGCCGTCGTTCTGGCTGTATGCCGTGGTGCTGATACCTGTCGGCTTGGCGTCAATCACGTTCCTGAACAGCTGCAACACCAGCATCCAACTCTCGGTGGAGCCCCAGTTCCGCGGACGCGTACTGGCCCTGTACCTGGCAGTCCTGCAGGGCGGAACCGCCGTGGGGGCACCGTTGATGGGCTGGATTGGCTCGGAGTTCGGCGCACGCTGGTCCGTGGCGGCCGGCGGTGCGGTGGTTTTGGTAACTGCGCTGTTTGCCGTGACCATGGTCAGCCGGAGGAGCCACATGACCTTCCGCGACAACCTTCGGATCGTGTTCCGCAGGCGGCGCCAGCCGGCGCTCTAAAGGACCGGACGACGGCGTCGCCGGACTTCCGCTGCGGGAAGCCTCAGGTGGGGCTGCTGTGGGTGGCGCGTGCCGGCGTCGTCAGCTCCTTCTTGCTGCCACAGCCTCGGTGAGCGACTTCAGCCAGCGTTCGAAGTCCGGCGGAAAGATGTCTGCGGCGGGGGCAGGAATGACCGCGCTGCGGCGGACCTCATATGTATACATGGCCCCAGCTTGGGAGCCGGCCACGTCTGCACAGGCCACCGCACCGTCGAAGTGGCTATCCCGCAGTACCTAGCCTTGGGCCGACCCGCCGAGCACCACGTTCACCGGTTCCTTGCCCTCAAGCATCAGCCCGATCTGCTGCTTGATCAGCCGGACCATCCGCGGGAACATCGCCGAGCTCGCCCCGCCCACGTGCGGGGTAATCAGCACATTGGGGGCAGTCCACAGCGGATGGTCGGCCGGCAGCGGCTCCGGATCCGTGACGTCCAAGGCAGCCCGCAAACGGCCGGAGGACGTCTCGGCCAGCAACGCATCGGTGTCCGCCACTTGACCGCGGGCCACGTTCACCAACAGGGCGCCATCGGGCATGGCGGCGAGGAACTTCCCGTCCACGAGCTTCTGTGTCTGCTCGCTCAGGGGAACGCTGACCACCACGATGTCGTGGAGCGGCAGCTGCTCGTACAGCGAGTCAATCCCAAAAATCTTTCCGCCGGAGTCCTCGCGTTCGCGGCTGGCCATCCGGGTAACGTGTGTTTCGAACGGCAGCAGCCGAGCCTCGATGGCCTTGCCCACTCCCCCGTAACCGACCAGCAGCACGCGTCTGTCTGCCAGGCTGGGCCGCTCGCCGTTGCCCCACGTCCCGCTGGCCTGGTTCCGCACGAAGTCCACCATCCCGCGCTGGCTGGCGATCATCATCCCCAGGGCGAGCTCCGCCGTCGACGTCTCGTGGACGCTCGCCGCGTTGGCGAAAACGAAGCCGCCGGACAGAACGTCCTCGACGCCGTCGTACCCGATGGACTGGCTTTGGATCAGGCCGATGTCCGCTGACTTCAGCGCCGCCAACACCTCCGGGCCGCGTATGTACGGCGGCACCACGATGTCCAACCGTTCGGCGGGGGCAGGCCCGGAAAAGTCCCACAGCAGGAACTCGACGCCGGTGGTCGGCTCCAGCGCATCCAGCAGTTTCTGATCCGGAAGAGAGACGCGCAGCGGCCCGGTCATGCCGCCACCACGGGGAGTTGGAAGGATTTCATAAGGGTGATCTTAGTGTGCTGTGCCGTCGAAGAGCAGTTGGCTGACCGCTTTGGTTACTCGACTTGGGCCAGCGCCTGCGCCGTTGACAGGACGATGTTCCGCTGATCCTCATAATGGCCGGCCAGGGAATCGTTCAGCTCCTTGAGCCAGCCGTTGCCGGTCGCTTCGAGGACCGTCGCATCGAGGTCGAGGATTGCGGGCGCCTCCAGGACCTGCCGTGCAGAGAGTGCTGCGCGGTGGACTTGCAGCTCCTCAAGAGTCACGGCCAGGCCGCAGCTTTGCTGGTACCCGGCGAGGAATGCGTCAAGGAGCTCCGGATGCTCGGGCACATCCGGCGTTGAACCGAGGAGGTCGCGCACCGCGGAGGCCACATCTGTGGCGGCAGGCATAAGCCCGCATTCGTCCAGGTCAAAACAGGTAGCTCTTCCCTGCGACCAGCGAAGGTTGTCGAGCTCAAAGTCCCCATGGCCCAGCACGTTCGGCCCCGGACCAAGGCGTTCGGTCAACAGCGTCAGAATCTGTGCCGCCTCCCGCAGGTCCTGATCGGGGTGTGCCATCAGGCGGGCAAACACGTTCGCCTGCTGTTGCGGGACTGCACTAGTTAGCGCACCGGCGGCCTGATGAAAGCCAGCCAAGGCCCCACCCCAGGCGGCGGCAGCACCGGCGTCGAGCCCGTCCGTGTCCAGCTCCTCACCGTCGACTCGCCTGACCACGCACGCTGCCACCTGCCCCAACGGGGTCGGGACCAGCTCTACAGGCCGGCCTTCGCCTGAACGCACAAGGCCCGCAACGGGAGCATCGGCGTCGCTCAGCCGTGCCTGAAGCTGGGCTCCCCGCTCCAGGCGCGCTCCCGCCGTCGATCCGGCGGGAGCGAAGCGGGCGTACAGGACACTGTGCGCGTCACCTTGGGGCGGAAGGACGAAGACATGCGCCGCAGAGGAACGCCAGTACCTCAGGGCACCTGCGGGAATGCCCCACTTCAGGCCTACTGCATCGGCCACCGGCGAGCGCCACTCGCCGTCGACCGTTGCTTTCATTCCTGAAATCTGGCTCAAGGGCAACATGCTGCCCATCCTGCCACGGCGGCCGCTCCTGAAATTCAGCCCCAGTCGCTGCCGGGGGCACCCTGACCTAGGGAAAGCCTTGATAGGTGACCATATGGTCACCTATCATTATTCCTATGGATGCCGTGTTCAAGGCGCTCGCGGACCCCACCCGGCGGGACTTGCTGGACGAGCTCTTCCGGGAAGACGGGCAGACCCTCGGTGCTCTTGAAGGCCGCTTCGACATGACCCGGTTCGGGATCGCCAAGCACCTTCGGATCCTGGAGGAAGCCGGGCTGGTGGTGGCCCGCCGTCGGGGGCGTGAAAAGCTGCATTTCCTTAACCCGGTCCCTATCCGGCTCGTCCATGACCGCTGGGTGAGCAAATACGCAGAACCATGGGCCGCTGGCCTCAGCGACCTCAAATCCAGATTGGAAAGTCCCATGGAAAAAATCTTCGAGATCTACATCAAGACCACCCCGGAACGGCTCTGGGAAGCCATCACGGACAGCGAAATCCGCAGCAAGTACCAGTTCGGAAACACCATCCAAACCGACTGGACCCCGGGCGGGCGCTTCACTATGAACAACCTGAAGGCCGGCGCACCGCTTGGCGAAGGCGAGAACCTTGAGGTGGACCCGCCGCGCCGCCTCGTCCAGACCATGCGCGCGCTCTGGGGCGATGACGTCAAAGCCGAAGGAACCTCAAAGATCACGTGGGACATCGAACCGGTGGGTGATTCCTGCCGCCTCACCGTCACCCACAGCGACCTCCGCGAGGGCGCCAACGAACAGCTCTACGGCGGCTGGCCGATGATCCTTTCCGGCCTGAAGACCTGGCTGGAGACGGGCGAGAAACTCACCACGCCCGGCTCACTGATGTATACCTGAACTGGCGGACGCAGACCTTACTACGGCGCGTCGACGTCGTTCGAGGGCTGTGATGATGGCTTGCAGGGAGTGGGGCTACCTGGCCGGTGGCCGGTTGGTGCCGCCCCATCCCCTGCCCCGCAGGTTGCGCGTGGCCACCAGCGAACCGCCGATGAACAGCACGCCCAGGACCACGATCGCGACGCCCACGTAGAACCATGCACCCCGGCCGAAGATCATCAACGCCGCGCCCAGGATGCACAAGCCCTTCGCGGTGATGTCCAGGTACAGCTGCGTCTTTGGAGAAGCCATAGCTCCACGATAAACCAGGCCAACACGGGTCCGCACGGCCCTTCGAAGCCGGGCTACTAGGTCCGCTGCCGCCACAGCAGGCACACACCGAACGTCACTAAACACAGGACCAGCATGGCGAGCACCATCCGCGCCCAGCTTTCCTGGTCCACGCCGGCGGCCGCGAAAACGCCGATCATCACGGTGGCGGCAATTGCCCCCACGTACCGGCAGGTCTGGTAGATACCGGCCGCCACTCCCCGCTCCTGCGCCCGGGTGGAGACAAACATGCCCTGGTTGGTGGCGATGCTCACCGTTCCGTACGGGATACCCATCAGCGCTGTCAGCACCACCACCAGCGGAATTACCAGCGTCACGGTGAGCAACCACATCAGCGCGGCCACGGCGGTCAAGAGTACGACGCCGAATATCAGCACGTGGCGCACGCCGAACTTTTCCATAGCCTTGACTGCCCACGGCGTGGCGACGACGGACATCGCGGCGAGCGGCAGCATCAGCAGGCCCACCACGCCGGGATCGTAACCGCCCGCTTCCTGCAGCAGCTGTGGCAGGCCGAAGAAGACAAAGTAATAGACGCTGCTGAACACCGCGAAGCCCAAGTACACCAGCATCAGGGGGCGGTTGCGTCCCAGCAGCCGCAGATCCAGGAAGGGCCGGTTGAAGCGCAACTCGCGCCAGGCGAACAACACACCGATCACCGTTCCAGCCCCCAGCATCCACCAGCGGTAGCCCGGCGCCACGTTCAGCGCCGCCATCATCACCAGCAGCAGTGCGGTTACGAAGGCCAGAATCCCGGGGATGTCCGAGTCCCGGATCAGCTCGGCAAAGCTGCCGCGTTCCCGGGCTTCGTCCTTTGGCGCGGCCTGCCGAACGATCAGCAGCGCGGCGAGCGCCAGCGGAACGTTGACCAGGAACAGCGCTTCCCAGCCCACAAAGCTCACCAACAGGCCACCCACCACAGGCCCCACTGCCGCCGCCGACGTGTTGGCCATCTGGAGCCGGCCCAACGGACGGGCGGAGTCCACGTTGGCCCGGTGCGCAAGGGCTCCCACCATTACCACCGCGCTGGGATAGGCGGTGGCCGTACCAAGTGCCATCACGGCCCGGGCCACGCAGAGCAGGGCGAAGTTCGGCGCGAGCGGTGCCAGTGCGCAGGTAACGGCAACCAGTGCCATGCCGAGCATAAACATCCGCCGCGGTCCGAACCTGTCGGCGAGCCTGCCCATCACGGGCTGGCCCGCGGCTGAGGCAAGGTAGAAGGAGGTAACCACCCAGGTGACGGCAGCTACGTCGAGCCCGAAGTCGGCGCGGAGCACCACCAGGGCCACGGCGATCATTGAGGAGTTGAGCGGGTTCAATGCCGTGCCCAAGCTGAGGCCTGCGACGGCCAGGGCAGTCCGGGGTTTGTTGCTCACGGAAACAGTCTGGTGCACCGGCCCGGGCGTTCGCGACTTTGATGAACACCGCGGGACGCGCAGGTGCAGGGCCAGCTAGCGGGTGCGGGCAGCGAGCGCGGCGTCCAGGAATTCCAAGTGGGCGGGGGCCGTGCGAACCGTGTTCGCCTCATATTCGGGGTGCTTGGTCAGGAACTTCTTGATGTAGGGGCACACCGGCACGATTCCGAACCCCGCACTGACCGTCTCGTCCAAAGCCGCCGTGGCGAGCTGCCCCGCCAAACCTTGCCCGCCGTATTCCTCGTTGATCACGGTGTGGTAGAAAATCCGCTGGGGTGAGGCGCCGCCGTCGTAATCCTTGTACGCGGCCTTGCCGATCACGTTGCCGGCGTCAAGGATTTCGAAGCGCTGGTGGCCGGGGTTGTGGCGGACGGTGATCTGGCTCAAGGGGATCTCCTTCGATGCGGTTATATTGCTGCCCGTGCAAAGCCTAACCCGGGCCGGGCAGCCCTTATTTCCGTATCGGTTTCCCCACGAAGACCATCGTCCGCCGTTCCGCCTTAGCTCAGGTACCCATTCGGGTTAAGGACGTACTTGGTGGCTGCGCCGGCGTCGAACTCCGCGTAGCCCTTCGGCGCTTCTTCCAGCGTGATGGGCTTGGCGTTAACGTTCTTCGCGATGCTCACCCTGTCATGCAGGATGGCCATCATCAGCTGCCGGTTGTACTTCATCACCGGGCACTGCCCCGTGGTGAAGCTCAGCGACTTGGCCCAGCCGGTGCCCAGGCTGAGGCTCAGGGCGCCCTTCTTGGCGGCCTCGTCAATCCCGCCCGGATCACCGGTGACGTAGAGGCCTGGGATGCCGAGGGCACCGCCGGCCGCAGTGATGTCCATTAACGAGTTCAGCACCGTTGCCGGAGCCTCCTCGGCGTCCCTGCCGTGCCCCTGCCCGCGCGCCTCGAAGCCCACTGCGTCCACGCCGCAATCCACTTCCGGTACGCCGATGATCTGTTCGATCTGCTCTGCTGGGCCTCCCTTGGTGAGGTCCACCGTTTCGCAGCCGAAGCTGCGGGCCTGCGCCAGCCGGTCCTCGTTGAGGTCCCCCACAATTACGACGGCGGCGCCCAGCAACTGCGCGCTCGTCGCCGCTGCAAGGCCCACCGGACCTGCCCCGGCTACGTATACGGTGGAACCAACACCCACCCCGGCGCTGACGGCGCCATGGTAGCCCGTGGGGAAAATGTCCGAGAGCATGGCCAGGTCCAGGATCTTCTCCATGGCCCGGTCCTTGTCCGGGAACTTCAGCAGGTTCCAGTCGGCGTAGGGCACCAGCACATAATTCGCCTGGCCGCCCACCCAGCCGCCCATATCCACGTATCCGTAGGCGCTGCCCGGACGGTCCGGGTTCACGTTCAGGCAGATACCTGTTTTGCGTTCCTTGCAGTTGCGGCAGCGCCCGCAGGCGATGTTGAACGGCACCGAGCAGAGGTCGCCGACTTTAATGAATTCGACGTCGCGGCCCACTTCCACCACTTCACCGGTGATCTCGTGACCCAGCACCAGGTTGGCCGGTGCGGTGGTGCGTCCGCGAACCATGTGCTGGTCCGATCCGCAGATGTTGGTGGCCACGGTTTTGAGGATCACGCCGTGGTTCACCGGACGTCCAACGTTGGCGGGATTAACGCCGGGCCCGTCTTTGAGTTCGAAGCTGGGGTAGTCGATGTCGATTACTTCAACCTTGCCTGGCGCTTTATAGGCAACGGCTTTGTTCCCTGTCATCTGTGTCTCCTGTAGTCAGGCCCCCGGTAGGGCAGCCGTGATTGGGGTAGGTGATGTACCCCTGCAGGCAGTGCCCCGCGCCGATCAGATGGCGCCTCCTTTGGTGCCACTGATCAGGTGCCGACGCTCCTGGGCTGGGGTCTGCCCAGTCTAAGCAGGGCCGGGGAGGCCGTTCCAGAGTCATAAGGGAGGGGGCTCTACCCTTTTTCGGATTAGGGGTTTTGGGAACCCCATGACTTCCGCTGCGAAGCCTTGTAGTGTCGGCACCGGATGCAGCCAGCAGCTAAACCATTTGTTGACGAAGGAGCGGACATGGCAGTCAGTGACGAAGAAGCACAGGTATTGGACCAGTGGAGCAACCGGCTGGCCCAGGCCCTGCAGATCCTGGACCTGGACGTGGACAACGAGCTGCTTCTTGATTTGGCCCGCAAGTCAGCCGAGTCCGTTATCCACCCGGCCGCGCCAGTCACCACGTTCCTGGTGGGCTATGCCGCCGGCCTGGAAGTCGGGACCGGCAGTGCCGGTACGCGGGAAGCGTCGAGCGCGGCCGTTTCCAAGGCCGCCGGCGTGGCTTTCGGGCTGTGCGAGGACGGACACGACGGCGGGCCCGCCAGCAGGGGCTGGGCGGACACCGGGCAATAGCTACCCTGCCGCCGTCGGCTCCTCTTCGAGGACCGGAACGGGCACCAGCCGGACGATCACGGCCTTGGACGCAGGCGTCTGGCTTCCCTCTGCCACGCTCTCCAGCGGCACCAGGACATTCGCCTCCGGGTAGTAGGCCGCCGCGCACCCGCGCGCCGACGGGTACGACACCACCCGGTAGTTCCGGAGCACCCGCTCCACGTTGTCCGGGTACACACCGTGGATGTCCACGTGCTGGGCGTCCGCAAGTCCAAGTTCGGTGAGGTCCGCCGGATTCACAAACACCACCTCGCGGCCCTTCTTGATGCCACGGTACCGGTCGTTGTGGCCGTAGATGGTGGTGTTGAACTGGTCGTGCGAGCGGATGGTCTGCAGGATCAGGGTGCCTGCAGGCCGTTCCACGTGTTCCAGTTCGTTGACGGTGAGCATCGCCTTGCCGGTGGGAGTGTTGAAGGTGCGGGAGTCGCGCGGCCCGTTGGGAAGGACAAAACCGCCGTCCTGCCGGATCTTCCGGTTGTAGTCCTCACAACCCACCACCACGTGGGAGATGTGCTCGCGGATCAGGTCATAGTTCTTTTCGAAACCGGCCCAGTCCGCGGAGATCCGGTCCCCCAGCACCTGCTGCGCCAGCCGGCAGACGATGGCCACCTCGGACAGCAGCCCCGGCGCCACAGGCTCCACCGTTCCGTGGGAGGCGTGCACCGCGCAGACCGTGTCCTCCACCGAAACGAACTGCGGCCCTGACTCCTGCCTGTCGATCTCTGTCCGCCCCATCGTTGGCAGGATCAAAGCCTCTGCCCCGGTTACCGCGTGCGAGTGGTTGAGCTTGGTGGAGATCTGGACTGAGAGCTCGGTATGTTCCATCGCCGTTTCAGCTGCGCGCGTATCTGACATGGCACCCACGAAGTTGCCGCCCAGGGCTATGAACACCTTGATGCCGCCGTCGCGCATCTGCCGGATGGTTTCCACCGCGTCCGCGCCGTGCTCCCGGGGCGGTTCAAAGCTGAATTCCTTGCCCAGCGCGTCCAGGAACGCCGGCGGCATCTGCTCCCAGATGCCCATCGTGCGGTCCCCTTGGACGTTGCTGTGTCCGCGGATGGGCGAGGCGCCGGCACCGGGTTTGCCGATGTTTCCGCGGAGCAGCAGGAGGTTGACGATCTCCTTGATGGTGGCGACAGCTTTCTTGTGCTGTGTGATGCCCATGGCCCAGGTGATGATCACCTTTTCCGCGCGCAGGTAGC
Source organism: Arthrobacter sp. V1I9 (assembly GCF_030817075.1). Classification (NCBI taxonomy): domain Bacteria; kingdom Bacillati; phylum Actinomycetota; class Actinomycetes; order Micrococcales; family Micrococcaceae; genus Arthrobacter; species Arthrobacter sp. V1I9. The sequence goes on from NZ_JAUSYU010000001.1 coordinate 2,889,272, forward strand.
GGTCTGCCAGTTCGTCGATCTCCTCGGACCGCAGCCCAGTGGCCTCAAGGACGGCCGCGTCGTCCAGGGTGGCAAGGTGCGCCTGGAGTTCCTCCAGCCCCAGGCAGTGATCCTCGAGGAACTGATGGTCCAGCACCGTCCCCGGCGCTGCGGCCTCGGCGTCCAGGACCCGCTTGGACACGGCCTGCAGCAGCGCCATGTCCCCGCCGAGCCGGATCTGGAGGAACTGGTCGGCCAAGTCCGTGCCGTGGCCGATGATCCCCTTCACCTTCTGCGGGTTCTTGTAACGCATCAGGCCCGCCTCCGGCAGCGGGTTGACCGCCACGATGCTGGCCCCGGCTTCCTTTGCTTCCTCGAGGGCGGTGAGCATCCGCGGATGGTTGGTGCCGGGATTCTGGCCCAGGATGATGATGAGGTCCGCTTTTTCGAAGTCGTTGTAGGAGACGGTGGCCTTCCCGACGCCGATGGTCTGGCCCATTGCCCATCCCGAGGATTCGTGGCACATGTTGGAGCAGTCGGGCAGGTTGTTGGTGCCGTACCCGCGGATAAACAGCTGGTACAGGAACGCGGCTTCGTTCGAGGTGCGGCCGCTGGTGTAAAACGCTGCCTGGTCCGGGCTGGGCAGGGACTTGAGTTTCTCCGCGATGATCCCGAATGCCTGATCCCAGCTCACGGGCCGGTAGTGGTCTGCGCCCGCGGGCTTGTACACGGGCTCCGTGAGGCGGCCCTGCATGCCCAGCCAGTACTCGGACCGCTCCCGCAGTTCACTGACGGGATGCTCGGCCCAGAACTCCGAACTGACCACCACAGGGGTGGCCTCCCAGGTGACTGCTTTTGCGCCGTTCTCACAGAATTCGAACGTCTTGCGGTGGCCGGGGTCCGGCCAGGCGCAGCTCATGCAGTCAAAGCCGTCCTTCTGGTTCAGCGCCAGCAGGGTTTTCCGCGACCTGTCCACGCCCATGTGCTTCAACGCAGGCTGCATGGAGTGGTAGACGCCGGGCACTCCTGCGGCCCAGGTTTTGGGATGTCCCGTCACCTCAAGCTCGGACTCGTCGGCTTCTTCGACCTTCGGGTTTTCGCGCGTCACGATGCACTCTCCTTGCTCGTCCCGGCCCCAAAACGTCCCAGCTTCTGCCGGCGGACCAGTTCCTTCCACAGTTGTTCAGGGTGGCCGGGAAGTCAAGGATGGGCGGCGGGCAAGTGGACAACAGCCACGCCGTGCAGGAGGAAGGGTTTGTCCACACAGCGATGACCGGCACGACGGCGGGTCCCGGCCCGCGCTAGGCTTGGTACCTCGGCTGAAGCAAGCGGCCGCAGGAACAACTGTGCGGAGCCGCTCCCAAATGTCCGACGATCTTGCCCTTACCGCCCTCGCGGCGTCGTCCTTTTCCCTGCCCGAGCTGCGTGAGGGCCAACTGGATGGCATCCGTGCCCTCGCCGGCGGCCGCGATGTCCTGGCCGTGATGCCCACCGGCTACGGCAAATCCGCCATCTACCAGGTCGCCGCCCGGTACCTGCAGAACACCACGGGGCGTCCCGCCGTCGTGGTTTCCCCGCTGATTGCCCTGCAGGAGGACCAGCTGGACGGGCTGGCCGGGGAGCTGGGCGAGGGCGCCGCCGTCGCCGTCAATTCCGCGCGCAGCGACTCGGAGGTGGAGGCCGCCTGGCAGGCTGCCGAGTCCGGCGAGGCAACGTACCTGTTCCTCGCACCGGAGCAGCTGGCCAAGCAGGAATCCGTGGACCGCATCGCCAAACTGGAAATCTCCATGTTCGTGGTGGACGAGGCCCACTGCGTCTCCTCCTGGGGCCACGACTTCCGGCCTGATTACCTCAACCTGGGGAATGTCCGCGAACGGCTCGGCAACCCGCCGGTGGCAGCGCTGACCGCTACCGCCTCACCGCCCGTGCGCGACGAGATCTGCGAACGGCTGGGCATGGCGGACCCGCTGGTCCTGGTCCACGGCTTTGATCGGCCCAACATCACGCTCGACGTGGTCCGCCACCAGGAGGACAAGGGCAAGCGCAAGGCCGTGCTGGGGCAGGTCGCGGCGCTCGCCCGGGAACAGGGGCAGGGGCTGCTGTACGCCGCCACCCGTAAGGACACGGAGAAGTACGCGGCCAAGCTCGAAAAGGAGGGGCTCCGGGCGGAGGCGTACCACGCGGGCCGCTCCGCAGGAGACCGCGAGCGGATCCACGAGCTGTTCCTGGATGACCAGCTGGACGTGGTGGTTGCCACCACCGCTTTCGGCATGGGCATCGACAAACCCAACGTGCGGTTCGTGGTGCACGCCGACATCCCGGAAGCCCTGGACTCGTACTACCAGGAAATCGGCCGGGCGGGCCGTGACGGTGAGCCGGCATCGGCTGTACTTCATTACCGAGCCGAGGACCTCGGCCTGCGCAAGTTCTTCGGCACGCACTCCCCCGATCCGGACTCGCTGCTGGACGTGTTGAAGGTCCTCAAGTCCGCGGGCGCACCCGCGCCCAAGACCTCCCTGGCGGAGCTCACCGGGATGCCGGTGCGCCGGGTCACGGGGCTTGTGAACCAGCTGGAGGAGACGGGTGGCGTCACCACCGGCAAACGCGGCATCCGCCTCACCTCCAAAGCCAAACTGCCCACCCTGGTGGACCGCGCCGTCGACATGGCCGAGGCCCGGCAGCGCATGGACCAGTCCCGGCTGACCATGATGCGCGCCTACGCGGAGACGGACAGCTGCCGGCGGCAGTTCCTGCTGGGCTACTTCGGCGAGGACCTGCCGGAGCCGTGCGGCAACTGCGACGCCTGCGCGGACGCTGCTGAGCGCGCGGATGCGCCCGGCTTGGGAACAAACGCGCACGACGACGGCGGGCCGGGGTCCGCGGAAACGGGCGCCTCAGGTGCCGACGAGCCGTTCCCGCTCCAGTCCGCGGTGGTCCACAAGGAGTGGGGTCCGGGGCTGGTGATGCGGCATGAGGACGACGTGATTACCGTCCTGTTCGAGCAGGAGGGCTACAAGACCCTGTCCCGTACCGCCGTTGTGGAGCACGAACTCCTGCGCCCCGCTTAGCTGCTGCCCACGCGGGTAGGCTGGAAGGACACTCCGACGAAAGGCCCGCCGCGTGGAAGTACCTTCCTATGTCTGGACGCTGACCATCGCAGGAATTGTTGGCCTGCTCGCCTTCGATTTCTTTTTCCATGTGCGGAAGGCCCACACGCCCTCGCTCAAGGAATCCGCCACCTGGTCCGCCATTTACGTGGGTATCGCATTGCTCTTCGGACTGGGCGTGCTGATCTTCGGCGGGCCCACCATGGGCACGGAGTACTTCGCGGGGTACGTCACGGAGAAGGCATTGTCCGTGGACAACCTCTTCGTGTTCCTCATCATCATGGCCAGCTTCAGGGTGCCCCGCGCCGACCAGCAGAAGGTGCTGCTCTTCGGCATCGTTTTCTCGCTCATCGCCCGCACCGCGTTCATCTTTTTGGGTGCCGCGCTGATCAACAGCTTTGCCTGGGTGTTCTACATTTTCGGGCTCATCCTGCTTGTCACTGCCGGCAACCTGCTCCGCCCGAACGCCCACGACGACGAGTCCGAGGGCCTGGTGGTACGGCTCGCCAAGAGGTTCCTGCCGGCGTCGGAACACTACGACGGCGACAAGCTCTTCACGATGGAGAACGGCAAGCGTGTCCTCACGCCGATGCTGCTGGTCATGGTGGCCATCGGCGGCACGGACATCCTTTTTGCGCTTGATTCGATCCCGGCAATCTTCGGCCTGACCCAGAACGTCTTTATCGTTTTCACTGCCACGGCGTTCTCACTGATGGGTTTGCGGCAGCTGTTCTTCCTGATCGACGGGCTGCTGGACCGGCTGATCTTCCTCTCCTACGGCCTGGCAGCAATCCTTGGCTTCATCGGCGTAAAGCTCATCCTGCACGCCCTTCACGAAAACACGCTGCCGTTCATCAACGACGGCGAACACGTCAACGTGGTGGAAGTCAGCACCCAGGTCTCCCTGAGCGTGATCCTCGGCGTCCTCGTGGTGACCGTCCTGGCGTCCATCTTCAGCCCCAAGGGCAAGGCCAAGAACGCTGTGTCCGGCGCCAAGCGCCACGCCATCGAGTACCTGGACCTCAACTACGAGACAGACATGGTGGAGCGGGACAAGCTCTTCGCCAAGATGTGCCGCGAGGAGGACCAGATCCGCCAACTGCCAGAGAAGTACAAGAGGCTCGTCCGCAACGAGACGGAGTTCCTGAACCTGCTGCGCAGCGCCCACGCGGAGCACGACAAGGCCCAGGTGCGGGCGGCCGCGGACAGCTAGCCTCGGCCGGGTCTGTTCCGGCGGACTTACTGTCAGTGCCTCTTGCTACGTTGGATTCAAGGCCAGGGCAACCGTCCTCCGGCCCGGCTGTCGATGGGGAGGCCCCGTGTTTTTGCTTGAAGCTGCAGTAGCTGGCGCGCCGCCGGACCTGGTGTTTTCCGCCAGCGACCTGGTGGCCGCCAGCGAATGTGAGTACCGCACGCTCCGGGTCCTGGACGAGAAGCTGGGACGCTCTCCTAAAGCTGTCTTTGAGGCCGACGAGATGCAGGTCCGGGCCGGCGAGCTGGGTGACAAACACGAGCAGACAGTCCTCGCCAGCCTGATTGCGAAGTACGGAGAGTGGGACGCCAGCCGCGGGGCGGGCGTCTACTCCTTGGAAAGAGGCCAGAACCTGCGCGGGGAACTGCAGGCCAGGCACGCCGAAACCGAGCTCGCCCTCCGCTCCGGCGCCGACGTCGTTTTCCAGGCCACCTTCTTCGACGGCGAGTTCCTGGGCTACGCGGACTTCCTTGTCAACGAAGCCGCCGGCACGGGCAGCCCCGGCCGTTACGAGGTCTGGGACACCAAGCTGGCCCGGCACGCCAAGGTGGGCGCCCTGCTCCAGCTCGCGGCCTACGGGGACCAGCTTCTCGGCATGGGTCTCGAGCCCTCCCCCACCGTGACCCTGGTGCTGGGTACCCGCATAGGTGACGACTGGCTCCGCAGCAGCCACTCGCTTCCGGACCTGCTGCCTGTTTTCCGGGAACGGCGCCGCCGATTCCGCGAATTGACTGCGCGGCACCGGGCCGCTGAGAGCATCGTGCAGTGGCAGCAGCCGGGGATAGTCCACTGCGGCCGGTGCGACTACTGCGCCGAGCAGGTGCAGGCACACCGGGACCTGCTGATGGTGGCAGGGATGTCCGTGGTGCAGCGCAGGAAGCTGCGCGCGGCCAATATCACCACCATCGACGAGCTCGCGGCGATGCCCGCCGAGGAGGCCAGGAATTCTGTAGTCCGGCTGCGGGCGCAGGCCCGGATGCAGCTGGGCCTGGATGCACCGGCAGGATCCCGGACCTTTACGAAGGACGGCCAGCCGCACACGGTCTCGTTCACGGTGCTGCCGGAGAACACCATCGGGTCCCTCCCTGCGCCCAGCCCGGGAGACATCTTTTTCGACTTCGAGGGCGACCCGCTCTGGCAGGACCCTGCCACCGGAGCATGGGGTATTGAGTACCTGTTCGGTGTGGTCGAGGCACCGGTACCAAGTGATCCGGGTGACCCTGTTTTCCGCCCGTTCTGGGCCCACTCCCGGTCGGAGGAACGCCGCGCCTTCCTGGAGTTTCTGGACTACGTGGAAGAGCGCCGGGCGCGCTACCCGGACATGCACGTCTACCACTATGCCGCCTATGAAAAGACCGCGCTGCGGAACCTCTCCCTTGCCCACCAGGCCGGCGAGGACACCGTTGACACCTGGCTCCGGGAGGGCATGCTCGTAGACCTCTACGCGACGGTTAGGCAGTCACTGCGCATCTCGGAAGCGTCGTACTCCATCAAGAAGCTCGAACCGCTGTACATGGGCAATAACCTGCGCTCCGGGGACGTCAAGGACGCCGGAGCCTCCGTGGTTGCGTACGCAGCGTACTGTGCCGCCCGGGATGCGGGGAACGTTGCCGAAGCCGGGAAGGTCCTCGCGTCGATTTCCGATTACAACCAGTACGACTGCCTGTCCACGCTCCGGCTGCGTGACTGGCTCCTCGAGGTTGCCGGGCAGCCCGCCGCCGTGGCCACCCCGGAAGCAGAGGCCGGCCAGCCCGCTGTTGCCGCGTCCTCCGAAGGCAGGGCCGCACCGGAGGAAACTCCGGAGGAGTCCAGGCTGGGCGAGTACCTCGCCGGACTGCCGGACGACGTTCCCTGGACAGACGACCAACGCGCCATTGCCATGGTGGCTGCCGCTACCGGTTATCACCGCCGCGAACGCAAGCAGTTCTGGTGGCAGCACTTCGACCGCGTGGAAGCACCGATCGAGAACTGGTCTGACCAGCGGAACGTGTTCGTCGTGGAATCGGGCGAAGTAGCTTCCGACTGGGCACTGGCCAAGCCGAAGGAACGGATGCGCACCCGAATACTGCGCCTTCGGGGCACCATGACGGAGGGGTCGGACTTTCGAGCGGACTCCAGCTGGTGCCGGCTCTACGATGCGCCGCCGCCCGACGGCATGGCCGCGCCCGACGCCGCTCCTGGAGCAAGGGCCTTTACATTCGGCACCAGGATCGGTGACATGTCGCCGGCGCCCGACAACCCCGAACACGTCATTATCACCATCGCCGAGCGTGAGTCCGGCAAGGTTGCGGCCTACCCGCACCTCCCCGTCGCCCTCACCGAGGACCAGCCCCTTGCCACGGCCAGCATCGAGGCCGCGATCGCGGAAATCGCGGCCAGCGTTGGCGCGTCTGTGCCGGACCTGCCGGCCCAGCCAGGCCTGGACATCCTGCGCAAACAGCCCCCGCGGTTCCGCACGCTCCGGCAGCCCGTGGAGGTCCCCCACGGGCCGGACGGCTCAGCCGACTATGCCACTGCGATTACTGATTCCGTCCGCGATCTCGACCGCTCCTACCTCGCGGTCCAGGGACCGCCTGGCACGGGAAAGACCTACGTCGGCGCCCATGTCATTGCCCAACTCGTCGCTGAAGGCTGGAAGATCGGCGTGGTGGGCCAGTCGCACAACGTCGTCGAAAACCTGCTGTGCTGTGCCATCAACACCGGCGGCGTGGATCCCGCTGCAGTCGCCAAGAAACTCTCGGCACCGCACGACGTTCCGTGGAAGTTGCGCGGGGACGGAGACGTGGCCCGGCTGTTGGCTACACCCGGAGGCTGCCTTGTAGGCGGCACAGCATGGACCTTGACGGGCAAGGAAGTCCCGGCCGGTTCGCTGGATCTGCTGGTCATTGACGAGGCCGGGCAGTTCTCGCTCGCGAACACCCTGGCCGTCTCCCGGGCGGCGAAGCGGCTCCTCCTGCTGGGTGATCCCCAGCAGCTGCCGCAGGTCACACAGGGGGCACACCCAGAGCCGGTGGATGAATCAGCATTGGGCTGGCTGGCTGCGGGACATGCCACCCTGCCTGCCAGACTTGGTTACTTCCTGGCGGACAGCTGGCGGATGCATCCGGAACTGTGCCGTGCGGTCTCCCGGCTGAGCTACGAAGGCAAGCTCCAGGCGGCGCCCGCGGCTTCGCAACGCGAGCTTGAGGGGTGCCCGACGGGGGTTGAAACAGCTTTCGTCAACCACAGCGGCAATACCACCTCCTCGAAGGAAGAAGCTGCAGAGGTGGTCCGCCAGGCGCGGCGGCATCTCGGGCTGAAATGGACTTCCAGTGCGGGTGCAGAGTCCCGGCCCCTGGACCAGGACGACCTTTTGGTGGTGGCCGCCTACAACGCACAGGTCCACCTGATCCGGAAAGCCCTCGAGGAGGAAGGCCTGAACGGCGTCCGGGTGGGAACAGTGGACAAGTTCCAGGGCCAGGAAGCACCGGTGGTGCTGGTGTCGATGGCCTGTTCGGCAGTCAGCGAGGCGCCCCGCGGGGCCGAGTTCCTGCTGAACAGGAACCGGATCAACGTGGCGGTATCGCGCGGGCAGTGGCGGGCGGTCATCATCCGCTCCCCCGAGCTCACCAGCTACATGCCGCACCGGCCGGCATCCTTGGAGGAGCTCGGCGCGTTTATAGGCCTCAGCCCGCGGGAGTGAAGTTGTCGGACGGCATGCGGCAATGCAGCGGGAGCCTGACAATCCCACACTTCAGCGGCACCACGCTCGTGCGGCAAGGCCCGTGACCAGGGTCAGCGGGCCCTGAAACCGCGGAAGTTGCCCTCCGCCGGGGACATCGAGTCCTCCACCCGCTCCACCCGGCCGGGTGTGGCGTCGGAGTTCAACCAGGACCTGAGCTCGTGGATCTTCCACTGCGGCCCTTCAGCCACCAGTGAGACCGAACCGTCGTCGAGATTTTTCACCTCGCCGGTGAGGCCCAGCTCCTCCGCCTTGCCCGCCGTCCAGAAGCGGAACCCGACGCCCTGCACCACGCCGAACACGCGGGCAGTCAAGCGCACCGCCCCGGCGTCGGACTCAGGCAAATTCGACGCACTGGAAGACGAACCTTCCGGGCCCATTGGCCTCTCCTCTTTTGCCAACTAATCACCCGCCACGAATGCTCAACGGCCGCAGGTAAAGCGGCTGGTTTCCCAACTGGGTCGCAGTTAACGCTCCGAAAACGGATCTTCACGACGTAATGTGCGACCCAGTTGGGCCGGCGGAACTTAGTTGATGGTGATGTCGCGGGTGCTGTGGTTGTAGCGGATGGTGACCGTCCCGCCGTCGTGGTGCAGTTCGTGGTTGGGTCCGTCGAAGGTGCCGAAGGCGCCGTAGTTCTCGTCCCACGACCGGTTCAGGGCGATCTTGAAGGTGTAGTGGCCGGCCGGCAGTTCGGCGCTCTTCTTCCAGAGCTGGTCCAGGAAATCGAACTCCATCTGGGCTTCGTCGTACTGCGGCGCCCAGTTCTCGGGCGCACCGAGGATGGTGTTGAAGTCGCCCGCAACAGCCACAGCTTCGGGCTGCGGGTGCGTCTCGACGTCCGCGTCCTCAACCGGCTCGGCAGCAGTTTCGGCTTCCGGGGTCTTGGCAGGAGCCTTGCCACGCACTGCCTTCACCACGGGTTCGACGGCGTCCTCGATCACTTTGGCTGCTTTGCCTACGGCTGCAGCGGCCTTCTTTCCAGGAGTCTTCTTCGCGGCGGCCTTCTTGGTCTCCGTCTTGGCCGGGCCCGCTGCCGGCACTGCTGCCAGGGGAACTGCGCTCGTCCTGCGGACGAAGCCTGCGGGAGCCGTGGGAACCGGGGTGTCGGCAGGAACGGGGGTTCCGGCGTCGAGCGCGGTGGCGAAGGACACCGGATCCGGGTAGGCGACCGTGGCGCGCATACCGTCTTCGGTGATGGTCCAGCCGGAGCGGCCCTTGACGAGCCAGCCGGCCTTGACAAGCTTGGCCGTGGCTGAAGTCAGCGTCTTGTGGCCACGGGGAATGCCGCCGCTGAGCAGCTCGCCCTCGTGCTCGTTGAACGGCACGCGTGCCGTAGCCTCCGCGAGGACCTCGCCCGCGTTCAGTGCATCGCCGGACCACACGCCTTCGGTCAGGACATCCAGCACGGTCTTGAGTCGAAGGAAGGTGTTTTCTGCGGTGGACTTGGCCATGATTCCCCTTTTATAAAAGCGATCGGTCTTAGGCATCTTGCCAACTGCCCGTTAAATCGCGCGACTTGAAATGGTTAACTCTGCGTGTCGTGACCGACTATTAAGCGGACATTCCGGCAAGTGAGTCTGGGGTCTCAGGTTTCGGGGCTGGCTTCACAACCCCGTAGTGCTGACATGGATGCCACCCGGCACGTCCCAGACACGTCTGCGGCACCCAGTTTAGCGGTATAACCGAGCGCTTGTTGCGTGAGACACAACGGGCGTCAGTGCGTGACTTCTCCGCGGTTCAGTTCGTCCAGCAGTTCCGCCTTCCGCTCCTCGGAGGCGAAGGACGAATGGATGGAGTTCGCCGCCAGTCGGGCCTTGTCGAAATCGGAGAGTTCGAAGGCCGCTTCCAGCTGCGTGAAGTTGTCATCCACGTAGCCGCCAAAGTAGGCGGGATCGTCCGAATTCACGGAAACGTTGAGCCCGGCAGCGAGCATGGCGGGCAGGGGGTGGTTGGCCAGGGTGTCGACGGCGCGCAGCCGGACGTTGGACAACGGGCAGACGGTCAGCGGGATCCGGGCGTCCACAAGGCGCTCCACCAGGTCGGGATCGTCCATGCAGCGGATGCCGTGGTCGATGCGCTCCACGCCGAGGATGTCCAGGGCCTCAATAATGTACGACGCCGGCCCCTCCTCGCCTGCGTGGGCCGTCAGGCGGAGCCCCGCTTCACGTGCCTTGGCGTAAAGCCGCTCAAACTTCGACGGCGGATTCCCCACCTCTGCTGAGTCCAGCCCGATCGCTCCGATGGGCGCGTTGATGGCCAACAGCCTATCCAGGACTTCCAGCGCCGACTCCTCGGAAAGATCGCGCAGGAACGCCGCGATCAGCATGGTGGAGATCCCGTGGTCTTCCTCGGACGTCGCCAGGACTGAGGCCACGCCATTGACGCAGGTCTCCAAGGGGATGCCGCGGGAGATGTGCGCCTGCGGGTCCAGCATGATTTCGGCGTGCCGGACGCCGGCCGCGGCAGCCCGCTCAAGGTAGGCGCGGGTCATGTCGGCGAAGTCCTGTTCCGTCTGCAGAACGGCCATGTTGGCGTAGTACAGGTCAAGGAAGGACTGCAGGTCGGTGAACTCGTACCGCGCCCGGAGCTCGTCAATCCCGCTGTAGGGCAACGCGATGCCGTTGCGTTCCGCGAGCGCAAAGATCAGCTCCGGCTGAAGTGTCCCCTCGATATGGAGGTGCAGCTCCGCCACCGGGAGGAGCCTGGTGGGGACCTCGGGCTCAACTGCGACGGGCTCGGTTTCAGGCGCGGCAGTACCGCCCGCAAAGTTATCCATCCGGTCAGGATAATGCCCTCCGCCGGAAACGCCACTAGAGTCGAACCAATGCAGAATGCAAAGCACGCTGATGACCTGCAATATCCAGCTCCTGCCCACGCAACCGACGGCTTCGTCCGGGTGCGCGGAGCCCGTGAAAACAATCTGCGCAACGTGGACGTTGACGTTCCGCGCGATGCGATCGTGGCGTTCACCGGGGTTTCCGGCTCCGGAAAGTCGTCGCTTGCGTTCGGCACCATTTACGCAGAAGCCCAGCGCCGCTACTTCGAGTCCGTGGCCCCTTATGCCCGCCGGCTCATCCAGCAGGGGCACAATCCCAAGGTGGAGCTGATCAGCGGCCTGCCGCCCGCCGTCGCGCTTCAACAGCGCCGCGGCGCACCCAGCAGCAGGTCAACGGTGGGAACGGTCACCACGCTCTCCAACTCCCTGCGCATGCTCTTTTCCCGCGCAGGCACGTACCCCGCCGGTAGCACCCAGCTAGACTCGGACGCGTTCTCCCCCAACACCGCCGCAGGGGCGTGCCGGGAATGCCACGGCTTGGGCACCGCGCACACCGTCACTGAGTCCTCGCTCGTCCCGGATCCGTCCTTGAGCATCCGCGACGGCGCCATCGCTGCCTGGCCCGGCGCGTGGCAGGGAAAGAACCTGCGGGACATCCTCACCCATCTGGGCTACGACGTGGACACCCCGTGGCGCAAGCTGCCAAAGAAGCACCGCGACTGGATCCTCTTCACCGAGGAACAGCCCGTGGTGGAGGTGACGCCCCAGCGGGACCGCGTGGCCAAACCGTACAAGGGGCGCTTCTGGAGCGCGAGGAGCTACGTGCTCCATACGCTGGCCGATTCGCAAAGCGCCTCAATGCGGGAGCGGGTGCTTGCGTTCATGGAGTCCGGGCCGTGCCCACGCTGTTCAGGCACCGGGCTGACGCCGGAGGCCCTGGCCGTCACGTTTGCGGGACGGAGCATCGCGGAGCTCAACCGCCTTCCCATGGTGGACCTTGCGGAGATCGTCCGCCCCACCTCCCAGCTGCACGACGCCGGCACAGCCTCGCGCACGCATGTCTCCGGTGAGTCGAACGAGGTTGCCGTGGCCATCACCAGGGACCTGCTCCAGCGCATCACTGTCCTGCTGGACCTCGGGCTCGGCTATCTTGCTCTGGGCCGCGCGACGCCCACTTTGTCGCCGGGCGAGATGCAGCGGCTTCGCATCGCCACCCAACTGCGTTCCGGCCTCTTCGGCGTGATCTACGTGCTGGACGAACCGTCCGCAGGGCTCCACCCGGCCGACGCCGAGCCCCTGCTGGACGTGCTGGAGCAACTGAAGTCCTCCGGCAACTCGGTGTTCGTGGTGGAGCACAACATGGATGTGGTCCGCAAGGCGGACTGGCTGGTGGACGTCGGCCCACGCGCCGGCGAAGGCGGCGGCGAGGTGCTCTACAGCGGACCCGTGGACGGGCTCGCCGGCGTCGAGGCATCCGTCACGAGGCCCTTCCTGTTTGGCGAAGCGCTGCCGCAGGTCGCCGACGATACGCGCAAGGACCAAACACGGGAGCCTGCCGGATGGCTGGAGCTGAAAGACGTCAGCCGGCACAACCTGCGGGGACTGGACGCCCGTTTTCCACTTGGCGTCCTGACTGCCGTCACCGGTGTTTCAGGTTCCGGCAAGTCCACCCTGGTGAGCCGAGTGCTGGGCGAAGTGGTGGGCTCGGGGCTCAGGACGCCCCTGGAGCCGGACGAAACCGCGGAGCCCCTGGCGCTGGGAACCGTGACCGGAAGCGACCACATCGATCGCCTGGTGACGGTGGACCAGAAGCCCATCGGCCGGACGCCGCGCTCCAACCTCGCGACCTACACGGGGCTTTTTGACGCGGTCCGCAAGATTTTTGCCGCCACTGACTCAGCAAGGGCGCGCGGCTTCGGTGCCGGCAGGTTCTCCTTCAACGTGGCCGGCGGGCGCTGTGAAACCTGCCAGGGCGAGGGCTTTGTTGCCGTCGAACTGCTCTTCCTGCCCGGCAGCTACGGCCCCTGCCCTGAATGTGCCGGGTCCCGCTACAACCCGGAAACGCTTGAGGTGCAGTACCGCGGCCGGAACGTGGCCGAAGTGCTGGCCATGACGGTGGACATCGCCGCAGAGTTCCTGGCCCACGTCCCTGCCGCGGCGCGGAGCCTCAAAAGCCTGCAGGACGTCGGGCTCGGCTATCTCCGGCTCGGGCAGCCGGCCACTGAGCTTTCGGGCGGGGAGGCGCAACGCATTAAACTGGCCACGGAACTACAGCGGGCCCAACGCGGCCACACCCTGTATCTGTTGGACGAACCAACCACCGGCCTGCACCCCGCTGACGTGGAACTGCTGATGGCGCAACTCCACGGCCTGGTGGAGGCAGGAAACTCGGTGGTGGTTGTTGAGCACGAGATGGCAGTGGTGGCCGGCGCCGACTGGGTGATTGATCTGGGGCCGTCAGGCGGGGACAAAGGCGGACAAATCATGGCAACCGGGACACCCGCCGTCGTCGCACAGTCCCCTGAAAGCCGCACCGCCCCCTACCTGGCCGCGGCACTCCGTCAGGAAAGCACCAGCCAACGCCCAGAAAAATCTCGATTTGATAACGCCGGGGCTATGTCCTAGCGTGAAATGCATGCCCGCGAACGTGGGCGCATGAATGCCCGGTGCTGCCCCCACCAGAACTGCCCAGCTGGCAGCCACCGAAAATGACCTCTATTCGTCAGGGGTGGGCAGTGGCGCGACGATCTCCGGGGACGGAGCCAGCGCAGGTGGCCTTCAGGAGCATCACCATTATGAAACACACTAGATTCCGTACTGCCGCGCGCCGCGGCGCCACCGTAGCCGCCATTTCAGCCGCAGGGATCGCTCTCTCGGCCACCGGGGCAAACGCCGCTACAAGCGCCTCCACTTGGGACGCCGTCGCGCAGTGTGAGAGCGGCGGCAACTGGGCCACCAACACCGGCAATGGCTACAGCGGCGGCCTTCAATTCAGCCCCAGCACGTGGGCAGCCTACGGCGGCACGGGTTCCGCCGCGGACGCCAGCCGCGAGCAGCAAATTGCGGTCGCCGAGAAGGTCCAGGCGTCCCAGGGCTGGGGTGCCTGGCCATCCTGCGCCGCGCAGCTCGGCCTCAGCGGGGGCGGCACCGGCGTCGCACCACAAAGCGTGCCGGTCCAGGCCGCACCTGCCCAGGTTGCCCCAGTCCAGGCCGCACCGGTTCAGGCTGCCCCGGTCCAGGCCGCGCCGGTTCAGGCTGCCCCGGTTCAGAACGCGCCCGCTGCCCAGGCGCCCGTCGCCAAGCACGTCACCGCGGTTGCCCTGAGCGGCGAGACCTACACCCTGCAGGCCGGCGACACCTTGAGCATCGTGGCTGAGAAACTGGGTGTCGACGGCGGCTGGCAGCACCTTGCCGACGCGAACCTGGACACCATTTCAGATCCGAACCTCGTCTTCGAAGGACAGGTCATCCAGCTTCCCGCGTGAATCCTTTCCCGCGCGAACGTGGCACGGTAGTGCCTGACGCCCGCAAGGGCTCCCCAATCGGTCGGCGATAGACAAATTCCGTTGACCACAGAACGACGCCGGCACGCCCCCACAAGGGGCGGGCCGGCGTCGTACTTTTCTTTAAGTTATTGAAGCCGGATGCTTAGCTGGCTGCCGGCAACTCACGGACGATGCGCACCTTCCAGGCGGCGTCGTCGCTCGTGTCCAAAAGGGCAACGGTGCCGTGCGCCAGGTTGAGGGCAACGCGTTTGGCGGCCAGGAGCTCCAGGTAGAGGTGCTCGTTCATCCGGCTGGGGGTATCGATCATGTACTTCACGGCATCGCGGACCTTGCGGTAGTTGGCGCTGCGTTCGCGGTGCAGGTGCAGTTCCAGGGCAGACCGCTGCTTCAGCCTCGGCTCGTGCCGGTTCAGCCAGGTGACGGCAGCATGGACGCCGACGACGAGGGTGAGTGAGACGCCGTAAATCCACCATCCGCTGGAGAGCAGGAAGAGCGGCAGATTAGCGATGGCCACGGCCGCGATCACCACGCGCAACGCGGCGATGCGGCGCATAGTGGTGGCGACGGCGGCCACGCCGGCGAGGAAGCCATGCTGCTCCTTGATGGCGGCTTCGGGGTCGAGGGTGAATTCGTCAAGGACCAGGATGCCCTTAGCTTCCGGGCTCAGCATCTGCCCGTAGCGGGGCGCGAAGGAGCGTGTGTTTCCGGCGGAGTTTTCAGGTGTGAATGTCATGAGAGGGCTTCCAGAACGCTGGGGTGGTTGCGGTGATCTTAGTGGTTCCGTCCATCCGGTGTATGTAATGGTCCACGATATGAACATCTGGGTGCCGCGTTTGTGGTGCCCGGCACTGCAATTGGCACATCAGCCGGCTGCCGTCAGACTGAAGGGATGCAAACATTCCTTCCGTACCCCGACTTCCGGCAGAGCGCCGCGTCCTTGGATACTGCCCGGCTCGGCAAGCAGCGTGTCGAAGCCCTGCAGACGCTCCGTGCACTGGTGATTCCCGGATACGGCTGGCAGACCCACCCGGCCATCCGGATGTGGATGGGGTACGTGCCCGCGCTGACCATGTACGGGTTGGCGATGGTGGACGAATGGACCCAACGCGGGCACCCGGACAAGACCCGCGCCAACATCACAGAGTTCGCTCCTCAGGCCGCCCACCCGGACTACGCTTCAAAAATTCCGATGCCGCCGTGGCTTGGCGATTCGGACTTCCACCTCAGCCACCGCTCCAAGCTTGTGCGCAAGGAGCCGAAGTTCTACAGCTCCGTCTTCACGGACGCGGTTCCGGACATGGACTACCTCTGGCCCGAGCCCAAGCACGAGTTCCTGCCGCAGGAACCCGAGGGGGACATTCTCTGGATCCTCCGGTCGCCGCATCATGACGTCGATCCCCAGACGCTGGACACGGTGGCACTGCCGCCGGTGCATGGTTTCACGGCTGCCGCCGCTACTGATGCCGACGACGACTACACCCCTGTATACATTGAGGACTCGTCCCGCCGCCCCTCCAAGCAGCCGCGCAAGGCACCGCCGAAGCAGCTGGTGAAGAAGCCCACCCGCAAGCGCCTGGCTCAGGAGGAAGCCTTCTCCACGCTCCCCGGAAAGACCCCCGTGGCTGTCCCGTTCGAGCACGGTACGAAGTTTGCGGTCGGGCAGGTAGTGGGCCGGCCCATCACTCTCGAGGACGGCAGGTTCGGCAGGAACTTCACCGTCACCGAGATCATCGACAGGTCTGCCTTCGCTTACCCGGCACTCCTGCAGGACCCCCGGGTGTTCTTCCCGGTGGAGGCACCGTAGGGCATGACGATCCTCCTGGCCGGTTGCGGCGATCTTGGAACGGAAGCCGGACTGCGGTTCGCCGCGCAGGGTCACCGGGTTGTGGGCTGGCGCCGCTCACCTGCGAAGCTGCCGCCGGTTATCGAAGGCGTGGCGGCTGACCTGAGCGCTCCCAACCTTCCGCCGGTGCCTGCCGACACCACCGCCGTCGTGATAGCTGTAGCCGCCGACTCACCAACAGAGGAGTCCTACCGGGACGCGTACATGCGGGGCCTCACGCACGTCCTTGACGCGTTGGAGCGCGACGGCGTTACGCCGGAGCGGGTGCTCTTTATCTCCTCCACCGCTGTTTATGGCGACGCCGGCGGCGGCTGGGTTGATGAGGGTACCGCAGCGGTTCCCGGCGGATTCTCCGGACGGGTCCTTTTCGAAGCCGAAGAACTCCTGCACGCCAGGTTCGAGGGGACACGAACCGAGGCGGTCTCGCTGCGTCTTGGCGGCATCTACGGCCCGGGCAGGACCCGGTTGATCGACCAGGTACGCAGCGGTTCAGCCATCATTCCGGAAGATGTCCGGTACACCAACCGTATCCATCGCGACGATGCCGCTGCTGCGATCGTTCATCTCGCCACCATGGCTCTCGAACTGTCGCCCGTTTATGTTGGTGTGGACGACGAACCCGCCGACCTCGGTACCGTGCTCCGTTTCCTGGCCGCCGAGATGGGCCTGGCCGAGCCCCCACTGGGAGACGCCGGGCCGGCGCGCGGCGGTAACAAGCGCTGCCGGAACCGACTCCTGCGAAACACTGGTTTCGAGTTCAACTTTCCGTCGTTCCGCGAGGGCTACCGTGACATTCTTGCCGGGAACGGGGTCCGGCACCCGTAGGTTGTGGCCTTTCCCCTGAGTATCAGCGCTTAGGCTGTCACCTGGACGCCAACAGCTTTGACGCGACGCGAGTGAGACAGGAACCATGGATTTTCGGCACATCATCGAGACGGTCGGAGAATTTGTCGACTTTGCCGGAGTGGCCGTTATGGTCATCGGGGCGCTGGTTTCCATTCCGCTGGCGCTCCGCGGACACCAGCCGCGCAACTTACCGGCGGGGGCTGAAAGCCTCAGCACCTACCGCCTTTATCGGCAGCTGCTGGGCAGATCCATTTTGTTGGGCCTCGAACTCCTGGTGGCGGCCGACATCATTCGCACTGTGGCTGTCACGCCGACGTTCGAAAGCGTGGGAGTCTTGGCCATGATTGTGCTGATCCGGACGTTCCTGAGCTTCTCGTTGGAGCTGGAAATTACGGGACGCTGGCCGTGGCAGAAGGAAGAACGTACGTCGGATTCCGCGGAAGCCACCTCGCGCTGATTTTTTTGGGATGCGTCCTGCGTAAGTTATCCACATAGCAACTTCTGCACGCACTTTTGCCGGTGGTCTTTGGCAGAGTTGTCCTATGGAAGCCCTGGGGGATCAGCTTGCGGAGTTCGGCGGTTCCACTGCCGTGCTGACGCGGGCTGGAACCAGTCCCGCACATGGCCCTGGAGCGTACGACGACGGCGCTTGCCCCAGTTCCAGACCTCGCCTTCGCGTCGGTCCCGCCACGCACACACCTCGCGAAGTTGAGTCTGTCGAAGCTCTGCCGGCTGAATTTGTGCCGGGTGAAGCTGTGCCGGGTGAAGCTGAGTCCTCCGAAGCTGTGCCGGTTCAGGCCGCGCCCCTGGACTCTGCGGACAGGCGAGGTGCCGGTGCCGGTGCGCCGGTCAGCCTGGCAGATATTGGCCGGCTTCTGGCTGCTGCCGCTGCTGCTGCACCTGGTTTGCTGGCTTCGGCTGACTACGTGGAGGCCGCTGATTTCGCCGGGCAGGTTGAGGACCTCTCCCGGGGCGTGGAGTACCTGCAGATCCTTGCCGCCGGCGCCGTGGACCGGACCCGCACAGGGGCCATCGCCGCCGCGGACGCCGCCCGGGCCGGCCGCTCCCGCACGGGCAAGGGCTGGGTCACCGGCTGGGACAACGGCGTGGAAACCCTGAACGAAACCGACGCAGCCTGGCCCAGTGAAGCACCTGCCGGCCCTGGCGGGACTGCGACGGCCGGTCGTGACCGGGTCATCACCTCACCGGCCGATGACGGGTGCGCCAACACCGCCGAATTCCTCCGCCAACGGCTGCGTATAAGCAAGAGTGAAGCCCACCGCCGTCTCGCCCTCGCCGCGGACATCCTCCCCGCGACCACGCTCACCGGCGACACCATCCCGGCCCCGCGCGAACACCTCGCCGCCGCCCTCACCCCCACACCAGCCACAAACCCCGACGACACCGCCCCAAACTCCGACCCTGACACCGAGGACACCAAGGAGGACACCAACGGCGCCGGTGCAGTCCTGCTGCCCGGTCAGGCCCCGGCCTGCCCGGCCGTGTCATCCCGTGCCGGGACCATCATCAGCCTGACCCTGAACCGGCTCCAACACCTCACCACCCCGGAGAAACTCGCGCTGATCGAGGAGAACCTCACCACCACCGCCGCGACAACGGACCCGGACTTCCTCACCCGCGTCGCCCGCCGCTGGGCCGACACCATCGACGCCGACGGCACCGAACCCAGCGAAGAAGCCCTCCGCCACACCCAGGGCGCGTTCATCCGCAAACCCCGCCACGGCCTGCACCACCTCGAGATCTTCGCCACCACCGACCAGTACGAACACCTCCTCACCGTCATGAACACCGCCACCAACCCCCGCACCACCACCAGCACCAGCACCGGCACTGCGACTGGCACCGGCACCGGCACCGGACAGGACGGTTGGGCTCACGGCGACCCTGACCTGGACCGCCGCACCCGGCCACAGAAACAACTCGACGGCCTCATCGGCGCCGCCAAGGTTGCCCTCGCCACCAACGCCCTGCCCGGCACCGGCGGCAACCGACCCCAAATCATCGCCACCATCAACTACCAGGGCCTCCTCCCCCACCCCGACAACAACCCACCCCGCACCGGCAACGGCAACGGCACGGGGAACTTCGCCTTCACCGGACCCGCCGCCCCGGCGACCCTCCGCAAAATCGCCTGCGACGCCGACATCATCCCCGCCATCCTCGGCACCCACGGCGAACTACTCGACCTCGGCCGCAAAAACCGGCTCTTCACCCCCACCCAACGCCTCGCCCTCACCGCCCGCGACCAAGGCTGCACCTTCCCCCACTGCACCATCCCCGCCCCCTGGTGCGAAGCCCACCACATCACCTACTGGTCCCACGGCGGCCCCACCACCATCAACAACGGCGCACTCCTCTGCACCGGCCACCACCACCTGATCCACAAAGACCAATGGACCATCACCACCATCAACGGCACCCCCTGGTACACACCCCCAAAACACATCGACCCCCACCAAAAACCCCAACAAAACACCTACTTCAAACCATCCCCACCACCCACCCGACAGTGAGGGCCCGCCACCGTAATGAACACCGCCGGAATGACAACCAGGCAGGAATACGGCGCCCGGCCCGTAAAGCAGCTCTGTCCCGGGAGGAATCCACAGGTTCCCACCGACGACGGAGTTGCCACCCGTCGCACATCCAGCAAGCCGTACCTCCCAACCCGGAGGGCTCCTGCTGGTTTCCGACGGGCTCCGTTAGGCTTCACAGCATCACTGCAACGACCAACGCCAAGTCAGCATGGATTTTCCCGCGGTCATTCCTCAGGGCGGTGGCCATCTTCCCCAGATACCCACGCGATGAATCAGCAGGAGGGCGATGAAACAGCACCAGGACGGGGCGGCGCGGTGGCCGTTGCCGGAGGAGCTGCCTCTTCCTGTCATCATGGATCAGCAATGGATCGACGCCGTTTTCCTCCACTGGCGCATTCCGGAACCCGTTGCTGCCCGGTTTATGCCTCGGGGCGTGCAGCCGGACACCTTCGACGGAAGCTCCTGGGCGGGCCTTATCGGCTTCCGCATGAAGAAGGCTGGGATTGGACGCGGGCCAGGCATCCCCCACCTGGGGAGTTTCACTGAGGTCAACGTCCGCCTTTACTCCAGGGAGACTGACGGTACACGTGGTGTGGTTTTTCTGAGCCTGGACGCCAACCGGCTGCCCGTGGTCCTGGCCGCTCGGGCGGCTGGCTTGCCCTATGTCTGGTCGCGCACAGGTTACGAGCCGCCCTCCGCCAGGTCCCCTGTCACCAGCTACTCAGTTCGCCGGTTCAGGCAGGGCGCCAGCAGCAGATTTCGCGCGGCGCTGGATCTTGGTAAGTTCGTGGAGGATCCCCTGTCCACTCATCTCACTGCACGTTTCGGGCTGCATAGCACTTTCAAGGGCCAAACGCTCTACATCCCTAATACACACGAACCATGGCCCCTGTACGGGGCAAACGTGCTGGAACTGAACGATGGGTTGATGGCAGCCGCGGGGATTGAAGTGGACGGCCCGCCGGAGTCTGTTCTGTATTCGCCTGGGGTCCGGACCCAATTCGGCCGGCCCCGTTTCCTCGGCCGATAGCTGGCCCCGAAGCTATAGGTCCTAAACGTCCTGCCAGCCGCGGCCCTCATCGAAAGTGGCCACAAGGGTTCCGACTCCAGCGTTCAAGGAGTTGGACGGGTCGAAGTACAGCGATGCTTCAGTTGCGCGGCTGTGGGTGATCAGCTGCTCGGCCTCCAGTTTTGCCTCGGGAACAGTCGCCCCGATGATGCCTGTCCGCGCCGGAAGTTCGGGCGCGTGCACTACATCAGCATTCGTCTGGGTCAGCGGAATGGTGGCACCGGAGTTAATTTCATCGTGCGGGAACTCAAACCCGGCATCGTTGGCTGCGGCAGGGATGGTGTACTCCAGGAAATAGGTCATGAACCCACCTTTGCAGAAACCCCTCGTCATCGAAAGTGCGCTCAGCGGGTGGAGGGCCAGGTATGTATTCCCACGTCAGCGGCGCACTCCTATACTTGCGGCATGATGATGTCGCTGTGGTTTGGCGTCATAGCATCCAGCGCCCTGGTCGTTGGTGCTTTCGTCGGCGTCCGCTTCGAACTGCCTAAGCGTCTCCTGGCCATGCTGTTGGCTTTCGCCGCCGGCTCGCTTATCACTGCCCTCGCTTTCGAATTGTTCGAAGACGCTTACGAGCGCGGCGGGATCCTCCGCGCAGCCATCGGCCTCATGGGCGGTGCAGTGGTGTTCACGGTCCTCAGCGCGCTGTTGGACCGGTGGGCTCAGGCCGGAGAACAGAAACAGGCCACGCCTGCCGACGAGTTCGAGGGCAGCGCCAAGCTGGACACCGACGCGGCCGCCAGCGACAAACCCGCCACATCTGCTTCAACCCGCGGCGCAGCTGGCTTGGCGCTTTTGGCTGCCGTCACCCTGGACGGCGTGCCGGAAAACGTTGCCCTAGGAATCTCGCTGGGCGAGGGAACCGGCGGCTTGGCCCTGCTCGCGGCGATCTTCGTCTCCAATTTCCCGGAAGCGCTGGTAGGCTCGGCGTCCATGCGCAGCCAAGGCCGGTCCACCGGCAGCATCCTCGGGCTGTGGGTGGCGTGTGCGGTCCTACTCGTCATCGCCGTCGTAATGGGAGCCGGACCGCTCTCCGGAGCGGACCCGGAGGCCATCTCCATACCTTTGGCGTTTGCTGCCGGTGCGGTGATCGCATCGCTCGCGGACACGCTGATGCCCGAGGCGTACGAACATGGCGGTCCTGCCGTCGCTCTCAGCACGGCCGCAGGATTCGTCCTCGCGTTCGTGCTGTCACTGGCCTAAGCAGTAGGCGCCAGGCGGCTGCCGCACCTAACACCCAAGAGCCCGAGCGTCTCGAACGGAACTACTTACCGAGCCCCGCCTTCCGGAGCGCTTCGGCCATCGCCGTATTCACGGGGGCCGGCTGGGAAGCATGGCGGCGGCCAGACAGCGGCGCGTTGCGTGCCGGCTTACCACCCGATCGTTCCCGTTCCTGCCGTGCAGCAGGCTCGGAACCCTGCTTTCCGCCGCGCCCGGCATTCGGGTTGCCTCCGCGCCCGGCACTTGCGGTCCTATCCCGCTCCTGGTTTTGCGGCTTACCACCGGCTCTGCCGGGAGCTGAGGCACCCGGGGAAGGCTCGTCGTCGAGCCGCAGCGTCAGCGAAATCCGCTTCCGGTCGGGGTCTGCCTCGAGGACCTTCACCCGGACCACCTGCCCGGGTTTCACCACTTCGCGGGGATCGGACACGAAGCGGTTCGCCAGTGCCGAGACGTGGACCAGTCCGTCCTGGTGGACGCCCACATCCACGAACGCTCCGAACGCCGCAACATTGGTTACTGTCCCTTCCAGAATCATCCCCGGCTTGAGATCGGAAATCTTCTCGATCCCCTCCGAATAGGTAGCGGCTGCAAACGCGGGACGTGGGTCACGGCCGGGTTTGTCCAGCTCCACCAGGATGTCCTGCACCGTGGGCAGCCCGAAGGTGTCGTCCACAAACTCCCGCGGGTCCAGTGAGGAGGCGGGCGCAGAACCGGCGGCAACAAGAATTCTGCGGGCCACGGCGTACGATTCGGGGTGCACGCTGGAGGCGTCCAGGGGTTCCGCTCCCCCGGTGATGCGAAGGAAGCCTGCGCATTGTTCGAACGCCTTGGCGCCGAGCCGCGGCACCTTCTTCAATTCTGCCCGCTTGGCGAACGGCCCGTGCTCGTTGCGGTACGCCACGATGTTTTCGCTCAGCAGAGGCCCGACGCCGGCCACCCGGCTGAGCAGCGCGGGCGAAGCGGTGTTGACGTCCACGCCCACGGCGTTGACGCAGTCCTCCACAACGGCGTCCAGGCTCCGGTCCAGTTTCGACGCAGTCACGTCATGCTGGTACTGGCCCACGCCAATTGACTTCGGGTCAATCTTCACCAATTCTGCAAGAGGGTCCTGCAGCCTGCGGGCGATGGACACCGCCCCGCGCAGGGACACATCCATGCCCGGCAGTTCAGCCGCAGCGAGAGCGGAAGCCGAGTAGACGGAGGCCCCGGCTTCGGACACCACGAGCTTTTGCGGTTTCCGTTCCACGTCCGGCAGCCGCTTGATCAGCTCGGCGGCGAGTTTGTCTGTTTCGCGCGATGCAGTGCCGTTGCCGATGGCCACCAGTTCCACGGCGTGCTGCCGCGCCAGCCGCACCAGCGTCGCCAGCGCCTCGTCCCACTTCCGTACCGGAGCGTGGGGGTAGACCGTATCTGTGGCCACCACCTTGCCGGTGCCATCCACCACCGCTACCTTGACGCCGGTTCGAAGCCCGGGGTCCAAACCGAGCGTGGCACGGTTCCCGGCAGGCGCAGCCAGCAGCACATCCCGAAGGTTCGCAGCGAAAACGCGGACCGCCTCATCCTCAGCAGCTGCAAACATCTTCCCGCGAAGGTCGGCTGTCAGCCGGGCGAGCACGCGGGACCGCCATGCCAACTGGGCCGTCTCCATCAGCCAGGCGTCGGCGGGCCGTCCGCGGTCGGCGACCCCAAGGCACCGGGCCACCGCCGATTCGTACCGTGAACGCGCGGCGGCAAGGGCGCCGTCGTCCGTGGGGTCTGCCTCGGCGAGATCAAGCTCAAGGACGCCGTCCTTCTCGCCACGCAGCAAAGCCAGGACCCGGTGCGACGGCATGCCGGCCGGCGCCTGCGCGAACTCGAAGTAGTCAGCGAACTTCTGGCCCTCGGTCTCCTTACCCTTCTTCACGCGCGACACCATGCGCCCCTGCGTCCAAAGGCGCTCGCGCAGGGTGGCGGCGAGGTCCGGGTCCTGGGCCACGCGCTCAACGAGGATGGCCCTGGCACCGGCGAGCGCAGCAGCTGCGTCACCAACGGCATGCTCCGGGTTGAGGTACTTGGCGGCTTCACGTTCCGGATGAAGCTCGGGCCCTTTCAGCAGCGCCTCGGCAAGCGGTTCCAGGCCTGCCTCACGCGCGATCTGGGCTTTGGTCCGCCGCTTGGACTTGAACGGCAGGTAGATGTCCTCGAGCCGGGACTTTGTGTCCGCAGCGAGGATCGCCGTCTGCAGCTCGGGGGTCAGCTGGCCTTGGGACGCAACGGCATCGAGCACCGTACGACGGCGGTCCTCCAGTTCCCGGAGGTAGCGCAGGCGCTCGTCGAGGTCACGGAGCTGCGTGTCGTCCAGCGTCCCGGTGGCCTCCTTGCGGTAGCGGGCGATGAACGGGACGGTAGAACCGCCGTCGAGCAGTTCCACGGCTGCCTTCACCTGCCAGGCTTTGACGCCCAGTTCGGTTGCGATCTGGCTGTAGATTCCGTGCTCCCTTTTCGCGGGGGTGGACGGTGCAGGGGAAGGGGCGTGCGGCAGTTGGGTCACCAGAACATCTTGCCCTAAGCGTTTGTCCGGCTCCACTGCCGCGGAGGCGTGCTGCCCTGCCGGGAAGGTATTCCGCTGCCGCCCACAAAGTGCTGTAGTTGGACTACCGTCACAAGGCACCCATCGCTCGAGGAAGAGGGCATCATGCGGGAACTGCTCATTGTGTTTCAGGAGGGGTTCGAGGAAGCCAACATCACCGTGACGGTGAACGGCAAGCAGGCGCGGCGGGACCTGGACGTCTCCACGAATCCGATTCTCGGCATCGCATCCGAGGTGTCCATCGAGCTGCCGGCCAAGGGCGCGCAGGTGGGAGTCGAAGTGACCAACCGGGGCCTGAAGGCGATCACAAAGGTCAGCGGAAAGCCCAAAAGCGTGCTCGTTTCGATCGAGGACGGCAAGCTCGTGATGAAGGAAGGAACAGGCCGGGAGGCGCTTCTCTAGCCTGTCCGGCAGTCGCTTGACCGGCCCCTAGTAAAACTCCATTTGCTGGAGTAGCATCTGATCACCGCCGGGACCCCAGAGGAGCCCGGTGGGCCAACTTCACCAGCTGGAGGCCGTCGGATGGCCCTGGCGCCCGCTGCCGGGACAGCACACCGAGCAGCAAACGACGGCGGCACCCAGGCCGGGTGCCGCCGTCGTCGTTTTCGCGCATCTGCTGTTATTCGCGTGTTTGCTGGTAGAGGGACGTTTAGCCCGCGTAGGCCGGGTAGTCCGTGTAGCCCTCGGCACCTTCGGCGTAGAAGGTGGAGGGGTCAGGCTCGTTCAGCGGCAGGCTCTCGTTCCAGCGCCGGGCCAGGTCAGGGTTGGCGATGGCGGGACGGCCCACCACGACGGCATCGGCGTGACCGTCGGCCACCAGGGCAACGGCTTCCTCACGGGTGGTGACGACGCTGAAACCGGTGTTGACCAGGAAGGTGCCGCCGAAGCGGGCGCGGAGGTCCTGGACCAGTTCGCCGCTCGGTTCGTGGTGCAGGATGCTGAGGTAGGCGAGATTCAGCGGGGCGATGCTGTCCACCAGCACCTCATACGTTGCGCGCACGTCGGCTGCGTCCACCTCGGCAATGCCCTGGACGTTGTGCTCCGGGGAGATACGGATGCCCACCCGGTTGGCGCCGACCGCTGCTACAACCGCGTTGACCGTCTCGATCACGAAACGCGCCCGGTTCTCGGGGGAACCACCGTAGCTGTCCGTGCGGACGTTGGAGTTCGGCGCCAGGAACTCGTGAAGGAGGTAGCCGTTGGCTGAGTGCAACTCCACGCCGTCAAACCCGGCCTCGATCGCATTCAGCGAGGCGGCGACGAATTCCTGGATCACCAGCGGCAGTTCGTCAGTGGTCAGTGCGTGCGGCACCGGGTATGGCTGCTTGCCGGACGGAGTGCGGACGTCGCCTTCAATGGCTACGGCGCTGGGGGCGACGATGGTGTTGCCACCCGTGATGTCGGGGTGCGAGACCCTGCCTCCATGCATGACCTGGGCGAACATACGCCCGCCTTCGGCGTGGACGGCGTCGGTGACCTTCTTCCACCCGGCCACCTGTTCCTCGGTGACGATGCCGGGTTGCCCGGGGTAGGAACGGCCAGCGGGGCTGGGGTAGGTTCCTTCGCTGACGATAAGGCCAAGGGAAGCACGCTGGCGGTAATGCTCCGCGATGATGGGTCCCGGGATGCCATCCTCACCCGCGCGGAGGCGGGTCAGGGGTGCCATCACCAGGCGGTTCGGGAGTTCAAGTTCGCCAAGGGCCAGAGGGGAAAACAGCATGCGCGTCCTTTCGAAGTTTTCAACGTTCTGTCTGGCCCAACTGGGCGGCGCGTGCAACTATTCCGGATGCAACGCGAATCACACCCCTTCATGACGTCGCTTCGGGTACCAGGGTGGGTGGGTAGCAGGCGGCGCGGCCAGCGTGAGCGCCGGTGGTGTATGCGCCTAAGGGGCACGGCAGGAGATCAGCGCGTCGCCCCGACTCCCGGACACCCCTGTCCCTGCGGGTTCACAATGCAGTCGTCGGCATAGTTGCGGGTAAGCGATCGCCAGACGCTGACTGTTTGAGGCGGCGCACTGAACTGGCCTTGGCCGGGGATAGGCAGCGGAGGGCCGGCGTTGACCGAGTATGTTCCCTGGAAGGTGGTGGTCAGCACGACCTGGAAGTCCCCCGTGGTTCCGTAGGCGTGGCTTGTCCTCGTCTTCTCACCCCACCGGTCCTGCGGCAGCGGGCCTCCCATCGACGGCTGGGGACCGAAGATCGTGCC
Organism: Arthrobacter sp. V1I9; assembly: GCF_030817075.1. Taxonomy (NCBI): domain Bacteria; kingdom Bacillati; phylum Actinomycetota; class Actinomycetes; order Micrococcales; family Micrococcaceae; genus Arthrobacter; species Arthrobacter sp. V1I9. Next base: position 2,915,930 of record NZ_JAUSYU010000001.1, read on the forward strand.
GTCGCCGTAGTTCCACGTGTATTGAACCGGGGTAGCCACGATGTGCACCCGCTGGCCGAACATGGTGACGTCGAACTGCTGTTCAACTGCTTCGGCGTAGAAGTTGGTTTCGGCACCCCTCAGCGTGTGAGGACTGGGCTGGGCGACCACACTCCCGGCGTTCACCGGCAAGCTTTCGAACTGCCGCTGGATGGCGGCGGCGATTCGGGGCAGCAGGTCCTCAGGTCGGGCATCGTAAAGGCAGGTCGGGCCCGAGTGGCGGGCCCAGACGGCACCCGGGACTCCGCGGGGCCTTGAAAGCCAGATGACGGGAATACCTTCTTCACCGTCAGGGCCGTCGTTGCATTCGATTTGCCGGGCAAGGCAGCTAGTATCGAAGTCGCCTCCGCCAAGGTGACACTGGAGTTCGTACTTGTACTCGTTGGGGTCGGTATTCACAGACCCAGGTTCCGCCCGCATTAGTTGACCTGTTGCTTCGTCGATGGCCCATTGATCTGCACCAACTCCCAGACCTTTCTCCTCATAGCCGAGTGAAATGTCGGCGAACGCGAGGGTGGGAGTGACAATCAGCAGCAGCAAGGTCATGCCTAATACTCCTAGCGGACTGGCTTTCATCCCCTTACCTGATCAGGCCAAGGTCGGTCATCATCCATCCCGTTGAGCCAAAAGTAGCGGCCGCACGACTTCCAGTATTGGTAGCCGCAGTAGGGGCTTGGAAAAGACTTCCGTCCGGTTTTCTGATTTCAATCGTTTGCTGTAGCACCTGCACTACGGCGTGTGATTCCACCCCGGGTTTGAACACAACTGAAACTGCAGGAGTTTCGATTTTTCCTCCCGATACCCAACGGCCCTCACCCCAGGCCTCCGTCACTCCGTCTTTGAGTCCCATGCAGAAGACACAGCCGGGTCCGCTCGTTTCCACAAGTTTCTCCGTGTCACCGGTCTCAAAGGCGTAATTTAGCGTTGCGTACCAGTACCTTACAAACGCCTCGAGCCCTTCTTTTGTCTCCGTCTTCGCCACTTCCGGCAGCACAGGTACAGGGACGTTTTGGGCGGGGCCGGACGCGTCGGCCGGCTTGTACGCAGCACTGGGCTTCGCCGTGGGGGTGGCCGCGGGGCTGGAGGAAGCTGTCTCTGAAGCAGTCGGGGGTGCGGCGCCGGGATCTGCAGGTGCTCCGCCCGAGCAACCGGCCAGCATAAACGTGGCAGCAACACCGAAAGCTACAGCACTGAAAGCTACAGCGCCGGAACGCATGAAGCGGGGCGTGAGAACGTTGTGCGATGTCATGGGCCGCTAATCCCCCAGTAGTTTCAAGACGGCATGCTCCGGACAGTGACTTAAGGGTAGCCCAGGTCACATTTCGGCGATCAAACTTATCCACAGGCACCCGCCTTGGTTCTACCACCCACCCAGCCTGAAGAAAGTCATAGAGCAAGCCGGAGAAGGCCGCCGAACCCCTAGCGAACTTCTACGAGTTGTAGAAGAATGGCGTCATGATGTTTGAACACGCAGACGGAAATCCAGTCCTGGAACTCAACGACGAGCAGTCCTGGCACCTGTTGGAAGGGACCAGGCACGGTCGGTTGGTGGTCTCAGTTGCCGGAGAACATGACATCTTTCCCGTCAACTATGTGAGCTCGAACCGCAAGCTGTATCTGAGGACTGCTCCGGGCAACAAGCTCGCCCAGCTGACCATCAACTCGGCAGTTCTCTTCGAGGCCGACGGCATCCTCTCGGACGAGGCTTGGTCCGTGGTCCTTCGTGGGAAAGCCCGGGTCCTGAGCAATTCGGCCGAACTTGCCGCCGTGGAGGAGCTGGGGCTGAAGTCCTGGGTGCCAACGCTCAAGGACTTCTATGTCGAGATCGAGCCAGTGTCGGTGAGTGGGCGGCATTTCCAGCTCGGAGACCAACCGGAGCGCTAAGCCTACGAACATAGACTGAATGCATGGCGGACAAGCTGAGCCCGGAGCAGCGCAGCTGGAACATGTCCCGGATCCGGAGTAAGAACACCAAGCCCGAACTGCTGGTGCGCCGGCTACTCCACGCCAAGGGATACCGGTATCGCCTGCATGGGCGGACCGGCAGCACTCGCCTGCCGGGCAATCCGGACCTCGTCTTTGCCGGACGCCGCAAGGTCATCTTTGTCAACGGCTGCTTCTGGCATTTCCACGACTGCCGGGTGGGCCTGCACGCGCCGAAAGCGAACGCCGAGTTCTGGGCGGCGAAGCGTTCGCGCACCAAGGAGCGCGACGCCGGCCAGCGCCGCCTGCTGGAGGACGCCGGCTGGGAGGTCCTCACCGTTTGGGAGTGCGAACTCAAGGATGGGTCTGCGCTTGAAGCCCAGCTGGTGCACTTCCTGGAAACAGCCCCGCACGCTTCCGGAGCAGGCCTCAACAAAGAGCATTCTTGATGCAATCTTTGGCCTTTGCCCCAGAAGCTCTTGATGTGGGTCCGGAAGGATGACTCCGTTGTCCCGCTTGGAGGACTGCAGCACCAGGAGTCCGGAGCAACAGCATTCCCTCTCGCCAGCTAACTGCGACGCGCCAACAGTGCCGCATTCAAGGCAAACGCCGAGGAGGGGCTGCTGTTGATGCGCCAGTCGGCCTCCTTCTGCAGGTGGAACCACGCAAAGCCCATAACGTCGGGCTGGGCGGCAAGGTAGAACGCCAGCGGAACGGCAACGCGGGCGCGCACCGCGCTCATCTCCGCCAGCGGAGGCGACTGAAGAAAGTCTCTGAGGACCATGGACGGTCTCTCCCCGGCCAATGCAGATACTTCGTCGAGCTCCGCCGCAGCCAGGGCTCCGCCAGGGGTGGCTACTCCGAAACGCAGCGGGTCCTTGAAGGAGAACCTAGTGGAACCCATAGTTCCCGTTGTTGACACGACGACGTGCACCGACTCAAGTATTGGGCGTAAAGCCAGCAGCCTCATCAAGAAACCCGCAATTCTCTCCGGAACCACTTCTGAGTACGCGGAGCAGCCCTAATCTGAAGAGAAGCTAATGCCCCACAAAGTCCCCCCGGTTTACGGAGTGGAAGACCACACCCGAAAGGACAATGATGGCCCCGTCCGATGATGCCGGCAGCCCCGCTCGTGGACCAGAGAGTCCTGGACCGGCTGCGCGAGGATCTCGAGGAGGACGAGGGGTACTGCCGTGTCTTCGTTGGGAACTTCATCGACTACCTCCCGCATCGCATCGGACGCCTCAAGCTGGCCCTGACCACAGGTGACCTGGACGGATCCGTCGACGCCGTCCTGAGCCTGAAGTCATCCAGCCAAATGGTCGGAGCCGAGCGGCTCGCCGGCCTGGCCAAGGCCCTCGAGGGCGAAATCCGGTCCGGAGGGCTCGACGCTGACGCCGCCGTCGTCGTCCTCCCCAAGCTCGCTGCCTCGTTACTTAAACCCATCAGACGGTGCAGCCGGCTGACAATGAAGAGTCTGCAGGCTCAGTGTTCGCCTGGAGCCAGCCTGTAACCCACACCCCGAACCGTCTGAAGCCAGCGCGGTTTCTGCGGCGAATCACCCAGCTTCTTGCGAAGGTTCCCCATATGTACCTCGACGGACCGTTCGTCCGCTTCGCTGATGTAGCCCCCGACGTCGTAATCCTCGTCCCGCAGCCGGCGCACCAGATCCGATTTGGTCCGGACAGTCCTGCCTGCTTCCAGCAGGGCGTGCAGCAGTTCGAACTCAGTACGGGTCAGGTTCATCTCGGCGCCGTCCACAGTCACCGTGCGGGATGCATAACTCAGCTCCAGCCCGTTATGGCTGTAATTCCCGCGCTCCGGATGCGCCTGCCCATCGGCCGAGGCCTCGATCCCTGAAACTTCTGCCGGATTCGGGACCGAACGGGGACGGCGCATCATTGCAGCGATGCGTGCGCGCAGCTCCCGAGGCCGGAACGGCTTGGTGAGGTAATCGTCCGCGCCGGATTCGAGCCCGATAAGGGTGTCCAGCTCCTCGGTGCGGGCCGTCAGCATCACGATGTAGGCGTCCGAGAATTCACGGATCTGCCGGGACACTTCAAAACCGTCGATGTCCGGCAGCCCGAGGTCCAGGGTGATGACGTCCGGGTTAAGGGTCTTCGCCGTCAGGACGCCCTCCGCTCCACTACTGGCCACGGTCACGTCAAAGCCTGCCTGGGTCAGCACCGTGCGAACCAGTTCCCTAATGTCGTGGTCATCCTCGATGACCAGTCCGACACGTGCATCACTCATAGCGCCCCCTCAGCAGCCAACGTCTGAAGTATAGCTGGCTGCGGATATCCTGCTGATATGGCCTCGCACACCTTGTCCCGTAAGTTTTCGCGCCATGACTGACCCCATAGCATGGTCGTCCGGCCGGATAAGGTTCTTTCGGCGGCCATTTCATGAGTACCGGCTGACGGAGCGGGTGGCGCTGAGCCAGATGCCGCTGTTTGTGACGACAATCCTTACGGCTTTCCTGGTGTGGGCGTTTTTCCCGGAAACCATGAACAACGCCCTCTTTATTGCCTTCCTGGTGTCACAGCTGGCCATCATGGCTCTGTGCTACCTGGTTCCTTGGGAGCGGCTGCCCTATACAAGCTTCCTGATCATTCCGCTGCTGGATTTCGTTTCCATTGCCCTGGGCAGGGAGGGTGGGCAGGAAAGCCTGGCGGGAATCAGCCTGCTGGCCGTGTTCCCGGTGATCTGGCTGTGCGCCTCCGGGTATTACCCCCGCGCAGCACTTTGGCTGTCCTTCCTGGCACCGCTTGCCATCATCTGGGTCCCTTTGGTGCTGAAGGGCAGCGTCACTGGACAGGACCTCGCGCGGTCCCTGCTCCTGCCTGTCATGATGCTGGGCATCGGCGTTTCAGTCAGCGTTTTGACCCTGAGCATGACCCGGCAGCAGCGCGAGCTGGAGGATAAAGATGCCCAACTGCAGGCCAACCTGCAGACCAGCCAGCGCCAGGAAGCGCTGTTGAATACGGTCCTGGACACTGTCCACCTGGGCGTTCTGGCCGTGGACGCCGACGGGCATGACGTGCTCATGAACCGGAAGCAGCGGATCAACCACGAACTGGCACGGCCCAAGGACATAGCGGATCCGAACGAGTCCCAGCTGCTCGTTTTCGGGCCGGACCGGAAGACGCTGGTCCCGGTCCAGGAACGCCCGGTCCGCCGTGCCGTCCTCGGAGAAACCTTCACGGATTACCTCGTCTGGCTCGGCTCAGGCAATGAGCAACGGGCCTTCGTAACCACCGCCCGGGCCATGAAGGACGCCGACGGGAAGTTCTCGGGCTCCGTGATCGCGTTCAGCGACGTCACGGACCTCGTTAACGCACTGACAGCCAAGGACGACTTCGTCTCCAGCGTCTCGCATGAATTCCGGACACCCCTCACGTCAATCCTCGGGTATGTGGAAATCCTGCTCGGCGACGAGCCCGACGAATCACAGCGGGGCATGCTGGAGATTGTCCGTCGGAATTCGGAACGGCTGCTGACGCTGGTTTCTGATTTGCTGTCTACCCGCAACGGGCAGCTGATCGTCTCTCCGCACGCCGTTGACGTGGCTGACCTCGTTCGCAGCAGCGTCTCCTCGGCCATGCCGAAGGCGGCTGCGTCCGGTGTGGTGCTGGAGGCCGACACACCGGAACGGCTGGAGGCCCACGTGGACGGGGCCCGGATTTCCCAGGTCCTGGACAACCTGGTATCCAATGCGATCAAGTACTCCCCCGGCGGCGGCAACGTGGTGGTCTCGCTGGCGCAGGAAGACGGCCACCTGGCCTGCCGGGTCACCGATACCGGAATGGGCATGAACCCGGAGGACACCTCAGAGGTCTTCGCAAAATTCTTTCGCACCAGCAGCGTGCGCAGGACAGCCATCCCCGGCGTCGGCCTGGGCTTGCCGATCAGCAAAGCGATCGTTGAAGCGCACGGCGGAACCATCGAAGTGGAAAGCGCCTTGGGCAAGGGAACCACGTTTACGTTCCGGGTTCCGGTCTAAGATGTACGACGACGCCCGCCAGCGCGAGCGTCAAGCTTCGGCGCGTGCCTGCCGGACCACTTCGCCCCAGGACTGCCGGGCAAGTTCCGCTATCGAGGCGAGGATTTCGGACGGCGGCCTGGACAGGTCCAGCGGGAACTCGACAATGTCGATGTCCGTGTTGAGGATGCGGCGCAGTTTGACCTCCCCCGGCCCCGCATAAACCAGCCAGGCCGTGGGCACCGCCAAAGCAGTACAGTGGGCCAGCATCTGGTAATGGTCGGCCGTGAGCGAGGCACCGAGGTCGGAGGCGGCCTTGTACTTGGTGTTGTAGACCACCACGGGCCGCCCGCCCAGCAGATGCACGGCGTCCGGCCGCACGGACAGGCGGTCCGCGTCCCGCACCGCCTCACTCAGGAGCGCGTTGTACTTGAGCCGAAGCTCCCCCGGGTAATCCGCCAACGCCTCACGCAGTGCCGTGCCGACGAAGTCCTCGAACACCTGCGCCATGTCCACCACAAAAGAAGCGGTCTGCTGTTTGCCCTGGCCGGCTTCGGCCGAGGCGTTTCGGAGGATCAGCTCCGCCAGGCGGAGGACGGGGTGGTAGCGGAGGTTCATCCGGGTGGCCGTCCACCTCGGCAGCGGGGCACCTGCTGGAAGGCGGGTGACGGCGTCGAGCTTTCCCTTGAGTTGGCGGAGCCGGCTCAGCACCTCGGGGCGGACCCGTGGCACCTGTCCCATCCGCTCCAGAGCGGCGCGAAGGATGCGGTTTTCGGCGATGTCCTCGCTGAACTCGTCATAGGACACTTCGAGGGGCACCAGCATGCCGGGCCGCCGGGAGATCTGGTCCGAGATCCGGATTCGTCCCTTGACCGTGCGCAGTGACTCGTCCACAGTGCGGTAGCCCTGCAGCACACCGCGCCCCAAGGCGCGTTCCGCGAGCTGGGCCAACGACTCAGCGAGTGCGCTCCACAGCTCGGGGTCCTCGATGGCCGCCACCGGATCCGGACGGAACCCCTGTTCCCCGGCGTAGCTGAGCAGGAACAGGAGCCGGCTGAGCCCCAGCCGGTCCTTGGGCCGGACGTCCAGCTGCACGGTGGGGGTCCGGACTGAACCCACCTTGCCTATCGGCTCGATCCGGTACAGGCCGAGGCCCATCGGCGACGCCTTAGCCAGGCCGCTGGAGTTCAGGAAGGACGCGCTGGCGGGATCCAGCCGTTCCACCATCCCGCGGGACAGTTCGTCCAGCACCAGGTGCCGGACTGTTGCGCCGGGGTCAGCGGCCTGCAAGGCGTTCCAGCAGCCGGTCCAGTCCGAAGCGTTCTTCGAGCTGCGGCCGGGTCAGCTGCCCGTGGTAGTGCTCCTCGAGCAGGGGCATCAGCTCGTACTTCCAGATGCGTCGCAGCCCGTTAGGGGTCTGGGCCGCCGGCTTCATAAAGTACGACGGGCCGATCATAAGGTCCCGGTCCCACTCATCGATTGCGCTGTTCAGGGCATCGAGCAGCAGCGCCGGGGTGGTGTCCAGCTGGCGTGCCTCAAGGAACCGGAGCAGCGAGCCCTTCACCGGCTCGGTCTGCGGGTGCAGCTCAATGAAGGCAAAACGGCGGCGGATGGCGGCGTCCATCATGGCGATGGACCGGTCCGCGGTGTTCATGGTGCCGATGATGTAGAGGTTGTCCGGCAGCGTGAACGGCTCGTTGGGGCTGTACTGCAGGTAGATCCGGTCGTCGCGGTACTCCAGCAGGAAGTACAGCTCGCCGAACACCTTGGCCAGGTTGGCGCGGTTCATCTCGTCGATGATCAGGAAGTACGGCTTCTTCTCGTTGCCCGGCTTGGCGGCTTCTTCGGCGAGGCGGCGGAGCGGACCGGCCACGAGTTTGAAGGACACCTGGCCCTCGTCCGTCTTGTCCGGCCGGTAGCCCTCAAAGAAATCCTCGTAGGCATATGAGGGGTGGAACTGGACCAGTTTGACCCGCTCGTCAGTGGTGTCATCCGCAAGCTCCGCGGCGAGGTGCTTCGCGAGGTAGGTCTTGCCGGTGCCCGGCGGACCGTACAGCACCAGCTGCCGGTTCTCCTCCAGCAGCTCGGCAATCTCCTGGAGCGGCTCGAGCTCCATGTGGAGCGAGTCCGCGAAATCGCGGGTCAGCGGACGGAAGCCCTCCTGGAGGGGAGGTACGACGGCGGCCGCTTCAGCATCGCCGTCGGGCTCTGTTTCCGCTTCGGCGGGCAGCAGGCCCTGCAGTGCCTGCACCACCCTGGTCAGGTCAACAACGATTCCGGGCGTGGCCAACTGCCGCTGCACGTGGCGGGGAAGGCTGGTGGTGGTGTGGCCTTCGTCGAACCAGCGGACCTTTCGGCGCAGCCGGCGGTTGTCCTCGTTGTGTTCGGGTTCGCCCAGCACCACGCCCAGCCGCACGGTGCCCGAGTGCTGGTAGAGCACGAGGTCCCCGGGTTTCATGACAGTCAGGAATGCAAAGACCGCGGTTTTGGTGTCCTCGCGCTCCACGTAGCCCAGGTGTTTGTAGTCCTCGTCCACGGCGTGCTGGACCACCCCTGCCGTGACGCCGGGGCCCAGCAGGCGGAGATGTTCGACGTCGAGCGTCACCTTCTCCTCGCCCTGCCAGGCGGTGAGCAGCTCGGTGTTGTCGCTGTGCGTGCGCAGCAACCACGCCCGCCGGCCGGGATCGCCTACCTTGCGCCACTGGCTGACCAGCTGGCGGGCGTGCCAGTCGATGCGCTGGCCTGCCTGCTCGTCAAGGTGCAGGCGGATGCGGTGGATGTCGGCGGTGACGTCCTCTTCGGCGTCGCCCTTCGCGCCGCCCACCAGCGAGGCGAAGGCGTCACGGATTTCCTGGCGTTCCACGTCGGCGACCACCGGTTCGAAGTAGGTGGGCCAGGTGAGGAACTCGATGCTGCGGCGGATGGCCGGCTGGTCCACCGGCGTTGCGGAGGCCAGGCGGTGGAACTCCAACGGGTCCTGCAGCGCCTCGGCAATGTCCGCCGTCGGCTGCTGGTCCACGTGCTGTACAAAACGGCACAGCCATTTCAGGTGGTCCCAGATGGTCCAGTTGAACTCGGCGGTCCGGTCACGGATGACGCCGTGGTCCGTCAGCCCCTCATAAAGCTCCTCGGGCAGGTCCAGCGGAGGCTCGAGCCAGGAAGCAGCCTCGGCCACGCGGGCGCGCTTGACCTTCAGGGACTTCACCTCATGGGCCAGCGGCAGCGACTGCAGGAACAGCAGTTCGACGGCAAGCTGCTTCGCTTCCCGGGATGCGCCGTCCAGGTTCTGCCGGAGGTTTGTCATCATGGGCGCCTTCGGATCAGGCGTGCCCCGCTCCAGCCTTTCCAGGAGTTCCGCCGCGGCCTCGGACGTCCACGTCATGGTGCGTCCATCCAGTGCTGACGGCTTGCCGAGGAGCCCGGGGCCAAGCACAAACCACGCGGCGTCCTCGATCTCCTTTGAGATGCCGAGGGCGCGGGTCATGGCAGCAGTGGAAGTGGGGGTCATGGATTCAAACTTACAGGGTGAAGCTGAACGGGTGCTCAGAGCCCTGCCCACGCCCCCCTGTCCTGGGCTGCTACTTGACCGCTCCCGGCTTCTTCCGGCCGAAGGTGAAGTAGCCCACCGGCCCGATGAAGTTGATGAAGGATGCCGCCCGCCACGCCGCCTTCGGACCGTTGATCATTGCCGCCGGGCGCTTGGAGATGTCACGCTGCGCTGCCACCAGGAGGGACACCTGTGCGATGCCCACCAGTATGGTGCCGGCCTTAGCGGACGGGGACATTTCCTTCCAGGTCTTTTTCTGTGCCATGGCTACTCCTCTTTGGTTGGGTTTTCAGTTTCCGGTGCAGGCAGTTCCGGCGCAACGGGCTGCACCGGCTAAGGGGACGCCGCGAGTGCAACCGGCGGCGTCACGGTGCCTGCAAATTCAGCTCATGCCGTGAACGGCGCCATCCGTTCCTTTTGTTCAGGCGTGAGGCGCTGCACCCGGCCTGTCGCCTCGTCCACAAACGCCAGGTGGCTGCTCGCCTTCACGCAGTCCTCCCCCGTGACCGGGTCCTGGACCAGGTAGTGGATATCGAAGCTGGCTCCCTTCACGGCACCGATCCACACCTGGACCACAGCAGGGATGTTCCGGTACTCCAAGGTTCTGACGTAGCGGATCTTGTGGTCCACCACCAGCGCCATGGTGCCGTCCGGGACGTCGTTGAAGAGGGAGACATGGGGCTCGATGCCTGGCAGCCCCGCTCCCCGCGGCGGCCCGAAAGCGCCGATCCGCGCTTCCTCGAGCATCCTGACGATCTGCACGTTGTTGATGTGCCCGTAGGCGTCCATGTCCCCCCACCGCATGGGAACCAGGACCTCGATCCGCCGCCCGCCGTTGCTGTCCGGCTTCTGCGGGTCATGCTGCAGGGGTGGGCCCTGCTGCGCCGTCGCGTTCTCCTGCGCCGGTGCCTCCTGCGCGCTCAGCTGTGCACCGCCGTCGAATCATCCACCTGCAGTTCCCCGGCGTCGGCACCAGCGAACTGGGACATGTACAACCGGTAGTAGGCGCCCTCGGCAGCAAGGAGGACCTTGTGGTTGCCCTGCTCCACAATCCTGCCGTTCTCCATCACCAGGATGGTGTCGGCGTCGCGGATGGTGGAGAGCCGGTGGGCGATCACGAAGCTGGTGCGGTCCGTGCGGAGCGCCGCCATGGCCTTCTGCACCAGCAGTTCAGTGCGGGTGTCAACGGAGCTCGTGGCCTCGTCGAGTATCAGCAGCGACGGGTTGGCCACGAAGGCGCGGGCGATGGTGATGAGCTGCTTTTCGCCGGCGCTGACGTTGTTGCCTTCCTCGTCGATCACGGTGTCGTATCCGTCGGGCAGGGCACGAACGAAGCGGTCAACGAAGGTGGCCTTTGCCGCGGCCATGACCTGTTGCTCCGTGGCGTCCAGGTTGCCATAGCGGATGTTGTCGTAGATGGAACCGCCAAACAGCCAGGCGTCCTGGAGCACCATGCCCACCTTGGAGCGCAGTTCGGACCTGCTGAGGTGGGTGATGTCCACACCGTCCAGGGTGATGGAGCCGGAGTTGAGCTCGTAGAAGCGCATCACCAGGTTGACCAGGGTGGTCTTTCCGGCACCGGTGGGCCCAACGATGGCCACGGTATGCCCCGGTTGCGCGGTGAAGGACAGGTCTTCGATCAGCTTCTTGTCTTCCGTGTAGCTGAAGGTGACGTTCCTGAACTCAACGTGCCCGTCCGTTTTGGCCGGCAGGTGCTCGGTGGCCGTCTCAATATCCTGTTCTTCGGCATCCAGGAATTCGAATACGCGCTCGGATGACGCCACGCCGGACTGGAGCATGTTGGCCATGCCGGCCATCTGCCCCAGCGGCTGCGTGAACTCGCGGGAGTACTGGATGAAGGCCGTGGCGTCGCCCAGGGACATGGAACCCGAGGCTACCCGGAGTCCGCCCACAACGGCGATGCCAACGTAGCTGAGGTAGGAGACGAACTGCATCACCGGGAAGATGATGCCGGACACGAACTGGGCGCCGAAACTGGCCTTGTACAGGGCCTCGTTGCGTTCCTCGAACCGTTCCAGCATGTCCGCGTCCCGCCCGAAGACCCGCACCAGGTCATGGCCGGAGAACGACTCCTCGATCTGGCCGTTCAAAGCACCGGTATTTTTCCACTGGGCGGCAAAAAGCTTCTGGCTGCGCGAGCCGATGATCCCGGCAGCGACGCCGGACAGCGGAAGGGCCACCAACGCAATGAGGGCCAGCTGCCAGGAGACGATGAACATCATGATCACAATGCCGATGACGGTCAGCAGCGAGCTGATCAGCTGTGCGAACGCCTGCTGGAGCGCCTGCTGGATGTTGTCGACGTCGTTTGTTACCCGGGAGAGGACGTCACCGCGCTGGCGGGTGTCGAAGTAGTTCAGCGGAAGCCTGTTGAGCTTCTTTTCGGTGTCATCGCGGAGCCGCCGGATTACCTTCATCACGATGCGGTTCAGGACGTAGCCCTGCAGCCACAGGAAGATGTTGGCAACAAAGTACATCAGCAGCACCACCGCAATAAGGAAGGACAGCTTCTGGAAGTCGATGCCGCTTCCGGGCACCAGCTCCATCTTGGAGATCATGTCCGCGAAGTTGTCCTGCCCCTGCTGGCGCAGCCCCTCCACGAACTGCTCCTTGCTGGCACCGGCCGGGAGCTGCTTGCCAACCACGCCGCCAAAGATCACATCCATTGCTTGGCCCAGGATCTTGGGGGCAACAACGTTCAGGACCACTGCGACGACCACCATGGCCACCACGGCGTAGATGCCCGCGGCCTCGGGCTTCAGCAAACCCATCAACCGCTTGGCGGACGGCCAGAAGTGCTCAGCTTTCTTGGCCGGCATGCCGCCGAACATGTCGCCGTCGGCTTCGGACGGCTTGTATTCCTCCTCAAAGAATTCCTCGTCCTCAGCCAGTGCGTCTGCCACCGGCCCCGCCTCAGGCTGGTCGCGGGCAACTGCTGGCTGGTTCATGTCGGTGGAGTCTTTCTTGCGGGGGCTCACGCCATTTCCTCCACGCTCAGCTGGGATTCAACAATCTCCTGGTAAGTGGGTGAGGTTTCCAGGAGTTCCTCGTGCGTTCCGCGGTCCACGATGCGGCCGTTGTCCAGCACCAGGATCTGGTCCGCTTCGGTGATGGTGGAGATGCGCTGGGCCACGATGATGACCGTGGCGTCGGCGGTGGTGCGCTTGAGGGCGGCCCGGAGGCGGGCGTCGGTGGCAACGTCAAGGGCGGAGAAGGAGTCGTCAAAGAGGTAGACCCGGGGCTTGGTGACCAATGCGCGGGCGATGCAGAGGCGCTGCCGTTGGCCGCCGGAGACGTTGGTGCCGCCTTGGGAAATCCGGGAGCCCAGCCCATTTTTCTTTTCCCGGACAAAGTCGGCGCCCTGTGCCACCTCAAGGGCGTCCCAAAGTTCCTGGTCTGTGGCTTCGGTTTTTCCGAAGCGGAGGTTGTGTTCAATGGTGCCGGAGAACAGGTAGGGCCGCTGCGGAACCAGTGCCACGCGCTTGGTGATCTCTGCGCGGTCCAGGTTGCTGACCGGCACGCCGTCCAGGAGCACCTCCCCCTCAGCGATGTCGTAGAGGCGCGGCAGCAGGGACAACAACGAGGTTTTCCCTGCGCCCGTGGAACCGATGATCGCGATGGTCTCGCCCTGCTTGGCGGTGAAACTGATATTGCTCAGCACAGGCGACTCCGCGCCCGGGTACGCGAAGGTGACGTTCCGGTACTCCACCACGCCGGCCAGCGCAACGGGGGTCTCGGGCCGTTCGGGATCGTGGATGGAGGGTTCGACGTCAAGCACCTCGCCGATGCGGTCCGCACACACGGAGGCACGCGGAATCATCATGGCCATGAACGTGCCCATCATGACCGCCACCAGGATCTGCAGCAGGTACTGGAGGAATGCGGTGAGTGCGCCCACCTGCATCTCGCCTGAGTCCACACGCTGGCCGCCGAACCACAGCACGGCAGCGGTGGACAGGTGCAGGATCATGCCGATGGCCGGGAACATCAGGACAAACAGGGCGCCGATCTTCAGCGATACGTCCGTCAGGTCCTTGTTGGCCTCGCCGAAGCGCTCGGTTTCGTAGGGTTCGCGGACAAAAGCACGCACCACCCGGATGCCGATGATCTGTTCGCGCAGGACACCGTTGATGCGGTCGATCTTCTTTTGCATGGCGCGGAAGAGCGGCATCAGGCGGACTACCAGGTAGCCCACCACCACCACCAGCACGGGCACGGAGACCCAGACCAGCCAGGACAGGTTTATGTCCTCGCGCAGGGCCATGATGATGCCGCCGATGCACATGATGGGAGTGGCCACCATGAAGTTCAGCCCCATGAGCACCAGCATCTGGACCTGCTGGACGTCATTGGTGCCGCGCGTGATCAGGGTGGGCGCGCCGAAGGTGTTGACGTCCTTCGCGGAGAAGCTGGTGACCTTGCGGAACACCCCGCGCCGAAGGTCACGCCCCACGGCCATGGCCGTCTTGGACCCGTAGTACACGCCGGCGATGGCCGTTCCCACCTGGATGAAGGCGACCAGGAGCATTACTCCGCCCGTGCGCCAGATGAAGTCGGTGTCCCCGCGGGATACCCCTTCGTCGATGATCTGGGCGTTCAGGCTGGGGAGGTACAGCGCAGCGATGGTGGACGCCAGCTGGAATACGATGACGGCCACAATGTATGGCATGTACGGCCTGGAATACCGCCGTATGAGGGTGAGGAGCATGCCCACGGGTCCTTAGGAAGAGTTCGCGAAGTGGTGAGGCTTAAGTAGTACCAGCCGGGGCTGACAGCCTTAGCCTTCCCACTTTACGAAACTCCTCCCGGGGGGTGGAACAGCTCCGCAAAAGATCATCCGGGAGGAGTAGTGCCGGCGGCTTACCGGGCAGCGGAGGCGGGGACCGCCGTCGTGCCTTCCTTCTCCTGCGCCGCGGGCTGCGCGGGCTGGATGTCCACCGTGCGCCGCAGCGGCTTTTCCTTGATGAACAGCACGGAAACCAGCGCGACGACGGTCACAGCGGCTGAGATCAGGAAGACTTCCGCGGTGGCGTCGCCATAGGCTGCCCGCATAATGTCGCGGACAGGCTCCGGCAATGTGCGCCAGGTCCATGCTGGAGCCGGCCGAGCCGTCCTGCACCGGGATGCCGGCTGCTGCGAGTCCCTTCGTGGCAAGTTCACTGACCCGGTTGGCCAGGATGGCGCCCAGAACGGAGACGCCGATGGCGCCGCCCACGGACCGGAAGAACGCCACGGAGGCGCTGGCCGTTCCGATGTCCGCAGCCCGGACCGTGTTCTGCACGGCCAGGACGAGGTTCTGCATCAGCATGCCCAGGCCCAGGCCGAGCACCGCGGTGAAGACGCCTGCGTGCCAGAGTTCCGTGGTGTGGTCCATGGTGCCGGCAAGCCCGAGGCCGCCGATCAGCAGGATGGAACCGGCAACCAAGTAGCCCTTCCACTTGCCCGTCCGGCTGATCAACAGGCCGGATGCCACCGAGCCGGCCAGGTTTCCGGCGATCATGGGCAGGGTAAGGAGCCCGGCTTCGGTGGGGGTCGCGCCACGGGCCACCTGGAAGTACTGGCCCAGGAAGGTGGACGAGCCGAACATCGCGATGCCCACCGCCACGGAAGCGATGATGGCCAGGGCGGTGGTGCGCTCGGAGATGATCTTAAGCGGGATGATGGGCTGCTCCACCTTGGATTCCACCAGGACCAGCAGCGCCAGCAGGACGATGCCGCCGCCCACCATGAGGGCCGACTGCCAGGAGATCCAGTCGTAGTAGGCCGGGTTGCCGGCGAAGGAGACCCAGATCAGCAGCAGGCTCACACCGGATGTGAGAAGGATGGAACCGAGCCAGTCGATCTTGGCGGGCCGGCGCACGTGACTGATTTTGAGGGTGACCTGCAGCAGGATCAGTGCGACGACGGCGAGCGGCACGCACACGAAGAAGGTCCAGCGCCAGCCGAGCGGGCTGTCCACGATGAAGCCGCCCAGCAGCGGGCCGCCGGCGGTGCCGACTGCCATCACTGCGCCCATGTAGCCGGAGTACTTGCCGCGGTCCCGCGGCGGGATCATGGTGCCGATGATGGCTTGGGCCAGGGCGGTGAGGCCGCCCATGGCAACGCCCTGGATGACCCGTGCCACGAGGAGCAGCGGGATGGTTTCGGACAGGCCGGCCATCACGGAACCGGCCACGAAGATCACGATGCTGAGCTGGACCAGGACTTTTTTGTTGAAGAGGTCAGCGAGCTTGCCCCAGATGGGGGTGGTGGCAGCGTTGGCCAGCAGCGCGGCCGTGATGACCCAGGCGAAGTCGGTCTGCGTCCCGTGCAGGTCGGACATGATGGTGGGCAACGCGTTGGCCACGATGGTGCTGCTGAGGATCGCCGTAAAGAAGGCAGCCAGGAGCCCGGTGAGGGCCTCCATGATTTGGCGGTGGGACATCTCCGGCGGGGCCCCCGCGGGTGCAGCGGATATGTGGGCCGGGGCGGCGGTTGGGCTTGCCTCGAGGTGGGTTGCCATGGTTCAGCTCCTGGGAGGTGTGGTGGTGATGGTGCCGGCCGCCTTTGCCCGGGCTGATTGCATAAGTGATTCCGTGAGCTTGTGCAGGGTTTTTGCGGTGCTGCCCGCGTCTTCCTCGCTCCAGTCGCGCAGGTAGTCCTGCAGGACGGCTGTCCGCTGCTCCTCGATGAGGCGGAGTTTCTCCGCACCCAGGGGTGTCAGGGCAACCAGTTGGGCCCGGCCGTCGTGAGGGTCCTGCCTGCGCACCACGAAGCCATGCTCTTCAAGGTCCGCGATGTGGCGGCTCAGGACCGGGGCGCTCACTCCCAGCCGCTCGGCCAGGTGGGTGGCCCGGGACTCGCCTTCGCCCACGAAGCGGAGGACACCTTGGAGCGCTACTCCGGTGTCCTGCCCGCGCACGCTGGCGGTGGCAATGCACCGCACAGCGCGCTGAAGGTCAAAGATCTGGTACACGAGATCCGCTGCCGTGTCCGGTGCTACTGCCATGGCTTCAGCACTCCCTACTTGTTTGCCTGAAGCAACTATATAGGAAGTTGGTTGCTTTGGGAAACTTAGTGCTGCGGGGTGCCGGTTCACCAGCCGGTATGGAGATTCAACTTGTCAGTAAGCATGCTTTCCATTACCTTGGTTTCAGCTTCTCCGCCTGTCCCCCATCAGGCGGAGCGGTTGCCAGAAAGGCCCCGCAGCACGTCGTGCCGCGGGGCCTTTTATTGTCTGTGCCTGTGCCGGATTCAGGCCGGCCCGGTCCAGGACCGGCGCAACCTATTCGGGCAGGTGGGTGGGGGCGAACATCTTCAGGAGCGTCTCAACTACGACGACGTTGGGCCCGTCGGCCGCGAACCCCGCCTGCAGCGCCTCCCCCACGTCCTCCGGCGCGACTCTTGTGGCCGGCACGCCGAACGCTTCAGCGAGTTGGACGAAGTCTGGCCGCGCGAGTTCGGTGGCGGTTGCCGTGCCGAACGCACCCACCATGTATTCGCGCAGGATCCCGTAGCCGCCGTCGTCCACAATCAGCCAGGTGACCGGAACGTTGTGCTGTTTTGCGGTGGCCAGTTCAGAGATGGAGTACATGGACGAGCCGTCACCGGAAACGGCGAGCACCCGGCCGGGCTTGCCGACGGTTTCCAGTCCCACCGCCGCGCCGATGGCTGCCGGGAAGCCGTAACCGAGCCCGCCGGCACCCTGCGCGGAGTGGAACTGGCCCTCGCGGGCGTCCCAGCAGGACCAGCCCCAGTAGGCGGAAATGGTCATGTCCCAGAAGGTCTGCATGTCCGCGGGGACTGCTTCGCGGATGTCGGCCATGAACTTCAGTTCCTTGCCAAGGTCCTGGGATTCCAGCCGTGCCCGGACCTTCGCCAGCGATTCCTTCACCAGGTCCTCGGGCGGAGTGCCGTGCCAGTCCGGCCTGGCTTGGACTGGCTCAATCACCAGGGCCTCGTCCAGGGCAGCCAGGGCCTGGCCGGCATCGGCGCGGATGCCCAGGCCCGGGCGGTTCGACTCGAGAACCCGGGGTTCGGCGTCGATCTGGATGATTCGGCCGCGCGGCTCGAAGGTGAAGTAGTTGGAGGTGACCTCACCCAGGGACGAACCGATCACCACCAGGACGTCCGCGTCCTCCAGCACATCGGTCATGTAGCGGTCCTCGACCCAGGACTGCAGCGACAGCTCGTGGTTCCAGGGGAACGCGCCGTTGCCGCCCGGGGTGCAGATCACCGGGGCGCGAAGTTTCTCCGCGATGGAGAGCAGGGACTTCTCGGCCCGGCCCCGCCGCGTCCCGCCGCCTGCGATGATGGCAGGGCGTTTCGCCCCCTGCAGCCACTTCACCGCCTCCCGGACCAGCTCCACCCGGGGCGGGTTGTCCGCAGCTTCGGCGAGCGCATCCTCCACCGGCGGGACCATGATCGGATCGAGCAGGACGTTCTGCGGAATTTCGATCCAGACTGGTCCCTGGGGCGAGGAGATCGCTTCGGTCCAGGCGTCCTGGATGGCGGACGGGATGCCTGACGCGTGCTGGATCAGCCGCTGGCTCTTGGTGACGTTGGCAGCCGAGGCTTTCTGGTCATCGAGCTGGTGCAGCATACCCTTGCGCCGGGCACCCAGGCCCTCGAGCGGGATCTGGCTGGCGACCACCACCATGGGGACGCCGGTGGCATACGCTTCCTGAAGCCCGGCCAGGGACGTCAGGGCTCCGGGGCCGGTGGACAGGAATAGAACTCCCACCTCCCCCGTTGCGCGGGAGTACCCGTCTGCCGCGAAAGCGGAGTTGTTCTCCACCCGTGAGGAGACGAACTGCAGGTTGCCCCTGCCCATCGCGTCAAAGAGTCCCAGTGCGTGCTGGCCGGGGATGCCGAACACGGTTTTAGCCCCCAGGGCTTCAAGGGTTTCGACGACGAGGTCCCCGCCGTTGCGGGCACCCGCGGGAGCACTGTCCCCTGCAGGAGCAGCTGCCGTCCCCGGATCGAAATCGATCATACTGCTCACTCCTTGCCGGCTGCCGCGAAGCCTGCCGGACGGCGGGCTTCCTGGCCGAGGGCCTGGGCCGCGTAGCCTGTTGCGGCTCCAAAGCGGTCACCGGCCACAGCGTTGTCCGCCATCAGGGTGACCAGTTCGTAGGCAACGTGGCTTGCGGCCACGGCGGTGATCTCGGCGTGGTCGTAGGCGGGGGCCACCTCGACGACGTCGGCGCCCACCAGGTTCATGCCGCGGAAGCCCCGGATGATTTCCAGCAGTTCGCGGCTGGTGATGCCCCCGGCCTCCGGGGTGCCCGTGCCCGGTGCGTGGGCCGGATCCAGGACGTCGATGTCCACGGAAATGTAAAGGGGGCGGTTGCCGATTCGGTCGCGGACCTTGGCCACGGTTTCCAGGACACCCTGGTAGTAGACGTCCGCGGAGGTGACGATGCCGAACCCGAAGCGATGGTCGTCGTCGAGATCCTTTTTGCCGTACAGGGGCCCTCGGGTGCCGATGTGGCTGATGGCTTCGGTGTCCAGGATGCCCTCCTCGACGGCGCGGCGGAACGGCGTGCCGTGGGTATACTCGGCGCCGAAGTAGGTGTCCCAGGTGTCCAGGTGCGCGTCGAAGTGCAGCATGGCGATGGGTTCCCCGGCACGCTCTGCGGCGGCGCGGAGCAGGGGCAGGGCGATGGTATGGTCCCCGCCCAGGGTCACGAGCTTGCTGCCGCCGCTGGTGAGGTCCAGTGCGTTCTGCTGGATGGTCTCGATGGCTTCGTTGATGTTGAACGGGTTGACGGCCATGTCCCCGGCGTCGGCCACCTGGACGTTTTCGAACGGGCTGACGTCCCACGCGGGGTTATAGGGGCGCAGCAGCCGGCTTGCTTCGCGGACGTGGTTTGCGCCGAAGCGGGCCCCTGGGCGGTAGGAGACACCCGAGTCGAAGGGAACGCCGACCACGGTTACATCCGCCTTTTCCACCTGGTCCAGGCGCGGCAGCCGGGCATATGTTGCCGCCCCGGCGTAACGGGGAATGCGGGATGAATCGATGGGGCCAAGGTTGCCGTTGGCTTCGATGCGCAGCTCTTCCAATGGAGGCCTCTCCTTCGAGGAGTTGAGGGACTGATGTGACTGCCATCATACAGCTTGTTTTCATATGCGCACCAGCTGTTTACTTATGTAGCTCTCCCTGCGAGAGGTACTGCGCCGAGGCGGACGTTCCCGCCCAATTACTCCCCCACACCTTCTTACCGGCTCCGCTTCGACCGCGGAACTGCGCGGGGGCCTCCCCCAACTGGGTTGCTTCGCACAGAGCAAGTGGGCAGGAAGGTACATGGAAAGCCGGGACCAATACCCACATACAACCCTCGCCCCCTGCCACGGAGCACGGCAATCACATGCAATGGCCCTATGGACATCTTCGATTACCTGAAACAAGCCGGTGGAGTTGCCCGCACCAGCCAACTCCGCAATGCCGGATTCTCTAAACGGGAGATTGCCAAACTGTTGGACCACGGCGCAATGCAGCCCAGACGAGGCATCTTCCTCGCGCCCGGCTGCAATAAGGAACTCGCGGCCGCGATCCAGCACAACGGCAGGTTGACCTGCGCCAGTGCCGCTGCCCACTACGGACTATGGCAACGAAACCCGCCGAACCAGCTCCACCTGGCCTGCAACCACGGCCACGGCGCAGGCTTTGTCCGGCACCGGTCCATTCGCTTCGGTGGACATCCGCTGCTGCCCGTGGCCGGAGTGGCGGATGTGGTCCTGCACTCACTGGGGTGCCTGCCGCCACCAGCGTCCACCGCTTTGGCCACGTCCGCCATCCGGCTGCACTGCCTGCCGGTGGAGCTGCTGAAACAACAACTCCTCGCTGACCGGTCAGCGCCGGCTCTGCGGGCACTTCGGGAGCTGAACCTCCGCGCCGAATCCATCGTTGAAGTGGATGCCCAGCACCTCTTCCGCACCAATGGCGTTGCCTTCGAACCACAGGTTTTCCTGCCGGGCATCGGCCGGGTGGACTTCCTCCTGAGCGGCTTCCTGATAGTGGAGATCGACGGGTTTGCGTTCCATTCACAACGGGCGGACATGCTGCGCGACCGTGACCGGAACAACTCCTCAACCGTGAAAGGCTACGCGGTCCTCCGCTACATGCCGGAGCACATCTGGTTCAACCAGGAACGGGTTCTGGCCGACATTCGCACGGCACTGGCGCTCAGAGCAAGGACCGCTGGCTGACGGGGCGCGCCTTCCCGCCCAGTTACCGGCCGGCCCGCTGCAATACCTGGCCGCAAGACCGCCATAAGTACCGGAGGCAGTCGGTTAACCGCTTAGGGCCACACGACCAAGTGGGCAGGAAGGCACAAGCCCGAAGAACCGGCAGGGGGTCAGCGGCTGGCGGCCGGAACCAGGACCCAGAGGACTTCGACCGGCTGGTCCGTGGGGTTGACCCAGGTGTGCGGTTCCCGGCCGGGGAAGGTCACGGTGTCCCCGGTACTCAAGTCGTATTCCTCATTAGTGAGGATCAGCTTGATTTTGCCCTTGATAACGTGGAGAACGTCAACATCGCAGTCCACGGCATACAACTCGGTCTCGCCGCGGCCGTGCGGCTCGATGCAGGCCTGGATGATCTGGATGCGCCGCTCCGAGCGGGCCGTGAGCAGGCGCTCCACGATGCCTTGGCCGCCGAGGGAGATCCGCGGCCCATCATTGCGTTTGGTGAGATGGGTTTCCGGCGCCGCAAACAGTTCACCGATGGAAATCGAGAGCACTTGGCAAAGGGTCACGAGCGAAGCTACCGAAGGGGACGTCAGGTCGCGCTCCACCCGGCTAAGGAATCCCTTGGTGAGACCAGTGGCGTCAGCAACCTGCTCGATGGTGAGCCGCTGCGACTGCCGCGCCGCGCGGATCCGGGAACCAATGGCAACAGGTACGTTGCTGGGCTCAACTGGCAGTGCCTTCATCCGAGTACCTTTCATGGCCGGCAACCCGGCCCCGCTCTGGAGCAATACTAATGGCCAGCCGCTTCTGTGACGCCTGGATGGCGCGCGTCGCTGCGTACACCAACATCCCCTTGACTGTTACCACCGTCACAGCCTACTCTTTGGAAAACACCTGTTGCCTATAGGGCAATATTTGAGAATCCACTCTCACTCATCCTCATGCAGCGGTTCCCGGCCGGCCCTTTCTTCCGGAGACCACCCCAGCTGCCAAAAGCTCCAAGGAGTCCAACGTGGACGCAAATGTCATCAACATCGCCATTGTGGTGGTGTACCTTCTCGCAATGCTGGCATTCGGCTGGTGGGGCAAGTCCCGTACCAAGAACAACAGCGACTTCCTGGTCGCCGGCCGCCGGCTTGGCCCGTTCCTTTACACCGGCACCATGGCCGCCGTCGTCCTGGGCGGTGCTTCCACGGTGGGCGGCGTGGGCCTCGGCTACAAGTTCGGCATCTCCGGCATGTGGCTGGTCGTCGCCATCGGCGCCGGCGTCCTGCTCCTGAGCCTCCTTTTCGCGGGGACCATCCAGAAGCTGAAGATCTACACGGTCTCGCAGATGCTCACCCTGCGCTACGGCAGCAGGGCTACCGAGGCTTCGGGCATCGTGATGCTCGCGTACACACTGATGCTCTGCGCCACGTCCACCGGCGCCTACGCCACCATTTTCGTGGTCCTCTTCGACTGGGACCGTGCCATGGCCATTGCCGTCGGCGGCGCCATTGTGTTGATCTACTCCACGGTGGGCGGCATGTGGTCCATCACCCTGGCGGACCAGGTGCAGTTCATCATCAAAACTGTCGGCATCTTCTTCCTGATGCTCCCCTTCACCCTCAACGCCGCGGGCGGCATGGACGGCATCCGCAGCCGGGTGGATGCAAGCTTCTTCCAGATCGACGGCATCGGCCTGCAGACCATCATCACCTACTTTGTGGTGTACACCCTGGGCCTGCTGATCGGCCAGGACATCTGGCAGCGCGTCTTCACGGCCAAGACGGCCAAGGTGGCCAGGTGGGGCGGCGCCACCGCCGGAATCTACTGCATCCTTTACGGTGTTGCGGGTGCGCTGATCGGCATGGCCGCCAGCGTGGCGCTGGCCGACATCGAGATTGCCGCAAAGGACGACGTTTACGCCGAGGTGGCGCAGAGCCTGCTGCCCATCGGCATCGGCGGACTGGTATTGGCAGCCGCTGTGGCAGCAATGATGTCCACGGCATCAGGCGCGCTTATCGCAGCCGCAACAGTTGCCCGCGCCGATGTCCTGCCGTTTGTGGCGAGCTGGTTCGGCAAGAACATCAACACCGAGGACACGGACAACCCCGAGCATGACGTCAAGGCAAACCGCATCTGGGTCCTCACCTTAGGCATCGTTGCCATCGTCATCGCCATCATCACCAAGGACGTGGTTGCAGCCCTGACCATCGCCTACGACATCCTGGTGGGCGGCCTCCTCGTGGCCATCCTGGGCGGCCTGGTCTGGAAGCGCGGCACCGGTGTGGCCGCCGCCGCTTCCATGGCCGTGGGCTCGGTGGTCACGCTGGGCACCATGATCGTCCTGGAGATCAACGCCAAGGCGCCGCTGGACGGCATCTACGCCAATGAGCCCATTTACTACGGCCTGCTCGCATCCGCCGTGGTGTACATCGCGGTTTCCCTGCTGACCAAGCCCACGGACCCCCAGGTGATGCGCAACTGGCAGCGCCGCGTTTCCGGGCAGGACAGCCGGGAGACTTCCGCAGAAGCAGTTTCGGCTCCCTAGCAGCACGTCTCAGGCACGCACGACGGCGGCACCCCACCTTTGCTTTCCAGCGAAGGTGGGGTGCCGCCGTCGTCCGTTCTATTGAGCCTCGCGGAATTCGTCGTCATCCAGCGGGACCACGCGTTCCTCTGCGTCGATGATGACGGGCGGCGTTTGGACTACGGGTTCCTCCGCGTCCAGGAATTCATCCTCGGTGTCCCAGTCTTCTTCACTGACGGGCACATCCTCGGCATAGTCGTAGGCGGGATCGGCTTCTACCGAATCAAGGTGGGGCATGTCCGGGTGCTGTCCGGTGGTGTTCATTGTGCGACCTCCGATTGTTCGCCTCTGACGTGCTCTTTCGGGTGCGCGCTGGCGTGCGCCACAGTTTCATCACAGCACCGCACGGTGCCGTGGTCAAGGGTCAGCGCGTTGGGGGCTCGGGCACCTGAAAACCCTGCGTTTTGAGGGATACCGAAACTCCGGAGTGAGGGAAGCCAGCCGAAAAACCGCGGATTTCCGCGGTAAGCTGGCGGTGCAATGGGGCCGAACCATGCCCCATCCAGCCCAGGAGTTTCCGTGTCTCAGCACGCCGATCCATACCGCAACCGCGCAGCCCCATCAGAGTCGTTTCCCTCAGATTCGGGCCCCGCCGCCACCGGCTCGTCCGGGGCCGCATCCGACCGCCGGCTGGTACCCCAGCCCACCTCCGCGGACATCCGCCGCTGGCGCCAGTACCTCGCAGACGAGCGTGCCGAGGCAGCTGTCTACCGGGACCTGGCGCAGAACCGGCAGGGTGAAGAACGCGAGATCCTCCTGGCCCTTGCCGAAGCAGAGGGACGGCACGAGGCACACTGGCTGGGCCTCCTCGGGGAAAACGCCGGCAAGCCCCGCCCGGCGTCGATGCGAAGCCAGCTGCTGGGGTTCCTGGCGCGGCACTTTGGCTCGGTCTTCGTGCTGGCCCTTGCCCAGAGGGCAGAAGGCCGCTCCCCCTACGCCAAGGACCCCAACGCCACGGACGCGATGGCTGCCGACGAGCAGATCCACGAAGAAGTGGTTCGCGGACTGGCCACTCGGGGGCGCAACCGCCTGGCGGGAACCTTCCGCGCCGCCGTTTTCGGCGCCAACGACGGCCTGGTCAGCAACCTTTCCCTGGTGATGGGCATGGCGGCGTCCGGCGTGGCCAGCAGTGTGGTGCTGCTCAGCGGCATTGCCGGCCTGCTGGCAGGTGCCATGTCCATGGGAGCCGGAGAATTCATTTCGGTCCGCTCCCAGCGCGAACTCCTCGCGGCCACCCGCCCCACCCAGGTGACTTTGGCAGCAGCCCCCAAACTGGACATCGAGCACAACGAACTGCTGCTCGTCTATCTGGCCAGGGGTATGTCCCAGGAGGCAGCGCAGCACCGCGTTGCCGAACGCATGGGCCTCCTGTCCTGCGACTGCGACCCCAGCCTTTCCCTGCAGCCGGAGCTTCCCGAGGCCGAGGACCAGCACGAGGCAGTGGGCACGGCGTGGGGCGCGGCCCTGTCCAGCTTCTGCTTCTTCGCCTCAGGGGCCATTGTCCCCATCCTGCCGTTCCTGTTCGGCATGACCGGCGTAGCAGCCCTGGTGGTGGCAGGTGTTCTCGTGGGCCTTGCCCTCCTGGTCACCGGCGGCATCGTGGGCCTGCTCTCCGGAACGTCACCGCTTACCCGGGGCCTGCGCCAGCTCGCCATCGGGCTGGGCGCCGCAGGGGTCACCTACCTGCTCGGGTTGGTCTTCGGCACCGTCATCCACTAGCAGTAAAGCTCACTGGCAGTAAGGTTCACTAGCAATAGGTCCGTCGGCAGCAGCAAATGAGCGGGACCGGATATTGGGGGTGCAGTAGTGGACGGGCAGCCGCCGCGCCAGGCCGGAAGGCGGGCACGCACTGGAAGCAGCGGCAGGGCCCTTCGATTTGTACTCACAGGTGCCCTGTTCTCCGCAGCATTGCTGGGGGCTGCGCTGGTGCTGGACGATCCCCGGATCAAGGATTTCCTCGATGTCCGCCTCGGCCCCGGCGTCGGCGGGCAAGAGGGCGGCGGCGGCGGCGAGCCCCAAGCTGGAACCGCCGGGAACCCCGGAGGGCAGCCCGCGGCGGAGGCACGGACAGGAGCCCCGCCGGCGGGAGTCGAGGAAGAGGCGGCCCCCTTGCGCGAGCCCGTGCCACCAGCCGTGGGCAGTGATTCCTACCGGTTCCTGGCGGTCAACGGCGACGGCAGCCCGGTTGGTTACTCCCCATGCCGGCCGCTGCACTACGTCATCAACGGCGACCTGGCGCCCGCCGGCTCGGAGTACCTGATTCCTGACGCCATCTCTACTATTTCCGCTGCCACCGGCATAACGTTCGTCTACGACGGCACCACCACCGAACTGCCGTCACCCCAGCGGCCGCCTTACCAGCCCGATGCCTACGGCGAGCGCTGGGCGCCGCTCCTCATCGCGTGGACAACCCCGGAGGTCGCGCCGCAGCTGAAAGGGAAAGTGATCGGCACCGGCGGCAGCACCCACTACGGCTACAACGAAGGCCCCAAGACCTTCGTTACCGGCGGACTTGACCTCGACGCACCGCAAATAGCCGATGAACTGCTGAACCCCGACGGCCACCTCTACGCCACTGCCGTGATCCTGCACGAACTCAGCCATGTGATGGGACTGGACCATGTGGAGGACCCCACCCAACTGATGTACCCGGAGATCGGCACTTCCGAGGGGCTGTCCACAGGGGACCTCAACGGCCTCTATGAGTTGGGCAAGGCGCAATGCCGCAAGGACCTCTGAGCTGCCCTTCCGCGGCCCGCCATCCTGGCTAGCCCTGCAGTACTTCTGCCGCCTCGTCAACCGTATCCACCAGAAAAATCCGGTCCGCCATGGGCCTGCCCGCGGCCAGGCTTCGGAGCATTGGCCACGCGGGATACTGGTGCTCCCAGTGGTGCCTGCCCACCAGCACCATGGGCGTGATTTTCTCGCGTGCGCCATAGTAGTTCTCACAGGCATCCTGGAAGATCTCCTGCACAGTTCCTGCGGCTCCCGGGAGGAAGATGATGCCCCCTTGGCAGAGCTCGAGCAGGATGGCTTCGCGGATGGCATTGGCGAAGTATTTGGCAATGTGCGTGGCGAAGTAATTGGGTGGCTCATGGCCGTAGAACCAGGTGGGGATGCCCAACGACGGCGTTCCATCCGGGTAGCGCTCGACGACGGCGGCCGCCGCGCGCGCCCACGCAGACACCGAGGGACGAAACCCCGGGACGGCGCCAAGCCCTGCCAGCGCAGCCTGCAGCCCGCCGTCGTCCGCTTGGCTCAGGTAGGCCCCCAGGTTGGCTGCCTCCATGGCTCCCGGTCCCCCGCCCGTTGCCACCACGTGCCCGTCCCGGGCAAGCAGCCTGCCCAACTGTGCTGCCTGGGAATAGTCGGCGCTCCCCCGCTGGGCCGCATGCCCGCCCATGACGCCGACTACGGACCGGTTGGAGAAGGGCCCGGAATGGATTGCTTCTTCCAGCGCATCGCCGATTGCGTGGTCGTGCAGAGCTGACGCGAGGGTGGCGTCCAACCGGTGCCGCTGGCCCGGCTGGATGCTCCACTGGTAGATCTGCGCGTCGGGCAGTTCTTCATACGGGGCATCCGCGAGGCCGGTGTAAAGCTCGGCGGGCGAATACAAACCGGCCCGGTAGGGGTTGAAGGGAACTGCGTCGAGGCGCGGGAAAATCAAGGCGCCCCGGCGCCGGAGGGTGTCCTCCATCCCGTCGTCAAAGGTGCAGCCAAGGAAGATGGCGCCTTCAACGTTCACCTGCTCCATGGCAGCGGCCCGCCCGCGAAGGTCAAGCGACTGGGCGTGCCAGCCGTCGAGCTCCGCGCCGCGTCCGCTGACCAGGCGGTCAAAAATAGCGAGGTCATCCACCTCAAGGCTGCGGGGGCTGGGGCCAAGGTTGCCGGATAGATTCATACGTAAGGCTAACGCGTCAGAAATCGGTTGCTCATCCGCCCAGCCTAGTAGGACGCTCCCACATGAGCTCCCCTGCGGAGTCCTTGGCGGGCCCAAAAGTGCCTGCTATTATCGTCAACAAGGTAGTATGTCCTATCAAGCGAACATAGGCTGACATTCGCGGCTCCGGGCAGACCGGACGACGCGGCCACAAGGGAGCGCTTCATGGCGAATCAACTAAACCTCAGCATCGACCGCTCTTCGCCGGTGCCCCTTTACCATCAGGTGGTGCAAGGCATCGAAGCAGCCATCCACACCGGAGTGCTCCCTCCCGGCAGCCGGCTGGACAACGAGATTGACCTCGCCGCACAGTTGAACCTGTCGCGGCCCACCATGCGCAAGGCCATGGATGAACTGGTGCGCTCCGGCCTGCTGGTGCGCAAGCGGGGCGTGGGGACACAGGTCGTGTCCAGCCAGGTCCGGCGCCCGCTGGAGCTTTCCAGCCTCTTTGACGACCTCAGCAACAACGCCGCCAAGCCCACCACAGACGTTCTCACGTTTAGCCACGACGAGGCCGACGACCCGACGCGCGAGGCGCTCCACCTTCCGCCGGGCGCCATGGTGTACCACTTCACCCGGTTGAGGAAAGTGGGCGGGAAACCGCTGGCGCTGATGGAAAACTGGGTCCGCGATGACATCACGCCCCTCACCGAGGAACTCTTGGGCAGCCAAGGCCTGTACTCCGTACTGCGCAACGGCGGAGTGAATTTCCGGCTCGCCACCCAACGGATCGGCGCCGTAGTAGCCAACGAGTACCAGGCCACGCAACTCGACACGGTGCCAGGCTCGGCCTTAGTCACCATGGAGCGGACCGCCGTGGACGATACAGGCCGCAACGTGGAAACCGGACACCATGTGTACCGTGCGGATTCGTACAGCTTTGAAATGACACTCGTACAGCGCTAGTGCAAGGACTACATATCTATGACTAACTGGGTCTACCCCCTGGGCAGTGCCGCCGACGGTGGTTGGGACGTCTCGCTCGGAACCTCCGATTCATCCCTGGCAGTGGATGGCTGGGCCCATACGGGCGTGAAAGTCGCCACCCTCGCGGCCGGGGCCGCCATCGGGCTGCCGGCGGCGGGTGAAGAACGAATAGTAGTTCCGCTCAACGGTTCCTTCACTGTCACAGTCGACGGCGAAGACTATGTGCTGAAGGGGCGCGCTTCCGTGTTCCACGGCCCCAGCGATGTCCTGTATTCGGGGACTGGCCGTGCCGTCACCGTCAGTTCCGAGGACGGCGGCAGGTTCGCGGTTGCCACCGCCCCGGCCAACGCCTCCTACCCCACCCGCCTGGTTACCGGTGCCGAGACCCCCGTGGAGTTGCGCGGAGCCGGCAACTGCTCCCGGCAGGTTCACAATTTCGGCACGCCCGCGGCCCTCGAGGCCGACCGTTTTATCGTCTGCGAAGTGCTCACCCCCGCAGGGAACTGGTCGTCCTACCCTCCTCACAAGCACGATGAGGAAAAGGACGGCGAGACGAACCTCGAAGAGATCTACTATTTCGAGACGCAGGTGGCCGAGGGTTCCGCAGCTCCGGCCGACGCTGACGCCATCGGCTACCAGCGGGTTTATGCCTCGGACGAGCGCCCCATCAACGTCGCGGCGGAGGTCCGCACGGGCGACGTTGTCCTGGTCCCCTACGGCTGGCACGGGCCAGCCATGGCCGCACCGGGCTACGACCTGTACTACCTGAACGTGATGGCTGGACCGGGCCCCGTCCGTCAATGGCTCATCAGCGACGACCCGCACCACGGCTGGGTTCGGCAAAGCTGGGACGGCCTGGACGTCGATCCTCGGCTGCCGTTCACAGCCTAGCGACAAGAAAATGCCCCTCCGGAATTCCGGAGGGGCATTTTCCGTCGCAGCAAATCGCTCACCTGGCGACGCTGACGGCCACCTTCACGGCAACCCCTGTGGCAAGCGACTCCTGGGCAGCATCCGCCACCCGCGAAGCTGCCACCGCGTCCTCGGGTGTGCAGGGGTTGTCCCGCCTGCCCAGGATCAGTTCCACAAAGGCCGCCATTTCGTCACGGTACGCAGCGTCGAACCTCTCGGCGAAAGTCCGGTGCGGCTCCCCTGCAGGGAATCCAATGCCGGGTTCAGCCGAGGCCAGCGCGGCTTTGTCATCCAGCCCTACCAGCAGCGACCGCCGGGACCCCTGGATCTCCAGGCGGACGTCATGGCCAGCCCCGTTGTATCGGGTGGCCGAGACCGTGCCGACCGTGCCGTCGTCGAACGTCACCAGCGCGAGCGCGGTGTCCACGTCCCCCACCGCGGCGATGGCCGGGTCACCGTTGTTGGAACCCTTCGCATAGACCTCAACGATCTCCCGGCCGGTCAGCCAGCGGAGGATGTCAAAGTCATGGACGGAGCAGTCCCGGAACAGGCCTCCTGAGCTGGCCAGGAATTCCACGGGAGGCGGCGCCATGTCGCAGGTGACTGCCCGCAGTGAATGGATCCAGCCCAGCTCGCCCGCCTCGTAGGCGCGCCGCGCCTCAAGGTAGCCGGCATCAAAGCGGCGCTGGTGGCCAATCTGGACCACACCTTGCCGGTCCCGGATGTACTCCAGCACCGGAAGCGCATCCGCCACGTCCATGGCCACCGGCTTTTCGCAGAAGACCGGGATGCCAGCGTCCACGCCGGCCTTGATCAGCTCAGGGTGGGTGCCCGTCCCGGTGGCAACCACCAGGCCGTCCAGCCCAGAGGCCAGCAGCGCCTCCACCGTCGGAAGGAATTCGGCCCCGAGGCCGGCCGCGACGGTCCTGGCGTGGTCTTGGGCCACGTCAGTCAGCCGCAGCCGGACGTTGATGCCTTCCGGATTGAGCGCCCCATTCAGTGTGGCGATGTTGTTCGCGTGCATCACACCGATCCGGCCAACACCCACCAGACCCCAAAATTACATCTTTCATCGCTTTTCCGCCGCATAATCGTTGAAGGCGCCCCGGAAGGCGTCCAGTGCCGCGTCGCTGTCATCCTTTGCCCAGGCTTCCATGCCCACGGTGCCCTCGTAGCCAGCCTCGGCAAGTGCCCCGGCGACTGCCGCGTAGTTGATTTCCCCGGTCCCGGGTTCGCAGCGTCCAGGGACGTCGGCCACCTGGATCTCGCCGACGTACGGCAGGGCTGTCCGCACCAGCTCAATGAGGTTACCTTCCCCCAGTTGGGCGTGGTAAAGGTCCAGCATCAGCTTGGCGTGGGGGTGCCCGGCGGCTTCAACGAGTGCCAGCGTGTCCTTTGCGCGCGCCAGCGGGATGCCGGGGTGGTCAAGGACGGTATTGAGGTTCTCCAGGCAGAATGTCAGGCCGTGTTTTTCGCCCAGTCTGCCGAGGCGCTCCAGCGTCCGTGCGCCGGTGCTCCACATGCTGCCGGTGGAACGGAATACGGGACGCGCGGCGTGGCCGTCGATGAGTTCCGCCGGGTGCACCACCATCCGGCTGATGCCGAGTTCCAGAGCGGTGGGGATCAATGCTTCCGCGGTCCGCACCACGTCATCGGCGGAGCCGGGGTCCACCAGGCTGCCCGCGGTGTAGCCCGTCATGGAGGAAAACACCGCACCCGTTGCCTTGAGCGCAGCAATGTCCTTGGTCCGCGAATCCCACAGTTCGACGTCGAAGCCGGACTCATGGATCCGTTGCACCCGTTCCACAAAGGGAAGGTCCGTGAAGACCATTTCCGCGCAGACCGCCAGGCGCATCAGACGCCTGCCGTCTCATTGACCGCCACCGGGGCGCCGCGCTTGACCGACTCGATGCACGCCAAGGCCATGGCCAGCGCACGGCGGGCGTCCGCGGCGCCGGGCGTGAGGGTGAATCCGGACGACGACGGCGGCACGCCGTCCCGCCGTGCACGCACCGCACCGGCAAAATCAGTCAGCTCGTCCGTATAGGCCTGCCGGAACAGTTCAACGTTGAGCCGCGGAGTGTCGGCGGAGAGCCCGTCCGCCGTGTAGCGCCGGGCTGCCGTTTCGGTGGTGCGGCCGGCCTGGACCATGCCCTTGGAGCCGAAGACTTCGCCGCGGATGTCGTACCCGTACAGTGCGCTGAAGTTTGCCTCGGCCACGGCCACCGCGCCGTTGCTGTAACGTATGGTCACCACCGCGGTGTCCAGGAACCCTTCCGCGCGCAGGGTGGGCTCCACGAGGGCGTCCGCCACGGCGTAGACCTCCACCGGCTCGGCCCCCTCATTGAACCAGTTGAGGGTGTCGAAGTCGTGGATGAGGGTCTCCAGGAAGATGGTCCAGGCCGGGACCCGGGCGGCGTTCGGGATGCTTCCGTTCCCGGGATCGCGGGTCAGTGAGCGGAGCAGCTGCGGTGTTCCGGCGATGCCCGCCGCAAGGTCCTTTTTCGCGGCTTGGAAGTCGTCCGCGTAGCGCCGGTTGAAGCCAACCTGGAAATGCACGCCGGCTTCCTCAACGGCGGCGAGTGAGGCGTCGAGTTCGTCGAGCCCCTGGCCGGCCGGCTTCTCGCAGAAGACGTGCTTTCCGGCGGCGGCGGCCTGGGCAATCAGTGATGAGTGAAAGCGTGCCGGGCTGGCGATCACCACAGCATCGATCTCCGGATCCGCCAGGATGTCGTCTGCGCTGGCCGTCACATTGGTGGTGCCGAGTTCGTGGGCGAGGGCCTGCGCGGAGTCCAGGTTGGGGTCGGCGATGGCCGCCAGGACGGCGCCCGGGACGCGGTGTGCGATGCTGTCGGCGTGGAACGCCCCCATCCAGCCGGAGCCGATGAGTCCGATCCGAACGGGTTCCTGGGCTGGAGCGGGACTGTGGGTGAGGTAGGCCATGGGCTGGTCCTTTCGCTGGTAAACGTGGAGGTGGATCAGTGTTTGGGGTGTCGCCGGAGGGTGGTCACGCCGCAGCGCCGGCTTCGCCGGGGAACACCACACGCAGCTGGTCGGCGGATTTCGTCGGCCACGTCCAGGGTGCGGACAGAGGCTGCGAGCGTCCGTTGTCTGGCTTGCGTGCTGCCGGCGGCTATGGCCCGCGCCACCGCAGCCGCCTCGTAGTGCAGGCCTTCGAAGTGGCCGCCGGCCGGTTCGTCATGACGGAGGAGTGTTCCGTCAGGGAACCGGACCTCGAAACCGCCGGGCATATTGAACGGGCCCTCGATGGTCAGGGTGGCCTTGGAACCGACCACCGAGGCGGCCGTGGGCGTGAAGTTGTGGACGTGCGTGTTCACCACTGCCTGGGCGCCGCCGTCGAACTGCATAACAGCGGACAGTTGGGCGTTCACCCCGGATTCATGTGGTTGCCCGACGGCGAACAGCCGCTCTGGACTGCCCAGTATCTCGGTGACAAGCGCCAGCGGGTAGGTGCCCAGGTCAAGAAGCGGGCCGCCGGCCAGTTCCGGGTTGAAAATGCGGTGCGTGCGGTCGAAGTGCTCGCCATACTCCGCGACGACCGTGGTGATGGTGCCCAGTGTCCCGGCGTGGAGGATCTGCCGGATCACATCGAACTTCGGCAGGAAAAAGGTCCACATCGCCTCGGCGGCGAATACTCCGGCTTCCTCCGCCCGGCGGGCGATGTCCCGTGCCTGGCCTGCGTTGAGTCCGATCGGCTTTTCGATCAGGACGTGCTTGCCGGCGTCGATAGCGAACGCAGCAGCTGCGTGGTGGCCGGTGTGCGGCGTGCAGACATAGACGATGTCAATGTCCGGGGCGGCGGCCAATTCCTCATAGCTGCCGTAGGCCGCAGCCACGTCATATGCTTCCGCGAAGGCCTTGGAGCGGCTCAGCGAACGGGACCCGACGGCGGCGATCACCTGCCCGGTGTGCGCCTGGATGGATTCGGTGAACCGTTCGGCAATCCAGCCCGGGCCCATGATGCCCCACCGCAGCACGGGGGCATCCCGGGATGCGGGCACGCGGGACTGCGGGAGGGTTGTCGCCGTCATGCGTAGCTCACTTTCGTGGATGCACCGTCGCTGTGCAGCGACTGGATCATTGCTTGGGCAACGAGCGAGGCGTTGAGCCCGTCCTGCGCGCCGGCGAGGGTGGGCTTCTCTCCTTGCATGAGCGCGGAAATCCAGGCCTGCAGCTGCAGCCGGTATGCATCGGCGAATCTGGGGCGCCAGTCCGCGGGAATCTGCTCCTGCCGGCTTCCCTGCTGCTCAATTCCCAGCAGCGCCGATTCCTGCAGTGCGGTGGTGCCGTGCTCCGAAACGACCTCGCAGCGGGTGGTGTAGCCGTACTGCGCATTCAGGTACAGCTCCAGGGTTGTGAGGGTTCCATCGGCGGCACGGAGCGTCATGAAGGCGGGATCCCGCAGTCCGGCCAGGGCATTCCGCGTACTTTTTCCGGCCTGCCACGAAACTTCCGTGATGGGAGAGTCCAGCAGCCAAGGAATGATGTCCAGCTCGTGGATGGCCGAATTCGTGATGGCCGATTCGGAGGTGGTACCGGGAGCTGCGGAGGCATTACGGCTGATGCAGTGGACAATCAGCGGCTCGCCCTGCACCCGGTCCTGCACGGCCTGCCGCAGTGCAACGTAGCCCGGGTCGAAGCGCCGCATAAAACCCAGCGAGAGTAGGGACGCACCGGTTGCCGCCAGCATGTCGGTGTCGGCGGCTACCACCTCCAGGCTTTCCAAAACCGTGGGTGCCAGGGGCTTTTCGCACAGGACCGGCGTCATCGCCTCGAAGCACTCCAGGACCAGTCCGGCGTGCGTGGAATCGTGTGAGGCCACCACGACGGCGTCCACCTCGCTGGAGTTGATCAGCTCCGATGGATCAGTGGTGATGCGTGCCGACGGCGGTGCTGCCGCGGCGGCGCGTTCAGCGTCGAGATCGGCCACAAAGGTAACTTCGGCGCCGCCAATGGTGGTGGAAAGGTTCCTGATGTGGTCGGCGCCCATAATTCCGGCGCCGACGACGCCTACCCGGATCGGCATGGTGTTCCCTTCGTGGACGTTTCGTGTGCGGGCGTGATTTCCCCGGACGGTGCGGACAGGCATGGCGGGGTCTCCGGAGTGATCCCGGAGCACCCCGCCTGGTGCTGCCGCTAGGCGTGTTTTGGGCCGCCGGCCTGGGCAGTGTCTGAAACTCCGGCGACTTCGGCTTGTACTTCTTTGACGATGTCGCCGTGTCCGCCGAGTTGTTCGAGTTCGTGGGCGAGTTCGGCGAGTTCGGCGCCGCCGGCCATTTGGGCGGTGAGTTCGTCGAGGGTGATGTCTTTTTTGTCGTAGTAGCCGATGGACTTGCCGCGTTTGAGCAGCAGGAACCGGTCCCCGACGGGGAAAGCGTGGTGGGGGTTGTGGGTGATGAAGATGACGCCGAGGCCGCGGTCGCGGGCCTGCAGGATGTAGCGCAGGACCACGCCTGACTGCTTCACACCGAGAGCGGCGGTTGGTTCGTCCAAAATCAGGACCTTGGCGCCGAAGTACACGGCCCGGGCGATCGCGACGCACTGGCGTTCGCCGCCGGAGAGCTGGCCGATGGGCTGTTCGACGTCGCGCAGGTCGATGCCCATCTCGGCGAGTTCCTTGAGCGTGATGGCTTTCATCTTCTCGACGTCCATGCTCTTGAACGGGCCGAACCCGGAGGTCAGTTCGGAGCCGAGGAAGAAGTTCCGCCAGATCGGCATCAGTGGCACGACGGCGAGGTCCTGGTAGACGGTGGCGATCCCGGCGTCGAGGGCGTCCCGGGGGGAGCTGAATTTGCGTTCCTCGCCCATGATGTTCAGCACCCCGGCGTCGTGCTGGTGCAGCCCTGCGATGATTTTGATCAGCGTCGACTTGCCGGCGCCGTTATCACCGAGCACGCAGGTGACGCGGCCGTTGTCCACGGCCATGGTCACATCAGACAGGGCAATAATGTTGCCGTAGTGCTTGCCCACCCCGTCCAGGGAGAGCAGGTGCACGGGGGTGTGGGTGAGGGGGTCTTTTTCGTTTTGCAGCAGCGTTTGCTGGTCGATCTGGTTGGCGTTCATGTTCCCTGACCCCTTTACTTGAGTTCCGCGCGGCGTTTGACGATGAGGTTGACGATGGTTGCCAGCAGCAGCATCAGGCCAAGGAAGAACTTGAACCAGTCCGGGTTCCACTGCGCGTAGACGATGCCCTTGTTGGCCATGCCGAAGATGAACGCGCCGATCGCGCCGCCCACGGCAGAGCCGTACCCGCCGGTCAGGAGGCACCCGCCGATCACCGCGGCAATGATGTAGAGGAACTCGTTACCGACGCCCTCACCGGACTGCACGGTGTCGAAGGCGAAGAGGTTGTGCATGCCCAGCACCCAGCCGCAGAACCCTACACCCATAAACAGGCCGATCTTGGTGGCTTTGACCGGGACGCCCACGGCGCGGGCTGCGTTCTCGTCCCCGCCGACGGCGAAGATCCAGTTCCCCACCCGGGTCCGCATGAGCACCCAGGTGGCCACTGCGACGAGCGCGATCCAGATGAACACCGTGTTCTTGACTTCAACACCGGCGATCGTGACCGAGGAGGCGAACACCGCACGGGCGGAGTCGAAGCCGTCCATGTTGGAGATCGAGGGTGAGGACACGGACCCGCCGATCAGCCGGGTCAGGCCCAGGTTCAGGCCGGTCAGCATCAGGAACGTCGCGAGGGTGACGATGAAGCTGGGCAGTTTGGTCTTCATCAGGATCCAGCCGTTGATGAAGCCGATGCCCACCGATACGACCAGGGCAAGGCCGACACCGACCCAGACGTTCGTGCTGAAGTACCAGCTGAACATCGAAGCGGTCAGGGCCGAGGAGATCACGGCAACACCGGTGGACAGGTCGAATTCCCCGCCGATCATCAGCAGGGACACCCCCACCGCCATGATTCCGATCGTGGAACTGCCATAGAGGATGGTCGCCAGCGCGTTGGGCTGGGTAAACGTTGAGGACACCAACGCGAAGAAGATGAAGAGGACGATCGCGCCCACGAGGGCGCCGACCTCGGGCCGGCCGAGAAGCTTCTGGAACGGGCTGCGCTTGGCCACACGCTCGTCGGACACTGCCGACTTTGTGGCTGTCTTTGTCTGGGTGATGGTCATATTAAGTCTCCTTGCTGCCGGGCCGGCCTTCACCGGCCCGGCCAGCGGGCTGTTAGCGGATACCCTGTTCGGCGAACTTCAGGACATCAGCGGCGTTGGACTGGTCGACGATTGCCGGGCCGGTCAGGACCGACTGTCCGCCGCCGAGCCTGAATCCACCCCGCTTGTTCTGCCACAGCGCATCCACTGCACCGTAGCCCTGCAGCCACGGCTGCTGGTCCACCGTGAACAACACACTGCCGTCGGATACTTTTTGGGCAAGTTCCTTGTTCAGGTCAAAGCTGGCAACCTTGGCAGAACTACCGGCGGTGGCCACTGACTTTAGGAGCGTCAGGGTAATGGGCGCACCCAGGCCGATGATGACATCAGCGTCCTTGGATGCCTGAAGCTTCGCGGTGGCCGTCGATTCGACTGACGTCATGTCCGCTCCGTTTACGTACAGGATTTCCGTGCCGGGTACCTTGGCCTTCACGCCGGCACACCGCGCCTCGAGGCCCACGTGCCCCTGCGCCTGAATGACGCACACCGGGTGCTTGTAGCCACCCTCTGCCAGCCGTGAACCCACCGCCTGGCCCGCGAGCTGCTCGTTGGAGCCGAAGTGGGTGAACGCTCCCAGCTGCGCAGAGGCTGCTTCGCCGGCGTTGAAGCTGACAATCGGAATGCCTGCATCGGCGGCCTTCTTCAACGCCTCCTTCAAGGCGTCCGGCGTGGCCAGGGTTACCGCAATGCCGTCCACCTTCTGGTCGATGGCCTGCTCGATCAGCTGCGCCTGCCGGCCGGCCTCAGGATCGGAGGTGTAGAGCAGTTCAACGTTGTCCTTCGCGGCCGCCTCCTCGGCTCCCTTCCGAACCGTGTCCCAGAAGGTGTCACCGGCAGGGGCGTGGGCGATCAACGCAATCTTCATGCGCTCGGTTGTGGCGACCTGGCCGCCGCCACCGCCGTTCGCAGCTTCGGGCGCCCTCCCGCCGGTGCTCGAGCACGCGCTCAAAGCCATCATCGGTACTACTGCCGCCACCAGAGCAGCCTTGCGCCAAGAAAAATTAGCCACCTAAATCTCCTTTGATCTCTCAGTCCCCGGGCTGCCTCTCTGCAGCCGCCGGAGCACTGTCTACCTCGATCATGGTGATCCAACTCACGAATGTCAATAGTTTGTCCTGACATTAGGATGTTTTGACGTAGAGCGACCCTTGTTACCCCGTGATCGAGGCGGCGCGGTGGTACTCCGGACCACCAAGGCGGGCTCGATCAGCTTGCGCTGCGGGCCAGCCGACGCGTCCCGGATACGGGCCAGCAGCGCGTGGGCAACATCCACCCCCACCAGGTCGCTTCGGTTGTCCACGGACGTCAGCTGGAGGTAGCGCGACTTCGCCAAGGTGGAGTTGTCGTATCCGATCACGGAAATGTCCGCTGGAACCGCAAGACCGCGCGCCTTGACGGCACCGAAGGCACCCAGCGCCATCGTGTCGTTGGCAGCGAAGATGGCTGTGGTGTCCGGATGGTGGTCCAGCAGCCAGGAGGCCGAGGCGTACCCGTCCTCCTCGGACGTGCCACCAGCCTCCCCCACGATGAGCGGTTCGGAGCCGGACCCCCGCAGCCGTTCCCGGAAGCCTGCCAGCCGATGGGCGGCAGCGCCGCCTGAGCCGGTGAGGTGGCCGATCCGCCTGTGCCCAAGCCCCAGGAGGTGGTCCGCGGCCATGGCGCCGCCGCCGTCGTCGTCGTTCGTGATGAGGTCAGCGCCCGACGGCACGCCGTCGCGCCATCCGGCCACCACGGAGGGCACCCCCATGCCGGCCAGCATGGACGCGCTGGGTTCCGCCGCGATCACCAGCCCGTCAACATGCATGGCAAGCAGTCCGTCCACGGCCTCCTTGATACGGTTCTCGCCGGGCCGGGAATCGGCCAGCATCACATGGTAGCCATGGTCGGTAAGCGCCGACTCCATCCCCCGGAGCAGGTCGACGAACCAGAGGTTCCGGTAGTCGTCAATGACCAGGCCGATGCTCTTAGTCCGGCTGCTGGCGAGCGTCGTGGCGGCCCGGCTGGGGCGGTAACCAAGCTCCTGAATGGCCGCCTGGACCGCTTCACGGCGCTTGTCGCTTACCCGCACCGGATTCTGCAGCACCAGGGAAACCAGGGACGGCGAAACGCCAGCCTGCTTGGCGACGTCATAGATCGTGGGGCGTCGCGTCTCGGGGCGGTGAGCAGTCATTGGAAATGCCTTTCGGGTCCGGATTAGAGGATATCCCGGGATAATTGACAGGACATACATACATGGTTACGCTCGGATCCAGCGTTCAAATTGTAGCGCTCCAAAATGCCGCTGAGGACCCGCCGCGGCTGAAATTTCAAAGGAGAAATCAATGGCTGAAAGCCTAGGCGTCGCCGTCATCGGTGCAGGCATGGCCGGCAAGGCCCACGCTGCCGCGTACCGCACGGCATCCGCCCTCTACAGCCCCGTGCTTCCGCCGGTACGCCTGGTCTCCATTGGCGACGTCAATGCCGAGTTCGGCTCGTTGGCCGCCCGCCGCTTTGGGTATGAGCGCAACGACACGTCCTGGCAGGCAATTGCCGAAGCCGACGACATCGACGTCGTCAGCGTCGTCATCGCCAACTCCCTCCACCGCGAAGTGGTGGAAGGCCTGCTCGCCGCCGGCAAGCACGTGCTCTGCGAAAAGCCGCTGAGCGACTCCCTTGCGGACGCCCGGGCCATGGCGGAGGCAGCCCGGAACGCCGGCAGCATCGCCCGGATCGGCTTCACCTTCCGCCGCACCCCCGGCATCGCGTACATCCGTGACCTCATCCGCAACGGCGTCCTCGGCAATGTGCTGCACTTCAGCGGCCGCTACTGGACCGATTACGGCTTCAGCCCCGCCGCACCCATGAGCTGGCGCTACAAGGGCGGCCCCGGCTCCGGTGCCCTCGCCGACGTCGGAAGCCACCTGACGTACATATCCGAGTTCCTGTGCGGGGACATCAAATCCGTTTCCGGCGGGCAGCTGAGCACAGTCATCGGGAAGCGCCCGCTGCCGCTCGCCGCCGTGATGGGCCACGACCATGTTGCCGTAAGCGACACCTTCGAAGCCGTCGAGAACGACGACTACGCAGCGTTCAACGCAGAGTTTGAAAACGGCGCCGGCAGCTTCGAAGTCTCCCGCGTCGCTGCCGGGCACGCCAACAGCCTGCAGTTCGAGGTGTTCTGCGAAAACGGTGCGGCCAAGTTCGACCAGCGCCGCCCCGCCGAGATCCAGCTGTTCCTCAACGACGGCTCAGGCAATGAGAACGGCTACCGCCAGGTCATCCTCGGCCCGGGCCACCCCTACATCGCCGGCGGCCTTGCCATGGACGCGCCCGAGGTCGGCTTCGGCCAGAACGATGCCTTCGGCTACCAGGCCCGGGCATTCCTCGAGGAAGTTGCCGGCATTAGTGAAGCGGACTCACTGCCCCGCTGCGCCACCTTCGACGAAGGTGTCCGCAATATGGAGCTGCTCGGCGCAGTCGCCGAATCCGCGCTCAACAACGGAAAGAAGATCTCGCTATGAAACTAGGCGTCTACAACGCGATCCTGCACGACCGGCCGCTTCCCGAGGCACTGAAGGTCATTGCGGACCTTGGCCTCACCGGAATCGAAATCAACACCGGCGGCTTCCTCCCTGCCGTCCACGTCCCCACCTTCAATGACATCCTGGAAAGCGACGCCGCCCGGGACGACTACCTCGCGGTCTTCGAAGGCACCGGCGTCTCTATCGCCGGGCTGAACTGCAACGGCAACCCGCTGCACCCCAACCGCGCGATCGGCGAGAAGCACGCCGAGGACATCCGCCGCTCCATCCGCCTGGCCCACCGGCTCGGCCAGAACCGCGTGGTCACCATGTCCGGCCTGCCCGGGGGCGAGCCCGGCGCCACCACCGTCAACTGGGTAGTCAACGCCTGGAACTCTGCGGCACTGGACGTACTGGACTACCAGTGGGGCGTAGCCGCGAAGTTCTGGAAGGAAACCGACCGCCTCGCGGCCGACCATGACGTCAAGGTTGCCCTGGAGCTGCACCCGCAGAACATTGTGTTCAACACCGCCGATGTCTACAAGCTCATCGACCTCACTGGTGCCACCCACGTCGGCGTCGAACTCGATGCCTCCCACCTGTTCTGGCAGCAGATGGACCCGGTGGCCGTGGTCCGTGAACTCGGTCCCCTGGTCTTCCAGGCCGCCGCGAAGGACGTCAGGGTCAACACGGAAAACGCCGCACTGTACGGGGTCCTGGACAACAGCTTCCGCAGGCTCTCCCCCGAGGAAAACCGTACCAACCTCGGCGGCGACGAATGGGCGAACGAGTGGCCCAAGAACTCGGCCTGGGACTTCGTGGCCCTGGGCCGCGGGCACGACACTGCTTTCTGGACAGAATTTCCTGCGCGCGCTGCACGAGGTGGACCCGGACATGCTGGTCAACATCGAACACGAGGACACCTCCTTGGGCCGCATCGAGGGCCTCGAAGTGGCAGCCACGGTCCTGCGGGACGCGGACGTAGCGCTGTCGGCGGCGATGAACCTGACGGCCTGACAGTCCAACAACCACCATGGAAGCAGCAAGGGGGCGACGCCTCCTTGCTGCTTCCTGTCGTGCGGGGTTTTCCCACAGATAAGGAACTTAAGCATGCGCATTGGCATTGTTGGATACGGAGTTGGCGGCAGGTACTTTCATGCTCCGTTCATTGAAGCCGCCGACGGCGTGGAACTCGTTGGCGTTGTGGCGCGTTCGGACGCGAAACGAGCCCAAGTCGCAGACGATTTCCCCGCACTGCCCGTCTACGGAAGCCTCGTTGAGCTGCTGGACGCCGGGGTGGATGCGGTGACCATCACCACGCCACCGCACACCCGCCAGGAACTCGTCCTGGAAGCCATCAAGGCCGGCGTGCACGTTGTGGCGGACAAGCCCTTCGCCCCAAATGCGGCGGCTGCGCGGGAACTGGCCGTGGCCGCGGACAACGCTGGCGTTGTCCTGAACGTTTACCACAACCGTCGCCGCGACGCCGATATCCTGACGCTGGCGAACGTCCTTGCAAGCGGTGAACTTGGTGAGCTCTGGCGGGTCCGTTCCACCATGGACCAGGACAACGCGGGCAGCCTCGAGCTTGGCGCCAGCGGTGGACTGCTTCGGGACCTCGGCAGCCACCTGGTTGACCAGATGCTGTGGCTGCTGGGACCGGCCACGCACGTGCACGCAACCCTGGACTGGACGGACCGGTTTGGCGAGCGGACGGACTGCGGCTTTTTCCTGACCCTGTCGCATAAATCGGGTGCCGTCTCCACCGTGTCCGCCAGCAAACTGAACCATTCGAGCACCCGGGAGTTGCGGGCGTACGGCAGCAGGGGCAGTTACGTGGCCTTCGGTGCTGACGTCCAGGCGGACGCCTTGTTTGCCGGGCGCAGGCCCGCCGAGGATGCTGCCACATGGGGAGTCGATGTGGCTGAAAACTGGGGCACCTTGTCCCTTCGGGGTCGCCGCGAAGCCGTTCCCTCCGCGCAGGGCAACTACGCGGATTTTTACGCCGAGTTTGCCCGGGCAGTCCGCGGCGAAGGGCCGGAGCCCGTCCCCGCAACGGAGGGCATCCGGACGCTGGAGGTCTTGGATGCGGCCCGCCGCAGTGCGCAGGAGAACGCCGTCATCGCCCTCTAGGACCCTTCGCCCCCGCTGGAGACAGAAACGCCCGACGCCGGCCGGCGTCGGGCGTTTTTTGCTGCCCCTTTTCGGTGCACTAGGCAGGCACGCCTAAGCGCTGCTTGAACAGGTGCTCCAGCTCCTCCAGGGATTTGTCCTTGGTTTCCGGAACCACGCGCTTGACCCAGGCAATGGCGCACAGCTGCAGTGCCACGAAAATGAGGAACGTCCCGGACACGCCGATCCACGAGACCATCTGCGGGAAGGAGAAACCGATGAGGAAGTTGATCATCCAGAGCACAAAAACGCAGATGCCCATGGCGATGCCGCGGACGTGCATGGGGAAGATCTCGGACATGGTCAGCCACGTCACGGTGCCGATGCACCCCTGCATGGAAGCCAGGAACGTCACCATAAACAGCAGCACCAGATATCCGCGCAGGGCGCTCTCCGGCAGCGCCATGGAGATGACCGCGATGGCCGTCAGGGACGTCGCCGTGCCGCACAGTCCCACGATCAGCATGGGTTTGCGGGGCACCCGCGTCATCAGGTACATGCCGATGACCACAGCCACCACGGACGTCACGCCGTTCAGGACGTTGGCGATCAGGGCGCCCTGATCGCCAAAACCGGACGAGGACAGGATGGACGTCCCGTAGTACATGATGGCGTTGACGCCGCTGATCTGGTTGATGATGGCCATGCCCAGGCCCACAACGAAGATCCTCCGGATCCACGGAACGGTGAGGTCCTTGAACGTGCCCATCTTTGCCTGGTAATCCTCGCGGGCCGCCTGCCGCACCTCGTCGAACTCCGATGAGACGTCGCCGGCGGCGCGGGTGGAGCGGAGCACCTCAAGGACGGCCCCGAAGCGGCCGGCCGACGCCAGCCAGCGCGGGCTCTCCGGCAGGACCAGCATGCCGAACCACAGGATGACGGCTGGGAGCGTGGCGATCACCAGCATCCAGCGCCAGACGTGTGTTTCTTCGGGGAAGAGGTTGCCCAGTACGGCGTTGAAGGTGAAGGCCAGGAACTGGCCTGTGACGATCATCAGTTCGTTTTGCGTGACGATGCGGCCGCGTTGGGCCGCCGGCGACATTTCGGCGAGGTACACCGGCACAATCACGGAAGCGCCGCCCACGGCCAGGCCCAGCAGGGTCCGGGCAGCTATGAGCAGTTCAGTGCTTGGCGAAAGGGTGCACGCGATGGTGGCCACCACGAAAATCAGCGCCAGCCCCATGATGGTCCTGCGCCTGCCGAAACGGTCCGAGAGCCGGCCCGCGCTGATGGCACCGAAGGCTGCACCGAACAGGAGCGTGGAGGTGACGAGCCCTTCAGTCAGGGGCGTCAGCCCAAGGTCCCGCTGCATAAACGGCAGGGCGCCGTTGATCACGCCGGTGTCGTAGCCAAACAGCAAGCCGCCGAAGGTGGAGAAAAGCGCCACCTTCCGCATGAACTTCTTCGGGTTGGCCGGTTTGGACGGTCCGGTGGCCCCGCCAGCGTCAGGGACAACGGCCTGGACATCGGCGGATTTCGTCAGGGTTCCCTTGCTTTCTTCCATCCCAGCTGCCACTAGTTGGCCTTTTCGACGTACTCGCGCATCGTCTCCAGCTGATAGCGGGACACGTCGTCGGCGCTCTCGTCCTCGGCGAAGACGCTGGACACCATCACGGTGTTGTCCTTGTCCAGGAAGCCGATTTCCTTGAGTCCGCCGAAGAACTCATCCCAGTTGACGTCGCCGTC
This sequence comes from Arthrobacter sp. V1I9, assembly GCF_030817075.1. Taxonomy (NCBI): domain Bacteria; kingdom Bacillati; phylum Actinomycetota; class Actinomycetes; order Micrococcales; family Micrococcaceae; genus Arthrobacter; species Arthrobacter sp. V1I9. The sequence continues at coordinate 2,959,516 of NZ_JAUSYU010000001.1, forward strand.
GCCTATTTTCAGGTGCTGGTGCACGCGGACGGCGTTGCCGGGCGGGTTGGTGATGTAGCGCAGGCCGTGGGAGGCATGGTGGTCCATCGTGTCCGAGACGTGGACCAGCCGGAGCTTGTCTCCGGCTGCCCGCATGATGTCCAGGGGCTTGTTGCCCATGTGGAAGGAATGCGAGGCCACGTAGACCATGCCGATGTTGGGCGAGTTGACGCCGCGGATCACACGGATGGCGGCGAGTCCGTCTTCGACAAAGTCATCCGGGTGCGGGTCGATCAGGACATTCAGCCCCTCGCGCTCGATGATCGGGAGCAGCTCCTCCATGGAGCGGTAGAAGGCACGTTCGGATTCTTCGGCCTTTTCGGGGCGGCCGCTGAATTCGGTGTTCATGGTGCTGACGCCCAGGTCCACCGTTATCTGGATGGCGCGCTTCCAGTAACGGACGGCTGCTTCGCGGGCGTCCTCGTCCGGTCCGGACCAGCGCAGGACCGGCAGTACCGAGGCGATTTCGACGCCGGCGTCCTTGCAGGCCTTGTTCATCTGTGCCACGAGCTCGTCGTCGGCCTTGGGGTGGTTGTAGAAGGGGATCATGTCTGCATGCGGCGTCAGTTGCAGGTACTTGTAGCCCAGATCAGCTGCCACGCGCGGGAATTCCAGCAGGCTGTGGCTGTGATGGTACGGGGTGGGGTCAAGGGCAATTTTCACGTGGGCACTCCGTTGTGGGTCAGTTGAGGGCGTTTAGTTGTACAGGTCAGGCTTGGTGTTGAGCCGGACCTTGACCTTTTCGCCGGACTTCTGTGCCTCGACGCCGGCCTCGCAGCAGGCTGCGGTGGCGTACCCGTCCCAAGCGGTGGGACCGCCGATTTCGCCGCGGCGGGCGGCGTCCACCCATGACTGGATTTCGACGTCATACGCGGCCCCGAACCGCTCTTCGAAGCCGGGAGTGACCTTGCCGCCCCAGCGGCCTGCGGTGCGGACGTACGGTCCGCCGTCGCCGCCGATGTTGACGATGCCGTCCTCGAAGGAGGCCTGGGTGGCCACTTCGTAGCCGAACTTGGCGTTGACATAGATTTCGACGTCGGCGAGGACGCCTGATTCGGTCTCCAGGAGGACATGCTGCGGATCATGCTGTCCCGAAGGTGCGTTTTTGGTGGCCTTGCCGAGACGGACCTGGACGCTGGTGATTTCCTCGCCGGTGAAGTAACGGATGGCGTCGAACTCGTGGACTACCGAGTCGTTGATCAACATCTCGTTGGTGAAGCCGGCCGGGGTAGTGGGGTTGCGATGCTGGTGGTGGAGCATCAGCAGCTCTCCGAGTTCGCCGTCGCGGATCACGGAGCCGAGAGCGGCGTATTCCGCGTCGAATCGGCGCATGAAGCCTACCTGGATGCGTTTGTGGCCAAGCGCGGTTTCGGCCTGGACAATCTTCCACGCGCTCTCGGCGTCCGGGGTGAGCGGCTTTTCACAGAGGATAGGGATGTCCTTCGCCAGGGCCTTGTAGAGGATGTCCTCGTGCAGGAAGCCTGGCGTGGCGATGAGGACGGCGTTGACGTCGCCGTTGTTGAGGGCTTCCTCGGCGTCGGCCAGGGCAACGGCGCCGGCGATGCCTTCAATGGCGGCCTGCGCGCGGGCCAGGTCAACGTCGACGACGGCGGCAACTTCAGCGCCGTGAATGCGGCTGTTGAGGCGCTGGATGTGGTCGGCGCCCATGCGGCCGGCGCCGATGACGGCGACGCGAAGGGTTTCAGTCATGGTTCATTCCTTATGTTTGGTGTGCCTGGGCGGCGTCAGTTGACGGCTGTGCGGGAACCGCAGGAGAGCAAGAAGTTGCGGGTGCGCTTGGCAATCGGCATGGGAACGTCGAACGCTACCGGGTACATATCCTGCTCCACAATTCCGAAGATGGGGCGGTTCAGTGCCTCTACGGCTTCGATCACGGCGCGCAGGTCCGGCAGCCCGTTCGGCGGCTCGGTCATGACTCCGGCCAGGTTGGCCGCGGCCCAGGTCATGTTTTCCTCGTTGACCTTCTTCAGGATCTCCGGGTTGATCTGCTTCAGGTGCAGGTAGCCGATGCGGTCCGGATAGTTCTTGATCAGCTCGAGGCTGGAGGCGCCGCAGTATTCGGCGTGCCCGGTGTCCAGGCACAGGTTCAGATACGTGGGGTCCGTGGCAGCCAGCAGTGTTTCGATGTCCCTCTGCGCTCCGACGTGCGAATCGGCGTGCGAGTGGAACTGCTGCTTCAGGCCAAAGTCCTCCAGCAGGGTCTTGCCCAAACGGTTATGGCCAGCGAACAGGTCGTCCCAGGCCTTCTCCGTCAGCTGGCCGCTTTCGACGGCTTCGCCGGTGACGTCATCGCGCCACATGGCCGGGATGACCACAATGTGCTCGCCGCCCATGGCTGCGGTAAGCTCGGCAACCTTGCGGGCAGGCTCCCAGGCGGTCTCCCACTGGTCCAGTCCGCGGTGGAACGCGGTGAACACCGTTCCGGCGGTGACCTGCAGGTCGCGGGCCTTCAGTTCCTCGGCCAGCCGGGTGGGATCGTTCGGCAGGTAGCCGTACGGGCCCAGTTCGATCCACTTGTACCCGGATTCGGCCACCTCATCGAGGAACCGCTCCCACGGGGTCTGCTGGGGGTCATCCGCGAACCAGACGCCCCAGGAGTCAGGGGCGGTGCCGATGATCAGCTTGTTTTCAGTCATTGCCATTCCTTCTCATCGATTGCTCCGCAAGGGCCCTTCTGGACGCTCATGACGGCCGTTACGGAGCAGTCGATGGTGGTAAGTGGGGCGGGGGTCAGTTGGAGGGGAAGTTGTAGGAGGCACCCGAGGCGTGGGTGGGTTCGGGCCAGCGGGAGGTGATGACCTTGCCGCGGGTGTAGAAGGAGACGCCTTCGGGGCCGTAGATGTGCTTGTCGCCGAAGAGGGAGGCCTTCCAGCCGCCGAAGGAGTGGTAGGCCACGGGCACGGGCAGGGGGACGTTGATGCCGATCATGCCGACCGTGACGGAGCGCTGGAACTTCCGGGCTGCCGCGCCGGAGGAGGTGAAGATGGCGGTGCCGTTGCCGTACGGGTTGGCGTTGATCAGGGCGATGCCGTCTTCAAGGGTGTCGACGCGGACCACCACGAGGACGGGTCCGAAGATTTCCTCGGTGTACGCGGTCATTCCGGTCTTGACGTGGTCGATCACGGTAGGGCCCACCCAGAAGCCGTCCTCATGGCCCGGGACCATGAGGTCGCGGCCGTCCACCACCATGGCCGCGCCGGCCGTTTCGGCTTCGGTGACGATTCTGATGATGCGTTCCTTGGACGCCGGGGTGATGACCGGGCCCATTTCGGCGTCGGGTGCGGTGCCGTTGTTGACCTTCACGGCCAGGGCACGCTCTTCGACTTTTTTGACGATCAGGTCCGCGGCGTCCCCGACGGCGACGGCGACGGAGATCGCCATGCAGCGTTCCCCGGCGGAGCCGAACGCGGCAGCTGCCAAGTGGTCCGCGGCGTTGTCCAGGTCCGCATCGGGCATCACGATGGCATGGTTCTTCGCCCCGCCCAGGGCCTGGACCCTTTTGCCGTGTTTGGTCGCGGTTTCGTGGACGTACTGCGCGATCGGGGTGGAGCCGACGAAGGAGATGCCGTCCACGTCGGGGTGGGTCAGCAGCCCGTCAACGGTTTCCTTGTCCCCGTGCAGGACCTGGAACACGCCGTCAGGCAGGCCCGCCTGCTTCCACAGCTTCGCCAGCAGCATCGAGGCCGACGGGTCCCGTTCGGAGGGCTTGAGGATGAACGCGTTGCCGGTAGCGATCGCCATCGGTGCCATCCACAAAGGCACCATCACGGGGAAGTTGAACGGGGTGATCCCGGCAACCACACCGAGGGGTTCGCGGAAGGAGAAGACGTCGATGCCGGTGGAGACCTGGTCCGAGTAGTCACCCTTGACCAGGGTCGGGATCCCGCAGGCGAACTCAATAACTTCCAGGCCGCGGCCGATCTCGCCCTTCGCATCGGAGAGGACTTTGCCGTGCTCCGCGGTGATCAGGGCCGCGAGGTCATCCACATGGGCGGCGACCAGTTCGCGGAACTTGAACAGCACCGCCGTGCGCTTGGCCAGCGAGATATCGCCCCAGGTATCGGCGGCCTTGCGGGCCACCGCAACGGTCGCGTCCAGGTCCGCCCGGTTGGCCAGCCGCAGCTCACCGCTCACCTGGCCGGTGGCCGGGTTGTACACCGGCTGGGTGCGGGTGCCCGCACCGGCGGTCTCGGCACCGTTGATGAAATGGTTGATGGTGGTGGTCTCGGTTGTGACAGTCATGGGACTCTTCCTTGAGTAGTCGAAGGGGATGAAAAGAGGGGGTCAGCCCAGCAGCTTGCGCTGGCGGGACTTGTGGTCGGTGTAGGTCTGGAAGGCCTGCTTCGTGGAGTCGAGGTCAGAGACCTGGGAGACGGGAACGTCCCACCACGCTTCGGAGCTCGGGGCGTCCAGCAGCGGATCGGATTCGACGTGGATCAGGATGGGCCCACTGCGTTCGGGCGCTGCCTTCGCGTCCCGGATGGCCTGTTCGAGTTCGGCGATGGCCTTCTCCCCCGGTTCGATCCGGACCACTTTGACGCCGAGGGACTCGGCGTTCAGGGCCAGGTCCACGGGCAGGGTTTCGCCTTCGTCGAAGCTGTGCCGGGCCTCGTCCAGTGCACGGTACTGGGTGCCGAACCGCTGGGAGCCCAGCATTTCGGAGAGCGAGCCGATGGAGGCGTAGCCGTGGTTCTGAATCAGGACCACGATCAGCTTGATGCGTTCGGCGACGGCGGTGACCAGTTCCGTGTGCATCATCAGGTAGGAGCCGTCCCCCACCATCACCACGACGTCCCGCTGGGTGCCGCCGCGGGCGGCTTCGGCCAGGGCTGCGCGTTTGACGCCCAGGCCGCCGGGGATCTCGTAGCCCATGCAGGAGTACGCGTATTCCACGTGGTAACCGAACGGGTCCCGGACCCGCCACATCTTGTGCAGGTCGCCGGGCAGCGATCCCGCGGCGCAGATGACCACGTCGGCCGCGTCCATGGCACGGAAGGTGGCGCCGATGATCTCGTTCTGCGCCGGCAGCGGCGTGTGCCGGGTCTCGAACGCCTCGTCCACGGTGGCGTCCCAACGTGCGTTCTCCGAGGCGATAGTCGCTTCGAGGTCCGCGCCGATGCGGTACCCGCCCAGGGCTACGTTGAGCTTCACCAGGGCCTTGCGGGCATCGGCCACGATGGGCAGCGTGGTGCCGTGCTTGTACGCATCAATCGCGGCGACGTTGATGTTGATGAACCTTACGTCCGGGTTCTGGAACGCGGTCCGCGACGCGGTGGTGAAGTCCTCGTACCGGGTGCCGATCCCGATGATCAGGTCCGCCTCCGCAGCGATGGCGTTCGCCGCCGTCGTGCCCGTGGACCCGATCGCGCCCAGGGAGAACGGGTGGTCCCAGGGCAGGACACCGACGCCCGCCTGGGTGTTGCCCACCGGGATCCCCGTCAACTCGGCGAAGGCAGCCAGTTCGTCGTTGGCGTAGGCGTACAGCACGCCGCCGCCGGCGATGATCAGCGGACGTTTCGCGGCACGTATGGCCGCGGCGGCGCGGGCGATGTCCTCATCGTCGGCGTCCGGGCGGCGGATCCGCCACTCCCGCTCGGCCAGGAACTCCTCGGGCACGTCGAAGGCCTCGGCCTGGACATCCTGCGGCAGTGAAATCGTGACGGCTCCGGTCTCGGCCGGGTCCGTGAGAACCCGCAGGCCGTGGTGGAACGCGGAGAACAGCTGCTCCGGCCGGGAGACCCGGTCAAAGAACTTCGACAGCGGCCGGAACGCGTCATTGACAGTGATGTCGTACGCGTAGGGCTGCTCAAGCTGCTGCAGGACCGGGTCCGCGGCGCGGGTGGCGAACGTGTCACTCGGTAGCAGCAGTACGGGCAAACGGTTGGTAGTGGCCAGCGCCGCACCGGTGAGTAAGTTGGAGGAACCCGGCCCGATCGAGGTGCTGATCGCGAAGGTCTGGCGCCGCCGGGTGTGCCGGGCATACCCCACTGCCTGGTGCGCCTGGGCCTGCTCGTTCCGGCCTTGGTAGTACGGCATGATCGCCGGGTCAAGGTGCTGGTACTGCTTGAGGGCCTGCCCAACGCCGGCCACGTTGCCGTGCCCGAAGATACCGAAGGTGCCCGGAATGAGGCGTTCCCGGAAGTCCACCCCGCCGACAAAATCCACCGTGTACTGCTTGGAAAGGTACTCGACCACGGCCTGGGCCACGGTCATCCGGCGGGTTCCGGTTGCTGTTCTCGTCCCCATGGGAAGTTACTCCGATACTTCTGATGATGCGGTGTGGTTAAGGAGGGAGGCGGCGGTGGCCACCGCGCCGGCAACATCACCGTCCGCCGGATACAACAGGGTGCGCCCCACTGTGAGGCCCTGCACGCCGGGCAGCGCCAGGGCGGCTTCCCAGCGGGCGAACACTTCGTCCTGGGTGCCGTCGGGGTCCCCGCCCAGCAGCACGGTGGGCATTGTGGTGGCGGCCATGACCCGTTCCATCTCAGCGACGACGGGCAGCTTCATCCAGGTGTAGGCACTGGTGGAGCCTAGGCCCTCGGCAATGGCGATTGACTTGATCACCGCGTCGGTGGAGAGGTCATTCCGGACCTTGCCGTTGGTCCGCACCGATAAGAAGGGCTCAACCATGGCGATCAGCTTGCGCTCAGCCAGCGAGTCGATGGCCTTGGCCGTGGCTTCCAGCAGGGACACCGTGTCCGGGTCACCGAGGCAGATGCGGGTCAGCATTTTGCCTCCGTCGGCGCCGAGGGCTTCGAGGGCCGCGGCGGTGTGGCCGGTGAACCGGTCGTCGAACTCGTTGACCAGGCCGGACAACCCGCCACGGTTCATCGACCCAAAAATCAGTTTGCCCTCCAGCGCACCGAGCAGCAGCAGGTCATCCATGATGTCCGGCGAGGCGAGCACACCGTCCACATCCGGGTTGGCCAGCGCGATCTGTAGCCGGTCCAGCAACTGGCGGCGGTCCGCCATCGCCACCGGATCGGAACCAACCGCGAGGGCGCCGCGGGCAGGATGGTCCGCCGCGACGATGAAGTTCTGCCGGCCGTACTTCAGGCCGGGGTGGCGGCGCCGCGCCTTGGCGGCACGGGCAACAGCATCCGGATCCTCCAGGCGGATGGTGCTCAGGTGCGCGTATCGGCGCGGATCATTATCCACGTCGACGGTGGCAGTGCCGAGGTTGATGCTCACAGTGCTGCTCCTTCGATGGCGAACTGGCCCGGAACCAGGCGGCCGCGTTCCGCGAGCAGGGAGGTGACCTCGTCCGGCGTCGGCATCGCATCGGCGCAGGACAGGCGGGAGGCGACGATCGCGCCGGCGGCGTTGGCGTAGTCCAGCACCTGGGCCAGCGGCCAGCCGGACAGCAGTCCGTGGCAGAACGCTCCGCCGAAGGAGTCCCCGGCGCCCAGGCCGTTCACGGTCTCGACCGGAACCGGTGCGGACACCACACGCTCCGTGCGGGTCTTGGCCATCACGCCCTCCGGGCCGAGCTTCACGACGGCGATCTCCACGCCCGCGGCCAGCAGGCGGTCCGCCTGCTCATCCGGGGTCCCCTCGCCCACGGCCACGGCGCATTCCTTGTCGTTGCCGATGGCCACGGTCACATGCGGCAGAATCTTAGCCACCTGGGCGCGGGCTTCTTCCTCCGAGGCCCAAAACATGGGCCGGTAGTCCAGGTCAAGGATGGTGTACTGGCCCTCTTGCAGGCCCGAGTGCGGGCGTGCTTCGTGGGCCTTGATGTGGGCTTCGCGGCTGGGCTCCTGGCACAGGCCGGTCACGGTGGACCAGAAGATCCGCGCGTCCCGGATGGCATCCAGGTCCAGTTCATCCGCTTGGATCTGCAGGTCCGGGGCCGTGGGGAACCGGCCGTAGAAGTACAGCGGGAAGTCCTCCGGCGGCTTGATCGCACAGAAAGTGACGGCGGTGGGCCACTCCTTCACGGGCGTAACAAAGGAATCGTTCACGTTGAACTTCTTCAATTCCCGGTGCAGGTAGGTCCCGAAAGCATCATCGCCAGTCCGGGTGATCACACCGGCCCGACGGCCGTGCCGGGCAGCGGCCACGGCAACGTTCGACGGCGATCCGCCAAGGTACTTGCCGAAGGACGTCACGTCCTCCAGGTTCACCCCAATGTCGTTCGGGTAAATATCAACGCTGATGCGCCCGATCGTGAGCAGTTCGTGGGTCACGGTAATCGCGGACCTTTCTTGTTAGAACTCTTTACCTTTGAGCAGTTAGAGCTCCGGCTCGGACCTCCGTGAGCGGGGCCACAACCCCTACTTTGCCCTAGAAAACATGTCCTGTCAAAGGTTTGTACTGACATACTTACAACAAGGTTTACGGCCGCCAATCTGCGCCCGCCAGGCGGCTCTACCGGGAACCCGGCAGGTCCTACTTCCGGGGAACGGCCAGTTCACCCGTGACATATTGGGCCCGCCCAAAGCCGAAGGACCAGTCATCAGCAGAGTTCTCCACGTAGCCGATAAAAACATCCTCACCGGCTATATCCAACTCCGCCAGGCGGCCCGCGATGGCCGCAAAGAGGGATTGCTTCGACTCCCGGCTTCGCCCGCCCTGCGTAAAGATCTGGATCATCACCACATCCGGCGTGCGCTGAAATCCGAGCCCGGCATCCTGGGCAACAATTTGCCCCGGAGGGTGCTCCGTGAGCACATGGAAATAGTCCCGCTCCGGGATTCTGTATTCGGCGAGGATCGCGTCGTGGATCCCTCGGCTGAGGCGGCGCAGGTCTCCTGCGCTGCGTCCCTGATTAACATCGATGCGCACGAGTGGCATTTCCATCTCCTAAAACATTTGTACTGACATACTAACAAAGTACCGGGACGGCGCGCAATGGTCGCCGCAGCGGCACCCGCGGCCCCGGCGGCGGCACCTTGGCGCAGGGGCCAGAGAACAGCTGGAAACAGTACGACGACGGACGGCCACCGTCGCTGGGATGGTGGCCGTCCGTCGTCGTACTGTGCCGTTATGCAGTTATGCGGGAACGCGGGCGGGCTTGGGGACCCGGAGATGCTCAGCCGTTGAACTGCGCCGGGTGCGGGCCGGTGCGGCCGTCGCGCTCGAGGCCGTCGATCACGGCCAGCTCATCCGCCGTCAGGTCAAAGCCGAAGACGTCCAGGTTTTCGCGGATCCGCTGCGGAGTCACGGATTTGGGGATGACAACCCGCCCCTGCTGCAGGTGCCAGCGCAGGATGGCCCGGGCGGGCGTGACGCCGTGCCCGTCCGCAATGGCCGCCACGGCCGGATCGGCCAGCACGGCGCCCTGCGCGAGCGGGCTCCAGGCCTCCGTGACCATCCCGTGGACGGCGTTGAATTCCGCAATGTCCCGCTGCTGGAGTGCGGGGTGCAGCTCGATCTGGTTGACGGCCGGCACGGTGCCGCCCAGGCCGATGATTGCCTGCAGGTGCTCGGGGAGGAAGTTGGAGACGCCGATGGCCCTGACCTTGCCGTCCGCCAGCAACTGCTCCAGCGCACGCCAGGAATCGAGGTAGCTGCTGGTGGCCGGCGCGGGCCAGTGGATGAGGTACAGGTCCAGGTAGTCCAGGCCCAGTTTGGCCAGGCTGGCGTCGAAGGCGGCCAGGGCGGCGTCAAAGCCGAGGTCTGCCACCCAGAGCTTCGAGGTGATGAACAAATCCGCGCGATTGATCCCCGACGCCGCAATGGCACGGCCGGTCCCTGCCTCATTGCCGTAGATGGCGGCGGTGTCGATACTGCGGTAACCGGCTGCAAGGGCGTGGCTGACCGCAGTGGTGGTGTCGTCGTCGGACACCTGGAAGACGCCGAAGCCGAGCTGCGGCATTTGCACACCGTTGTTAAGGGCGACGGCGGGAGTGGACGTGGCGAGCGAGGGTGAAGTCATGGGGTTCTCCAGTTTCGGGTGGTGGTCCAAGGACGGACGGTCCAGTGGCGGAGGGTCTAGTTGTGGACGGCCACGGGCTCAGGGGCAGCGTGCACGCCGGCGGGTGCCTGCCGGGCGGCTGTCCGCTTGGCGTTGGCCGCGGCGACGATCATCACGGCCAGTCCCAGCAGGGTGATCCCGGCGCCGGCCCAGATGGGTGAGGTGTAGCCGAGCCCGGCGGTGATGGTCACGCCGCCGAGCCAGGCGCCGAGGGCGTTGCCGACGTTGAAGGCGCCGATGTTGGCGCCGGAGGCGAGGGTGGGGGCGCCGGCCGCGTAGGTCATCACGCGCATCTGCAGGCCGGGGACGGTGGCGAAGCCGAAGCCGCCCATCAGGACGATGGAGGCGATCGTCAGCACCTGGCTGCCGGCGGTCAGGGCGAAGGCCCCGAGGACAACCACCAGGACGGCGAGCACCACAATAAGGGTGCGGTCCACATTTCGGTCCGCGGCCTTGCCGCCGATGGTGTTGCCGATGAAGAGGCCAACACCGAAGACGATCAGCAGCCACGGCACGGTGGAGGCTGCAAACCCGGAGACCTCGGTGAGTGTGAAGGCGATGTAAGTGAAGGCGCCAAACATGCCGCCGTAGCCGAGGATGGTGACGAGGATGGAGAGCCATACCTGGCCGGAGCGGAAGGCCCGCAGTTCGCTGCGCAGGGTGCCGGGGGTGGTGTCCCCATGGCCGGTTTTTGGCACCAGGGTGAGGATTCCAGCCAGGGCAATGACGCCGATGACGGTGATGGCCCAGAACGTGGAGCGCCAGCCTGCCGCCTGTCCCAGCATGGTGCCGAAGGGCACGCCCAGGACGTTGGCTGCGGTGAGCCCGGTGAACATGATGGCGATTGCACCGGCTTTCTTGGTGGGGGCCACCATGTCCGCAGCCACCACGGCGCCGATCCCGAAGAACGCGCCATGGGCCAGGGCGGCAATGATGCGGCCGGCCATCATCATCCCGTAGCCGGGGGCGATCGCCGAGATCAGGTTGCCGGCGATGAAGAGCACCAGCAGCAACGCAAGGACGGGCTTGCGCTCAAAGCGGGTGACGGCGGCGGTCAGCCCCAGGGCGCCAACAACCACGGCGAGGGCGTAGCCGGAGATCAGCCAGCCCGCCGTGGCCTCGCTGACCTGGAAATCGGCGGCAACCTCGGGCAGCAGGCCCATGATCACAAACTCGGTGAGTCCGATGCCGAACCCGCCGAGGGCGAGGGCTATCAGGCCAATGGGCATGGGAATGCTCCTTCGAAAACTGTACGGGAGAAGAGAGGACGCGTAGGCTAATAGTTGCAGACGCGTTATTTATTGTTGCATACGCAAGTATCCCGCGCAAGCAACTATTATTGACGCTGTCCCATGTGCGCCCTCCTGAGCCGTGGGACATCGCCGGAAGAGGGTAGGGAAATGGGCATCAAGGACGACGCTGTGGAGGTCCGTGCGCAGGGTTGGCGCACACTCGCGGCGCTGCATGGGTTGATCGAGGGCGAGCTGGAGCGCGCACTCCAGGCCGAATCACAGCTGTCAGTGGTGGAGTACACTGTGCTGGACGCGCTCAGCCGGCAGGACGGCTGGCACATGCGGATGCAGCAGCTGGCCCGCGCTACTGCCCTCAGCGCCAGCGCTACAACCCGCCTGGTCAACCGGCTCGAGGACCGCGGCCTACTCACGAGGATCCTCTGCGCGGATGACCGCCGCGGGATCTACACCGAGCTCACCACCAGCGGCGTGGCGCTCCTGGACGACGTCCGGCCGGTCCACGACGCCACGCTGGAGCGCGCCCTGGCGGAGGCCCAGGCGGTTCCCGAGCTGGCCGCACTGGTGGAGGCACTCCCCGGGTTACGCGCGAGCGTCTAACCACCGCGCTTCCCCGCGCGCCGTCGTCGTGGGTTTTCCAGGAATGTTTCCTCGACACCTCATACGCGGCAACACCCTGAACAAAACTTATTGACCCTAGGCCGCACCAGGCATAGATTGGTAATCAACCAACTCATTGATCAATGGTTTGGTTGATTTCGAGCAGGAAGGCTGCGCGGAACGATGAAAACCTCTGACGACGCATCTCTGGACTCGGCCTTTATGGCCTTGGCCGATCCTGTGCGCCGCCTCATCATCGCCCGGCTCAGCCGGGGCCCGGCCACTGTCAATGAATTGGCTGACCCCTTTGAGATCACCAAGCAGGCGGTCTCGAAACACATCCAGGTACTCGAGCAGGCGCAGCTGGTCACCCGAACCCGCGACGCCCAGCGCCGGCCCGTGCACCTGAACCCCGCACGGCTGGAGGCACTGACCGCATGGATCGACCAGTACCGGTTGGTCCATGAAGGCCAGTTCCGCCGCCTCGATGCCGTGCTTCAATCAAACGCCACAGGCAGCGACTAACCTCCAAGGAGTTATCGTGAGCAATTCCCTGAAACTCAGCGTTCCGGAAGGCCTTCCCTTCATCGACTACGAGCGCGAGTTCGACTTCCCGGTCGCGGACGTGTTCCGCGCCCACAAGGAACCGGACCTGATTGTCCAGTGGCTTGGCCCGCGGGGCTACACAATGGCCATCGACCACTACGACTTCCGCACCGGCGGCAGCTACAGCTACCTCCACACCGGCCCCGAAGGGGTGCCCTACGAGTTCAAGGGCATCTTTCACACGGTCCGCGACAACGAGTTCGCCATCCAGACCTTTGAGTTCGGAGGTTACCCGGACATCGTCAGCCTGGAGTTTATGACGTTCGAGGACCTCGGCAACGGACGGACCCGGCTGCGGGGCCACTCGGTTTACCCCACTCAGGAAGCGCGGGACGGCATGGCGCAGTCCGGCATGGAAGGCGGGATGACCGAAGGCTACGAACGGCTGGACGAACTGCTCAGCGGCGCCACGGTCTAACCCGCAGAGTACGACGACGGACGGTACCTTTCCTGCGGAAGGTGCCGTCCGTCGTCGTACTGAAGACAGCAAAAAGCGGGGCCGACCGCCGTCCGAAAAGGACGGCGGGTGACCCCGCTTCCGGTACTTTGTAGCCTAGAGGGCTGCGTAGACCTCGCGCAGCAGCCTGGCGGTTTCGGACGGCGTCTTGCCGACCTTCACGCCTGCAGCTTCGAGGGCTTCCTTCTTGGCCTGGGCGGTGCCGGCAGAGCCGGAGACGATGGCGCCGGCGTGGCCCATGGTCTTGCCTTCGGGAGCGGTGAAGCCGGCCACGTAGCCAACAACCGGCTTGGTGACGTTGGCCTTGATGAAGTCGGCTGCACGCTCTTCGGCGTCGCCACCGATTTCGCCGATCATCACGATCGCCTTGGTCTCGGGGTCCGCCTCGAACGCGGCCAGGGCGTCGATGTGGGTGGTGCCGATGACGGGGTCGCCGCCGATGCCGATGGCGGTGGAGAAGCCGAGATCGCGCAGCTCATACATCATCTGGTAGGTCAGGGTTCCGGACTTGGAAACGAGTCCGATGGGGCCCTTGCCCGTGATGTTGTTCGGCGTAATGCCGACCAGTGCCTCGCCCGGGGTGATGATGCCGGGGCAGTTCGGTCCGATGATGCGGGTGACCTGGTTGCCGTCCGCGTCCACCGTGGCCTGTGCAAGTGCCCAGAACTCGGCGGAGTCCTGGACCGGAACGCCTTCGGTGATCACAACGACGAGGCCGATGCCGGCTTCGATGGCTTCGACCACAGCGGTCTTGGTGAATGCCGGCGGCACGAAGACGATGGAGACGTCAGCGCCGGTTTCCGCCATGGCTTCCTTGACGGTGCCGAAGACGGTGATTTCGTTGTCGCCGTGCAGGACCGTGGTGCCGGCCTTGCGGGCGTTAACGCCGCCGACGATGTTGGTGCCGGCCTTCAGCATCAGGGCGGTGTGCTTGGTGCCTTCGCCGCCGGTGATGCCCTGGACGATGACCTTGGAGTCCTTGTTCAGATAGATAGACATGGTGCGTCCCTTACTTAGCTGCGTTGGCGAGCTCGGCGGCCTTGTCGGCGCCCTCGTCCATGGTGGCGGCCAGGGTAACCAGCGGGTGGTTCGCCTCGGCCAGGATGCGGCGGCCTTCCTCAACGTTGTTGCCGTCGAGGCGGACTACCAGCGGCTTGTTCGCGGAGTGGCCCAGCTCGGCCAGTGCACCAACGATGCCCTTGGCGACGGCGTCACAGGCGGTGATGCCGCCGAAGACGTTCACGAAGACGGACTTGACCTGCTCGTCGCCGAGGATGACGTCCAGGCCGGCGGCCATAACCTCGGCGGATGCTCCACCGCCGATGTCCAGGAAGTTGGCGGGCTTGACGTTGCCGTGGTTCTCGCCGGCGTAGGCAACAACATCCAGGGTGGACATAACCAGGCCTGCACCGTTGCCGATGATGCCCACTTCGCCGTCCAGCTTGACGTAGTTCAGGTCCTGCGCCTTGGCCTTGGCCTCGAGCGGATCTGCGGCGTCCTTGTCCTCGAGCAGGGCGTGCTTGGCGTGGCGGAACTCGGCGTTCTCGTCCAGCGTGACCTTGCCGTCCAGTGCCACGATTTCGCCGGCGCCGGTCTTGACGAGCGGGTTGACCTCGACGAGGGTGGCGTCTTCCTTCTTGAAAACGTCCCAGAGCTTGAGGATTACTGCGGCCACCTTGCCGCGGAGTTCCTCAGCGAAGCCTGCGGCGGCGACGATTTCGTCTGCCTTTGCCTGGTCGATGCCCACGGCGGGGTCGATGGCGATCTTGGCGAGCGCCTCGGGGCGTTCTACGGCGAGCTGTTCGATTTCCATGCCGCCTTCAACCGAGCACATGGCCAGGTAGTTGCGGTTGGCCCGGTCCAGGAGGACGGAGAAGTAGTATTCCTCGGCAATATCGGCGCCCTGGGCGATCATCACCTTGTTGACGGTGTGGCCCTTGATGTCCATGCCCAGGATGTTGGTGGAGTGCTCAAGTGCCTCGTCGGCGGATTTTGCGACCTTGACGCCGCCGGCCTTGCCGCGGCCGCCAACCTTGACCTGTGCTTTAACAACAGTTACGCCGCCGATCTTCTCGGCAGCTGCCTTAGCTTCTTCTGGGGTGTGCGCTACGATGCCGGCAAGCACGGGTACACCGTGCGCCTCGAACATATCGCGCGCCTGGTATTCAAACAGGTCCACGGTTTAGTGTCCTTCTACGTCGAAGTAGTTTCTGTACAGTCGGACACCATCGAAGACGATGACCGGGCTGCGGAATTGCTCGCACCGGCGGCCTGTTGGAAACGAGCCACGCGGCGTGATGCTCCACTGGGAACTCTAGTCCTTTGAAGGGACCGGCCCGTCCAAGACTACCGCTTATGTGAGTAAGGACACTATTCTATGGAGCGTAGAAAAACCGCGGAATTCCGCGGTTTTTGAGGCTGCCCTGCTGCCTTTGGAGCCGTATCTTGCTTCCTCTGTGTGACGCCCACACAGCACAGTCTTCTCCGCATTCGCGGGTTACGCGTCGACTTTGGTCAGCGGGGCGTACCGCAGCAGCAGCCGCTTTTCGCCGATGTCGAACTTCACCTTGGCAACGGTCTTGTCCCCGGCTCCCTCAAGCGCCAGGACGGTTCCGTTGCCGAAACTCGTGTGGTTGACCTTGTCCCCCACGCTGACCGCGACGATTTCCTTCTGCGGCTGCACCCGGGTCCGGGCGACGATCGCGGGAACGTCTGCGTTGAAGCCGGCGGAAGAGTCAGCGGCGGCACCGCGGGCTGTTCCGGCGCCCCAAAAGGACCCGCTGTAACGGCCGGAACCGATGGATCCACTGCCCCAGCCGCCTGACTGCCGGCTGGTTCCTTCGCGTTTCCATTCCAGGAGCTCAGCGGGGATTTCCTCCAGGAACTGGCTGGCAGGGTTGTACTGGCTCTGCCCCCACATGCTCCGGACCTCCGAGCGGGTGACGTAGAGCCGCTTGCGTGCGCGGGTGAGGCCCACGTAGGCGAGGCGGCGTTCTTCTGCCAGTTCCTTGGGGTCGGTGGCCGAGCGCTGGTGCGGGAACAGTCCGTGCTCCATGCCGGTCAGGAACACCACCGGGAACTCGAGTCCCTTGGCCGTGTGCAGGGTCATCAGCGTGACGACGCCCAGCCGCTTCGCCTCTGCAACGGCCGCATCAATATCCGCCCCCGGGGCATCGGGAATTTGGTCGGCGTCAGCCACCAGGGACACTTGCTCCAGGAAAGCCTCAAGCGTTCCTTCCGGGTTCTCCTGTTCGTACTCGCGCACCACAGCCACGAGTTCGGCCAGGTTCTCCACCCGTGACTCGTCCTGTGGATCGGTGCTGGAGCGGAGGGTAGCCAAGTAACCGGTTTGTTCAAGGACAGCCTCCAGTGCCGCCGCCGCACCGGAACCCGCCGCAACTTCGGCGAGGTCGTCCAGGAGCTTTACGAAACCGAGGACCGCGTTGACGGAGCGGGTGGCCATGGCCGGGGCCTGCTCGGCGCGGCGTGCGGCCGCCATAAAGGAAATCCGTTCGCGCTGGGCCAGGGCTGCGACGGCACCTTCGGCCCGGTCTCCGATGCCGCGCTTTGGTTCGTTGAGCACCCGGCGGAGGTTGACGTCGTCGTCCGGGTTAACCAGGACACGAAGGTAGGCGAGGGCGTCCTTGATCTCCTTGCGTTCGTAGAAGCGCGTGCCGCCCACCACCTTGTACGGCAGGCCAACCCGGACCAGCACGTCTTCGATGGAGCGGGACTGGGCGTTGGTGCGGTAGAAGATGGCGACATCCCCGGGACGGAGGTTGTCCTCATCCTGGAGGCGGTCAATCTCCTTGGCAATGAACTGGGCCTCGTCATGCTCGTTCTCGCCGACGTAGCCGACGATCTTGTGGCCGTCACCTTCCGCCGTCCACAGCCGTTTCTCGGGACGGTTGGGGTTGCGCGAAATAACGGAGTTGGCCGCACTCAGGATGTTCTGCGTGGAGCGATAGTTTTGCTCCAGTTTGATGGTCCGCGCCTCGGGGTAGTCCTTTTCGAACTCCACGATGTTCCGGATGTCCGCGCCGCGGAAAGCGTAAATGGACTGGTCCGAGTCGCCCACAACTGTGAGCTCGGATGCTCCGGGACCTTCCCCCACAATTTCGCGGACCAAAGCGTACTGCGCGTGGTTGGTGTCCTGGTATTCGTCCACCAGGACATGCCGGAACCGGCGGCGGTAGGACTCGGCGAGCGCCGGGAAGGCCCGGAACATGTAGACGGTCTCCGCGATGAGGTCGTCGAAGTCCATGGCGTTGGCCTGGCGCAGCCGCTGGGTGTAGCCCTTGAAAACCTCGGCTACCGCCTGGTCGAAAGGATCGTTGTAGTTCGCCGAGGAAGCGTACGAGTCAGCATCGATGAGTTCATTCTTCAATGCGGAAATCTTGTGCTGGATGGCCTTGGGCGCAAACTTCTTGGGATCCAGGTCCAGTGCCTTCGACACCTGCGTGACCAGCCGGAGGGAGTCCGCGGAGTCGTAGATGGAGAAGTTCGATTTCAGCCCTACGTTGGCGGCTTCCTGCCGCAGGATGCGGACACAGGACGAGTGGAAAGTGGAAATCCACATGATCTTCGCGCGGCCACCCACCAGCACTTCAATACGTTCCCGCATTTCCGCGGCGGCCTTGTTGGTGAAGGTGATGGCGAGGATTTCGCCGTGGTGGGCACGACCGGTGGCAATGAGGTAGGCAATCCTATTACTGAGCACCCGGGTTTTACCCGACCCGGCGCCGGCCACGATCAGCAGCGCCGGGCCAGTATGCTTAACTGCTTCCTCCTGCTGGGGGTTCAAACCCTCCAGGAGCTGTGCGGCATCCAGGCGGTGGCCTCGGTGGCCCTGCCCTTCCGGAGCCCGGTCCACACGGACACTGCCGCCCGTTCCCGGAGCCGCAGCTACGCCTTCCGAAGGCGATTTGGTGCGGGCAGCGGCGGCGGGAGCGGCTTTGAAAGGTCCGTCAGAGTACGGGTCAAACAACATATCCATGATGCCTACAAGTCTAGGCGGTGGGGCCGACACCCACTTCCAGCCTGTGGATTACGTGGCCAGGATTACCCCGACTTTCTAGGCCACTGAGCCCGACTCCAGTGCCGCACGCAGCTCGCGTACCGCCGTGGTGCCTCCTGCCATGAACCACTCCAGGCCGTTGACGCGGACGGTGTCCACAGCCCCGCCGGCCGCACGGACAATTGCTTTGCCCGGCAGCCAGTCCCACTCCGGGCAGCTGTGCTGGAACCAGCATCCGAGCTGCCCGTCGGCTACCCGGGCGAGGTCGCAGGAGCCCGAGCCAAGCATGCGCAGGGCGGCGGCCGAGGTGGCAGCGGCGTGCCAGGGCATTGCACAGAGTGGGTCCATCAGCCAGCTGGGGTGGATGTACGTGGCCGCGCCAAGCTCAGCCACGGCAGTACTGTTCCGCGCACCCCTGTGATCGCGGAACACCGTCAGCGGCTCACCGTTCAAGGTGGCGGGATGCGCACTGCCCCCGAGCCAGAGCTTGTCCTCCTCCGGCTGGAAGATGGCACCGAGCACCACATCCGAGGAGTCCTTCAAAGCGATGGCCGAGCACCAGTACGTGGAGCCGTGCAGGAAGTTGTAGGTGCCGTCCACGGGATCGATGACCCACGTGCGGCCGCTGGTCCCCAGCACCGAGGCGCCCTCCTCCCCCACAATGCCGTCTTCCGGCCGGCAGCGCTGCAGCTGCTCCAGGACGTATGCCTCTGCAGCATGGTCAGCTGCGGTCACAACGTCGGAAACTGAGGTTTTCTGCTCGGACTGCAGGCCCGCCATCCGCATCAGCAGCGCCAGTTGCCCGGCTTCGCGGACCAGGGCTGCCGCCAGCTGGTAGTCGTCCAGGGAGGGGTCAAGTTCAACAGCGCTGTGCCGGCCAATGGTCATGGCTTCAGTTTATGGGGCGGGATAATGGTGGCATGGCCAAAACCCCTGCCCAGCGGATCAAGAAGCACGGCTCCAAGGCGGTTGTACCGCAGCACCACCTCCTGCCGGTGGTCAACCCCACCACCGCGCGGACGCCGCAGAAAGCCGAAAGCAACGGCAATCTCATCCTGATCGCCGGCGTGGTGGCCAGCCTGTTCCTGTTCTGGTACCTGCACCTGCTGACCCTGGACCAGCTGCGGCAGCTCTCCGGCGGGTTTGCCATGCCGGACTCACTGATCGGCGGGTTTGATCCTGCCTACGTCAGCCAGTTGCACTCCGCCATGGACGGCGACGCGCGCGGCCAGCTCAACTACGTCCACAAAACGGCCGGCACCCTGTTCCCGCTGATCTTCGGGTTCACGTGGCTGCTGCTGATAGGGACCAACGTGGCACGGAAGACTCTGCGCTGGGCGCTCTGGGCGTTCCCCCTGCTGTTTGTGGTGGTCCGGCTCTGGGGCAACGCGGCCATCGACGGCATGCTGGCAGCGGGAACGCCCGACGCCGGCCAGATCGCCCTGGCCTCAGGCCTCACGGTGGCCGGCTGGACACTGCTGATCCTCAGCCTGCTGGCGGGGGCTGCTGCGGTGTTCCTGCGGGCGCGGAAGCCTAAAGACGCTCAGGCCTGAAGACGGGGAAGGTTAGGGACGGTGAAGCCTAAAGCGTCTGCCCGGCAGCTGCAGCGGCGCGGACCTGCCTCCGGTGCCGGTGCACCCGCTGTGCGATGACCAGCCCGGCGGTGGCCATTCCCACCGTAATGGGGTAGCCCATAAGCCGCTCCAAAGTTCCCGGCTCCGGTATGGCCATGCGGGTCAGCCCGCCGGTTACCAGGGCGGCAGTGGATACGGTGCCGCAGGCAAGGATGAGCCAGGCCATGGCGGTTTTCCGCAGCCAGAGGATCCCCAGGACCAGCAGGGCTGCTGCCCCGGTGATGAAGTACATGACGGCGCCGGCATAGTGCCAGCCGGAGCCGGCGTCCTCGGGCACCAGTCCAACGATGACGGTTCCGGCTCCCGCCGTCCCGGTCAGCACCCGCACAGCGGCGGCGGCCAGCCAAGGAATCCGCCGGCCCGGCTGCCCAGTGGCACCGGCAATGGCAGCCACCCGCAGCAGCCCGGAACTCAGGAGCAGCGCGCCCAGCAACATCCCCAGCCCCTGGACCACAAACGAGGCATTCATCAGCCAGTTCAGCGGGGAACAGACCTCCCGGCCATCAAATGTGCCGCAGTTCAAGGCCCCGAGATCGCTGATGTAGCCGGTTCGCGGGTCATACGGGCGTGGTCCGGCCCACGCGGCAATAACTGCCGCCTCCGCCGCGAAATACTGCAGCACGCTTAACACCGACCAGGCACCGATGTACTGCCGGGTGGAAGTGGTGTCCGGAATGAACGCCATTGATCTGGCTGCGGACGGCGCTGAACTCATGCCTTGAGCGTAGTACGGCTCCGCACCTTGTATGCTTGTATCCGTGTCCGGCCGGACCGGCCTTGCCGATCCATCGGGCGCCCGCCCTCGTAGCTCAGTGGATAGAGCACGGCTCTCCTAAAGCCGGTGTCGTTGGTTCGATTCCAATCGAGGGCACTTGAACTTTCCTCCCCCGGGGTTCGCACTCCGCGCCTATCTGCTCGGCCCGGCCGCTGCTGCGGAGTCTGGGCACTGGACCATCCAGCGGGACCTTCTGGACCGGGCAAACGGCACCCGCGGAACCTTTTCCGGCGTCGTACACTTTGTCCAAGCGCACGACGGCGGCCTGGCCTCGCGCGAGGAAGGCACCATGCGCTGGCCCACCTTCACCGGCCCCGCCTCCCGGGAATACCTGCTGAAGACCACAGACTGCCCGGACGCCCTGGACGTGTTTTTCCCGGACGGCCGCCCCTTCCACACCATGAGTTTTACGCCTGAGGTTCACCTGGATCAACACTGGTGCGATCCCGACACCTACCGCGTCGCGTACACCTACGAGGACGAAAACCGCTTCGGTTACAGCTGGGATGTGACGGGGCCGCAGAAGGACCTCCTGCTGACTTCGCGCCTGGTCCGGTATCAAAGGCAGGACACGTGAAGGACCGCATCGTGGTGTCCGCCGTCTGCGTCTTCGACAACACCGGCCGGCTCCTGACCGTGAGGAAGCGCGGAACCTCCATGTTTATGCATCCCGGCGGCAAGCCGGAAGCAGGGGAAACCGCGGGACAAACAGCGGCCCGGGAACTGGCCGAAGAGGTGGGGATCGTCGTCGATCCGCGCGAGCTGCAGCTGATGGGGGTTTGGATCGCGGACGCCGCCAACGAGGCCGCCACCGATATCGAGGCCACCGTCTTCCTGGCGCCGGGCACCTGGGAGGCCCATCCGTCCGCCGAAATTGCGGAAATCCGGTGGCTGGATCTGGATGGCGAACTGCCCGCGGACCTCGCCCCGCTGCTGACGGACCATATCCTTCCGGAACTGGCTGCCAGGCCTGCAGGCGCCCGGCCCGAAGGCTAGAACTCCGGCACTGCTTCCTGGGCGACTGCTGTCGCCTCGGCAAACTGCGTTCGGTACAGCTCCGCGTAGCGGCCTTCGGCAGCCAGCAGTTCGTTGTGGGTCCCGCGTTCCACAATCCGGCCGTCCTCCACCACCAGGATCGCATCAGCGGCACGAACGGTGGACAAACGGTGTGCAATCATGACGGCGGTACGCCCCTCGAGCGCGGCACCCAGGGCAGCCTGTACGGCAGCTTCGTTAGTGGAGTCGAGCGCCGCTGTCGCCTCATCCAGGATGACCACGCGGGGCTGGGCGATGAGCAGCCGGGCAATGGTGAGCCGCTGGCGCTCACCGCCGGACAGCCGGTAGCCCCGTTCACCCACCACCGTTTCCAGCCCGTCAGGCAGGGAGCGGATCATGGCTTCGAGCCGGGCCTGCCGGATCGCTTCCCACATGTCCTCGTCCGTGGCGTCCGGCCTGGCGAGCCGCAGGTTGGAGGCGATGGTTTCGTGGAAGAGGTGGCCATCCTGGGTCACCATGCCCAGCGTGTCCCGGAGGGAGTCGAAGGTGGCGTCGCGCAGGTCCAGCCCGGTGCCGGGCGCGGTACCGCCCAGGCGCACCGCGCCGGAGTCCACGTCGTAAAGCCGGGCCAGCAGCTGGGCGACGGTCGATTTGCCGGCGCCGGAGGATCCCACCAGCGCCACCGTCTGTCCGGGCTCCACCCGGAAGCTGATACCGTGCAGCACTTCTTCCCCGCCCCGGGTGTCCAGGGTGGACACCTCCTCCAGGGACGCCAGTGAAACCTTGTCCGCGGAGGGGTAGGCGAAGCGGACGTTGTCGAACTCCACGGACACCGGACCG
The DNA here is from genome assembly GCF_030817075.1 of Arthrobacter sp. V1I9. Taxonomy (NCBI): domain Bacteria; kingdom Bacillati; phylum Actinomycetota; class Actinomycetes; order Micrococcales; family Micrococcaceae; genus Arthrobacter; species Arthrobacter sp. V1I9. Next base: position 2,981,673 of record NZ_JAUSYU010000001.1, read on the forward strand.
GCCGGAACCGGCACGGCGTCCGGTTTCTGCTGGATGAGGGGTTTGAGGTCCAGGATTTCGAAAACGCGCTCGAAGCTGACCAGAGCGCTCATGATTTCCACGCGGGCGTTTGAAAGTGCCGTCAGCGGAGCGTAGAGCCGGGTGAGCAGCAGGGCCAGCACCACAACGTCGCCCGCCGCGAGTTGCCCGGTGATGGCGAACCAGCCGCCCAGCCCGTACACGAGGGCGAGGGCAAGCGCGGACACCAGCGTCAGGGCCGTCACGAAGGTGAACTGCAGCATGGCGGTCCGAACGCCGATGTCGCGGACGCGGCCGGCGCGGACAGCGAATTCCCGGGATTCCTCGTCCGGGCGGCCGAAAAGCTTAACCAGGGTGGCGCCGGGGGCCGAGAAGCGCTCGGTCATCTGGGTGCCCATTTCGGCGTTGTGCTCCGCCGCCTCACGGCGCAGGTCAGCAAGTTTGGAACCCATCCGCCGCGCAGGGAGAAGGAAGATCGGCAACAGGATCATGGCCAGGACCGTCACCTGCCAGGAGGTGCCCAGCATCACGATGAGCGTGAGGATCAGGGCCACCACGTTGCTGACCACACCGGACAGGGTGCCGGCGAACGCGGACTGGGCACCGATAACATCGTTGTTCAGCCTGCTGACCAGGGCTCCGGTGCGGGTCCGGGTGAAGAAGGCGATGGGCATCTTCTGCACGTGGTCAAAGACGCGGGTGCGCAGGTCCACGATCACACCCTCGCCGATGGTGGAGGAGAGCCAGCGGCTCACCAGGCCCAGGCCCGCTTCGGCCACGGCCACGACGGCGATGAGCACGGCCAGGCGGAACACCTCCTCCGCGGCGGCCTTGGCCACGATGGCGTCCACCACCTGCCCTGCCAGGACGGGGGTGGCCACGGCGAGGAATGCCATCACAATGGACAACGCCACAAAGGCAATCAGCCTGGCGCGGTGGGGCCGGGCAAAACCCAGGACGCGCTTCAACGTGGCTTTGGAGAAGGGTTGGGAACCGCTCTTGGCCCGGGTGATCTTGTACAGGGAGTTCCAGGCCACCCCTTCCATGCTCATTGCTGCTGCTCCTCTACCGTTCCGTTCTCCACATTCCAACGTACATCCAGCCGCACGTTTTCCAGCAGCCTGCGGTCGTGCGTCACCAGGAGCAGGGCGCCGTCGTAGCTTTCCAGCGCCTCCTCAAGCTGTTCGATGGCCGGGAGGTCAAGATGGTTGGTTGGCTCGTCGAGAACCAGCAGGTTCACCCCGCGCGCCTGCAGCAGGGCCAAAGCAGCCCGGGTCCGCTCGCCCGGGGACAGTGAATCAACGGTCCGTGCCGTGTGGTCCGCCTTGAGGCCGAACTTGGCGAGCAGGGTTCGGACCTCGGCCGGGTTCAGGTCCACCAGGACGGCCTCGACGGCGTCAGCCAGGGCGAGGTGGCCCGCCAGGAGCCCGCGGGCCTGGTCGATTTCGCCGACGGCCACCGAAGCGCCCATGGCTGCGTTGCCGGACTCCGGTGCCAGGTCACCCAAAAGCAGGCGCAGCAGGGTGGACTTGCCGGCGCCGTTGGGACCCGTAATGCCGATCCGCTCCCCCGCATTGAGCTGAAGGTTGACCGGACCGAGGGTGAAATTGCCCTGCCGCACCACAGCATCGCGGAGGGTTGCCACCACGGCGCTTGAGCGCGGCGCCTTGCCAATGGAGAACTGGAGCTGCCATTCCTTCCGGGGCTCCTCCACCACATCCAGCCGGGCGATCCGTGATTCCATCTGCCGTACCTTCTGCGCCTGCTTCTCGGATGACTCGGTGCTGGCGGCGCGGCGGATCTTGTCGTTATCCGGGCTTTTCTTCAGTGGCGTTCCGAACGCCCTGGGAGCTCCACTCGCGCTGCGTGCGCGCCCTGGACACCAGGTCCGCCTTGGTAGACGCGAACTCCTCAAACTTCTCGCGCGCGTGCCGCCGCGCCACTGCACGTTCTTCCAGGAAGGCGTCATAGCCGCCGTCGTAAACGGCTACGGAGTTCTGCGCCAGGTCCAGTTCCACCACCGTGGTGACGCAGCGGGCCAGGAACTCCCGGTCGTGGCTTACCAGCACAGCCCCGCCGCGCAGTCCGCGGACAAAGTCCTCGAGTTTCGCAAGTCCGGCCAGGTCAAGATCGTTGGTGGGCTCGTCCAAGAGGACGACGTCGAACCGGCTGAGCAGCAGGGCTGCGAGCGCCACGCGTGCCGCCTGGCCGCCGGACAAACCCGTCATGTGGGCGTCGGCACCCGTTTCGAGGCCCAGATCGGCAAGGACGGCGGGAATGCGGTCGTCCAGGTCCGCGGCGCCTGAAGCCATCCAGCGGTCAAAAGCCAGTGCGTAGGCGTCATCGGCTCCAGGCGCGCCGGATCCCAGCGCCTCTGCGGTGGACTCCATCTCTGCTGTGGCCTGGGCGCAGCCGGTCCGCCGGGCAATGTAGGCAGCCACCGTTTCGCCGGGAACACGCTCGTGCTCCTGGGGAAGCCAGCCCACAAAGGCGTCAGCGGGAGCAAGGCTTACGGTCCCGCCCTGCGGCTGGTCGACGCCGGCAAGCAGGCGCAGCAGGGTGGACTTCCCGGCGCCGTTGGCCCCCACAACACCCACAACATCACCGGGCGCGACGGTGAGGGAAAGTTCGGAGAAGAGCAGCCGGTGGTCGTGACCGCCGGAAACATCCTTCGCAACGAGGGTCGCAGTCATGGATCCATCCTTTCACCGGAGCGCGCAGCAGGTCTGGCGCCTTTCGGCCCGCAAAGCCTCTGCATTCCGTCAGGAGGACGGCGCCCGGAGCCCGGACATAAAAGAACCCGCTGGTCCGGACTTGGGGGGTGTACGGACCAACGGGCTCGACCATCAAGCATAGTCGAATCAGGGGTGCGGGTAAAATCGGCGGGAAAGCGGCAGGCTAAAATCGACAAACCATCCTTTCTGCAGAAAGCCGTCCATGACCCTCCCCGCCAAGGCGTTCCAGCGCTGGCTGCAAGGCATAGCGCCGGACGCCAGTACGGCAGATGTCTGCAGGATCTCCGGCATCAAGCGGACCACCCTGGCCCAGCAGCTGGTGCGGGGGAAAGTCTCTGTAAGCACGGTGGTCAGCATCAGCCGCGCTTACAACATCAACCCGGTGGCTGCCCTGGCCGACTTCGAACCGTACCGGGAACTGGCCGGCCCCCAACAGCCGCCTGCCCGCTGCGAGCTGATCAGCCAAATTTCCACCGCCGACCTCCTGCGTGCTCTGCTGGCACGGCCCGGGGTGGACCCGGCCGGGGATCCGGGGCACAAGCCGCCGGCATTGTCACCGGCGCCGCACGCCACATCCGTCAAGAACTGGGTTGATGCCATTGACGACGGCGAAGTGCGGCACCGCGTTTCCGCCGCTACCGGCATTGCCCCGCAAAACTACTCCGCGCAACTGACTGCCAACCGGCTTTCAGCGGAGCTGGCCATGGCCACGGCGCGGGCGGCAGGCGTTGGAGCCGCGTGCGGCTTGGTGGCCACCGGCTTGATCACGGAGGAAGAGGCGGGCTGGCCTCCCGACGCCCGCCAGGCAGCATTGGACGGCCTGTCCGACGGCGACCTCGCCGTCCTGGCCGGTGACCGGCTGCAGGCCTTGGGCAAAGTTTTACGCCGCCAGGAACATGACCAGGCGCAAACAGAAAAGATTTGGGAGAACCTGGGATGATCGAAATCCTTCAGTGGTCAACGCTGGCCACCTGCGGCCTCATCGCAGCGGCCCGGATACCCAGCGCGCTTCGGGGAGAGAACAGGTCCCTTTTTTATATCTTCGCCTTGATGACCGCGGCTATTTTTTTGAGCATTGAGGCGCCCTACATGGCGGTGGATGCAGCGCTGGGGGGCATCAACCTCGCCAACCTGCTGCTGCGCTTCATCATCTTCGCAGCGATCTACTTCGTCGGGATACGGGTGACCCGGGGGTTTGGAGCAGACCACGCCTACCGGCTCATCACAGGCAGGCTGGGCATGATGGTGCTTTTGGTCATTTCCCTGGTGATGACCATCCTGTTCTTCCTGATGGACACGGTGGGTTCCTCGGCAGGGCTGTCGGCGACCTCAGGCAAAAGCGAGCTCAACTTCATCCTGGTGGAGTATTACGGGGCAGCCGGACGCGCCTACCCTTCATACGTCTCTGTGGTCCTGATTCCAGCCATGGTCCGCGCAGTTGGCAGCAGGCTTCCCGTGCTGGTACGGCTAGCGGCCGGGCTTTTGGCCCTGGGCGGAATGGCCATTGCCCTCACCCTGCTGTTCCCCGTAGTGCCGCCGGAGTGGGGCGCACTGGAATTCGTCGTCAACTACACGGCAGTGCTCTGCTTCATCCTCGGCCTCGCCCTCATTTGGGCAGCCAGGGTGAAAAACAGCAGGAGCCCGGGCAGAAAAGGACATCTACCGAAACGTAACCTTCCGGGCTTTCACAAAAACATTAGAATGTGAAACAATCATGAATGTGTGAAGGTGGGGGTTGAGGCGTTTACGAACGGGGATACTTTCTTGAACGAATGCGGCCTCCGGGGGCCTTTGCACGCTTTGGGGGGATGAGTGGTGGCGGCCGTTGGGGACCGCCCCCACTCAGCCATTTAAGGCCCCTTTGGTATTCCTCCGCGACGTCCTACGCCTGGCCGGCGTCTATTCCTGCCCGCAGGCAAACCTCAGGGTCACCAATTGGAACGGCCGCAGGAGCAGCTCCGCCCCGTCCGGGCCGGCTTCCACGCCGGCAGCCTCGACCCTGCGTTCCAGCAGGTCGACGGCGCTGACCCGCTGTACCGGGAAGTTTGCGGTGAGCCTTGCGGCCGACCGCTGCCCCAGCGATTCGTACAACCGGACGATCACATCCCCGGAGCCGTCCTCCGCCAGCTTGACTGCTTCGATGACCACAGCGAGGTTGGACAGCGTAAACAGCGGCTCCACCGGCGAGGCGCCGGTGACCATCCGCGGAGCAAGATTTGTCCGGTAGCCCTCCTGGACAGCATCGGCAATGCCAGCGCCCGGCCGGACCGTGACCGTCAGCTCGTGGCGTCCGCGGTCTGCGCCCGGATCGGGGAACTTCGGTGCACGCAACAGCGACAGGCGCACCGTGGTGGTGGTGCCGCCGTCGGCCTCCCTGATGCTCCTGGTGACGTCGTGGCCGTAGGTGGACGAGTTGGCAACGGCAACGCCGTACCCCGGCTCCGCCACGTGGATCCAGCGGTGCGCACAGATTTCGAACTTGGCCGCTTCCCAGGACGTGTTGGTGTGCGTGGCGCGGAAGACGTGCCCGAACTGCGTCTCCGCCGCAGACCGGTCCGCACGAACATCCAGTGCGAAGCCAAGCTTCAACAGCTTTTTCCCGTTCCTGCCAGTCCACGGACGTGGTGATGGAAAGCGAAGGGCTTCCGGCGGCAAGGCTGATGCGCTGGGTGATGGCAGAAGACCCGGCCATCCGCTCGACCACCACGGCAACCTCACCCTCATCGTCTATGAGCCGCACCGACTCCGCGCATGTCAACGGCGTGACATTGCGCCGATAAAACTCGTCAATGTCCCACGCGTCCCACTCATTGGGGGTGTCGCGGTGCAGTTCCAGCAGGTTGCCGCGCTGCCCCGGGGCAATTGCCTCACGGCCGCTGGCGTAGTCCCGAAGGGACGTGAGCAGACCGTCCGCGTCCAGGACTGCCCGGATGATGCCGTTGTCCAGTACGAAGCCGGCGTCCCGGGCTGCACCCCGGGCCGGTACTGGCGGCGCCACCGGTTCGCTGGCTGCCAGCGCCGGCACGCCCTCCCGGGCGTGCGGTGCTGCGTTCAGCAGGAATTTCCGGTCCCCGTTGCCGAGCACTGCCTTGGCTGCCTGGCTGATCAACGTTTCGAGGTCAGCTTCAACGGCCCCGTAATTGCGTTCAGCGTCCTGGTGCACCCAGGCGATGGAACTGCCCGGAAGGATGTCGTGGAACTGCTGCAGCAGCACCAGCCGCCACAGCCTCTTGAGCTCGGCGGCGGGATAGGCAAACGAACCCGCCGTCCGGACGGCCGCCGTTGCGCACCACAGTTCCGCTTCGCGCAGCAGGTGTTCGCTGCGACGGTTCCCCTTCTTGGTCCGGGCCTGGCTGGTGTAGGTGCCGCGGTGCAGTTCGAGGTACATCTCGCCCACCCACACAGGCAGTGACGGGTACTCCCCCTCGGCCTGCTTGAAGAAGCTCTCCGCCGATCCGATCCGCACCTTCGGCGAGCCTTCCAGATCCGCTGTCCTGGCCGCAGCCGCAAGCATTTCCCGGGTGGGGCCGCCGCCGCCGTCGCCATAGCCGAAGGGCACCAGGGACACTGTGCCGCGGCCGTGGTCGCGGTAGTTCCGCTCAGCATGGGCGAGTTCGCGTCCGCTGAGCTGGGAATTGTAGGTGTCTACCGGCGGGAAGTGGGTGAAAAGCCGGGTGCCGTCGATTCCCTCCCAGTTGAAGGTGTGGTGCGGCATCCTGTTGGTCTGGTTCCAGGAGATCTTCTGGGTGAGGAACCACCGGCTGCCGGCGGACTTGACGATCTGCGGCAGTGCCGCCGAGTACCCAAAGGAGTCCGGCAGCCACGCTTCCTGGCAGTCCACGCCGAACTCGGCCAGGAAGAAGCTCTTACCCTCCACAAACTGACGCGCCATCGCCTCGCCGCCGGGCATGTTGGTATCGGACTCCACCCACATGCCGCCCACGGGTACGAACTGTCCGGCCCGCACCTTCTCCCGGATCCGGCCGAAGAGTTCAGGGTAGTACTCCTTGATCCAGGCCAGCTGCTGGGCGGAGGAGCAGGAAAAAACGAAGTTCGGGTATTCATCCATCAGCGCCACCACGTTCGAGAACGTCCTGGCGCACTTGCGGATGGTTTCCCTGACCGGCCAAAGCCAGGCCGAGTCGATGTGGGCATGGCCGGTGGCAACCAGCTGGTGCGCCGAAGCGTACGCCGGCCGTGCCAGCACTTCGGCGAGGACGGCGCGGCCGGCTGTTGCGGTTCCGGCGACGTCGTCGGGATCCATCACGTCCATCATGCGCTCAAGTGCCCGGAGGATCTCATGCCGCCGCGGCAGCTCCAAAGGCAGCTCCGCCATCAGGCCGGACAGGGTCCAGATGTCCTGCTGGAGTTCCCAGACCGTCTGGTTCAACTCTGCGATGGCTATGTTTCCCAGCCTGTACTGGGGCGCTGTTCCGGCCGTCGACTTGTCGCCGTACGGGGTGGGCGCGAACGTCCAGCCCTGGGCGACATCAGGGTTGGCGGCAGCCTCCACATAGAAGTCCACTGCCATGCCGCCTCCCAGCAGCTTCAGCGGAATGTACTGGTTCCGGGGCGACACGGCCTTGATGATGGTGCCGTCGGCGCGCCACGCAATGCCCTCACACTGGAAACCGGGCACTTCGATGGTGAAGCCGAGGTCAACCACGACTTCGACGGTGGTATCCGGCTCCGTGCCCCAGGACTCGGGAACTTCGCCTTGGAGGCGGAGCCACTTGGTACCCCACGGCTTTCCCCAGGGAGCGCAGTGTTCCTGCGGCTGGAAGTTCTGCCGCATAGCCTCGAGTGCCGGGACCGGTTCGTCCGGCACGTCCCAGCTGCTCAGGGTGAGGGGGAGGCTCCGGCTGTACACGGCTGGGGTGATGCGTTCGCGGACGAATCTTTCGAGGCGGACTTCCGTGATCCGGCGATCGTCATGCAATGTTGGCCCTCTTCAGCGCTGGGAATATGGACCATCGTGTCCATTCGGTGGATAAAACTACCCGCTGGTAGCTTACTCGCCAATGCCTGCGGATAACATCCCCAATAAAGCGTTTTCCTGAAAAGGTGACCTGCCGCGGATACGGAAGGCAGTACGGGGCGGGGTCAGGGACGCGGCGGGTCAGGGACGTGCGCTGGCAGGGACCTGGGCCACGGGCCTGACAATCCGGTGGTCGCCGGCATAGATATTGAGGCTGGTTCCCCGGCTGAAACCGGCCAGCGTCAGGCCGCTGGCTTCCGCAAGTTCCACAGCGAGGCTTGACGGGGCGCTGACGGCAGCGAGCACGGGAATTCCCGCCAGCGCCGCTTTCTGCACCAGTTCAAAGGACGCCCGCCCTGAGACCTGGAGGACGGTGCCGCGGAGCGGGAGCAGTCCTTCACGCAGCGCCCAGCCCACTACCTTGTCCACGGCGTTGTGGCGCCCTACGTCCTCGCGGAGGCACAAAAGCTCCACGCCGCCGTCGTCCTTGATCTTGAACAGGCCGGCAGCGTGCACTCCCCCGGTGTCCTCAAAGAGCCGTTGCGATTTGCGCAGGAGCCCCGGCAGCGAGGCCAGGACCTCGGCGTCGATATTGAGAGGATCGTCCGCCAGGCTGTAGCGCGAGGACTTCCGCACGGACTCCACTGAATCAGTACCGCAGATGCCGCAGGAGCTGGACGTGTAGATGTGGCGGCCGATGGACGGGACTGTCACGTCAGGCCGCAGCTGGACTTCCACCACGTTGAAGGTCTGGACGCCATTTTCATCTTCGCCTGCGCAGAAACGCAGTGACACGAGCTGCTCGGAGCTCCAGATGATGCCCTCGGACACCAGGAAGCCGGCCACCAGGTCAAAGTCGTCACCGGGGGTCCGCATGGTGACAGAGAAGGAGAGCTGGCCCAGCCGGATCTCCAACGGCTCCTCGACGGCGAGGACATCCTCACGGTGCCGCACCGGAAACTCGAGGGCCTTCGGCGAACCGTCGAGGACATACTTGTGCACCTTCCGGCGCTGGGTCACGCGGCCCATTCCCACACCTGCCTATTCATTAGTCCATCATCAGCCAAGAAGCGCGCTCCAGTCCACGGGGCCGCTGGCGGCCGCCTTGGGAGCCGTCCTGCCCGGCCGCGCGGCGCTCCTCGGCTTTGCTTTGCCGGCAGATTCAGCAGCGGACGGGATGGGTGGCCCCCAGGGCAAGGCAACGGCCGGCACCAGCTCGCCGAGCTGGACGCCGTGCGGCGGCACCACCATAACACCGTCGGCCGACGCCAGCCCGCGCATCATGCCCGGGCCGGTGTGCCGGGCCGGAGATGCCATGCCGTAGAGGAGCCGGAACGGCATCAGTCGCGTGCGCCCGGGGTCTGGTTCGATCATGCTTCCGCAGGACACTTCCTGGACCTCAGGCAGGCTGCCGTGGCCCAACGCGGAAAGCAGCGGTGCGCCTACGGTGACCAGCGCCATCATCGCGGCGAGCGGATTTCCTGGCAGGCCGAGTACAAAACGGCCGTCCGGCAGTTCCGCCAGGACAGCCGGGTGCCCGGGTCGCATGGCGATCCCGTCGATGACGAGCCGCCCGCCCAGTTCTGCCACTGCCCGGCGGAGATGATCCGTACCTGAGCGACCCGTCCCGCCCGTGGTGATGACGACGTCGGCTGGCAGGTCCGGAGCCCCGGGCGCCTCAGGCACAACGTCTTCCAGGCCGGTCAGCCACTCGTCATAGGAGTCCCCGATCCTCTGCTGTTCCCCTGCTATTCCTCCCAGCATGTCCACGACTGCCGGCAGTTGTGGACCGAAAGTGTCCCGCACCTTACCGGGGACGGGCACGCCCTGGTTGATAACTTCGGCGCCGGTGAGCAGCAGCCGGACCAGGGGTTTGCCCTGGACCTGCAGCTCGTCGTAGCCGGCCAGGGCAGCCAATGCGAGATGGGCAGGATTGAGCTTCGCTCCTGCCTTGACCAGCACGTCACCTGCCAGGGCTTCCTCCCCGGCTTTGCGGATGTGCTGGCCGTTGCGCGGCTCGCCGGGCCGGGCGCTCCCTCCGGTAACCAGGACAGGCAAGCCGTCCTCGTCCTTGTCCAGCACAGCGCTCTCGCTGCGCAGCACCGCTTTTCCGCCCGGCGGAATCAGCCCGCCGGTAACGATGGGGCTCGCCTGGTGCGGCGCCAGCCTGTTCCCGGGTTCCGCCAGGATCCATGGCCCGGTCCCGTTGACCGCCCAGCCGTCCATGGCAGAGGAGGCGTAGTGGGGTATGTCCTGCAGTGCCACGATGTCCTGGTCCAGCCTGCGCCCGAGCGCCAGATGCAGGGGAACAGGACCGGCAGGAATTGGCGTGGCCGCCTCGAAAGCGGCCAGCCGGGCCTCCTCCCAGGTGTGGGCCAGGTGCCGCGGCGCCTCCGGCAGGTCGGTTGAACTCCGTTCTTCCCCGGGCTCCTCGGTCATTCGCCGGGAGTCCCGGCGGCTTCAGCATCGTAGTCGGCAGCCAGGGAACGTGCCACGGCCAGGGCGCCTTCCATCGAAGCGGCATCTGTGCTGCGTCCGGCCGCTGAGGCAAGGCCTGCGGCGTACCCGGCGATGAAAGTTGTCAGTGGCGCCGCCGGCCGTACAACGGAGTGGGCCGCTACACCGGCGAGGGCGAGGATGGCATTGACGTCCACCTGGACGTCCTCAAGCTCATAGGCCTGGAGCAGGGACCTGCACCATTCTTCCAGCGTCTCATCCTGGCTTTTCACGAACTGCCTCCCAATTCAACTGCTGCCGCGCCGGTCCTGGAACTCGTCCCGGATCCCGGCGTCAACTCCTAGTGCGGCGGCATCATCCCAGGTATCCACATCATCCGTGGAACCGGTGGGGACGGTGACAAGCTGCAGGTCCAGACTAGCAAGGAGTGCACGCATGGAGCCGTTGATTAAGGTGTCCTGCGACGCCAGTTCCTCGGCCGCCCTTTTTAACTTGTCTGTGCGGTAAAACCCGGCCAGCCGTTGGGGCCTGCGGTCTTCGCCGCAGGCCATGAGTCCGTCAACTTGGAACTCCCGCGATTCCAGTGCCTCCGTCAGCACCTCCACGGCAGCCGAGATCCGGGGCATGTCACAGGCCAGTACCAGGGTGTACGCACTTTCGTTTCCGGCCTGGGCCAGAACCGCCAGGCCAGCAGCCACAGCCGCGGCGGGTCCTGCAAATTCCGGCTGCTCACGGCAGGAGAGCACACCTGCCGGGAGAGCGCTGGCGTCCGGACCCACCACTACTGTGCGGAACGCCCCGGAGGCCGCGGCAAGCGACTGCTGCAGGAGGGTGGCGCCTTCAAAGACCAGCCCTTGCTTGGGCACCCCGCCCAGCCTGGATGACCGGCCGCCGGCCAGGATCACGGCGTCGAAGTCCAACCGGTTTTGCTCCACTCCCCCAGCCTAGTCCGGGGACGGCGAAGGCGACCTACCCCGATCAGGCAGCGCGCTCAGGCAGCAGGAACGGATCCCAAGCGGGCGTGGGCTTCTCGAGTTCCTTGATCTGCCAGATGGTGCCATGCGGAGGCTCAGGGACAAACCGCAGTTTCCAGCCCATTTCTGCCGGTGTGTGGTCACCTTTGACGTTGTTGCACCGCAGGCAGGCGGCCACCAGGTTCTCCCAGGACTCCGCGCCCCCGCGCGACTTGGGGTGGACATGGTCGATGGTGTGGGCAGCTTTTCCACAGTAGGCGCACTTGTGCCCGTCCCGTCTCAGCACCCCGCGCCGGCTCACAGCAGTGGACTGATTATATCTGGGGCGGATGTAGCGGTTCAGGAGAATCACGGACGGGCGGCCCAAAATCTCCTGGGGACCCACTACGGGGTCGTCCCCTTCAGCCACAACGCTCGCCTTGCCCGTGAGCACAAGCACCAGCGCCCGGCGGAAAGTAATAACCGCCAGCGGTTCATATCCAGCATTCAGAACGAGAGTGCGCATGCACGTACCTCTTCACGGCCGCACCCGGTCAGGGGCACGAGGGCCGGCTGCCCTCGGCGTGGTCCGGGCTATGGATCGACACCACAAGAGTAAACAAAGAAGTGCACTATCAGCTAATTCCTGTCACCCGGGCCGCCGTGTCCCGCCGGAATTAGTGCCCCGGGCAGATGGACCCGGGGTTTAACCCGGCAGGACCCCCGCTGTAAGGGCAGGGGTCCTGATGCGTCTTGATCAGCCGCTAAGCGCGGCTGCAGGGATGTCAGTTGACGCGGATGAACACCGGGCCGGAGCCCACGTTGGCGCTGAAGACAACGGTCTGGTTGCCGTTGTAGCCGCCGTGCACCGCTTGGCCGTTGCCGGCGTAGACGGCGATGTGGGCCATGCCGGAACCACCGTCGGCGTAGTAGATGAGGTCGCCCGGCTGAGCCTCGGCAGCGCTCACGGTGCGCCCCAGGGAGAGGTAACCGGCAGGCCAGTCGTGGAAGTTGATGCCCACGGCAGCCAGGGAGTTGGTCACCAGCATGGTGCAGTCCTGCGAAACGCCGAGCTGGGCGTAGGCGGCGGACAGTATGGCTGCGCCCTTGCCGCTTGCCGAGGCAGGAGCGGCGGGGGCTGCAGCGGCCGGAGCCGTGGCGGTCACCTTGGCAACAGCGGCCGTCTCTGCGGCGGGAGCGGGCGCAGGAGCGGGAGCCGGAGCTGCTTCCTGAACCTCAACCTCAACCTCGGGCTCCGGAGCTTCCACAACGGGAGCCGGCGTGGTGGTCACGGCAGGCTTCTCGAAGGTGATGGCAATGGTGGAAGCAGCCGAGATGGGAGCCTCAACCGTTGATTCAACTTCCAGGGTGGAAGCCGGAGCGGAGTCGCGCTGAACGTTGGCGTCAGCAGCGTTGGCAGCCAGGCCGCTGGTCAGGACCAGACCGGAAGCAGCTGCGATGACAGCTGCCTGGCGTCCTACGCCGCCGGCGTTGTCGCCGACAGCCTTGGCAATGATGGCGAGCGAGTTGGTTTTGGTGACCTCGGCGCGGTGCCGTGCGGTTGCACGAGTAGTCATCAGTTCTCTCTTTCGTTTTCCTTCAAACCGCATGTAGGCAGCCAAAGGTGACTGGACGTGCCGGCATCTTGGGGGTACGCCGGCACGCCCCGAACGGGGATGTGTGATTTAGCGAAAAGCGTTTGGGCAAAGAAAAAGCCCTTGGACCGTAAGGTCGAAGAACTAGTTCATGGTGTAGAACGCGGAGGAACCGGTAGCAGCTACCGAGTGCAGGAGCGTTCCCTGCGAGGGGTTCAAGGCGCTGATCATCATGCCGTTGCCAACGTAGATGCCGACGTGCGCACCGCCGTTCTGCATGACGAGGTCGCCCGGCTGCGGCGTGGACGTGGGCTTCATCGCAGTCCAGGCGTTGACGCGGGGGATGCTGATGCCGGCCTGGGCGTAAACCCACTGGGTGAAGCCGGAGCAGTCCCAGCCGCTGGGGGTGGTGCCGCCCCACACATACGGGCTGCCGATGCCGGTGTAGGCGATGGCCGCAATGCCGGAGGTGGCAGCCGAGGACGCGGTGGCCACGACCTTCTCTGCTGCTGCCGCTGCGGTGGTCTCTGTGGAAGCCGTAGCGGTGGACTCTGTGGAAACGGTGTCCGTGTCCACGGCCGCGGCCGTGTCATCGTCATCAGAAGTTGACTGGACAGTCACCGGCTCCAGCACGGGAGCTGCGATGGTCTTGACCACCGGACGCTCGAAGGACACGGTAGCCGTGGGTGCCGCAGTGACCGCGAGGGCCGACTGCGCGGACCCTGACTCGGTGGAAGCAGAGACACCAGCGGTGGTGTCCGCCGCGTTGGCCGGCAGGCCCAAGGTCAGGACGAGGCCGGACGCAGCAGCGATAACTGCAGCCTGGCGACCTACTGTCCCGGCATTGGCACTAACAGCCTTGGACATGGTGTCCAGGGGGTTGGTACGAACCGATTGCGCACGGTGGCGCGCAGAATTATGGCGTGAAGACACGAAGGTAGCCTCTCCCAATGCCTGCGAGGTGAGCTGTCGGATTCGGATGGGAGTCACCCGGCCGCGCGGCTTCCTGGGAAGCTTTTGCGACTTAACCCCAAGGCCTTCAAACTGAAGGCCATAATTGGTTCCCCCGCCCCTGCCAGACGATGAAATGCGAACGGACCTTGAGCGGTGGCAGAGTTAGGCAATCCGCACAAGAGCGTCAACTTCGGAAAAGTTGACGCGAGTTAGACGGTACAGCAGTTTTGCTTGAATGTCACATTCAGGTCACGGCAGGTCAACATCATTTGATAGTTCACCGTCACTTGACTAGAGCCAGCCAGTGGGGTCAACAACTTCGCCGTTGACCTGGACCTCGAAGTGCAGGTGGCAGCCTGTGGAGGCTCCCGTGGTCCCGCTGAGGGCCACAACATCCCCGCGGGATACTGTCTGCCCCTCCTTCACACTGAAGGACGAGAGGTGGTTGTACGTGGTTTCCAGGCCGTTGCCGTGGTCCACTACAACGCGATTGCCGCCACCGTACTCGTGCCAGCCCACAAAGGTAACGGTTCCGGTGGCCGCAGCCAGAACGGAGGTGCCGCACTGGGCTACGTAATCCTGTCCGCGGTGGAAATCACCGGAGCCTCCCGTGATGGGGCTGACGCGGTAGCCAAAGGGTGAGGCAGTGCTCAATGCAGCGAGCGGGGCACCGAGGCTTCCGGTGGAAGCGGCGCGGGTGATGGCGCCCGCAGACTGGGCACTGAGCAGCTGTTTGAGCTTCCCGTCCGGGTCCGCTTCGGTGACCACGGCGGACCGGCTGAAGTCGATTTCGGCCTCCGCTTCCGCGGAAATTTTGGGCTGTGGGGCTACAGCGGACGCGGCAACAGGAGAGTTCCCTGACGCATCCGTGGCCATCACGGGACTGGTGGCCGGTACGGTCACGGTAAGCACCAGTCCGGTGGCGGCCAGGGCGACGCCGGCCTTCTGGCCGATGCCGCTGGCAGCAGCGAACTCGGTGATTTGACGGAATGGACCCCGACGCCGGCGCGCATCACGGTGCGGATCGCGGGGGCGTTCCGAGGTGATGACTTCGACAACGCGCGGTGTCGAAGCAGGGACCGCCGCGCGGCGGCGTCCCCTGGAATTGTGCATGGTCAAGAAGGGTTCCTCTCTGGAAAGCCTGCGAAGTTAGCTGTCGGATTCGGGTCAGAGAGTTCAAAGACCCGGTCCGCCGTAAGCAAGCTTCGGCACAGAGATATCCCCGGAGGGATTCCTTCGCTGGAAGAGGCTTGCTGCTGACGGACTTCACCCCAAGGCAGTCCCCCGGCTGCCGCTTGTGGTTCCCCCGCCTCTGCCAGTTACGACTCATGCTCCTGATCCGCTGGCAGAGCTCGGCTCCAGATCAGGTAACGCTTTAATATCAACGCTTCGGTTCAACTATAGAGGGTTAACACCCAAAGTAACAATTCCGTTATCTTTGCGTAACCCACCTCACATGGGGTAGCGAGGCGCGCGGGCCAGCCCGCTAGCGGACGGCCACGAACACGTGCGCGGCCACCTCCGGAGGCAGCTCAAGTGCCCCTTCGATGCCGGGAACCCGGACGGAGATGTAGTCCCCCACCCGCTCCAGCGACACAGCAGCCCCCGGCCTTATGCCGCCCTCATCCAGCTGCGAGAGCAGTTCCGGCTCCACCTGGATGGGCTCGGCAAGCCGGCTGATAGTCACGGCTGAGGCGGGCCCGTAGGACTTCATCGCTTCCAGGAGGCTGATGGCTCCGTCGGCAAAGCCCGGGGACGGCAGCCCGCCCAAGGCGGCCAGCCCGGGAATCGGGTTCCCGTACGGAGACTCGGTGGGGTGGTTAAGCATCTCGTAGATACGGCGTTCCACCCGCTCGCTCATCACATGCTCCCAGCGGCAGGCCTCGTCATGGACGTAGGCCCAGTCCAGCCCAATCACGTCGGCGAGGAGCCGCTCAGCCAGACGGTGCTTGCGCATCACTTCCGTGGCGCGCTTCCGGCCCGTCTCGGTGAGCTCCAGGTGGCGGTCGCCCGAGACGACCACCAGGCCGTCCCGCTCCATTCGGCCGATGGTCTGGGAGACGGTAGGTCCGGAGTGGCGCAGCCTTTCGGCGATACGCGCACGCAGGGCAACGATGTTCTCTTCCTCGAGCTCCAGAATGGTCCGAAGGTACATCTCCGTAGTATCGATCAGATCCGTCATCCAGCTCAGCTCCTCGAGCGCAGTACCTTGCGTTGTCCCACCGTATCGCCTTCACTGCGACGTAGTCCGTGGAAAAGCTTAGCCTATTTTGACTTTGTCCGAATAGTTGCCGACGCCCGCAGGACCGTCTCATTGGCTGGACTATGACGGTTCCGGTTCCCGCCGATACAGCCCAACAAGGCAGAATGAGGGAGGCCCTGGCAGCAGCCATCAGTGACTGCCGGCCATCAACACCCGTCCGGACCAAAGCCGTGTCCATGCCGAAACTGGAGCACCTGTGAGCGAAACCAGCATCACTATTCCCGCCGACCTCCTGCCCAAGGACGGACGGTTCGGCGCCGGGCCGTCCAAGGTCAGGCCGGAGCAGATTGATGCGCTGTCCGCGGCGTCGAAGAACATCCTGGGTACGTCCCACCGGCAGGCCCCGGTCAAGAACCTCGTTGGCTCCGTCCGCGAGGGCCTCAGCCAGTTCTTCCGCGCCCCCGAAGGCTACGAAGTGGTACTCGGCGTCGGCGGTTCCACGGCGTTCTGGGACATTGCAAGCTTCGGCCTGGTGGAAAACAAGGCCCAGCACCTTTCCTTCGGCGAGTTCGGCTCCAAATTCGCCGCGGCCACCAACAAGGCGCCCTTCCTGGGCGCCTCTTCCATCATCAAGTCTGAGCCCGGCACCCGCCCCTCGGCCCGGGCCGAAGCGGGTGTAGACGTCTACGCCTGGCCGCAGAACGAGACCAGCACCGGCGTCGCAGCCCCCGTGCAGCGTGTTGCCGGTGCAGACGAGGGCGCACTGGTGCTCGTCGACGCCACGTCTGCTGCCGGCGGTCTGGATGTTGATGTTGCGCAGAGCGATGTTTATTACTTCGCCCCGCAGAAAAACTTTGCCTCCGACGGCGGGCTCTGGCTTGGCCTGTTCTCCCCTGCGGCCCTGGAACGCGCAGCGCGGATCAAGGCCAGCGACCGCTGGATCCCGGATTTCCTGGACCTGCAGACGGCCATCGACAACTCACGCCTGAACCAGACCTACAACACCCCGTCGTTGTCCACCCTGGTCACGCTGGACGCGCAGGTGCAGTGGTTGAACGCTAACGGCGGCCTGGACTTCGCTTCCGCGCGCACGGCAGATTCTGCCGGCCGTATCTACAGCTGGGCTGAGGCATCGGAGTTCGCCACTCCGTTCGTCATCAACCCGGACGAGCGCTCGAACGTCATCGCCACCATCGACTTCGACGAGACAGTGGATGCGGCAGTGGTGGCCAAGGTCCTGCGCGCCAATGGGATTGTGGACACCGAGCCTTACCGCAAGCTCGGCCGCAACCAGCTGCGCATCGCAACGTTTGTTGCAATTGAGCCAGCCGACGTTTCGGCCCTTTTGGCCAACATCGATTACGTAGTGGGCGAACTGCGCAAGTAATCGCAACTGCGGGGCCACCTCGGCTGACCGCAACGCACCGGCTTTAACGTCCGACGGCGCCGCCCGGGTTCTGCCCGACCGGCGCCGTTTGTGCGTCGTAGCTCAGTTTCCGCGCCTGGGCGCGGCTCCGGGCGCTAATTTGTACCGGCGTCGCGCCCTGCGCGCTGTTCCTGCGCGTCTTCGGCTTCAGCCTCCCGGGATTCACCTTCCAGCGCTTCATTTTCCAGCCCTTCACCGTCCAGGCTGCCTACTGCGTCCAGCGAAGCAGCAACGCCGTCAGCGGGCTCGGCGGCGGCAGCTTCCGGCGTGTCAGCCTGGTGGGCGTCGTCTTCGTGCGCGCCGGCTTCCGGCTGATTGGCGTCGGCTTCGCCGGATTCCTGTTCCTGCTCATCCTCCGGCCGGACGCGTTCTGCCCACGGAACCCATTCCGGGGCCAATATGGAGTCCTCGGACGGCAGGAGACCGAGCTCGTTGACCGTGACCACCTTGGACCGCGAGTTCCGTGTCAGCACGGCGAACCACTGCCAGCCTGCGTAGCCGGGCAGCCTGCACTCGAAGAGGTGTGTCACCAGGCGGTCGCCTTCGCTCTTGACTGCAAGGTGCCGCCCAATGTCCGACGCCGCAGTGATGCCGGCAATGGCGGTCCGTGCCGTGTCCGCGGCAGCGGCGAGGAAGGCGTCCGGCTTGCCGGTCCGCCAAACAGGCACCCCGGCGCGGGGCTTGGCCGTTTTGGCCGTCGCCGGCGCAGGGCCTGCAGGCGAAAGGCCCGCAGCGGTGGGAGCAATGCCGGCGCCCCCGCCCGTTGCGGCACCTGCCTGCAGCGCCACCAGGTCCACCGATGCCGGGTCCACCGACACCGGGTCCACCAACTCGACGTCCAGCGTCTCCGAGACCATCGACACCGGATCCAGTGACTCCGGGGCCGTTGTCTCCAAGCCGCCGGGCTCGGCGGTTGTGTACTCCGGGTCCTGCTGATCAGCTTCCGGGTTCATGAGGGCCTAAACGTCCAGCTCGTCGGCAACCTTACGCAGGGCGGCGGCGATGGCCTTGCCCTTATTGCCTTCCGGGTATTTGCCTTTGGAAAGGGTTCCGGACAGGTTGTCCAGAACAGTCACGAGGTCCTGGACCAGCGGTGCGAGGTCCTTTGCGCTGGGCCGCTTTGCCTTGGCGATGGACGGTGTTTTGTCCAGCACGCGCAGGCCCAGGGCCTGGGCTCCCTTGCGGCCGTCGGCCACACCGAATTCAACGCGGGTGCCGGCCTTCAGCTCTGTTACGCCCTCGGGCAGCGACGATTTGGGCAGGAAAACTTCCTGGCCGTCTTCTCCCGCGAGGAATCCGAAGCCCTTTTCCTTGTCATACCACTTGACCTTGCCGGTAGGCACGTAATCAACCTTCTTCGTTCTGACGTCTTGAGACACGGCCGGCCATCACCGCATCCGCAGTGTTGTGCGGGTTCAGGGTATGACGGCTGGAGACCGTGTTGGTCTGTATCCCTCAAGGTTATCCTGCCCCGTGCCGTAATCCTGCTTTCGACGGCTCTCCGCAACGGCACACTGAACCCGTGGCCGCGCTGTCAGACCGGGCTGTTAGCGTTACGTTTATGACACCCTCGCGTTACCGGCGTCCACTGACGATCCTCGCCGCAGTTATCGCCGTGCTTTCACTGGCCGCCGTCGCTGCCGTTATGGCATTCGCCTTTTCCGGTTCCGTGGCTCCGGCCTGGGTCACCTACACGGCACTTTACGGCCTGCCGCTGGCGTTCCTCCTGATGCTGTTCCTTGTTCTGGACAGCGTTGCCGGACGCCGGCGGGCAGGAAAACCGGGCGGGCGGTAACGTTGGACTGATGTCCCTCATTCGCGCGCTCAGCAAGGACCTGGAGGCACGCAGCGACGACTCGCTGCGGGCGCTGTTCGACGCGCGGCCGGACCTCATCTCCCCCGCTGTGCCGGACTTCGCTGCCCTCGCTGCACGGGCGAGCGGGCGCGTCAGCGTCCAGCGTGCGCTGGAGCGCCTCAATCGGCCACAGATGCAGGTCCTGGAAACCCTCCATCTGTCCACAAACACTGATACGGAGCACAGTGCCTCCGCGGCTGGATTGCGCAAACTGATTTCGGGTTCCACCGTTGCCGCTGTGGAGCGGATCCTGGTCGCTCTCCAGGAACTTGCCCTGGTCCACCGTGCCGAACCCCCGCATGGCGCACCCGCCACCGGCAACAAGCAGCGGTACTACCTCCCCGTTGGCAGCCTCAAGGACGTGGTGGGAATTTATCCGGCCGGCCTTGGCCGCAGTTATACAGAGCTGGTGCGCCTCCAGCCCGCGTTCGCACAGCGCGCGGTGCAGCTCGTGTCCGAACTTCACCGCAGCGGCGCAGCCATCCAGGGAGCCACAACACCCATGGAGGCAGCGCTCGCCCTGCAGCACTGGACGTCCTCGCCGGAGGCCCTCCAGGACATTCTGGCCACGGCTCCGGAACGGACCACCGCGTTGCTCGCCCGGTTCCGGAACTGGGCCATGGGGGCCGTCCCCCAAGCGCAACGCAAGGCGTCCATCGCCACTGAGGGATCCGACGTCGGGCCCATCGACTGGCTGCTGGCGCGCGGCCTGCTGGTGCCTTTGGACGCTGCCCATGTGGAGCTGCCGCACAGCGTGGGGCTCTCGCTGCGGGGCGGTGCCATCATCAACGACTTCAGCCTTGCGCCGCCGGTCCCGGAGCTTGGCCGGACCAGCGCCGCCTTACGGCGGAATGCGGCGCTGGGGGCCATCAGTGAGACCCTGCGGCTGGTGGGCGAAGTACTCCATGCCGTGCGGGACCAGCCTTTGGCCACCCTCCGCAGCGGCGGCGTGGGCGTTCGGGAGATGAGGCGGCTGGCTGAGCTGCTGCGGATCGACCAGCCCCGTACCGGGCTTCTCCTTGAGCTTTGTGGGCTTGCAGGGCTGATCCGCCTGGACGTCGATTCGTCGTCGTGGGTTCAGCCGCCGGAGCTGGAGTGGCTTGTCCTGCCCCGGCAGGAACAATGGCTCTGGCTGGTGAATGCCTGGCTGGCCAGCCAGCGCGTGCCGTCCCTGGTGGGGCAGCCGATCAATGGAACCCCGGGAGCAGCTGCGCACCGCGCGGCTTCCGGGAGCACCATCATCGCGTTGTCGGCAGAGGCGCAGCGTCCGGACGCCCCCGTGGTGCGCAAACGGATCCTGGAAATCCTGAACGAACTAACGTGTGAGGCACAGGCCCCTGACGGAACAGCGCCGGTCCTGGACGCTGCAGCTGTGCTCCAGCGCGCCGAGTGGGCCCAGCCCCGGATGGCCCGGCGCTTCAGCTCGCTGATCCGCGGAGTCCTGGCCGAAGCCGAAGTACTCGGCCTGCTCGGCTCGGGGGCCCTGAGCCAGCTTGGAAGTGCCATCGCGGACGATGAACCGGACGCCGCCCTCTCCATCCTGGGTGAGCACCTGCCCGCGGAGCTGAACCACGTACTGCTCCAGGCAGACCTCACCGCCGTAGCACCCGGATACCTTGCCCCGGCGCTGACCGAAAAACTGCTGCTGATGGCCGACGCTGAAGGCCAGGGGCCGGCCACCATCTACCGGTTCTCGCCCGGCTCCATCCGCCGGGCGCTGGACGCCGGCCATAGTGCCTCCACCGTGCTGGAGTTCCTGCGGGAGCACTCGGCCACCGCAGTGCCCCAGCCGCTGCAGTACCTGGTGGAGGATACTGCCGCCCGGCACGGCCGGCTGCGGGTCGGCGCAGCGGCGAGTTTTGTCCAGAGCGAGGATGAGGCTGCGCTGCTGGAGCTGCTGTCCGGACCGAAAACGGAGGGGCTGGGGCTGGTGCGGATTGCGCCCACCGTCCTCATCTCTTCGGCGCCGCCGCGTGAAACAGCGCAGGTTCTCCGGAGCCTGGGCCTCTCCCCCTCCTTTGACGATTCGGACCAGCAGGTGCTCCGGCTGCGGCGCGCTCCTGCCCCGCATACCCCGTCCCGGCCCATCTACACCGCGCCGCGGACAGCCCCGCCGGCGGAAGAAGTCCAGGCGCAACTGGATGTGCTGCGGCACCGTCCTGCCGCCGTCGGGAATCATCACGGCCCGGAAAGTGACCAGACAGGTGAGGCAGCCACGCAGCTTGGCCTGGAAGCCTTGCAGCGTGCCATCCGGCTCAAGCAGCGCATCAGCATGAACGTGGTGGACGGCATGGGGAATGCGAACCTGGAAATTGTTGTTCCCCTCTCAGTAAGCGGCGGACGGGTGCGGGTCTTCGACCCCGCGAAGGACACCGAACGGGTGCTCTCCATCCACCGCATTATCGATATTGAGGCCGCAGAGGAACTGCGCCAGTGAAGGACTCCCCCGCGTGAACGACGGACCCCTGATAGTCCAGAGCGATAAGACCATCCTCCTCGAGGTGGACCACGAGCTCGCCACAGAAGCCCGGCATGCCATCGCGCCGTTCGCGGAACTGGAACGTGCCCCCGAGCACGTCCACAGTTACCGGTTGACTCCCTTAGGGCTGTGGAACGCCCGCGCGGCCGGACTGGACGCCGAGAAGGTCCTGGACACCCTCCTGAAATACTCCCGGTTCCCGGTGCCGCACTCACTGCTGATCGACGTCGAGGAAACCATGTCCAGGTACGGCCGGCTGCGCCTGGAAAAAGACCCGCAGCACGGCTTGGTCATGCGGACTGACGATTACCCCGTGCTTGAGGAAGTCATCCGGGCCAAGAAAATCCAACCGCTGCTGGGACCACGCATCGACAGTGAGACCGTGGTGGTGCACGCGTCCCAGCGCGGGCAGCTCAAGCAGCTCCTGCTCAAGATCGGGTGGCCGGCGGAAGACCTGGCCGGCTACGTGGACGGCACCCCGCACCTGATTGCGCTGAACGAGGACGGCTGGAAACTGCGTCCATACCAGCAGATGGCCAGCGACAACTTCTGGGCCGGAGGCAGCGGCGTTGTGGTGCTGCCCTGCGGCGCGGGCAAAACGCTGGTGGGCGCAGCGGCCATGGCCACCGGCTCCACCACCACCCTGATCCTGGTCACCAACACCGTGGCTGCCCGGCAATGGAAAGACGAGCTGCTCAAGCGAACGTCCCTCACGGATGACGAGATTGGTGAGTACTCGGGGGCCGTGAAGGAAGTCCGGCCGGTGACCATCGCCACCTACCAGGTCCTCACCATGAAACGCGGCGGCCTGTATCCGCACCTTGAACTGGTGGACGGACATGACTGGGGCCTGATCATTTACGACGAGGTCCATCTGCTGCCGGCCCCGATCTTCCGGATGACGGCGGATCTGCAGGCCAGGCGCCGTTTGGGACTGACAGCGACCCTGGTGCGGGAAGACGGCCGCGAGGGCGAGGTGTTCAGCCTGATTGGACCCAAGCGCTACGACGCGCCCTGGAAGGACATTGAGTCCCAGGGCTACATCGCCCCCGCGGACTGCGTTGAGGTGCGTGTGGACCTGCCACGGGAAGAGCGTGTGGCTTATGCCATGGCCGACGACGCTGACAAGTACCGGCTGTGCGCCACCTCCGAATCCAAAACCCTGGTGGTGGAACAGCTCGTTGCCCGGCACGCCGGGGAGCAACTGCTGGTCATCGGCCAGTACATCGACCAGCTGGACGACCTCGGCGAGCGCCTGAAGGCGCCCGTCATCAAGGGTGACACCTCCGTAAAGGTGCGCCAGAAGCTTTTTGATGCCTTCCGGGCGGGCGAGATCCAGACGCTCGTGGTCTCCAAGGTGGCCAACTTTTCCATCGACCTTCCAGAGGCCTCAGTTGCGATCCAGGTATCCGGTTCCTTCGGCTCGAGGCAGGAGGAGGCGCAGCGGCTCGGCCGGTTGCTGCGCCCCAAGAAGGACGGCCGGGCAGCCCGGTTCTACTCGCTCGTGGCACGGGACACCCTGGACCAGGAGTTCGCCGCCAAGCGCCAGCGGTTCCTTGCCGAGCAGGGTTACGCCTACCGCATTATGGACGCCAAGGACGTGGAAACGGCCGGATAGCCGGCCCGCCTTCCAGCTTGATACGGGGCGGCGGCTCTTCACCTTGCTCACAACAAGTATCCAGACAACTCCCAGAGTCTGGGAGCATGATGGGAATATGAACAAGAACGGCCCTGAAGCGAAGCTCCTGGTAGTGGATGACGAACCCAACATCCGGGAGTTGCTCTCCACGTCCCTGCGGTTCGCTGGATTCGACGTCGTCTCCGCGGCAAACGGACGCGACGCCCTTGCCGCCGCCGATCTGCATGCCCCGGACCTCGCCGTCCTGGACGTTATGCTCCCGGACATGGACGGGTTCACCGTTACCCGCCGGCTCAGGGCTTCCGGCAAGCACTTCCCCGTTCTGTTCCTGACCGCCAAGGACGATACCGAGGACAAGGTCACCGGCCTCACCGTCGGCGGGGACGATTACGTCACCAAGCCTTTCAGCCTCGATGAGGTGGTCGCCCGGATCCGGGCCGTCCTGCGCCGGACGCAGCCCATGCTCGATGACGACGCAGTGATCCGCGTTGATGACCTGGAGCTCGACGACGACGCCCACGAAGTGCGGCGAGGCGGCACCGTCATCGAACTGTCCCCCACGGAGTTCAAGCTGCTCCGCTACCTCATGCTCAACCCAAACCGGGTGCTGTCCAAGTCGCAGATCCTGGACCACGTGTGGGAGTACAACTTCAACGGAGATGCCTCCATCGTGGAGTCGTACATTTCCTACCTGCGCCGGAAAGTGGACATCGACCCCGAAGCTCCGGCCCTGATCCAGACCAAGCGCGGCGTGGGGTACGTGCTCCGGACGGCAGAAAAGCGCTGACCTTGCTGCCGCGGTGGAAGTCGGCCTCGCTCAGGACGCAACTGGTGGCCATGATTATGGCGCTGCTCATCGTCGCCCTCACCGTGACGGGGGCAGGCACCCTGGCCCTGCTTCACAACTACCTGCAGACCCAGGTGGACGGCAAACTCAACGCAGCCGTCGACCTGGCGAGCAGGCAACGGTCCTTCTCGCAACTGCAGGCACGGAGCAACCCCGAGGTTCCCACCGACTATTCGCTGATTCTGTTTGTGCCGGGGGAAGAGCCTTATCCGTTCGGCGCTGAACCGGATAACGGGCCGGACATCAGCTCCATGAGCGTGGAAGAGGCCCAGGCCCGAGGCAACGATCCTTTCCAGGTGCGGGGAACGGACGGCCAAAACTGGCGGGTTTTGGCGGTGACGGTGCAGAACAACCAGACCACCGCGGTAGTGGTCATCGGGCTGCCGCTGGAGAGCGTTGACGACGTCCTGAAGCACGCCACCCTTGTTGTCACAGGAGTGGGCCTGCTGACCCTGCTGCTGGCGTCCCTGATCGCCAGCTGGACTGTATCGCGTGCCTTCCGCCCGCTTGCAAGGGTGGAAAAGACCGCAGCGGCCATTGCCGCCGGGGATTTGTCCCGCCGCGTGGACGTGGAAAATCCCAGCACCGAGCTCGGCCGGCTCAGCAGCTCCCTGAATGCCATGCTGGCCCACATCGAAACAGCCTTCTCCGCCCGGATGGCGTCAGAGGCGAGGATGCGCCGGTTCGCGGCCGACGCCTCCCATGAACTGCGTACCCCGCTGGTGACAATCCGGGGCTTCTCGGAGCTGTACCGGCACGGGGCGCTGGCCACCAACGAGGACGTGGCCATGGCCATGGGCAGGATCGAAAGCGAAGCCAAGCGCATGGGCTCCATGGTGGAGGACCTGTTGCTGCTGGCCCGCCTGGATGAACAGCGCCCGTTGCAGCAAAAGCCCGTGGACCTGCAGCTGATCGCCCATGACGCGGTGGTGGACACGCAGGCCAGCGCCCGGTCCCGCGTGATATCGCTCGTGGGGCTCGACGGCGGCCCGGCAGCTCCCGCGCCCGTGCTGGGTGATGAAGCGAAACTCCGCCAGGTGGTAGGCAACCTGGTAGGCAACGCCCTGCGCTACACCCCGGAGGACAGCCCGATTGAGCTGGCTGTCGGCGTCCGCGCCATGGAGGGCGGGGAGCTCCGCTCAGTCATCGAAGTCCGCGACCACGGCCCCGGCATTTCTGAGGAGGACGCATCCAAGGTTTTCGAGCGCTTCTATCGGGCCGATACCTCCCGTACGCGGGAGACGGGCGGCAGCGGGCTGGGACTGGCCATTGTGGCCGCCATCGTCGGCTCCCACGGCGGTTTCGTCCGGGTGGCGAACACCGACGGCGGGGGCGCCACACTTGTGGTCACCCTTCCGAACCGCGACGACGCACCGGATAACGAATTCTCGGACAGTGCCGGAGTGGAGGACCTGGGTTCATACCCATAGCAGGGCGCAACGACGCAGTAGGCAGCGAGGGGCGGGGTTATCCACATATGGCCTCCCCGGCATGGCACCGCCGCACCCGCTTTCATAGGCTCGTCATCGTGGCCCGGACAGTCCGGGCGCGGGAGCAGACGCTGCCCGTTCCAGCGAAAGGCACTGCCATGAGCATCATTTCCGTCGACACCGAACTGCTCCAGCTCAAATCCGCCAATGTGCAGGCAACAGTGGACCGCATCAGCGCGGACGTCCAGGCCATGAAGCGGGGGCTTGACGAGCTCCAGGGCACCTGGCGGGGCTCTGCTGCCACGAACTTCCAGGCACTCATCACGGAGTGGACCATCACCCAGGGCAGGGTGGAGGCTTCCTTGGCCTCGATCAACATGGCGCTCTCGTCCGCGGCGGCCACCTACGCGCAGGCCGAGCAGGGAAACACCCAAAGGTTCAGCTGACCCGCTGCTCGTGAAGTCCTAGGCTTCGGGCGTTCCCTGGTGGAAGCGGAGCCGCCACCGTCCACCGTCCAGTACCCAGAGGGAGCTCCTGAGGGTCGTGCCGGAGCGCGCGTAGCTTCTGTAGGTCAGCAGGACTGCGCTGGTGCCGATGCGGTCCGCACCCAGGATCTCGATGTCGGTCCGCTCACCCGGGTCTTCTTCGAGTGCCATCATCATGGCGTCCCGCGTCCAGACCCTGCCCGAGCTGCCGATCTCCAGGAAATCCGGGTGCAGCAGGACGGCCGTCCTGCCGATGTCGCCGCGCACCAGGGGACCAAGCAGTTCCCGCTCCAACTTTTCGACCAGCGCTTCGGGCGAGGCTGTCTCCGCCCGGCCTGCGCCGGCCAGATCAAAGGCGCCGTCCACCTGGGTGAAGTCCAGCTGGGTGAATTCCTCGTGAGGGAAGTTCTCCTGGGTGAGTTCCTCCTGAGCGGACTCTTTCTGGCCACCGTTCTGCCGGCCAACGTTCTGCTGCGTCATTTCCAGCCGCGTGACGTCCTGCTGGCTGAAGAGGTCGAGTTCGTCGGTTGCGGCTGCTGGAGTTGCACCACCGGCAAAGGCTTCACCGGCTGCGGTGCCCCCCGAAGCCGGGGTTCCGGGCGCCACTGCGTGATGGGCGCCGGGAAACCCAGGTCCTGACCGGGCCGCTACCCCCTGCTGGTAGGCGGTTGCGGCGGCCCGGGCCCGCTCATCGGCGGCTTCGTTCAGGTCATGCCCGGCGTGGCCCTTGACCCACTCGAACCTGTACTTCCGCCCGGCGAGTTCCCGGTCCAGCTCCTTGAGCAGATCGACGTTCAGCACCGGCTTGCCGTCCGCCTTCCGCCAGCCTTTGCGCTTCCATCCGGGCATCCACTTCGTGATGGAGTTGATGACGTACTGGCTGTCGCAGAGGATGTGGAGGTCCTCGTGGCGAAGGTGCGCGGTGGCCCGCAGCAGATCCAGGACAGCCATCAGTTCACCCTGGTTGTTGGTGCCGTGGGGCCATCCGCCGGCGCGCCAGCAATCGTCATTCACGTACCAGGCCCAGCCGGCCGGGCCCGGGTTTCCCAAAGCCGAACCGTCGGCCGCTGCAGTAATCGTCACCGGTCCATCCTGCCAGAAGCCAGCGACAATGCAGGATTGCGGGTGCAGCGACACAGCACCCGGGCAAGACCGCAACCTGCGCGCGGCACCAGCACCCGCATGCCCTCGGGACCCGATGAACTCCAGAAGCGTTACGAGGGAAACCAGGAAAGCGTTTGCCCAAACCTCTTGACGTAGGCGCCGGAGCCCCGGAACAATCGGGGGTCATAACGAGAAAACGCTTTCTTACCTTATCCGTCGGCTAGCATGCCGGCCGGACGCAGCAAGGAAGCGGACTCATCAGAACAAGGAAGGCACATCAATGTCGATTCCAACCGTTAGCCGGAGGCGATTCCAGCTTGGCGCTGCAGCCGTTGCCCTCTCCCTCCTCGCAACCGGATGTGGCACGTCCAGCAGTTCCAACAGCAACGAGGAAGTGACCCTGCGCTTTGCTTGGTGGGGTAACGAGTACCTCAATGCCCAGACTGAAAAGGTCATCGACGCCTTCGAAGCAGAGCATCCAAACATCAAGATCGAATCGGAACCCGGTGAGTGGGCCAGCTACTGGGACAAGCTGGCCACTAAGACAGCGGCCAATGACGCCCCTGACATCATTCAGATGGATCAGAAGTACATCGCCGAATACGGCGGACGCGGCGCCCTGCTGGACCTGTCCAGGCAGGAGGGTATCGACACGTCGAAGCTGGACAAGGAAGGGCTGGCTTCAGGCCAGTATGACGGCTCTCAGTACGGGCTGAGCACCGGCCAGAACGCCTACGTCATCATGGCCAACACGAAGGTTTTTGAGGCGGCCAAGGTGCCCCTCCCGGATGACACCAAATGGACCTGGGACGAGTTTATGGAGACGGCGGCTAAAATCAGCGCCGCAGGAGACGGAAAAAACTATGGCGCCGCCTACGGCAGCAACGAGGCGGACCTGATCATCTGGCTACGCCAGCACGGTGAGAACCTCTACTCCAAGGACGGCAAGCTGGACTTCGATACCGCAACCGCCGCCTCCTTCTGGGAACGCCTGAAGGAGCAGCGCGATTCGAAGGCAAGTCCCCCGGCAACCGTCGCCACCGAGGACGCCGGGGCAGGTCTCGAAGAGAGCCTCTTTGGCACCAACAGAGTGGGCATGGCGTGGTGGTGGACGAACCAGCTCGGTTCCCTTGAGGCCACTACCGGCAGCAGCATTAAGATGCTCCGTGCTCCCAGCGGCGATGGTTCCGCGGCCAAGAACGGCATGTACTACAAGCCCACCATGTTCTGGTCCGCTTCATCACGGTCCAAGCACCCTGAAGCCGCCGCCACCTTCATCAACTACCTGGCCAACAGCCCGGAAGCCGGAGCCATCCTGATGACGGACCGCGGCGTGCCCACCAATGCGGAGATCGTTGACAGCATTACGCCCTCGCTGAAGCCCGCGGATACCACTGTGGTCAGCTTCCTGAAGGACATTGCCCCGGACGTGAAGGAAGCACCGCCCGTTCCCCCGGTAGGCGCCGGCAGCGTGCAGAACGTGATCAAGCGCTACACCGATGAGGTCCTCTACGACCGTCTCACGCCGCAGGCAGCCGCCGAAGCATTCAAAAAGGAAGTTGAAGGAATGGTGGCCGGCGCCAGGTAACAGCCCCGCGACTGCCGGAACCGGGCAAGTATCCGGCGCACAAAAAATGCGGCCCCCTCTCGCGAGGGGGCCGCATTTATGTGTACTGGCGGGACAGGCCCGGCAGTGGGAGCCTAGAAGCCGCCCATGCCGCCCATGTCGTCGCCGCCGCCAACCGGAGCAGCGTTCTTCTCCGGCTTGTCGGCCACAACAGCCTCGGTGGTGAGGAAGAGACCGGCAATGGAGGCCGCGTTCTGCAGGGCAGAGCGGGTTACCTTGACGGGGTCGTTCACACCGGCGGCCAGCAGGTCGACGTATTCGCCGGTTGCGGCGTTCAGGCCGTGGCCGGCGGGCAGGCCGCGGACCTTGTCCACCACAACGCCCGGCTCCATGCCGGCGTTGAAGGCGATCTGCTTCAGCGGAGCGTCGATGGCAACGCGGACGATGTTGGCACCGGTTGCTTCGTCGCCGGAGAGCTGCAGGTTGGCGAATGCCTTGGCGCCGGCCTGGATGAGGGCCACGCCGCCACCGGCGACGATGCCTTCTTCAACAGCAGCCTTGGCGTTGCGCACTGCGTCTTCGATGCGGTGCTTGCGCTCCTTGAGCTCAACCTCGGTTGCGGCACCGGCCTTGATGACTGCAACGCCGCCGGCCAGCTTGGCCAGGCGTTCCTGCAGCTTCTCGCGGTCGTAGTCCGAGTCGGAGTTCTCGATCTCGGCGCGGATCTGGGACACGCGGCCGGCGATCTGGTCGGCGTCGCCGGCACCTTCGACGATGGTGGTCTCGTCCTTGGTGACAACAACCTTGCGTGCCTTGCCCAGGAGTTCCAGGCCTGCTGTTTCCAGCTTGAGGCCAACTTCCTCGGCGATGACCTGGCCGCCGGTGAGGACGGCGATGTCGGCAAGCTGCGCCTTGCGGCGGTCGCCGAAGCCCGGAGCCTTGACGGCAACGGACTTGAAAGTGCCGCGGATCTTGTTGACGATCAGGGTGGCCAGGGCCTCGCCTTCGATGTCCTCGGCGATGATCAGCAGCGGCTTGTTGGACTGCATGACCTTTTCGAGGACAGCAACCAGTTCCTTGACGTTGGAGATCTTGGAGTTGACGATCAGGATGTACGGATCCTCGAGGACCGTTTCCTGGCGCTCCGTGTCGGTGACGAAGTAGGCGGAGATGTAGCCCTTGTCGAAGCGCATGCCTTCGGTGAGCTCAAGTTCCAGGCCGAAGGTGTTGGACTCCTCGACCGTGATGACGCCTTCCTTGCCCACCTTGTCGAGGGCTTCGGCGATGAGGGCACCGATTTCGTCGTCGCCGGCCGAGATCGAGGCCGTAGCGGCGATCTCTTCCTTGGTTTCGATTTCCTTGGCGGAGTTCAGCAGCTCGGCCGTAACAGCTTCAACAGCCTTTTCGATGCCGCGCTTGAGGGACAGCGGGTCGGCGCCGGCAGCAACGTTGCGCAGGCCTTCCTTGACCAGTGCCTGTGCCAGCACAGTAGCCGTGGTGGTGCCGTCGCCTGCGACGTCGTCCGTCTTCTTGGCAACTTCCTTGACCAGCTCGGCGCCGATCTTCTCGTAGGGATCGTCCAGCTCGATCTCCTTGGCGATGGAAACACCATCGTTGGTGATCGTGGGGGCGCCCCACTTCTTTTCGAGGACGACGTTGCGTCCACGCGGGCCGAGGGTGACCTTAACGGCGTCGGCGAGGGTGTTCAGGCCCCGCTCAAGGCCGCGGCGTGCCTCTTCATCAAATGCAATGATCTTGGCCATAACGGCAATAGTCCTTTCGGGACAGTCGTTAAGAATGAACCTTCGCTGCAGTGCCCGCGACGGACGATCCTTCACCGTTGGCCTCTGTATGCCTCCGGCTGCGGATCTCACTCCAGTGAGGTGTTTCTCGCTCCTCGACCGGTGCAAGGCGCCGCCGGCCGGAACCAGCTTTGCTTAGCAGTCGGTACGTCAGAGTGCTAACTCAATAATTAGCACTCCCCACGTGAGAGTGCAAGCGAAAGGAGGTGAAAAACAGTGCCGCGGGCAGCGGCGGCGAGGTTCAGTCCGAAGCCCGCGCCGCCGTCTCAAGGCCACTCAGGGCGGGGTCATTGTCGGCTCCGTAGGTGAAGACGCTGAACGTGGCCGTGGTGATGTCGCCGTTGGCGTCAAAGGCAATCGGCCCTGACTCGCCGTCGTAATTGGCATCCGGCCCGGACTTCAGGCGTTCCAGGCAGTCCTTATAGGACGGGCACGCCTCGCCCTGCCCTTCCCCAGCTGATCCCTCCGCTGATCCTCCCGAAACAGCGATCAGATTGGCTGCAATAGATCGGCCGGCGTCATCCTGGGCCCTCGCAGCAGCCAGGGCAGCAACCGTCACTGCGTCATAGGCTTCGGCTGCGAAAGATACGTCCTTCAGGCCCGGGTCCACCGCCAGGAGCCTTGCCTGGAAGCCCGCTTTGGGAAGCTGTCCGGGAACCACGGCGCGGGCGCCCTCCAGGTAGCGCCCTGCCAGACCTGGCGCGTAGCGGCCGAAGGCGCCGTCACTGAGGATGAGCTGCTTCCCGTCAACACCCAAGTTGGCCAGTTCCGCCAGGGCGCCCTGCGCACCGTCACGGGCTATGACAATAACGGCGCCTGCTTCAGCCTTCCCGGCAGCATCGGCTGCGCTGCCCGCGTCGCCCGGCTTGAAGCCGGCAGTTGCCAGCACTTCCATTCCCGCCTGTTCGGCAGAGGCGGCAACGGCGTCCGAAAGGTCCTTGCCGTAGGAACCCTCCTGGTACAGCACTGCGACCGACGTGGCACCGGCGTCCTTGGCCAACTTCACCAGGACGGGACCCTGCGCGACGTCGGCCGGTGCGGTCCTGAAGTAATAGCCGCCGCTGGTGATGCTGCTGAGCCCGGCGGCAGTGTTGGCTGGCGAGATAAGCGGAGTGCGGGCACGGGAGAGGACGTCAATTGCCGCTGCGGCGCGGCTTGAATCGGTGGGGCCGATGACAACGTCCGCCTTCGCGGCGACGAGCGCCTCGGCCTGTTCTGCCGCACCCTGTCCTGTACCGGCTGGAAGGAGTTCCACCGGCTTGCCCTTGTGGCCGCCTGCAGCATTGATTTCCTGCACGGCGAGCTTGGCGGCGGCAAGTTGCGGGGCATTGAGGAAGGCGTTTTGGCCGGCGTTGTCCAGGATCAGTCCCACGCGCAGGGTGCCGTCACCGGAAGCCTCTGCGGCTTCCACCCGGGCATTGCCGGTGGCCCCGGAACAGGCTGTCAATACCAGGGCAGAACACAGGGCAGCGGTGGAAAGCGCCCGGCGGAGGTTTGCCGGGCGGAGGTTCAGATCAGTCACTCTGCCGGCCGGACGCTTTCAGCCTGCGGGCCCTTCTCGCCTTCGCCCACTTCGAGCTCCACCCGCTGGCCCTCATCCAGGGCCCGGTAACCATCACCCTGAATGGCGGACCAATGGACAAAGATGTCATCGCCGGAGCCGTCAACGGTGATAAAGCCGTAGCCCTTTTCAGCGTTGAACCATTTGACGGTTCCCTGTGCCATGCTGACCACTCTTTCCGTTATGTCCGGGGCCCACACCGCTGTGCGCCGACAGGCTCCAACCGCACCTAAAATCACTCTAGCCAATGCCCGGCCAGGGGTAGCCGGCTGCCGCGTGACCGCACGCAAAAGTTATCCAGGCGTAACCGCTAAGCCTCACGCGGCTCCTGGAGGCTTACTGGTAGCCGGGCCCCAGCACCACAACCAGCGGCACCTGGAATTCTGTGCTTTCCACCACCGTGGGAATGCCGAGAAGCGCCGCCAGGGCCTGGGCGCCGGGCAGTTGGCCGGCCCCCTGGTAGAAGACGACGGACGCCTGCTGCGGGGAACCGGCCCAGTTGCCCACCTGGCCGAGCGTCCAGCCGTCGGCCTGGACCGTTCCACCCACCCGGCCGGCAAGTCCTGCCGTCCCTGCGGCGTTGTAAATGGCAACGCTTTGTGTCTTGTCGATGACCGCGGGAGCGGAGGTTGGCTCGTCCGGTTCCGGTTCGGCGACCGCGCTGGCTTCGGGCTCCGTGAACGGGGATGGCGTTGACACCGCAGAAGGTTCCGGAGAAGCCTTGGGGGCGGCCGAAGGAGTGGAACCGGTGCCGGCCAGCGGGGATGCCGCCTGGCTTACTGATGCCTGGTTGTCCGGGGTGCTGACGCTGAGCTTGGGAAGGATCAGGAAGGACACCAGTCCAATCGCCAGGGCGGCAATGCCCACCGCGAGAATGGGCCAGAGCCGCACCCGTGACGGGGCGGAAGCCGTGCGGTGGACTCCTTGTCGCGAAGCAGTCTCCGGGACCTTGTCGAATTCATCGCGGGCGTATTTGGGCATGGAGATATCCTTGTTGATTGCTGCTGGCGGCTCAGCTCGAGCGTCTTAGGCGTCGGACCCCAGGCGCCGTGCGGTACGTGCACGGTGACGCGACATACGTAGTCTACGCAATCGCTTGACCAGCATGGGATCGTGGGCCAGCGCATCCTCGGTGTCAATCAAGGCGTTGAGCAGCTGGTAGTAGTGGGTGGCGGAAAGGTCGAAAAGCTCCCGGATGGCCTGTTCCTTGGCGCCGGCGTACTTCCACCACTGCCGCTCCAGGGCAAGCATCTGCTGGTCACGCTCGCTCAACGGCGAGTCACGAAGCTTGAAGTCGGCCAGGAGGGAGTGCCGGGATTCCGGCTCCGGCAGGTGCTCCCGAGCTGGTTCCGCCACGGCGAACTCCTTAGCTGGTTACGTAAAATGTCTGACCCCCATGCTACGGACGAATAACAGCGTTGTCATTTGCGCCGGTGGCAACATGCCGGGCCCCGCTTCCGGATGCCCTGCAAGAATAGGACGGTGTTTGAATCAGATGCCTTGTTCGAACTTGAGCAGGAACCAGCGCGCGGAACCGGTTTCGCCGAGCTTGCGCAGCTCCCGCTGGAGGAGCTCATGGCGCCCGACTGGGCCGCCGCCCTGGCGGGCGTGGAAACGGAACTCCGGGAGGTGCTTACCTTCCTCGCGGACGAAGTGGCGGCCGGGCACCAGGTGCTGCCGGCGCCGTCGAACGTCCTGCGGGCCTTCCGGCAGCCCCTCGCCGCGGTGAAGGTCCTGATCGTGGGCCAGGATCCCTATCCGACGCCGGAACATGCGGTGGGGTTGTCCTTCTCCGTGGATCCCCGCACGCGGCCCATCCCCCGGAGCCTGGCGAACATCTACCGGGAGCTGGAAGCGGACCTCGGGCTGCCGGCGCGGGTCCACGGCGACCTGTCCGCCTGGGCTGACCAGGGCGTGCTGCTCCTGAACCGCGTCATGACAGTGCGCGCGGGATCGGCCGGCTCGCACCGCGGCAGGGGCTGGGAGAAGATCACGACGGCGGCAGTCACGGCGGTCGCCCACCGGCGGAACCACGACGGGTCCAGGATGCCTCTGGTTGCGGTGCTGTGGGGAAAGGACGCCGAAAGTGTCCGGCCCCTCCTCGAGGGGGCTCCTGCCGTGGCGAGCGCCCACCCCAGCCCGCTGTCCGCATCCCGCGGCTTTTTTGGGTCCCGGCCTTTCAGCCGCGTCAATGAACTCCTGAGCGGGCAGGGTGCCCTTGGCGTAACCTGGGAGCTCCCCCCGGCGCCCTAGCTTAGGCTTGCCTTATGAGCACCCTTCCCGCCGCTACCAGCGCCAACAAGAAGAGCCGTCCGCAGATCAACCTCGCCGTTGTCCGCAGGGAAGAGCTTTCCCCGCACATGGTGCGGATCGTCGCCGGCGGGGACGGCTTCGCGGACTTCGTCAACAACGATTTCGTGGACCGGTACGTCAAGATCGTTTTTCCGCAGCCGGGGGTGGAGTATCCCTCTCCCCTGGATCTGTGGAGCATCCGTGAGACCATGCCGAGGGAACAATGGCCGTTCACCCGCACGTACACCATCCGCTGGGTGGACCCAGTGGCGCGCGAGCTTGCCATCGATTTTGTGGTCCACGGTGACGAAGGCCTCGCCGGCCCGTGGGCAGCCAAGGCGCAGCCAGGCGACACCTTGACCTTCACCGGCCCCGGCGGCGCCTACAACCCGGCACCCGACGCCGACTGGTACCTCTACGCCGGCGACGAGGCGGCGCTGCCGGCCATTGCTGCGTGCCTGGAGTCCCTGCCGAGGGAGGCAGTGGGCCTGGCCTTTGTGGAGGTGGATTCCCACGCCGACATCCAGCCGATTGCCGCTCCCGCCGGAGTGACAATCCACTGGATTGTTCGCAACGGTGTCCCCGCGGGCGAGAGCGACGTCCTGGTGCAGGCCGTGGCAAACGCCGAATGGCCCGCGGGCAGGGTGGACGTGTTTGCGCACGGCGAGCGCGGCTACATGAAGGCCCTCCGAAAGGTCCTTTTCGATCAGCGCGGCTTGGAACGCAGCCAAGTCTCCCTTTCGGGTTACTGGGCCAAGGGCCGCGTGGAGGATGTGTTCCAGGCGGAGAAAAAGCTGCCCGTAGGGCAAATATAGCTAGACAAATCTAGTCAGCTCCAGCGGGCCTGGAGCGGGTCAGCGGCGGCGGGCGCGCCGCCGCTCATTGCTCGCCAGGCTGCGCGTCAGCGGCCGGGCGAGGGTGTCGCCGAGGACGATGCCGCCGGCTGTCCCCAGGACGATGGCACCGGCGTTGAGCATCCCTCCGGCGCCGAGCAGGATCTCGGCTTCCTCGATGGTGAGCACATACATGGACCGGAAAATGGTGAGGCCGGGCAGCAGGATCAGCGCTGCGGGCACGGCAACCACCAGCTGCGGCGCCCCCATCCTCAGGGCGACCACACGCCCCAGCAGGCCAATGACCACCGCGGCCAGGGCCGGTGAAAACCGGTCACCCACTCCGAGCTGGCTCGCAGCAAGCAGGATTAGGTAGCCGGCCACGCCTACGGCCGCTGTGGGCAGCAGGAGCTGCCAGCTGGTCTGTTCGGTGATGCCGATGGCCATCACGGCCACCGCCACAAATATGACCAGGACCCAGAGATCGTAGGCTGGCGGGAAGGTTTGGGTGACGTCGATGCGCTGCATCCCGGTCAGCTCACCCACCACGAAGGCGACGGCGATTCCCGCCACGATGGCGCCGAAGGTCAGCAGCGTGGACAGGAACCGGCCTGCCGCCGTCACGGGGAAGCCGTTGATGGCGTCCTGGACGGACGAAACGAGGCGTCCTGTCGGCAGGAGCAGGAGGATGCCGCCCACCACCACGATCGCGGGCGACGTGGTCAGCCCGAACTGCCACAGCACCAGGGCCAGCTGCGTCACTACAAAGGAGCAGCTGGCCGTGATGAAGAAGTCAGGCACGCGCCACCTCCCCAGTTGGCGGGCCAGCAGGCTGATGCCGATATTGGCCGCAAAGGCGATGGCAGAGGACACCGGCCCGCCCCCCAGGACCCCCACGAAGACGGCTGCGAACGTACCGAAGGCCACCGTGACCATCCAGCGCGGAAAGGGCTTGGGGCTGGTGATGGCCTCATCAAGCCGGCGGATTGCCTCGTCCCGGCCTACTCCCCCGGCCACAATGTCCGTCACCAGCTGATGCACCTTCGCCAGGCCGGCGTAGTTGTTGGTCCAGGAGCGCACCACCCGCAGCAGCGAAATAGGTGTCTGGTCCTTCGGAGCGTAGTTGATGCCGACCGACTGGTTGGTGATGTCCACTTCGATGTTCTTCAGGCCCAGCGCTGCGGTGACGGCGATGATGCTCGTCTCCACCTCCAGCGCACCAGCTCCGTACCGGAACATGGTTTCGGCCAGGTGCAGCGCAAAGTCGAGGGTCTTGCGGGCGGAGGTGTCCACGCCGCCCACCTGGATAGTGGGGTTGGCGTAGGGACTCCCCGTCAGGCGGTCCACGATGCTCATCGGCGCGGTTGGCGGGTTTTCACCCTGTACCAAGCGCCGCAGCATTCTTTTGGCTGCGGCATTCTGCCGGACCTGGGCAGGGGTCAGCGGCTCTGTTTTGGGCAGGCCGTCCGTGCGCGGCCTGCGCCCGGGACGTTCGGGCCGGTCAGTCATGGTCGCCTCCTCCCGGTGTGGTGCTGTGATTGGTATGTCAGGCGGAACGTTTCAGGGGCAACTTGCCCAGCAGGGTGCGGGCAGCGGCGGCTGCCGCGCGGGCCAGCCTGTTGGCGTGGAAGACGGCGGGACGGGCCGGCATCACGAAGTCGCCCACCAGCTGGACCACTTCGCCCCCGAAGCCCTTCTTGAACTCGTACCCGCCGTGGCCTTCCTCGTCCTGGCCGGAGATGCCGAATGTTCCATAGAAGTTGTACCGCGGGTACCCCTTTTCCAGTGCGTGGAGCATCATGCCCCAGTACAGGGAGGTGGCCCCGTTGAAGTAGATGTAGTCCTGCACGGTGCCGCCGATGACACACACCACCTCATCGCCGTAGCAGACAAAGTGGATAGCGGCCACTGTGGCGACTCCCACGGAGTCGGGGAACCGCTCAATGTCTTTGAGGCTCCGTTCGTAGCTGTCCACGAGGTCCTGGACCACTTTGAGCCGGTTGGCCTTTTTCTTGCTGCCGGTTTCTTCGACCTCACGGCGCAGTTCGGCCGCCGTCGCCGATTCCGCTTCCAGCCGCTCGGTGATGGATTTCCGGTAGGCCGGGATGTCGATCTTGGCCATCATGAGCTTCGTGAACTCCGTGGAGGTGGTCCGGAGCAGGTGCTCGTAGTAGGCGCGTTCGCGGTAGACGAAGCCTTTCTCGTCCCCTGCCCTGCTCAGCGCGCCGTAGAAGTCGTCAAGGGTTTCCAGGGTTGCCTGTTCCAGGAACACGCCGTTTTTCTCGGCTTTGCGGATGGCCTTGCGGGTCCGGTAGCTGGTGCTCATGATGAGCTCTTCCGCGTCGCTGACGCCTGCGAGGCTTTTGATGAACATCCAGTTCACGTTGACGAAGTCCATGTCCAGTCCCTGGTGCTGGAATCCCAGCCCTGCAAGCCGGGCCACCAGCGGGCGGTTGTCCTCAACCTCGGGGTGTTCCGCGCCGTCGGCATCGCGGGCGATGTACTTGAGGTTGGGGGAAATCCGCAGCTCAGCGGCTTTCCGTTCCACGGCGCGTTTGCGGAGGAGTCCGACGACGGCGCCCACGAGGTCTGCGTCCGCGTAGTCCATCAAAGGCCCCTTGGCGCATTCGCACACCGTGTAGCCCAGACGCGTGGTGGTGTAGTTCAGTTTCCCGGCAGCGACCA
The DNA here is from genome assembly GCF_030817075.1 of Arthrobacter sp. V1I9. Taxonomy (NCBI): domain Bacteria; kingdom Bacillati; phylum Actinomycetota; class Actinomycetes; order Micrococcales; family Micrococcaceae; genus Arthrobacter; species Arthrobacter sp. V1I9. The sequence continues at coordinate 3,019,571 of NZ_JAUSYU010000001.1, forward strand.
GTTCACCCTTGCGGCGCACGCCGAAGAGCTCCACCTGCTGGCCGCGGGCACGCTGGAAGGCCGCGAAGTCAACGGACTGGAAAAAGCTGTTGTGCGGGTGCTTGAGGGCAAATGCCTCGAATTCTGCGTCGCTGAGGATGGCAAATTCAAGATCGGTGCCGGTGGTGACTGGATTCAAGGGATTTCCTCATTCGCGGTTGTGCGGCCTTGGTAGTGGCAGGCGCAGGGCAATGACGGGTAGGGGGCGGACCGGCGGTGCAGGGGTTTCCACCGGGTGTGTCAGGTCAGTAGAACTGCTGGCCGGTCCGCGCGGTTTCGATCCGGCGGAAGACTTTTTCTGCGCCCTTGACCCATAGGCGGTGCTTCAGGGGAGCAAGAACGTAGTCGTGGCAGCCCACGAAATCGGTGACGGTTTTGGTGAAGCTGGTCTTGAACATGCCCATGCCGTACAGATTGTGGCTCTTGTCCTTGATCCGGGCGGCAGGCGGCGTGCCGCAGAAGTCGTATTCGGTGCATCCCAGTTCCTGCATCCGCTTGATGGCTGCCCACTGCACCAGGTGCGAGTCGCCGTACTGTTTGCGGTTCTGGGTGGAGCCGCCGTCCTTGTAGGTGGCTTTGGCTCCGTAGTTGATGACGAAGGCGCCCACGCTGGGCTTGCCGTCCTCGTAGACGAAGAAGAAGTTGCCCTGGCCGCGGCTGCAGAACTCGTCCCAGAACGCGGCGTAGTACTCGAAGCTGCGCAGCGGCATTGAGCCCTTGGCGTTGACGGTGTCCGCCATCAGGTCATACAGCGCACGGAAGGTTTCCGGGCCCGGTTCCTTGCAGAGCACTTCACAGCCTTCCCGCTCGGCGCGGCGGACGGCGTTGCGGGCACGGGAGGAGATGGCCTTGAAGACGGCTTCTTCCGTGCCGGAAATGTCCAGCAGCGCGGTGGAGTCGTTGGACTGGATGTTGGGTGCCTTGACCAATCCTGCTTCTGCCAGGTGCGCTTGGACATCGGCTGAGTCAACGAAGTCAGGTTCGATCTTGATGGTAAAGACGTTGAGTTTCCTGGTCCTGGTGAAATCGGCACAGGCTTCAAGGGCTGCTGCCAGGTCCCCGGAGGCAGCAAGGTCGGGGCCTTTGATGAGGTACCAGAGGCGGCCCAGCACCGGGAACCGCTTCTCGAGTACCAGGTTGTAGCTGGCTCCGCCGGAGCTCTCCAGCACCAGGAAGCGGACCTTCCAGCCAGTGCCGTTCTTGACCGACGCATAGGCCGCCGACTGCAGCATATTGCCGCCGTTCGGGTTGGCAGTGACGTGCTTGTCCCAGTTTTCAATTTCCTCGGCGGTGGCAAAACGTGCGGTGAATTCTCGCAAGGGGGCCGTGTCCAATCAGGGTTGTGCGCGGTTCTGTTCTCGTGGCTGCGTGCGGACATGCAGCCTCAAGTCTAAAGCCTGGCGGCGTTCGGGCATTCCAGCCTAATGGGGGTGGGGCCCTTCAACGGGCAAGGGCCAGCGCTGTTCCCACCAGGCCACGCCACCTTGACTTGCCAAAGCGTGTTGGCAAGGGTTGAAGCATGCAGCCGCATCCCGGACAGTTGACGCACCCGCAAATCAAAAGGGCTGAGCGGCCGGGCGCCGGCAGGCAAATAGCGGCCCTGGTTGCCCTCCTGGCAGCGTCCTACCTCGTGGCCGGGCTCGGAGCCCTCGCCACCGCGGGCAACGTGGAGGGGTGGTACATCACCGCCGATAAGGCGCCCTGGACGCCGCCCAACAGCGTCTTCGGTCCGGTCTGGACTCTCCTCTACACGGCGATGGCGGTGGCGGCCTGGCTCGTGTGGCGGAAGCGGACATCCGGTACCAGGCGCGCTTTGACAGCTTACGGCGTCCAGCTCGCACTGAACCTGGCGTGGACCCCGGTATTTTTTGGTCTTTACCCCGCCATTGGGACAGCTGCCCTGTGGTTGGCGCTGGTCATCATCCTTGCACTCATCGCCGCGGTCGCGGTGACAGTCCTCTACTTCGGCCCCATCAGCCGCACCGCCGGGCTGCTCCTGCTGCCCTACGTCAGTTGGCTGGTGTTCGCCGCTGCGCTCAACTGGTGGGCTGCCGTCCACAACTGAAAGGGCACGCTACAACGGCCGGCGCGTCCACTAAGATCGCGGCCGCCGTCAGCACACGGCCACGTTGACGGCCAAGCCGCCCATCGCCGTTTCCTTGTATTTGGAGCTCATGTCCCTGCCGGTTTCGCGCATGGTCACAATGACCTCGTCCAGTGAGACGCGGTGGGAACCGTCGCCCCAGAGCGCCATCTTTGCCGCGTTGATCGCCTTCGCGGCGGCGATCGCGTTCCGTTCGATGCAGGGCACCTGCACCAGCCCGCCGATGGGATCACACGTCAGGCCGAGGTTGTGTTCCATCGCGATTTCGGCGGCGTTCTCCACCTGCGCCGGGGTCCCGCCCATCACTTCAGCCAATCCTGCGGCGGCCATCGACGACGCCGATCCCACCTCGCCCTGGCACCCAACCTCAGCACCCGAGATGGAGGCCTGCTCCTTGTACAGCACCCCGACAGCGCCGGCGGCGAGCAGGAACCTCACCACGACGTCGTCGCGGTCCTTTTGGGTGGCGTTTTCCATGCCCGGAGCAAAGTGCAGCGCGTAATACAGCACCGCTGGAATGATCCCGGCCGCCCCGTTTGTGGGTGCGGTGACCACGCGGCCGCCGGAGGCGTTCTCCTCATTGACGGCGAGGGCGATCAAGTTAACCCACTCCTGCCAATACTTCGGGTCCCGGTCCTTGTCCTCCTTCAGGAGCCGGTCATGCCAGTCCGGGGCGCGACGGCGGACCTTCAGTCCCCCGGGCAGCAAACCTTCACGCTTAAGGCTGGTCTGCACGCAGGCCTCCATCACTGACCAGATGTGCAGCAGGCCCGCCCGGATCTCTTCCTCGGAGCGGGAGGCTTTCTCGTTGACCAGCATGATGTCGCCAATCGAGAGCCCCTTGGACCGGCAGTGTTCCAGAAGCTCGGCGGCAGTGCGGAAGGGCAGCGGCAGTTCTTTTTTGGATTCCTCGAGCTCCTGCTGCGCGGCGTCCTCCTCACCTTCGCGGACGATGAAGCCACCGCCCACGGAGAAGAACGTGGCGGTGTGGAGGATCTCGTCCTCTGCGTCAAAGATGGTGAAGGTCATGCCGTTGGTGTGCCGCGGCAGGATGGTCAGCGGCCGCAACACCATGTCCTTCACCCCGTACGGCAGGGGCACGGCACCGGCAAGCTGCAGAGTGCCCGTCCCGTCGATGGCCGCCAGCCGTTCCTCCACCTCGTCAGGCAGGATCAGCTCCGGATGGAAGCCCTCCAGCCCCAGCAGGATCGCGGTCATCGTCCCATGCCCGTGTCCGGTCGCCGCGAGCGACCCATACAAATCAACCCGCAGCGACGCCACACGGTCCAGGGCACCGGAGGATTTCAGCTCCTCCGCGAACACAGCCGCAGCCCGCATCGGCCCAACGGTATGCGAACTCGAAGGCCCGATCCCGATGGAAAACAAATCAAAAACACCAACAGCCATGTGCGTGGTTCCTAACAAAACGTGGTTGGTTGGGGTGGTGGGTGACCGAATTCCTCCGCGTGCTGGCTCGTTCCTCGCCTCTGACGCACACTTCCGAAATCCGCTCACCCACCATCGGCATGTCACCACTGCGACAATCGCCGACTGCTGGACTGCGATAGGTGACCCACTGTGGCCCCTTTGGGTGCGGACTCCGGCAGCATGCGTCTAAGGGAGCGTCACGTCCGCTCAGCGGGCGTCTTCGCGACCGAGCATGCAGAGGAGTTCGGACCCGACGGGCCGAGGTGAGCACGCGTGAAAAGTCCGGTCTGCCGGTCCCGAAGCCAACCACGGAGCACCAAACCTACTGAGGGCGCTTGTAAAACGGGAGGTTGACCACTTCGAACGGCTCGGCCTTCCCTCGGAGATCAACGTCCAAGGCGGTGCCCACTTCGGTGAACCCGACGTCGACGTACGCCATGACTATCGGGTATCCCAGCGTGGGTGACGGCTGGCCGGAGGTGACTTGGCCGACCACGTTGCCGTCCTTGAGGACCGGGTAGTGCGCCCGGCCTGCACGGCGGCCCAGGCCTTTAAGGCCCACGAGCCTGCGGCCGGACGTGGTGCCGGCACCGGCTGCCTTCTGGGCGGCCAGTGCTGCCTTGCCCACAAAGTCGCCTGCCTTGGAAAGCCCAACGACGGGTCCCAGCCCTGCGGCAAACGGGTCGCCCTGCAGGGACAGTTCGTTGCCGTAAAGCGGCATTCCCGCTTCCAGGCGGAGGGAATCGCGGGAGGCGAGGCCCGCCGGCGTCAACTCCCCCTCGTCCGCAATGGCGACGAGTGCCTGCCAAAGGCCAGCGGCGTCGTCGTTCGCTACAAATATTTCGAACCCGTCCTCACCGGTGTAACCGGTGCGGGCAAGCAGGAGGTTCAGCCCGGCGCCTGCCACCAGGAACGGAACCTCGACGGCGGCGTAATACTTCAGCTCTGTCACCAGGCTGTGCTGCGCGGCCGGGACGAGGCGGAGCAGCAGCTCCTGCGCCTTAGGGCCCTGGACGGCGACCAGCGACGTCGCGGCGGAAGCGTCATCAACGACGACGTTGAACCCCGCTGCGCGTTCGGTGAAGGCAGCGGCCACCACCGCGGCGTTGCCTGCGTTGGGCACCACCAGGAAAGCGTCGGTGCTGCCTTGTGCGGTGCCCGCGGCCGCAGGGCGCCGGTAAACGATGAGGTCGTCGATGATGCCGCCGTCCTCGTTGCAGATGAGCGAGTACTTGGCCTTGCCCACGGCCATGGCGGCGATCTTTCCCACCAGTGCGTAATCGAGGAAGGCGGCGGCATCCGGACCCGTGACCCAGACCTCGCCCATGTGGGAGAGGTCAAACAGGCCGGCGCTCTTGCGGACGGCGTGGTGCTCGGCGAGTTCGGAGCTGTATTTCAGGGGCATCTGCCAGCCGCCGAAGTCCGTGAAGGACGCGCCCAGCTTCTTGTGCTCGTCGTAGAGAGCGGTGTACTTCTCAGTCATGGCCCTTGTCCTTAGTTCTCGAACTCGGACAGCGGCGGGCAGGAGCAGATCAGGTTCCGGTCGCCGGCCGCGCCGTCGATGCGGCCTACCGGCGGGAAGTACTTGTCCTGCTTCAGCGACTTCACCGGGAACACCGCCTGCTCGCGCGGGTAGGCGCGGTCCCAGTCGCTGCTGATGGCGGCCGCGGCGGTGTGCGGGGCGTTGCGCAGCGGGCTGTCGGTCACAGTGAAGTCCCCGTGCGCCACTTGGTCGATCTCTGCCCGGATGGAGATCATGGCCTCAATAAAACGGTCCATCTCGCCGAGGTCCTCGGATTCCGTGGGCTCCACCATGAGGGTGCCGGCAACCGGGAACGCCAAGGTGGGGGCGTGGAAGCCGTAGTCGATGAGGCGCTTGGCTACGTCCTCGGCGGTGACGCCGGTCTTGGCGGTGAGCTCGCGCAGGTCCAGGATGCACTCGTGTGCCACCAGCCCGCCTTCCCCCGTGTAGAGGACGGGGAAGAAGTCGTTCAGGCGTGCGGCGATGTAGTTGGCAGCCAGGAGCGCGGACTTGGTGGCCTCGGTGAGCCCCTGGCCGCCCATGAGCTTGACGTACGCCCACGAGATGGGCAGCACGCCGGCGGAACCGTACTTTGAGGCAGAAATCGGGACGTCGTTGCCTTCGGTCCAGGTGGCCGCGTTACCGGGCATAAACGGTGCCAGGTGTGCCTTGGCAGCGACCGGTCCGACTCCCGGTCCGCCGCCGCCGTGCGGGATGCAGAACGTCTTGTGCAGGTTCAGGTGGGACACGTCGCCGCCGAACTTGCCGGGCTGGGCGAGGCCAACCAAGGCGTTCAGGTTGGCGCCGTCTATGTACACCTGGCCCCCTGCCGCGTGGATGGCGTCGCAGACTTCGCGGACGTCGGCGTCGTACACGCCGTGGGTGGACGGGTAGGTGATCATGATGCAGGACAGTGCATCCTTGTTCGCCTCGATCTTGGCGTACAGGTCGGCGTGGTCGATGGTGCCGTCGGCGGCGGTGGCCACCACAACCACCTTCATGCCGGCGAGGACCGCCGAGGCGGCGTTGGTGCCGTGCGCGGACGCCGGGATCAGGCAGACGTTGCGCTGCTGGTCGCCGCGGGAGTGGTGGTAGCCGCGGATCGCCAGCAGGCCGGCAAGCTCGCCCTGGGAACCTGCGTTGGGCTGGATGGACACCTGGTCGTAGCCCGTGATTTCGGTCAGCTGCGCTTCCAGGTCAGCGATCAGTTCTCGCCAGCCCTCGGTCTGGGAGTCCGGGGCGAAGGGATGGATGGAGGCGAACTCCGGCCAGGAGATCGCTTCCATCTCGGCCGTGGCGTTCAACTTCATGGTGCAGGAGCCCAGCGGGATCATGGTGCGGTCCAGCGCCAGGTCCCGGTCGCTGAGCTTCCGGATGTAGCGGAGGAGCTGCGTCTCGGAACGGTAGGTGTTGAACACCGGGTGCTGCAGGAAGTCGGAGGAACGTTCGACGGCGGCATCGAGGCCGAACCCGGCGTCACCTTCGGAGTCGCTGGCGGAAGCCCCAAAGGCTTCCAGCCCAAAAGCTTCAAGGACGCCGTCGACAATTTCTGATGTGGTGGTTTCATCAGTGGAGAACCCCACAGTGTCGGCGTCGATGCTGCGCAGGTTGATGCCGTTTGCCTCGGCGGCTGCCACGATGCCCGCCGCCTTGCCCGGGACGGAGACCGTGACGGTGTCGAAGAAGCTGGTGTGGAGCACGTTTAGGCCAGCGGCCTTGAGGGCAGCGGCGAGCGTCCTGGCGTGTTGATGCGCGGACTGGGCGATCGCCTTCAGCCCCTCGGGGCCGTGGTACACCGCGTACATCGAGGCCACGATGGCCAGCAGCGCCTGCGCGGTGCAGATGTTGGAGGTGGCCTTCTCGCGGCGGATGTGCTGCTCGCGGGTCTGCAGGGCAAGGCGGTAGGCAGGAACCCCGGCGGAGTCCTTGGAAACGCCCACCAAGCGGCCCGGCATCGAGCGTTCCAGGCCTTTTTGAACAGCCATGTAAGCGGCGTGCGGGCCGCCATAGAACAACGGAACACCGAAGCGCTGCGCCGAGCCGACGGCGATGTCGGCACCCTGCTCACCCGGGGGCGTGATCAGGGTCAGGGCCAGCAGGTCCGCGGCAACGGTCACCAGGGCCCCGCGCTCCTTGGCGTCGGCGATCACGGCGCTGTGGTCGAAAACCCTGCCGGAAGCACCGGGCTGCTGAAGCACCACGCCGTTGATGCCGCCGTCGGGCAGGCCCTTGGAGAGGTCCGCGACCTCAACCTCGAAGCCCAGCGCCTCGGCGCGGCCCTTCACGATGGCGATGGTCTGCGGCAGGCAGTCGGCGTCCAGCACCGTTTTGCCGTCCCGCGCAGCGGCATTCTGTCCCGTGGACTTATTCGCCCTGCGCATCATCAGTACGGCCTCGGCCACAGCGGTGGCCTCGTCCAACAGGGAGGCGTTGGCAATGGGCAGGCCCACCAGGTCCTGGACCATGGTCTGGAAATTGAGCAGGGCTTCCAGGCGGCCCTGGGAAATCTCGGGCTGGTACGGGGTGTAGGCGGTGTACCAGGCCGGACCCTCGAGGATGTTGCGGCGGATCACCGGCGGCGTCACGGTGTCGTAGTAGCCCTGGCCGATCATCTGCACCGCGGTCTTGTTCTTCGCTGCCAGCCTGCGCAGTTCAGCCAGTGCCTCCACCTCGCTCAGTGCGCCCGCCAGTTCCAGCGCGGTGTCCTGCCGAATGTCCTTGGGCACGGCAGTATCAACCAGCGCGTCCACGGTGTCGTAGCCAACGGCCTTGAGCATGGTTTCAACGTCAGCCTCGCGGCGGGCGCCGATGTGCCGGTCGACAAAGGTGGCGGCAGCCGGGGCGGCGGCGGTGGAAGCCGGAGAAGCGGAAGCCGAAGATACAGTCACGGGGAACTCCATGGTTATGGCGGCGTCATTGCACGCCGCATCGGTTCGGGTTCCTCCCCGCTCTGTAATTGGACCTGAGAGTTTCCGCGTTGCCTGCTTCCGCTGGCCCCGCTTGCACCGTCGGTGAGCACGGCAGTCCAGGTATCCGGGGACCGGATGCCCCAGGCGGACAGCCTGCTACTTTCCAGAGTTGCCTCGCCGCGGCGGTACATGGGCCTGTGAGATTCCTGGGGAGGTATTGCTCCTACGGCGCCTGCTTGTACCTTTTGGCAGAACTCTCCCGCCGCAGATCAAAGGCTATTCATTTGGGTTTTCCTGGCGGCCGGTGAAGGCCCGCACATGGACCAATTCTCCTATGCCGCGAGCGCAGGAGCAAATACCGGCTAGCCCCTCAACCGATCGACGGCGGCAAGGAGTTCGTCCACCTCTGCCTGCCTGTCGCCGGGGTTTCCGGAGGGCCCGCTCTCCCACATTGCGTTGAAGTAGAGCCCGTCCCCCATATAGAGCACAGCCTTGGCCATGGCCGCACCCACGTCCTTCCCGATCAGGTCCAGCCATTGCTGCTGGATGGCAGCAAAACGGCGGCGGGCATCCTCATGTGCCACTTCGGCGAGGCGCGTCGCAGCCACAAAGGAACGGTCCATGGGGGTATCGGACCACAGCGATGACCGGATGAAGTAGGCAGCAGCCCCTTCCGGCGCAGCCGCCATGGCGGCGAGGTCCTCCCCTGCCAGGCGGTCCAACCGGTCCAGTGTGGCGGTGATCAGCGCTTCCTTGTTAGGGAAGTGGTACAGCAGGCCGCCTTTGGAGACGCCGGCACGCTTCGCCGCCGCATCCAGGGTGGCAGCCCTTTCCCCCACGTCAATCAGGAGTTCTTCAAAGGCATCGAGCACTGCGTCTCGGGCTACGGGTTTGCGGGGCATGGTTCCCATCATCCATCGTTGGGCTGGATTCCATAACTATACCGTCCGGACGGTATAGTTAAAGAATGATGTCTTCCGCCACTCCCCCACAGAACATCACCCCTCACACGTCAGCCGCTCCGGCTGAACCGCACCCCGCCAACGCAAAATGGCGGGACTGGCTCGCGCTGGGACTTTTGATGTTCCCTGTCCTCCTGGTTGCCGTGGACAACACGGCGCTGACCTTTGCGCTGCCCGCGATCGCGAGCGCGCTGGGCACGTCCGGAGTTGAGCTTCTGTGGATTGTGGACGCGTACCCGCTGGTGCTGGCCGGACTGCTTGTGGCGATGGGAAGCCTGGGCGACCGAATCGGACGCCGCCGGCTGCTTATCACCGGGAGCATCGGCTTCGCAGCCGTTTCCGCAGTAACGGCCTTTGCCCCCAGCGCCGGCTGGCTGATTGCCGGCCGCGCCGCCCTGGGCCTCTTCGGCGCCATGCTGATGCCCTCCACGCTGTCCCTGATCCGCAATATCTTTGTGGATCCGAACCGCCGGCGGCTGGCTATCGCCATCTGGGCCGCGGGGTTCTCCGGTGGTGCCGCACTCGGTCCAATCTTCGGCGGGTGGCTCGTTGAGCAGTTCTGGTGGGGAGCAATCCTGCTGGTGGCCGTGCCCCTCATGCTGCCCCTGCTGGCCTTCGGGCCGGCATTCATCCCGGAATCCAAGGACCCTTCGCCTGGCCGGGTGGATGCGCCCAGCATCCTGCTCTCGCTGCTCACCATGGTTCCGGTGGTGTACGGCATCAAGGAATTCGCCACGGAGGGTGCCGGTCCGCTGGCCCTGGGGAGCACGGCCTTCGGCCTGGCAATGGGCACTGTTTTTGTCCGCCGGCAGCAGCGGCTGACGAGCCCGCTGCTGGACATGTCCCTGTTCCGCAACCGGGTGTTCAGCATGGCCATCACCGCCAATGTCCTGGCCCTGTTCTCCTTCAACGGTTTTATCCTCTTCCTGGCCCAGCACCTTCAGCTCCTCGAGGGCATGTCCCCTTCCGCAGCAGGAGTGGCAATGATTCCAGCGCTGGTGGCAACCGTGGTGGCGGGCCTCGCGGTGGTTCCGGTGGTACGCAGGGTCCGGCCGGGTTTCGTGGTGGGCGCGGGGCTGGCCATGAGTGCCGCCGGCTACAGCATGGTGACGTTCGGCAGCCATGCCAACGGCCCGGCACTGCTGCTCGCTGCCCTGCTGGTTTTGGCACTGGGCGTGGGAACCGCCGAGACAATCTCCAATGACCTCATCCTCGGAAGCGTGCCACCGGAAAAATCGGGGGCGGCCTCAGCGATCTCGGAGACGGGTTACGAGGTGGGCGCCCTCCTGGGAACTGCCGTGCTGGGCTCCATCCTCACGGCCTCCTACCAGCACAACCTGCGGCTCCCGGAAGGCCTTCCAGCGCCCGCCTCCGGGCACGGCACTGCGCATGCCGGTGAAACCCTGGCCGGAGCCATGGAGCTCGCAGCAAGTCTGCCCGCTCCACTCGCGGACGCCGTCCGGCATGCAGCCGGCGCCGCCTTCGACTCCGGCGTCCACGTCACCGCCGCAATCGGGCTGGTACTGATGGCGACGGCGGCGGTCCTGGCCGCCGTCGTGCTGCGGAAGGTGCCCAAGGCACAGTAGGCGGCATGGGCCGCACCACAGGCAGCCCCGCCCGCAGGCACAAAAACAGCGCCCGGCGGCCGGACTTCAAGTCCGGCGCCGGGCGCTGTGCTGCGCTCCTGGAGAGCTACTGCGCGTCGGGCGCGGTCACGCTCGCGGTGGGCTTCATGGTTTCGGCGTTGACCATCCATGCGAACTGCTCGAACTTGGCGATGAACTCGTGCAGAAGGTCAGCCGACGTGGGGTCTTCCTCATCAACCTCATCGTGGACTTTCCGCATGGTGCCCACGGCAGCCTCGAGGGCAGCAACAATACGCTCGATGGCATCCTTGGTGCTGATCAGCCCCTCAGGAAAGGGAGCGAGACTCGTGGCCTCTGCCACCGTGGAACTGCGCCCGTCAGGGAGTGCGTGCAGGGCGCGCATCCGCTCGGCCGTATCATCAGCGAACTGGCGGGCGGCGTCAACGATTTCGTCCAACTGCAGGTGGAGGTCCCGGAAGTTGGTTCCCACGATGTTCCAGTGGGCCTGTTTGCCCTGGATATGCAGCTCGATCAGGTCCGTGAGCACAGCCTGCAGGTTGTTGGTCAGTGTCGGTGAAGCTTTCATTCGTCCTCCTCGATTGGTCCAGTAATCCTGACGCTACCAGCCCCGCGTGCGGCAAAGGACGGCACTCCCGGGAAATTTCTCAGTGAGCTTACTAATGTGTTTTTTGGACATAAACGAACGCGGTTCATATTTCCCCTTGCATCCGGGCGGATGGAGCCCCCATACTAAATGAACGTCATTCATTTAGTGACCGCCGTCTCAATGGAGTAGTAAACATGATTGAAATTACCTGCCTCGAGGCCCCCGCCTCCCTGGCCCGGACATCGCCGTCCGGCCGGCCGGCCCTGCGCGTTGGCGTGGTCCAGCACCGGTGGCAAGCAGACAGTGCAGCCGTCGAGGCCGAACTGAACGAGGGCATCGGCCGGGCCGCCCGTCTTGGCGCCTCCGTTGTTTTCCTGCCTGAGCTGACGCTTTCGCGGTACCCTGCCGACACGCTGCCGCACAACGATCCCGCCGAGGGCCCCACCCGTTCCCGGCCGTCGGATATTGCGGAGGACCTGCTCACCGGCCCCACCTTCCGGTTTGCCGCGGACGCTGCCCGGCGCTACGGGGTGTCCGTCCACGCGTCCCTGTACCAGCGGGCCGAAGACCCTGACGGACAGGATGACGGGCTGGGCCTGAACACGGCCATCCTGGTCTCACCCGAGGGCGAGCTCCTGGCACGGACGCACAAACTCCACATCCCGGTTACCGCCGGCTACTACGAGGACAAGTTCTTCCGCCAGGGCCCGGCCGCCGCTGACGCCTACGAGGTCCATGCGCCCGCCGAACTCGGCGGCGCCCGGCTGGGAATGCCCACCTGCTGGGACGAATGGTTCCCTGAAGTAGCCCGGCTGTACTCCCTGGGAGGCGCGGAAATCCTGGTCTACCCCACGGCTATCGGTTCAGAGCCTGACCACCCCGATTTTGATACCCAGCCGCTCTGGCAGCAGGTGATTGTAGGAAACGGCATCGCCAACGGGCTCTTTATGATCGCGCCGAACCGCTGGGGAAGTGAAGGCACCCTGAACTTTTACGGATCGTCCTTCATCTCCGATCCCTACGGCCGCATCCTCGCCCAGGCACCCCGCGACGCATCGGCTGTCCTGGTTGCTGATGTGGACCTGGACCAGCGGAAGGACTGGCTGACGCTGTTCCCCTTCCTGGCAACGCGCCGCCCGGACACCTACGGCCGCCTCACCGAACCCGTCCGCCCGAATGAATCCATCGGCGGCGAGCGCGGGTTCGCGGAGGTCTGCTCGTGACCGCCGCCGCGGTGCATCAGGACGCCGGCGTACCGCTGCTGGCTTCGCAGGCCCCGCAGTGGCGAATGCCTGCTGAAACAGCCCGCCAGGAGCGGCTGTGGATGGCCTTTCCTGCCGGCGGCTACACCCTTGGCGAGTCGGCTGAAGCCGCCCACGCGGCCCGGTCCACCTGGGCCGCGGTGGCGAATGCCGCCGTCGAATTCCAGCCTGTCACCATGGTGGTGGATCCCGACGACGTCACAACAGCCGCCGCCTACCTGCACCCTGACGTTGAGGTGCTTGCGGCCCCGCTGAACGACGCGTGGATGCGCGACTTCGGCCCCACCTTCGTCCTGGACGGCGAGGGGCAGCTCGGTGCCGTGGACTGGGTGTTCAACGGCTGGGGCGGGCAGGACTGGGCGAAGTGGGACAAGGATGCCCTGATCGCCGGCGAGGTGGCCGGGCGCTCAGGTGCGCGGCACATCGTCTCAGCACTGGTGAACGAGGGCGGCGGCATCCAGGTGGACGGCCAGGGGACGGTCCTCGTTACGGAAACCGTGCAGCTGGATCCCGGACGCAATCCAGGCCTCAGCCGGGCGGATGTCGAGCAGGAACTGGCCAGCACCATCGGCGCCACCCATGTGGTGTGGCTGCCGCGGGGCCTGACCCGGGACTCCGAACGCTTCGGCACCCGCGGCCATGTGGACATTGTGGCCGCCATCCCCTCCCCCGGCACGCTGCTGGTCCACTCGCAGGAGAACCCGGAACATCCGGACTTCGAGGTCAGCCGGGAAATCATCGAGTTCCTGCGCGGCACCACGGACGCCGCCGGCCGGCAGTGGAACATCATCCCAGTCCCCGCTCCCGAAGCACTCCGGGACGATGAAGGCTTCGTGGACTACAGCTACATCAACCACGTGGTGGTCAACGGGGGCGTCATCGCCTGCAGCTTCAATGACCCCCAGGACGACAAGGCCCTGCAGATCCTGGCGGAGGCCTACCCCGGACGGCGCATCGTCGCCATCGACGCACGGGAGCTGTTTGCCCGCGGCGGGGGGATCCACTGCATCACCCAACAGCAGCCTGCTGCCTCCCAGAAAGTGGTGTCATGACAGAAACCATCCGCAAGGACGCCTCCGCCGGCGGGCATGCTCCCGGCACCGCCCACGGAATCACCCCCAAGGGCCTGAAGGGCGGGCAGCTGGGACTCCTCGCCGTCGTCGTCCTTGGTATCTCAACCATTGCCCCTGCGTACACGCTCACCAGCGCGCTGGGGCCAACGGTGAACGAAGCCGGGCTGCAGCTGCCGGTTATTTTCCTGATCGGGTTCATCCCGATGATCCTGGTCTCGCTGGCCTACAGGGAGCTCAACGCCGACTCCCCGGACAGCGGCACCACCTTCACCTGGGTTACCAAGGCATTCGGTCCCTGGGTCGGCTGGATGGGCGGATGGGGGCTGCTCGCCGCCAACATCATTGTGTTGTCCAACCTGGCCGGCGTGGCCGTTGACTTCTTCTACCTCTTCCTCTCCCAGCTCACGGGCTCGCCGGAGCTTGCTGAGCTGGCCGCGAACAAGCCGCTGAACGTGCTGACCTGCTTTGTGTTCGTTGCCCTTGCGGTGTGGGTGAGTTACCGCGGCCTGCACACCACCAAACTGGTGCAGTACGGACTCGTGGGATTCCAGCTGCTGGTGCTGGGCCTGTTTGTGGGCATGGCCTTCGCCAACTGGTCCACCTCGGAAACAGCAATCCCCTTCAGCTGGGACTGGTTCGACGTCACCAAAATCGACACGTTCGGGCAGATCGCCGCAGGCATTTCACTGTCCATTTTTGTGTACTGGGGCTGGGACGTCTGCCTCACCGTGAACGAGGAAACCGCCAACGGCAAAAAGACGGCGGGCCTTGCCGGCACCCTGACCGCACTGATTGTCCTTGCGATCTACCTGCTGGTAACCATCGCCACCATGATGTTCGCCGGCGTTGGGGACACCGGCAACGGGCTGAACAACACCGAAAACCACGAGAACATCTTCACGGCCCTGGCCTCCCCCATCATGGGCCCCTTCGCCATCCTGATGTCCCTGGCCGTGCTCTCCAGTTCCGCTGCCTCGCTGCAGTCCACGTTTATGTCGCCCTCCCGCAGCCTGCTGGCAATGTCCCACTACGGGGCATTGCCTGAACCGCTCAGCCGCGTGAGCAAGCGCTTTGCGACGCCGGGCTACGCCACGATAGCCGCGGGTATCGTTTCCGCGGGGTTCTACGCCGTGATGCACGTGGTCAGCGAAAACGTCCTGAACGACACCATCCTGGCACTTGGCCTGATGATCTGCTTCTACTACGGGCTGACCGCCCTCGCCTGCGCCTGGTACTTCCGCAACAGTGCCTTCAGAGGCCTCCGCAACATCGTGCTGCGTTTCCTTTGCCCGGTGCTCGGCGGCGTGGGACTGTTCGTCGTGTTCCTGCAGACCGCCGTGGACAGCTGGGCTCCGGAGTTCGGCAGCGGTTCTGAAGTGTTCGGGGTGGGGCTGGTATTTATCCTGGGGGTGGGCATCCTGGCCCTTGGCGCAGTGTTCATGCTGGTGATGTCCCGGCTGCGTCCCGGCTTCTTCCGCGGCGAAACCCTCAAGCGGGACACCCCCGCCCTGGTGGTTCCGGAGTAGGTCCGGCTTCCTTGCAGCACACAGAAAAGGTGCCGTACCCCGGATTCCGGGGTACGGCACCTTTTCGTTGCGTCACCTTTGTTGGGTCACCAGAAGTGGGCCACGTCCACAATCAGCCGTGAACCTGTTCCGGGACCGGCCACCGTAAAGACCCGGAAGGGCAGCCGGGCGCGGACGCCCAGGCCAACACTGGTGTAGCCCTCGAAGCTTCCCGCGTAAACCACCTGCCGGAAGGTCTGGTAGCCGGAGACGTTGGACAGTTCGGTCTTTGCCCGCGGGTTGTACGTGACGTTGCCCTTCTGGTCATAGGAAGGCGCATGCACTGAAACCTGCAGGCGTGCGCCGCCCCTGACCGGAATGGTGAAACCGGAGCCGTCCTGGACGATGTTCGGGACATACCGGACCGTGTAGCCCGTAGCCGGGCCGTTAAGGTCAACCACCATCCGGTCAAAGCAGTAGTGCTGCCCGGTCCGGACGTTGGTGACGGAGGCGGTGCTGAATTTGGGCCCGGCTTTTGCGAGGGACCCCCATTGAAGACCGCAATACGATGTGGCAGCCGAGGCGGGCCCCGGAACCAGAATTCCCAGCCCGACAGCCACGAGGAGAGCCGTGAGCCAGATGAGGAGTTTTTTCATTGTGGGTGCCATCCAGAGGAGAGTGGAGCGATTGGATAGCTCAAGCGTAGGAGCGCTGCACTACGGAATACGAGGGTTGTGGCCGCTTCGGCGCGGAACCGTAAGGATGCCGGGATCCGCATCACGCGCCTGTAAATCCGGGGCTCTTTTGCCCCCGTCCTTAACCGTTCCGGTGCCGTTTCTGGACCCGGCCGTTATGCCGGATAACGACACTGGAAGACCAAACAGCGCCGGTCACCCTCAAGGGGTGGCCGGCGCTGCTTTGGGTATGGATTTCAGCCTTCGCAGTCGCGGCAGTACTTCATGCCGTTCTTCTCGCGGGCCACCTGGGACCGGTGGCGGACCAGGAAGCAGGACGAGCAGGTGAACTCATCTGACTGCTCGGGAACCACGATGACGGTCAGTTCCTCGTTGGACAGGTCGGCGCCGGGCAGGTCGATGCCCTCGGCCGTGTCGTTTTCTTCGAGGTCGATCACGGCGGTCTGCGCATTGGCGCCGCGTGACGCCTGCAGGGCCTCCAGGGAGTCGGCAGGAGACTCTTCTTCTTGCTTGCGAGGAGCATCGTAATCGGTAGCCATAGAGTGTTCACTTTCGTTGCTGCACAGCACCATTTCAGGCACCTCAGTGAAGCAGTTTAGGTCATTCTGCCTTCACGCGCGCAAAAGTGTGTTCAAGCAGACATTCCACGTGGTTACGCCGTGGATTCCGGCTGCTGCTCCCGGGCATGGTCTGCTCCGACGGCCACTCCACTGAGTGCCGGCAGCCAGCCCCACCGCGTCGCGTCTGCCATCGCATCTGCAGCCTGGCCAGGAGTTTCGCAGGAAAACGTATCCGCGAACCAGGCACGGATTCGAACTGGGAATTGAGCTGTCATGCCTCCGACCGTACGGAGCAAATGTTGAGGGCGCGTTTCGTCCCGGTCTCGGTGATATTAATCCCGGGCTGCTGCCTAAGGGGAGGAAAAAATAGGCGGTTGACCCGTCCACGGAACTGCTCCTAAACTCCCGGCATCGGCACTACGGGCGAATTGTCCTTGCCCTTCAGTCTGGAAGTAACAGCGATGGCCACAGTTCATCACAACAATCCGGAGCTTGAGGTCCAGCAGTCACTGCAGGACCTGCGTGGACGGCTGCAGGGATCCTTGATCGAGCCGCAGGATCCGCTTTACGAGGAAGCCCGGGCAGTATGGAACGGGATGGTGGATCTCCGTCCCCGCGCCATCGCGAGGGCCGGAGCCGTCTCGGACATCGACCTGGTGCTGGATACGGCGCGGCGCAGCGGCCTGGCGCTTGCCGTGCGCGGCGGGGGGCACAACATCGCCGGCCATGGCACCGTTGACGGCGGCCTGGTCCTGGATCTGGGACCGCTGCGGACTGTCGGAGTCGACGCCGAAAGCAGGCTCGTCACCGTCGAGCCGGGAGCCACCCTGGCTGACGTGGACGGGGCTACAGCCGCTCATGGGCTGGCCGTTCCTTTGGGGGTCATCAGCGGGACAGGGGTAGCAGGACTCACCCTTGGCGGCGGGGTGGGCTGGCTGACCCGGACGGGCGGATTGAGCCTGGACAACCTGGAAGCGGCCGATATCGTCACCGCCGGCGGAGAGCACCTGCACGCCAGCGCCGACGAGAACCCCGAGTTGTTCTGGGGGCTGCGTGGCGGTGGCGGGAACTTCGGCGTCGTATCCTCCTTCACCTTCCGTGCCCGCCCCCTGCCTGCGGCACCCCTGGGCGGCAACCTCTTCTACCGGCAACAGCACTGGAGGTCCGCCCTTATTGCCTTCGATGCCTGGACCCGGGACCTGCCTGATGAGATGAACCCGATCGTCTCGTTCCTGATCTTCCCGCCCGAGTTCGGCATGGGCAACGAGCCCTGGATGATCCTTGGAGTCGCCTGGGCCGGTGAGGACCACCAGGCCGGCCTCAACCTCATAGACCGGCTCCGGGCCGTTGCTCCGCCTGACGAAGAGGAAGTGGGACCCACCTCCTGGCTGGATTGGCAAAGCGCCATGGACGCAGTGTTCCCCAAGGGCTCACGCGGCTACTGGAAAAACGTTTCGTTCTCACGGCTCGATGAAGAGGTAGTGGACGTTGTGGTTGGTTTCGCCTCCGAACTGTCGTGGGAGGGCACCGGCATCGATATCCATCATCTGGAGGGCGTCTTTGGCCGGGTCCCGGAAGAGGCAACGGCGTTCCCTAACCGCTCCGCGCGTTACTGGCTCAACGTTTACGGGTTCTGGCGGGACGCGGCTGAGGACGAGCGGCTGACCGCTTTCGCCCGCAAGGCCTATGCGCTGATGCGTCCATTTGCCGAGCAGGGCGAATACGTCAACTTCCTGGGGGCGGAGCTGGGGGTCAGGGAGGCGGATGCCGCGCGCGATGCCTACGGCCAGGACAAGTACCAGCGGCTCGTTGCCCTTAAGGACCGTTATGATCCGCAGAACGTCCTGCGCCTGAACCACAACATCCCGCCGTCGGGCGGCTAGTCGTCCCTCTGGCGGGAAACCGGCAGGACCGGGAAAAGAAAAAGAGCCCCCTGTCGGATTCGAACCGACGACCCCCGCTTTACAAGAGCGGTGCTCTGGCCAACTGAGCTAAGGAGGCGTGCCCTTGCGGGCGGGCACCTGAACGGCGCTAGATAAGGTTAGCCCAAGTCCTCCCGGTGGTAAAAACGCCGGCTTTGGCTCTCGCGGAACATGCCCGCGCAAACGGAAGGGCCCGCCTCCGGAACCTATCCGGAAGCGGGCCCTGAATCACACGGAGATGCTCTAGGCCTTGGCGTCGATTGCTGCCTGGATCTCGGCGTTCAGGTCGGCAGTGCCGTCCCACTGCTTGCCGTCGATGAAGACGGTGGGCGTCCCGGTGATGCCGGTATTCTCTGCCAGCTGGGTGGAGTACTTCACGTAGGGGCGGAAAGTCTTCTCGTCCACGCAACTGTTGATGTCCGCACCGATGTCACTGGCCAGGGACTTCAGCTTGTCGTCAGAGAGTCCTGCTCCGCCTTCGGCAGGCTGGTTGGCAAACAGAACGTCAACGTACTCGGCGTACTTTTCGGGCGCCTTGTCGGCTACGCAGGCCGCGGCGTTGGCGGAACGCGAGGAGTAGTTGGTGCTGGACTGGCGGTCCAGGAAGCCCAGCGGGCGGTACTCCATGGTGATCTTGCCTTCATTGCGGAGCGTGGTGAGCGCCTCGCTGTACGTGTTTTCGAACCGCAGGCAGACCGGGCAGATGAAGTCGATGTAGGCAACCACCTTCACCGGCTGGCCCGCTTCGGCCTCGGCGCCGGGCGCCACCACAGGGCTTGGCTGTGCATCGGGCTTGGCCGGAAGGTTGGCCATGTCCACAGTGGCCGGGTCCGCCTTTTTGACCTCGGTGTTCGCCAGCAGGGTCACACCGCCGTTGACGTTGGCGCTGGCCGGTACCGGCCCCTGGTCTGCAATGGGGGTGTTCTGCCGGATGCCGGTGGTCACCACCAAAGCGATAATCGCCAGGATGGCCACAACGGCCGCCACAATTCCCCACCCGATCAGCAGCTTGTTGCGCTTGTCCTTTTTAAGCTGGGCGTCACGGATCAGCCGCGCTTTCTCGCGGGCCTCCGCGGTGCGCTCAGCTTTGGACTTACGTACTTCGTTTGCGGGGCTCATGTGTTCCTTGGGTCGATCGACGAGGGGGACCAATTCGTGGCAACCCTCCCATTTTAGGGGAGAAAACTGAGAGCTTGCCTGTTCAAGTATTCTGCCGGATTGACCAGCGGACGAATAGCACGGAAGATTCCGTCCCGTTAGGGTGAACTAAGAGGCACAAGCAACCCCAGGGGGCCGCAATGCAAACACCCGTCCAGGAAAAACCCTCCACCGCAGCCGGGTCCGGCGCCGCCGGCTCCGGCCAGAGCGGGCAAACAAAGTATGACTTCATGGTGGTCTCGAACAGGCTGCCCGTTGACCGCTGCGCTCCCGGCGAAAGCGGCGACGACGGCTCCGGCTGGCGCCGGTCCCCCGGCGGCCTGGTGACCGCACTGGCACCGATGATGACCAAAACCGACGGCGCATGGGTGGGCTGGCACGGCGCCCCGGACGAGACGGTACAGCCCTTCAGCCACGGCGGCATGGACCTGGTCCCGGTGCAGCTCAGCGCCGACGACGTCGAGCTCTATTACGAGGGTTTCTCCAATGCCACGCTGTGGCCGCTCTACCATGACGTCATCGCCCCGCCTGAGTTCCACCGGACGTGGTGGGACGCCTACCGCAAAGTCAACAGAAGGTTCGCCGACGCCGTCATACGCCATGCTGACGAGGGCGCCACGGTGTGGATCCAGGACTACCAGCTGCAGCTGGTGCCCCGGATGCTGCGGGAAGCGCGGCCGGACCTCCGGATCGGTTTCTTCAACCACATTCCGTTCCCCCCACCCGAGATCTTCGCGCAGCTGCCATGGCGGCAGGCCATCATCGACGGCCTCCTCGGCGCAGATCTGGTGGGCTTCCAGCGTGCCAGCGACGCCGGAAACTTCATGCGTTCGGCCCGCCGCTTCCTCGGCGCCAGCGTCAAGCAGCAGCAGGTGCACGTCAAGGGCCAAGACGGCGAAATCACGCACATCGCCCGTGCCCAGGCGTTCCCCATCTCCATCGACGTCCAGCAAATCAGCGAGCTGGCCCAAAAGCCGGAGATCATTGAGCGGGCGCGCCAGATCCGCCAGGACCTCGGCAACCCGAAAACCATCCTGCTGGGCGTGGACCGCCTGGACTACACCAAGGGCATCCGGCACCGGCTGAAGGCGTTCGAGGAGCTCCTGGCCGACGGCAAGCTGTCCGTGGCTGACGCCACCCTCATCCAGGTTGCCAGCCCCAGCCGCGAGCGCGTTGAGCAGTACCGGCTCCTGCGGGAGGAGGTGGAGGGCACTGTGGGCCACATCAACGGCACCTACGACACCCTCGAGAACACCGCGGTCCGGTACCTGCACCACAGCTACCCCGTGGAGGAGATGGTGGCCCTGTACCTGGCCGCCGACGTCATGCTGGTAACCGCACTGCGGGACGGCATGAACCTGGTGGCAAAGGAGTACGTCACGGCCCGCACCAACAACGACGGCGCACTGGTGCTCAGCGAGTTCGCCGGTGCCGCCGACCAGCTCAAGCAGGCCCTCCTGATGAACCCGCACGACATCGATGGCCTGAAGGGCGCGATCATGCGGGCTGTGGAGATGTCGCCCCGGGACGCCTCCCGGCGCATGCGGGCCATGCGCAAACAAATCCTTGAGCACGATGTGGACTACTGGTCCGCGGAATTCCTGCGTGCCCTCGATGAGAAAGCAGTCCGCGATGACTCCTGACGGCCGGGCCGGCAACGGCAAGTTGGCACTGACGCCGGAGCTTCGCGAGGCCCTCCGCCGAGTCGCTGCGACAGACCATCTGCTGGTGGCCATGGACTTCGACGGCACCATCGCGCCCATTGTGGGCCACGCCGACGACGCCCGCCCCCTTCCGCGCGCAGCCACGGCCTTCGCCGGGCTCGCCGTGCTGCCCCGCACGACGACGGCACTCATCTCGGGACGCGCCCTCGCCAGCCTCCGTACCGCAGCATCGCCGCCGGTGGATACCCTGCTGATCGGCAGCCACGGGGCAGAGGCCTGGCTGGGGCCGGGGTCTGCCGGCCTGTCGCTCGATGATGACCAAAAGGCTTTACTGGCCGAGGTCCGCAGCATCCTGGCGGAGATCGTCGCCGAGGCGCCCGGCACCATGCTAGAAGACAAGCCGGCCGGGGTGGTCCTGCATACCCGCCAGGCGGAGGACGACGTCGCACAGGACGCGGTTTCGGCCGCGCGTTCGCTGCTGCAGGACCGCAAGGGCGTCTTCCTCAAGGACGGAAAGCGGGTCCTGGAAACATCTGTGGTGAACGCCTCCAAGGGAGAGGGGGTTACGTTCCTGCGCCAGGTCACCGGGGCGACGGCCGTGCTGTTTGCCGGGGACGACACCACAGACGAGGATGCGCTGGCCCGCCTGGAGCCAGGGGACGTGGGCGTGAAGGTGGGCCTTGATTTCACCCAGGCCCAGTACCGCGTGGAGGCACCCGTGCACGTGGCGGAGCTGCTGGAGGTGCTGCTTCACGAGCGGACCCTGGCTGTCGCCGAGGAAGACCAGCAGGGCTTCCAGGGCAGAAGTTGAGCAAGGTCATATGTGACGTCCGTAACATTTGGGACGAAAAGCACAACATCTGACATACTCTTGCTTGTGATGTGGCGCACAAGCACCGTGCGGCGTCACTTGGCGCTCTGAAGCCTTGGTTGAAGATCGTCTGCAGCACAAAACTGAACAAACATGAACCATTCACAACGGATCGTCCGGCACGTACCTGCCGGTGAAGGGATTGATAACTGTGGCTACAGTTACTTTTGATAACGCTACGCGTCTGTACCCGGGCACAGAAAAGCCCGCCGTCGATAAGCTCAACATCGACATCGCCGATGGCGAATTCCTGGTCCTCGTTGGACCCTCCGGTTGCGGCAAGTCCACCTCCCTGCGCATGCTCGCCGGGCTCGAGGACGTCAACGCCGGCCGCATCCTCATTGGCGACCGGGACGTCACCGACGTTCCGCCGAAGGACCGCGACATCGCGATGGTTTTCCAGAACTACGCGCTGTACCCCCACATGACTGTTGCCGACAACATGGGCTTCGCACTGAAGATCGCCGGCGTTTCCAAGGAGGAGCGCGCCGAGCGCGTCCGCGAAGCCGCCAAGCTCCTTGACCTCGAGCCTTACCTCGACCGCAAGCCGAAGGCACTCTCCGGCGGTCAGCGCCAGCGTGTTGCCATGGGCCGCGCCATCGTGCGTAACCCGCAGGTCTTCCTCATGGATGAGCCGCTGTCCAACCTGGACGCCAAGCTCCGTGTGCAGACCCGCACCCAGATCGCATCCCTGACCCGCCGCCTGGGCGTCACCACGGTATACGTGACGCACGACCAGGTCGAGGCAATGACCATGGGCGACCGCGTGGCTGTGCTGAAGGACGGCCTGCTGATGCAGGTTGACACCCCGCGCAACCTCTACGACAAGCCCAAGAACGTCTTCGTTGCCGGCTTCATCGGCTCCCCCGCCATGAACCTGCTCGAACTGCCGGTTGTCGACGGCGGCGTACAGTTCGGCGGCACTGTTTACCCGGTACCCCGCTCCGTCCTCGAAGAGGCACACGGCTCCACCGTGACCCTGGGCTCCCGCCCGGAGGACCTCGAGACCGCTCCGCACGGTGAAGGCCTGAAGGTAGAGGTCGACGTCGTCGAGGAGCTCGGTGCCGACGCTTACGTCTACGGCCACACCACGCTTGACGGCAAGGACCACGACATCGTGGCACGCGTCGACGGCCGCCGCCCCCCAATGAAGGGCGAGTCCATCTACGTCCGTCCGCAGTCGGGCCACGTGCACCTGTTCGACACCAAGACCGGCCTGCGCCTGGGCGACTGATCCCCACCGGTACCCTAACCTCGCTTCGCTTCGGCCAGGGAACCCTGCCGGCGTGGGCC
The DNA here is from genome assembly GCF_030817075.1 of Arthrobacter sp. V1I9. Classification (NCBI taxonomy): domain Bacteria; kingdom Bacillati; phylum Actinomycetota; class Actinomycetes; order Micrococcales; family Micrococcaceae; genus Arthrobacter; species Arthrobacter sp. V1I9. The sequence goes on from NZ_JAUSYU010000001.1 coordinate 3,042,731, forward strand.
CTGGTTAGCGACGGCGGCCCTCCTTACTGGACGGCCGCCGTCGGCCTTTAACTGCGGCGGCGGAAGAATTAGCTGGCCACGCCTATGTACGGAAGAATTGGCTCATGACCGAGGAATACAGCGCCCAGTGGCACGATGAACCCACCGACTATGCGCAGGTGGGGAAACTGCCCCGGTTCGTGGCTGCCAGCGCGGACGACGGCAAGCTCGCTTCGGTCTCCAGTTCCCTGAACATCACGGCAGCGGCGGCCGACCCTGAACTGCTCGACCTGCCGTGGCACATCGCGCTGGAGGACTGGCCGGCAGAGAACCTGGCCGCACTCCCCCGCGGCATCTCCCGGCACATCGTCCGCTTCGCCCACCTCGGCGGCTCCGTGATCGCCATCAAGGAAACCTCCGAGCACGTCGCCCGGCATGAATACCACATGCTCCGCAAGCTGGCCCGGCTGGACGTTCCGTGCGTGGAGCCCGTCGCCGTAATCACCGGCCGCACCACGCTGGACGGGCGTCCGCTGGACCCGGTGCTGGTGACCCGGCACCTGAAGTTCTCCATGCCGTACCGTGCCCTGTTCTCGCAGATGCTCCGCAAGGACACGCTCACCCGCCTCATTGACGCGCAGGCGCTGCTGATGGTGCGGCTGCACCTGATCGGTTTCTACTGGGGTGACGTTTCGCTGTCCAACACCCTGTTCCGCCGCGACGCCGGCGCCTTCGCGGCCTATTTGGTGGACGCGGAAACCGGTGAGCTCTACCCGGACCTGTCCACCGGCCAGCGCGAGTACGACCTGGAAATTGCCCGGGTGAACATCGCAGGCGAACTGATGGACCTGCTGGACGGCGGACTCATCGAGGAAAAAGTGGACCCCGTGGCCACCAGCGAGCTGATCATGGACAGCTACCGCCGCCTGTGGGCCGAGCTCACCGAAAAGGAATCCTTCGAACTGGGGGAACGCTGGCGCGTGAGTGCCCGCATCCGCCGGCTCAACGAACTCGGGTTCGACGTCGAGGAATACGCCATCAAGACCACCCAGAACGGGTCCACCATCCAGCTGCAGCCCAAGGTGGTGGACGCCGGGCACCACCAGCGTCGCCTGCTGCGGCTCACGGGTATCGACGCGCAGGAGAACCAGGCGCGCCGGCTCCTGAACGACATGGACTCCTTCCGGGCGGACAACAATCCGGACATGGATGAGGAGTACAGCGCGCACCTCTGGGTCAGCCAGATCTTCGAGCCGATCGTCCGATCCATTCCACGGGACCTCTCCGGCAAGCTCGAGCCCGCTGAGGTTGTGCACGAGGTCCTGGAGCACCGCTGGTACATGTCCGAAAAGCAGGAGCGGCACATCCCCCTGGCGGAAGCAGTGCAGTCCTACATTGACTCCATCCTCCGGCACCGCCGGGACGAGGCCGCGATCATGCTCAACCCTGACACCGGGATGCTGAAGATCCTCGAAGTGGAGACGGAAGAGTCACGCTACGGCGACGACGAGTCGATCGACGAGTACCCGGACTCGGACGACTAAGGCTAAATCGCCTTCCCGGGATTCAGGATGCCGGCAGGATCGAACAGTTCCTTGATCCTGCGCTGGAGCTCCCGGACCGGTTCCGGCTGCTCCTGGCCCAGCCACCGCAGTTTGTACTGCCCTACGCCGTGTTCCCCGGTAATGGTTCCACCCATCTGCAGGGCTGCCGTGATGGATTCGTCCAGTACTTGCTGCAGCCGCGCCATTGCACCCGGATCCGCCTTGTTCTCCTTCCGGTTTATCCAGAAGGTGGGGTGCAGGTTGCCGTCACCGGCGTGTGCCACCACCTTCAGGTTCACACCGTTGCCGGCGGCCATGCCCTCAAGGGCAGCGACATAGTCAACGAGGCTCGAGCGGGGCACGGCGACATCCTCTCCCACCCGGTACTCGTCGTCGACTTCCACGCCCCGGCTGTGGCGCCGAAGCTCCACCAGCCGTTCTGCCTCCGTGCTGGCCTCGGTGGTGACAGTCGCCCCGCCGGCCTTCAGGACTTCCCGGACCACTTCCGCCTCGGCGGCAGCGCCGAAGCCGTCCGTCTGGATCAGGAGCAGCGACCGGCCGCGCGCCGTAAGGTCCGAGCCGTGGATCTCGTCCAGCTGGGCCAGCGTACCGCCGTCGAGCAATTCCATAATGGCGGGCTGGACCCGCGCCCTGCCCACGGCCAGTACGCCTGCGGCGGCGAGACGGAAGTCCGGGTAAAAGGCAGCAACAGTGTGCACTTCCCGGGGAAGGTACTTCAGGCGCACCGTCACTCCTACCACGATGCCGAGCGTTCCCTCCGAGCCGACGAACAGTCCGGTCAGGTCATAGCCTGCCACGCCCTTGAAGGTCTGGTGGCCGGTATGGATGAGCGAGCCGTCCGCCAGCACTACGTCCAGCGCGAGGACCGAGTCCCTGGTGACTCCGTACTTGGCGCACCGCAGGCCGCCCGCGTTGGTGGCCACGTTGCCGCCAATCGTGGAGCTGCGGAAGCTGGCCGGGTCCGGCGCATACATCAGGCCATGCGCCGCTGCTGCCTCGTTGAGGACGGCGTTGATAACTCCCGGTTCCACCACTGCCGTTTCGTCGTCAGGATTCAGTTGCAGGATCCTGTCCATGCGCTCAAGGGACAGGATGATGCAGTCTTTGGTGGCGTGGGCGCCGCCGGACACTCCCGTTCCGGCACCCCGCGGCACTATCGGCACGGCGCCGGCAGCGCAGATTTTCACCACTGCCTGTACGTCTGCCACTGATTCCGGGAACACCACTGCCAGCGGGAGCTGGTAATCGAGGATGGGCGCCTGGTCCACCGCGTACCGGCTGAGGGTTGCTTCCGTCCGGTCCACCTGGCCGGCCGCCAGCGTGGTTTCCAGTTCCTCAACTACGCTTCCCACGAAGCCTCCATCCGTCGTCGCACATGTCCCACCAGTGTAGGACGGCGCCTTGCGGCTTGAGGGCGGGCAGCTCCCAGCGGCGGTGCGAGGGTGAGCGATCTTTTGCAAGCGCTTCCAGTCCTGGACTGCTATAAGGCATTCCCGCTGGGCCATTACTCGCGCTAAAAGCATGGAAGCGTTTCCAAGATTGGCTGTGAACAAGCTAAGCTTACTTCCATGTCTGTCGAAACTGTGACGCCCACCACCGCGCCCCACACCGGGCCGCTGACCCTGATCCACTCGGAGGACAGCCAACCCGGCTGGTGGCGCTCGGCCGTGATCTACCAGGTGTACCCGCGCTCGTTCCGCGATCTCAACGGCGACGGCGTGGGAGACATTCCCGGTATCACGGAGGAACTGCCGCACCTGGCCGAGCTCGGGGTCGACGCCGTTTGGCTGTCGCCCTTCTACCGTTCCCCCCAGCGCGATGCCGGCTATGACGTCAGCGACTACTGCGACGTGGACCCGCTCTTCGGCACCCTCGGGGACTTCGACGTCATGATGGCAGAATCCCACCGGCTGGGACTGCGCGTGATCGTGGACCTCGTGCCCAACCACTGCTCTGACCAGCACGTGCTGTTCCAGGCAGCCCTCGCGGCGCCGGCGGGAAGCCCTGAGCGGGAAATGTTCATTTTCCGGGACGGCGAAGGTCCGGAAGGCCACCAGCCGCCCAACAACTGGCAGTCCCACTTCGGCGGCCCCGCATGGACCCGGGTAACCGGGCCCGACGGCCAGCCTGACCAGTGGTACCTGCACCTTTTTGATTCCTCCCAGCCCGACTTCAACTGGGACAACCCGGCCGTCCACATCGAGTTCGAACGGATTCTGCGGTTCTGGCTGGACCGGGGCGTCTCCGGTTTCCGCGTGGACGTGGCTCACGCGCTGGTCAAGGCTCCGGGGCTCCCCGCCTGGGGAGGACGGGCCGACGGCGGAAGTTCAGACGGGTTCCCGGGCCACGAGGCACCCATGTTCGGCCAGCCGGCCATCCACGACATCTACCGTGCCTGGCGGCGAATCCTTGACCTATACGGCCCCGACCGCATCCTCTGCGCAGAAGCCAGCGTGGACCTCCCCCGCCTTGCGCACTGGGTCAGGTCCGACGAGATGCACCAGGCGTTCAACTTCCCGTACTTGCATGCAGGCTTGGACGTGAACCGTCTGCGGACGGTCATCACGGATTCCCTCACCGTCTTGGGTGCCGTCGGTGCTCCAAGCACCTGGGTGCTTTCCAACCACGACGTCGTCCGCCACGCCACCCGCTTCGGCTACAACGGGCAAGGGCCACGAGATGGTGACGGGATCGGCCTGGCCGATCCGCAACCTGACACGGCGCTGGGCCGGCACCGGGCTGCTGCCGCTTCGCTGTTTATGCTGGGGCTGCCCGGGGCTGCTTATCTATACCAGGGCGAGGAGCTTGGGCTGCCTGACGGCATCGACATCCCTGAGCACCAGCGCCAGGACCCCACCTTCGCCCGGACAGGCGGGCAACGGCTGGGCCGTGACGGTTGCCGCGTTCCCTTGCCGTGGCGGGCCGATGAACCGCACTTCGGCTTCGGCTCCGGCAACGACCCCTGGCTGCCGATGCCATCATCCTTCGCTGGATTGGCCCGTGACCTGCAGGCCGGCCTGCCGTCGTCGCACCTGTCCCTGTACCGGAACATGCTGGAGATCCGCCGCGGACTGGACCTGGGCCGCGGATCCTTGGCATGGGCGGAGGACTGGTGCACAGGGTCGTCCCTGGCGTACGTCAACGGCACTACGCTAGTGCTTATGAACCTCAACCACGAGCCGCTGGAAATGCCCGCGGGCCAGGTCCTCGTCCGCAGCGCGTCTTCGGGTCTGGAGTCTTCCGGGTGGGACGGCCTGCTGGCTTCGGGCGAAACCGCCTGGATCCGGATTGGACCGGACACCTCCGCCAATTGAGCATGGCCGGCATAAAGGACGTCGCAGACAAGGCGGGTCTATCCGTCGCAACCGTCTCACGGGCGCTCAGCGGAAAATCAAACGTCTCCGCCAAGAGCCGGAAACTCGCGCTGGAGGCGGCGGGGGAACTGGGGTTTGTGCCGTCCTATCACGCCTCCAGCCTGGCCTCCGGGCGGAACCACAATATTGGCCTGGTGGTGCCCTCCATCCACCGCTGGTATTTCTCTTCAGTGCTGGAGGGTGCGTCTGCCACCCTTTTGGATGCCGGTTTCGACCTGACGCTCTACAACGTGGGCGACCAGCCGGAGCGCCGGCAAAGCGTGCTGAACGACTTCCTGCTCCGGAAGCGTCTCGACGCTGTGATCGCCGTGGCGCTGGTGCTCAGCGACGATGAGATCCAGCAGCTGTTGGCTGTCCACCGCCCCATTGTGGGCATTGGCGGCACGCTGCCCGGAGCGTCCACGATCAGGATCGACGACGAGCGTCTGGCCAGGATGGCCACCGACCACCTCATCAGGCTGGGACATACCCGGATAGCCCATGTCACCGGCGATGCGGCCATGAATCAGGACTTCAAGCTGCCGGGCATCCGGCAGGCAGGCTACCAACAGGCTATGGATGCCGCTGGCTTGCAGGTCCGGCCGGAATGGCAGATCACCGCCGACTTCACTGTCCATGGCGCCTACACCGCTGCCCGCCGGCTGTTGGGCGCTTCAACGGAGCGCCCCACGGGTGTCTTCGCCGCCTCCGACGAGATGGCGGTAGGCACCATTCTGGCAGCCCGGGACTTCGGCCTGCAGGTTCCCCGGGATCTCTCGGTGGTAGGCATGGACGGGCACGAACTGGGCGAGACCTTCGGCCTGACCACCATCGATCAGGACCCTCGCGGGCAGGGCGCCCTCGCCGCCAGGACCGCGCTGCAGTTACTGGAGCCTAAGAGCGGATCCGACGACGGCCCGGTACCACCGCGAGCCGACCAGGAGTTCCGGACGGAGTTCGTCATCAGGACCAGCACAGCTGTGCCGCCGGACGAATCCGGCCGCAAGCGGCCCTGACCTTCCTTCCTGCGGCCGTGCGTCAGGCCTAAGCCTCGCCGGCCCCCGGGACGCCCATAAAGCGGCTATACCTGGCAAGGATCAGTGGCCAGGCGGCAACGTATTGGGCTCGGGTTGCGGACGGGTTCTCGGCCCCTTCCCAGCCGTCGTGGAAGATGCGTACTTCCGTGCCCTCCTCCACTGCCCGAAAGGCCACGAGCAGCTCGGTGGACCACATCGCATTGGAGCCCGGGTGCCACGTCGCGTGAAAGGACAGCGGCGGCTGCCAGTCGTCCAGCGTCCCCCAGATGCTGGTCCGGCCGTCATCGGCGGTTTCGAGGATGAGGTTCTCCTCGAACTCGACATAGGATCCCGTCCCGTACACGCCGAGGGTATCGAAGGGCCACCAAAGGTGCGTGTGGTCGGTGAAGCCCGCGAAGGCATGGGCCACGCTTCCTGGCACTACCACTGTGTTGACGACGGGCTCAAGGAGCTCGAATGAGCTCCTGTCATCGCTTCCGAACGGTTCGCTGCCATGGCTGAAGAGGCTGTTCATGGTGCTCCACTCTACCCGCGCAGCCCGCCCTGCAACGCCCGCTCACCTGCTGGCTTCTGCCGCTGCTGCGCTGCCTCATGGTGGTTAAAGTGGTAGGGCCCTGACGTGGTGTCAGGGCCCTACTCTAATTTATGTCCGGCGGTGACCTACTCTCCCACACCCTCCCGGGTGCAGTACCATCGGCGCTGTGGGTCTTAGCTTCCGGGTTCGGAATGGGACCGGGCGTTTCCCCCACGCTATGACCGCCGTAACCCTTGCTCCGCACCCTGGCCCCGGGGCGTGCCCGGGCGGGTGGGAAATTTTTGGTTACAACATCGCTCCGTGTGTTGGAGCTGTGGTGTTGTTATTCAGTTATCGGTTCTCAAGCAACGGGTTTGTTGTTCGGGAACCACATAGTGGACGCAAGCAGTCTTGTTTATCTTTTACCACCCTCTTGGGTGCAAACCTCTTTTGAAGGATTGGTTTGCGGGGGTGGTGTGTGGTGTAAGTTATCGGCCTATTAGTACCGGTCAGCTTCACGAGTCGTTAGTCCTCGCTTCCACATCCGGCCTATCAACCCAGTGGTCTGGCTGGGGGCCTCTCACACACAAGGTGTATGGAAATCTCATCTTGAAGCGAGCTTCCCGCTTAGATGCTTTCAGCGGTTATCCCATCCGAACGTAGCTAATCAGCGGTGCACTTGGCAGTACAACTGACACACCAGAGGTTCGTCCGTCCCGGTCCTCTCGTACTAAGGACAGCCCTTCTCAAATTTCCTGCGCGCGCAGCGGATAGGGACCGAACTGTCTCACGACGTTCTAAACCCAGCTCGCGTACCGCTTTAATGGGCGAACAGCCCAACCCTTGGGACCTACTCCAGCCCCAGGATGCGACGAGCCGACATCGAGGTGCCAAACCATGCCGTCGATATGGACTCTTGGGCAAGATCAGCCTGTTATCCCCGAGGTACCTTTTATCCGTTGAGCGACGGCCATTCCACAATGTACCGCCGGATCACTAGTCCCGACTTTCGTCCCTGCTCGAGATGTCTCTCTCACAGTCAAGCTCCCTTGTGCACTTACACTCGACACCTGATTGCCAACCAGGCTGAGGGAACCTTTGGGCGCCTCCGTTACTTTTTAGGAGGCAACCGCCCCAGTTAAACTACCCATCAGGCACTGTCCCTGACCCGGATTACGGGCCGAAGTTAGATGTCCAAAGTGACCAGAGTGGTATTTCAACGATGACTCCACCCGAACTGGCGTCCGGGCTTCAACGTCTCCCACCTATCCTACACAAGCCACTCCGAACACCAATACCAAACTATAGTAAAGGTCTCGGGGTCTTTCCGTCCTGCTGCGCGTAACGAGCATCTTTACTCGTACTGCAATTTCGCCGAGTTTATGGTTGAGACAGCGGGGAAGTCGTTACTCCATTCGTGCAGGTCGGAACTTACCCGACAAGGAATTTCGCTACCTTAGGATGGTTATAGTTACCACCGCCGTTTACTGGGGCTTAAATTCTCAGCTTCGCCTTGCGGCTAACCGGTCCTCTTAACCTTCCAGCACCGGGCAGGAGTCAGTCCGTATACATCGTCTTGCGACTTCGCACGGACCTGTGTTTTTAGTAAACAGTCGCTTCCCCCTGGTCTCTGCGGCCCCGATCCCCTCCCACCAGCAAGTGGTGTTCAAGGTTGGGGCCCCCCTTCTCCCGAAGTTACGGGGGCATTTTGCCGAGTTCCTTAACCATAATTCTCTCGATCGCCTTAGTATTCTCTACCTGATCACCTGTGTCGGTTTGGGGTACGGGCGGCTAAAACCTCGCGTCGATGCTTTTCTCGGCAGCATAGGATCACCAAATCCCCCCAAACGGGGGTCCCATCAGATCTCAGGCATCATGAACAGCGGATTTGCCTACCGTTCGCCCTACATCCTTAGACCGGGACAACCATCGCCCGGCTTGGCTACCTTCCTGCGTCACACCTGTTAATACGCTTGCCTCCCAGGATCAGGTCCTGCGCTCCACCAAAACCCTCACACCACAAGGGTGATCGGGCAGGTCTCGGGCAGTTAGTATCCCCTGTTCAGCATGGGCGGTTTTTCGCCGGTACGGGAATATCAACCCGTTGTCCATCGACTACGCCTGTCGGCCTCGCCTTAGGTCCCGACTTACCCAGGGCAGATTAGCTTGACCCTGGAACCCTTGATCATTCGGCGGACGGGTTTCTCACCCGTCTTTCGCTACTCATGCCTGCATTCTCACTCGTGTAGGCTCCACCGCTGGTTTACACCGCGACTTCACTGCCCACACGACGCTCCCCTACCCATCCAGACGCCTGAACCACAAGGGCTTAGCTAATATCTGAATGCCACAACTTCGGCGGTGTACTTGAGCCCCGCTACATTGTCGGCGCGGAATCACTTGACCAGTGAGCTATTACGCACTCTTTTAAGGATGGCTGCTTCTAAGCCAACCTCCTGGTTGTCTTCGCAACTCCACATCCTTTCCCACTTAGCACACGCTTAGGGGCCTTAGTTGGTGGTCTGGGCTGTTTCCCTCTCGACTATGAAGCTTATCCCCCACAGTCTCACTGCTGCGCTCTCACTTACCGGCATTCGGAGTTTGGCTGACGTCAGTAACCTTGTAGGGCCCATTAGCCATCCAGTAGCTCTACCTCCGGTAAGAAACACGCAACGCTGCACCTAAATGCATTTCGGGGAGAACCAGCTATCACGAAGTTTGATTGGCCTTTCACCCCTACCCACAGCTCATCCCCTCCATTTTCAACTGAAGTGGGTTCGGTCCTCCACGACGTCTTACCGTCGCTTCAACCTGGCCATGGGTAGATCACTTCGCTTCGGGTCTAGATCACGCCACTGCAACGCCCTATTCAGACTCGCTTTCGCTACGGCTTCCCCACACGGGTTAACCTCGCGACGTAACACTAACTCGCAGGCTCATTCTTCAAAAGGCACGCCGTCACCAGAATCAGACTGGCTCCGACGGATTGTAAGCACACGGTTTCAGGTACTGTTTCACTCCCCTCCCGGGGTACTTTTCACCTTTCCCTCACGGTACTGGTCCGCTATCGGTCATTAGGGAGTATTTAGGCTTATCAGGTGGTCCTGACAGATTCACACGGGATTTCTCGGGCCCCGTGCTACTTGGGATACTCATCCAGGCGGTACACAACATTTCGGTTACGGGGCTCACACCCTCTCTGGCCGGCCTTTCAAGACCGTTCACCTATGCCTGCACATCACACCCCACCAGCCCGGCAGAACTGGTATGGAAAGTCCCACAACCCCGACCATGCAACGCCCGCCGGCTATCACACATGGAACGGTTTAGCCTGATCCGCGTTCGCTCGCCACTACTAACGGAATCACTATTGTTTTCTCTTCCTGCGGGTACTGAGATGTTTCACTTCCCCGCGTTCCCTCCACGCACCCTATGTGTTCAGATGCGGGTCACCAGGCGACTCGCGCCCCTGGCGGGGTTTCCCCATTCGGACACCCTGGGATCACAGTCCGGTTATCGACTCCCCCAGGCTTATCGCAGATTCCTACGTCCTTCTTCGGCTCCTAATGCCAAGGCATCCACCGTGTGCTCTTAAAAACTTGACCACAAAGATCAAAAAACTACTTCACGAGAGAACCACGAAAACCAACCACACCCCAACACCCCAAAGGGCATCAACAGCGCAGCCAGATCCAGGTTCATATTCTTGGAAATTGCTTCTTATAAAAGATGCTCGCGTCCACTATGTAGTTCTCAAACAACAACCCCAAACCACACACCCCACACACAAACGTGCATGATCGGTACGGCCAGGAAAACCAGAAACACAAGTCCCGGGCAAAAACCCGGTCCTGTTGCCTCAGGACCCAACAGTGTGCCAAACACCACCCAACAACCCGGACCAGCAAGCGTTCCTGAACCAACCCCCCAAAGGAGATCAACCCGTACTAACCACCAGACCGCGCCACCAGGCACCTATTCATTGATATTCCACCCTTGAGCACCCGCCGCAGAACAAACGTCTGCGCAACGGGCATATACTCCTGACAAACCCCACCACCCACATACATGAGGACGGCGCTTGTAGGTGCTCCTTAGAAAGGAGGTGATCCAGCCGCACCTTCCGGTACGGCTACCTTGTTACGACTTAGTCCCAATCGCCAGTCCCACCTTCGACAGCTCCCTCCCACAAGGGGTTAGGCCACCGGCTTCGGGTGTTACCAACTTTCGTGACTTGACGGGCGGTGTGTACAAGGCCCGGGAACGTATTCACCGCAGCGTTGCTGATCTGCGATTACTAGCGACTCCGACTTCATGGGGTCGAGTTGCAGACCCCAATCCGAACTGAGACCGGCTTTTTGGGATTAGCTCCACCTCACAGTATCGCAACCCTTTGTACCGGCCATTGTAGCATGCGTGAAGCCCAAGACATAAGGGGCATGATGATTTGACGTCGTCCCCACCTTCCTCCGAGTTGACCCCGGCAGTCTCCTATGAGTCCCCACCATCACGTGCTGGCAACATAGAACGAGGGTTGCGCTCGTTGCGGGACTTAACCCAACATCTCACGACACGAGCTGACGACAACCATGCACCACCTGTAAACCGACCGCAAGCGGGGCACCTGTTTCCAGGTCTTTCCGGTTCATGTCAAGCCTTGGTAAGGTTCTTCGCGTTGCATCGAATTAATCCGCATGCTCCGCCGCTTGTGCGGGCCCCCGTCAATTCCTTTGAGTTTTAGCCTTGCGGCCGTACTCCCCAGGCGGGGCACTTAATGCGTTAGCTACGGCGCGGAAAACGTGGAATGTCCCCCACACCTAGTGCCCAACGTTTACGGCATGGACTACCAGGGTATCTAATCCTGTTCGCTCCCCATGCTTTCGCTCCTCAGCGTCAGTTAATGCCCAGAGACCTGCCTTCGCCATCGGTGTTCCTCCTGATATCTGCGCATTTCACCGCTACACCAGGAATTCCAGTCTCCCCTACATCACTCTAGTCTGCCCGTACCCACCGCAGATCCGGAGTTGAGCCCCGGACTTTCACGGCAGACGCGACAAACCGCCTACGAGCTCTTTACGCCCAATAATTCCGGATAACGCTTGCGCCCTACGTATTACCGCGGCTGCTGGCACGTAGTTAGCCGGCGCTTCTTCTGCAGGTACCGTCACTTTCGCTTCTTCCCTACTGAAAGAGGTTTACAACCCGAAGGCCGTCATCCCTCACGCGGCGTCGCTGCATCAGGCTTGCGCCCATTGTGCAATATTCCCCACTGCTGCCTCCCGTAGGAGTCTGGGCCGTGTCTCAGTCCCAGTGTGGCCGGTCACCCTCTCAGGCCGGCTACCCGTCGTCGCCTTGGTGAGCCATTACCTCACCAACAAGCTGATAGGCCGCGAGTCCATCCAAAACCACAAAAAGCTTTCCACCCCCCACCATGCGATGAGGAGTCATATCCGGTATTAGACCCAGTTTCCCAGGCTTATCCCAGAGTCAAGGGCAGGTTACTCACGTGTTACTCACCCGTTCGCCACTAATCCCCCCAGCAAGCTGGAGATCATCGTTCGACTTGCATGTGTTAAGCACGCCGCCAGCGTTCATCCTGAGCCAGGATCAAACTCTCCGTTGAAGTAAAACAAAAACAGAAACCACCCGGAAACCACGGAAATAACGCAGCAACCAGACAGCAAAAATTTGAAACCAGCTGTAAAAACCAGACCACCCACAGGGGCGGGCAGTCCGATCAATTCAACCAATCACTAAAACAATTGGTATCAACAAACTTGGCACACTATTGAGTTCTCAAACAACAGACACACCCGGCACCACCACAACAACAAAGTCAAGGATCGCTCCGGAGCAACTTTTCAAACTTACCCGCTGGCTTCTCACTTGTCAAACCGGCGTCCGCGACGATCTGCACCGTGAGGCTTGATTGTCGGTTTTTCCGTCTGACTCGGTGGAGCAGCGCGGAAATAAACTCTACCACCACTCTTCCCAGATGGCCAACCCGGCTTCGAGACTCCCACAGGGCAACCGGTGCCGGCCGCGAAAAGGCCCGGAACCGCAAGGATTCCGGGCCTTCCCGAAAAGGACTGCCGCAGCAATCAGCCCGCGGCTGATGGTCCCGGCTTGAAGTACGCGGCACCGAGCGGCGGCAGCGTAACGCTCAGGGTGGCCGGCTGTCCGTCCTGTCCCTCATCCGTCGCCTTCAGCTCGCCGTTGTTCAGCACGCCGGAGCCGCCGTAGGTCGTGGCGTCGGTGTTGAGCACTTCCGTCCAGGCACCTGCCTCCGGCACTCCCAGGGTGTAGCCGGCATGCGGCGCCCCGGAGAAGTTGATGGCGCAGACCAGAGGGTTGCCTTCCTTGTCCCAGCGGATGAACGACAGCACGTTGTTGTCTGCGTCTCCCCCGTTGATCCACTGGAAGCCGCCGGGCTCGTTATCGCGGGCGTAGAGAGCCGGCGTGGATGCGTAGAGCTCGTTGAGGTCCTTGGTCAGCAACTGCAATCCCTTGTGCGCGGGGATGTCGGCGAGCCACCAGTCGAGCCCGTGCTGTTCGGACCATTCCGCTTCCTGGCCGAACTCTGTACCCATGAAGATGAGCTGCTTGCCCGGGTGGGCCCACTGGTAGGCGAAGAACGCACGCAGGTTGGCAAGCTGCTGCCAACGGTCGCCGGGCATCTTCCGGAGCATGGAGCCCTTGCCGTGGACTACCTCGTCATGGCTGATGGGGAGCAGGAAGTTCTCGGTGAAGGCGTAAACCAGGGAGAACGTCACGGTACCGTGGTGCCACTTGCGGTTGATGGGCTCCTCGGAGGCGTACTTCAAGGAGTCGTGCATCCAGCCCATGTTCCACTTCAGGCCAAAGCCCAGGCCACCGTGGGCAGTGGGCGCGGTGACGCCGGGGAAGGCGGTTGACTCTTCAGCGATCATCACAGCACCGGGATGCGTCTTGTACACGGTGGCGTTGACTTCCTGGAGGAAGGAGATTGCTTCCAGGTTTTCCCTGCCGCCGAAGCGGTTGGGCCGCCACTGTCCCTCTTCGCGGGAGTAGTCCAGATAGAGCATGGAGGCGACGGCATCCACGCGCAGGCCGTCAATGTGGAACTCGTCCAGCCAGTAGAGTGCGTTGGCCACGAGGAAGTTGCGGACTTCGGTGCGGCCGAAGTCGAAGATCAGCGTGCCCCAGTCAGGGTGCTCACCAAGGGCCGGATCAGCGTGCTCGTACAGCGGCTCGCCGTCGAACTGGGCCAGGGCCCAGGCGTCCTTGGGGAAGTGCGCGGGCACCCAGTCCAGCAGGACTCCGATGCCGGCCTGGTGGAGTGCGTCCACCAGGTACCGGAATTCGTCCGGGTGGCCGAACCGGGAGGTAGGGGCGAAGTACGAGGTGACCTGGTAGCCCCACGATCCGCCGAAGGGGTGTTCCGCCACCGGCATGAATTCCACGTGGGTGAAGCCAAGCCACTTGACGTAGTCCACCAGTTCCTTGGCGAGTTCCCGGTAGCCGAGCCCTAGCTTCCATGAACCGAGGTGGACTTCGTAGACGCTCATGGCCGAGTTGTGCGGATCCCGCTTGGCCCGGGCTTCCATCCATTCGTCGTCCTTGAACGCGTAGGAGGGTTCAACGACCCGTGAGGCCGTCAGCGGTGGAACCTCGGTTCCGAAGGCGAGCGGGTCAGCCTTCTCCACCCAGTGGCCGGACTTGGTGCGGATTTCAAATTTGTAGCATGCCCCTGCTACAACCCCGGGGATGAAAACTTCCCATATGCCGGAGGAGCCGAGGGAGCGGAGCGAGTTTTCGCGCCCGTCCCAGGCGTTGAAGTCACCGATGACGCGTACAGCCTGCGCGTTGGGCGCCCAGACGGCAAAGGAGACGCCGTCAACGTCTCCCAGGGACGACTTGTAGTGCTGGACATGGGCGCCCAGCACTTCCCAGAGTTTTTCGTGCCGGCCTTCACCGATGAGGTGCAGGTCAACTTCGCCGACGGTGGGCAGGTAGCGGTAGGGCTCATCCACGGTGACCGGTTCAGCATCCGGGTAGGTAACGGCCAGGCGGTAATCCGGGACGTGCCCCTGCTGCAGCGGCTCCAGAACGGCCACCCACACGCCGTGGGCTTCATGTTCCATGGGGAATTCGCCGGCCGCGGTGATGACGGTGACGGCTTCGGCCAAATGCTTCACGGTTCGGATGGTGACGTGCCCGTAGTCGTCCAGGTGCGCGCCCAGGATGGAATGGGGTGCGTGGTGTTCACCGTTCGCGATCTTGCCCAGAGTGCCTGCATCCACGTGCAGGGGCACCCCCGGACGATCCGTTCGTGCTGAGCCTGTCATTTCATTACCTTCCGATGCTGCCCCGGCTTGGTCGCCGGCGCCGTTACCGCTGAGGAGTCGCCTGGAGGCGTTCACAGGGATCGCCAGCCAGTCCGGCCTGTTCCGCATTTCATAAACTACTTCGTACAGGGCCTTGTCCAGCCACAATGCCACAAACAGGCGCGATTCCCTGTGGACCGTACCCGGAGTGACCTCCGCATAACCGGCGAGGAACGCCTCGGCGCAGTCATCAACCCAGGAGGCCGGCACCTGGGCGCCTTCCTGCTCGCGCTGGGCAGCTCCTGCCGCGTAGTCGAAGGACCGCAGCATGCCCACGACGTCCCGCAGGGGAACATCGGGAACGTTCCGCTCCGCGATGGGGCGCAGCGGTTCGCCTTCAAAGTCGAGGATCGCCCACCGCGGCGGGTTTCCTGCCTGTCCGGGGACCTGAAGGATTTGGCCAAGGTGAAGATCGCCGTGGATCCGCTGGAGCGGACCGGTCGGCACGGCGTCGAGCCCGTTCAGCAGATCGTCCAGCGCTGCGTCATAGGGGCCGACGGCGGAGGCGGCTTCTGCCCAGGCCTGCCGGACGCGCTGGGCTACTGCAGGGGCAATCGCCTTTCCGGGTTCTGCTTCCGCGGTTTGCCCGAGCGCTTCAGCAAGCCGGCGGTGGACTGTGGCCGTGGCGGCGCCGAGGGCGCGGGCCTCGGTCGTAAAGTCCGTTCCGGACCTGGCCGCGTCAACAGCCAGGCGCCAGGCATCCCGGCCGCCGGCCAGGAACTCGTGCGCTACCGCCAGCTCCCCCTGGACGTACCGCGAGCCGGAGCCCGGGCCGTCGGAGGAGGGCCCGCCCTGCTTCAGCCATTCGCCCCGAACCCAGCCCAGGGTGGCTGGCACTTCGGTGGTTCCCGCTGAGGTAAGGGCGGCACCTACTTCGACCTCGGGGTTGGTCCCATCCGAGAGGACGCGGAAGAATTTCACAATGGCGGCCGACTCGCCGTCGTCCACAATCACTGAACTGTTGGACTGCTCACCCGAAAGGACCTTGACCACTCCGCGGGCGGTGGGAAGACGGTGGTTTCCCCGGGTGCGGAACCCGGTGGCGGTGCCGTTGGGCGCCTTTTCCTCGCCGCGCATCAGGTCGAGCCAGCCGCCAACAAAGTCCGGATCGTGCACGGCGTCGTAGACCCATGGCCTGGAGGGATCCGTGCCCGCGGCCTCCCCCACCAGCGCGCGTTCCATGCCGGCCGCCGGCGCGGGCCTGAAGCTCAACGGGACCTGGACCACGTCGGTGCGGCGGCCGCCGTCGGGTCCCTTGGTGGTCACTCTCAGGAGGAACACTGCGAGCCCGGCGTGGCCGGAAGGATCCTCCAGCCCCAGGCTGCCGGCCTGGGACAGCTCAAAAGCGGGCGTCTTTACGGGAAACCAGCGTTGCTTCGGAAGCCATTCCTGGAGCAGCGCGGTCAGGGCGGGGGTAAGGATGGGCTGGTTCATGTCAGTTCTCAATCGAGAGGATCGGCATTGCCTGCGTATAGGGGGACGAAGGATTGGAAGCTGTCGACCTGATCCTCAGCCAGAAGAAATCGTGGCTGCCCAGGGTCAGCGTCAGCGTCCCGTCCTCGTTGATGCCAGGAAATGGCTGGCCGCCAAACACGTCACGGAGACCGCGCCCGCTGTAATCGGGGATGCGCAGCCTGGCGGCCACTGGATGCTGCGAGAGGTTGAAAGCACACAGAATGGATTCGCCGTCCACCCCCGCCGAGTTGCCGTTGGGCAACTCACGGAGGTAAGCCAGCACGGCGTCGTGGTCGGCCTCGACATGCTTGAAGGCACCGAGGCCGAAAGCGGGATGGTTCCTGCGCACGCTGAGGATCTGCCGCGTCCAGCGGAGCAGGGATCCCGAGTGGGCGGCCTCGGCTTCGACGTTTGCCATGTTGTAGCTGTAAACCAGCGACTGGATGACCGGCAGGTAGAGCTTTCCGGGGTCCGCATTGGAGAAGCCTGCGTTCCGGTCGGGGTTCCACTGCATGGGGGTCCGGACCGCGTCCCGGTCCTCAAGCCAGATGTTGTCCCCCATGCCGATCTCGTCCCCGTAGTAAAGGAACGGGCTGCCCGGTAGCGACAGCAGCAGGGCATTGATGAGTTCAATTTCAGCCCGCGAGTTATCCAGCAGGGGCGCGAGCCGGCGTCGGATGCCGATGTTCGCACGCATGCGGGGATCCGGCGCATACCAGCCCAGCATCGCTGCGCGCTCGTCAGCGGTCACCATCTCAAGGGTGAGCTCGTCATGGTTGCGCAGGAACGTGCCCCACTGGGCGCCGTCGGGAATGTCAGGGGTGTCCTGCATCGTCTCGATGATGGGCGCGGCCTTTTGGTCCCGGAGCGCGTAGTACAGCCGGGGCATGATCGGGAAGTGGAAGGCCATGTGGCACTCAGGTGCCTCGTCCGTCCCGAAGTACTCCACCACCTCATTGGGCGGCTGGTTGGCTTCGGCAATGATCACGCGGCCGGGGTAGCTTTCGTCCACCATGGCGCGGAGCTTCCGGAGGAAGTCATGCGTGGCGGGCAGGTTCTCGCAGTTGGTTCCCTCCTCCTCGAAGAGGTAGGGGATGGCATCGGCACGGAACCCGTCGATGCCCTGGTCCAGCCAGAACCGCACCACGTCGAAGAGGGCGTCGATGACCTTGGGGTTCTCAAAATTCAGGTCAGGCTGGTGGCTGAAGAACCGGTGCCAGAAAAACTGCCGGCGGATCGGGTCGAAGGTCCAGTTCGATTCCTCGGTGTCCACGAAGATGATGCGGGCGTCCTGGTACTTCTCGTCCGTGTCGCTCCAGACGTAGAAGTCGCCGAAGGGCCCGTCCCGGTCCTTCCGCGACTCCTGGAACCAGGGGTGCTGGTCGGAGGTGTGGTTCAGGGGCAGGTCGATGATGACCCGCACTCCCCTGGCATGCGCCTCGGCAACCAGCCGCTTGAAGTCGGTGATGGTACCGAATTCATCCAGGACCGAGTTGTAGTCGGAGATGTCATAACCCCCGTCGCGCAGCGGCGACTGGAAGAACGGCGGCAGCCAGAGGCAGTCCACCCCCAGCCACTGCAGGTAGTCAAGCCTGTCGATGAGGCCCGAGAAGTCTCCCGAGCCGTCACCGTTGGCATCCGCAAAAGCTCTGACGAGGACCTCGTAGAAAACGGCTTTCCGGTACCACAGCGGATCGTGCTGCAGGCCCGGCGCATTCAGTTCGAAGGTGCCCTTCGGTGTGAAATGCTGGCCCGAACTTTGCGGGTTGAAACTCACTGATGAGTTCTCCTCACGCTCAGGATGTGTGCGGGCTCAACGTGCGGATCCAGGCGGACGTAGTTGAACTCGCCCCACTCCCAGCTTTCACCGGAGATGAGGTCGTCAACGTGGAAGCCGCCGTTCGCAGTGAGGTCCTGGGGGTCCAGCTCGAGCGCAGCCAGGTCCAGTGCAACACTGCATTCCTTGGTGACGTGCGGATCGACGTTGACCACCACAATGATGGTGTCCTTGGATCCGTCGGCGAGGGTTTTGTGCTTGGAGTACACAACCGTCGAATCGTCAGTGCTGTGGTGCACCGTCAGGTTCTGCAGGTCCTGCAGCGCCGGGTGGGTGTGCCGCAATTCGTTCAGCCTGGTGATGTAGGGGGCGAGGGTCCGCCCGGACTGCGCTGCTGCGTCCCAGTCCCGTGCCTTGTATTCGAACTTCTCGTTGTCGATGTACTCCTCGGCCCCTGGCCGGGCAACATGTTCGTACAGTTCGTAGCCCGCGTAAACGCCCCACAGCGGGCTTGCCGTGGCGGCCAGGGCTGCCCTGATCTTAAACGCCGCGGGCCCGCCGAACTGAAGGTATTCGGTGAGGATGTCCGGGGTGTTCACAAAGAAGTTGGGCCGGAAGAAGGCCGGCGACTCGTGGCTGACCTCGTGGAAGTACTGCTCAATTTCCTTTTTGGTGTTGCGCCACGTGAAGTAGGTGTAGGACTGCTGGAAGCCTGCGCGGCCCAGCGCGTGCATCATGGCCGGGCGGGTGAAGGCCTCGGCGAGGAAGACGACTCCGGGAACTTCCTTATTAACCTGCGCAATGAGCCATTCCCAGAACCACACGGGTTTGGTATGCGGGTTATCCACGCGGAAAATCTTTACGCCGTGGCTGACCCAGAGCAGGACAATGCGGAGAATTTCGTTGGAGAGCCCCTCGGGGTCGTTATCGAAATTGAGCGGATAAATGTCCTGGTACTTCTTGGGCGGGTTTTCCGCATAGGCGATGCTGCCGTCCACCCGGGTAGTGAACCACTCGGGATTCGACTGGACCCAGGGATGGTCCGGGGCAGCCTGCAGGGCCAGGTCCAAAGCCACTTCCAGGCCCAGTTCATTGGCCCGTGCCACAAAGGCGTCAAAGTCGTCAAAAGTTCCAAGGTCAGGGTGGATGGCGTCGTGGCCGCCCTCCTTGGCGCCGATCGCCCACGGCGAGCCGGGATCGTTCGGGCCGGCGATCAGGGTGTTGTTGGGTCCCTTGCGGTGCTGGACACCGATGGGGTGGATGGGCGGCATGTAAAGGACGTCGAAGCCCATGGCGGCGACGGCGTCGAGCCGTTGCGCGGCGGTGCGGAAGTTTCCTGAGGTCCAGGTGCCCGTGTTGTGGTCCAGGACTGCACCTTCAGAGCGGGGGAAGAACTCGTACCAGGCGCCCCGGCCGGCCAGGTCCCGCTCCACCAGGAGCGGGTACTGCTGGGAGACGGTGACGAGTTCGCGGATCGGCTGGTGCGCGACGACCCCGGCCACTTCGTGGCTGAATCCGGCCCCGAGCCGCTCCTCGGTGCTGAGGGACGTGTCGGCCAGCCTGTCCGCGGCGCCGCGGAGGACGCCCCTGTCCCACTCGCTGCGGGAGCCGTCGTCGGACGCTTCACGGAGCAACGCGGCACCCTCGGCGAGCATCAGCTCAACGTCGATGCCGGCCTCCACCTTCACCTCGGCGTTGTGGTGCCAGGTGCCGTAGCGGTCGTGCCAGGCTTCAATGACGAAGGACCAGTTGCCAGTGTCCGACGGCGTGAGGACGCCTTCCCAGCGGTCCGTTCCCATACCGCGTTCCCCGCGGGGCGGGGCGAGCCTGACGCGCTGGCGTTCGTTGCCCTCCGGATCCAGGAGCACGGCACTGACCCCAAGCTGGTCATGCCCTTCCCGGAACGCGGTGGCGCCCACCACGATTCCCTCGCCAGGCAGGGCCTTGGCGGGAAACTTTCCACCCTCCACCACCGGCTGCACGGCCGTGATGGGGAAACGTCCAAACCGGAGGCCGTCCGTGATGGGGCCCTGCGGCTTTTTCTCTGATGCGGCAATGGTTCCTGAGTTAGTCGTCACAGGCTCGACGTTAGCGAGAAATGCGCAGGATTGCTAAGCCTGCGCACTAATTTCGTTGTGACCCGTGTCATTTCCCAGACGCCGAGGGTCATTTACCCAAAAGACACGCAATCCTGGTTCCAGCTGCCGATGTTGTCCGTTAGTGTGACGCAGGTGAAGGCAATCCGCAGGTTTACGGTCCGTACAGTCCTCCCCGAACCCATCCGGCCGCTGGTCCGGCTGGCAAGTAATTTGCGCTGGTCCTGGCACCGCCCAACGCGCGAGCTTTTCGCCGGGCTGAACCCGCGGCTCTGGGTGGAGAGCGGTGAGGACCCTGTCGGTTTCCTGGGTTTGGTAAGCCGGGAAGAATTCCAGCAGCTTGCCTCGAACCAATCCGTGGTGGAACGGGTCCGCGCCGCAGAGGAGGACCTTGACCGGTACCTGGAGGAGCCCCGCTGGTACCAAAGCCTGGGCCCGGACGCACCGGCGTCAATTGCCTACTTCTCCCCCGAATTCGGTATCACCGAGGTCCTCCCGCAGTACTCCGGCGGCCTGGGGATCCTGGCCGGCGACCACCTCAAGGCGGCCTCGGACCTGGGCGTGCCCCTGATTGGAGTGGGCCTGCTCTACCAGGCCGGATACTTCAAGCAGTCGCTGTCCCGGGACGCCTGGCAGCAGGAAACCTACCCGGTCCTGGATCCGGACGGCCTGCCGCTCACCCTGCTCCGCGAGCCTTCCGGCGACGGCAACGGCCGGCCGCTGCAGATCTCCCTGCCGCTCCCCAACAACCGCCGGCTGCTGGCACACATCTGGCGCGCCGACGTCGGACGCGTCCCGCTGCTGCTCCTGGACTCGAACGTCCCGGGCAACGACGAAGCCGCGCGCAGCATCACGGACCGTCTCTACGGCGGCGGCGGAGACCACCGGCTGCAGCAGGAACTGCTGCTCGGTATGGGCGGGGTCAAGGCGTTGCGTGCTTTCCAGAAGCTCACCGGCACAGGCGCTCCGGAGGTGTTCCACACCAATGAAGGCCACGCAGGTTTCCTGGGCATCGAACGCATCCAGGAGCTGATGTCCGGGGACGAGGCCTTGACGTTCGATGAGGCTTTGGCCGCAGGCCGTGCCTCCACCGTTTTCACCACGCACACCCCGGTGCCTGCCGGCATCGACAGGTTTGAGATCTCCCAGATCCACCATTTCTTCCAGGCGGGGCTCGCCCCGGCTGTGCCCGTGGACAGGATCCTGGAGCTGGGCCGCGAGAATTACGCCGCCGGCAACCCCTCCGTGTTCAACATGGCCGTGATGGGCCTGCGGCTGGCGCAGCGGGCAAACGGCGTGGCCAAGCTGCACGGCGAAGTGTCCCGCGGGATGTTCTCCGCGCTGTGGCCCGGCTTCGACCATTCGGAAGTGCCCATCACCTCCGTGACCAACGGTGTGCACGTGCCCACCTGGGTGGACAGCCGCATCTCCCGGCTCGCCCGGGAGCAGTTCGGCAGCGAAGCTGAAGCGAACGGCCGCTGGGACCTTGCCTATAACGTCAGCGACGCCGATGTGTGGGAGCTGCGCCGCGAGATGAGGAGCGCCCTGGTTGACGACGTCCGCCGCAGGCTGCGGGCGGCGTGGAAGAAACGCGGCGCGGCCGATGCCGAGCTGCGCTGGACGGACAAGGTGCTGGACCCGGACGTGCTCACCATCGGGTTCGCGCGCCGTGTGCCCACCTACAAGCGCCTCACCCTGATGCTGCGCGAGCCGGACCGGCTCAAGGCACTCCTCCTGCACAAGGAGCATCCGATCCAGCTGGTGATTGCCGGCAAGTCCCACCCTGCGGACGACGCCGGAAAGAAGATGATCCAGGACCTGGTCCGCTTCACCGACGACCCGGAGGTCCGCCACCGCATCGTCTTCCTGCCCAACTACGACATCGCGATGGCGCGGACGCTGTTCCCGGGCTGCGACGTGTGGCTGAACAACCCGCTCCGGCCGCTTGAGGCCTGCGGAACGTCCGGCATGAAGGCCGCGCTTAACGGTTCGCTGAACCTGTCCGTCCTGGACGGCTGGTGGGATGAGATGTACGACGGCGAGAACGGCTGGGCTATTCCCACGGCCAATAACGACGCATCCCCCGATGAACGCGACGACATCGAGGCCGCCGCGCTCTACGAGCTCCTTGAGACGCAGGTCGCCCCGCGGTTCTATGGCAGCACCGTTTCGGAAGGAGCCGGAGCTGCGGGTCCGTCGACGTCGGGCACGGAGAAGGTGCCCACGCACTGGGTGTCCATGATCAAGCACACCCTTTCGCACCTCGGCCCGGCGGTTTCGGCCGAGCGCATGCTGCGCGACTACGTGAACATCCTCTACCGTCCGGCAGCGGAGGCGGGCCGGAGCGCCGGCGCCAACTCCTACTCCCAGGCCCGGCTGCTTGCAGCGTGGACGGCAAAGGTCCGTACCGCGTGGCCGCAGGTGCACGTGGAGCATGTGGACTCGGTGGGAGTCTCCGAGGATCCGCAGATCGGCGACACGCTCCAGGTGAACGCCTACGTGGCGCTGAACAGCCTCACCCCTGATGACGTCAGCGTGGAGGTGGCCTACGGCCGGGCGGAGGAAAGCGACACCCTCACGGACATCACCGTGGTGGAACTGAAGGTCCAGGAAGACCTGGGCAGCGGCCGCCACCTGTTCAGCGGCTCCCTGGTGATCGACCGCTCGGGGTCCTTCGGCTACACCGTCCGCGTGCTGCCGAAGCATGATGCGCTGGCGTCGAAAGCCGAGCTGGGCCTGATCGTCAACGCATAACAGGCAGGGCCCGAACCACTGCAGGAGGATTCCATGAACGACCGCACTGTGGCAGACCTGATCGTGGAACGGCTCACAACGTGGGGCGTCAACCGTGTGTTCGGGTACAGCGGCGATGGGATCAACGGGTTCATGGGTGCCCTCCGCCGTGCGGAGGGCCGGGTCGAATTCGTTCAGGCCCGGCACGAGGAGACCGCTGCGTTTATGGCGGTGGGCCATGCGAAGTACACCGGCGGGGTGGGTGTGGTCACGTCCACGCAGGGGCCGGGGGCGGTCCACCTCCTCAATGGCCTCTACGACGCCAAGCTCGACGGCGTGCCCGTGGTGGCCATAGTGGGGCAGCAAAGCAGGACGGTGCTGGGGTCGGCCTACATGCAGGAGATTGAGCTGACCGTCCTGTTCAAGGACGTTGCTGCCCAGTTTGTGCAGCAGGTCAACGCCCCCGAGCAGCTTCCCATGGTGCTGGACCGCGCCTTCCGCACAGCCAAGGCCACCTCCTCGCCGTGCGTGGTGATCCTGCCGCACGACATCCAGTCCGCGCCCGCACCGGAGCTGGAACAGGAACACGGCGTGGTGGTTACCGCACCGTCCTGGAGCACGTCGGCCAAGACACCCCGGGAGGAAGACCTGGACGCTGCGGCGGCCATCCTCAACAATGCGCAGCGGGTGGCGCTTCTCGTTGGCCAGGGCGCCAGGCACGCGGCCGCGGAAGTGGTGGCTGTGGCGGAGCAGCTGGGGGCGGGCATCGCCACGAGCCTCCTGGGCAAGCCATATATGGACGAGACCTTACCTTTCGCCGTGGGCACCATGGGACACCTCGGCACCACCGCCAGCGCCCATCTGCTGGGCAACTGCGATGCGCTGCTGATCGTCGGCTCGAACGATCCCTGGACCGAGTTCTATCCCCCGCCCGGGGCTGCCAGGGCCGTCCAGATCGATATCGACGAGCGGAAGATCGGCAACCGCTACCCCGTGGAAGTGGGACTGGCAGGAGACGCCGCAAGCGCCCTCCAGGCCCTTGGCACGCGGCTCAATCAGCGGCCGCGCGGGCAATGGCGCGAGGACGTCGAACAGGAAGTGACGCGCTGGCGGGCCCTGGCCGAAGAACGCGCCGCGGTACCTGCCCGGCCCATGAACCCGGAGCGCGTGGTGCGGGAGCTCAACGGCAGGCTTCCGGCCAACGCCCAGGTGAGTGTCGACGTCGGCAGTTGCGTTTACTGGTATGCCCGCCAGCTGGTCCTTCCGCAGGGGGTGCCGGCCCACCTTTCCGGGACGCTGGCCAGCATGGGCTGCTCCATCCCGTACGGCATTGCGGCCAAGCTTGCCCACCCCGGCCGGCCGCTGGTGGCGCTGTCCGGGGACGGCGCCATGCAGATGTCAGGAATCGCCGAGCTGGTGACGGTGGCGCACCGCTGGCGGCAGTGGGAGGACCCCCGGTTCGTCGTCTGCGTCTTCAACAACCGGGAGCTCACCGAAGTGACGTGGGAGCAGCGCGAGTCCGAGGGCGAGCCGCGATTCCGGGACAGCCAGGAACTGCCTGACTTCCCGTTCGCGGGTTATGCCGAACTGCTGGGCCTCACGGGCATCCGGGTGGACGATCCCGAGCTTCTCGGCGATGCCTGGGAGCGCGCTTTTGCGGCCGACCGTCCGGTGGTGATCGAAGTGCTCACCGATCCGGAGGTTCCCCTCCTGCCGCCCTTCCCGGGAGGCCGGGAGAAGGCGGAGAACATGCGCAAGGCCCTGGCGGAGGAACCGGGAGGCAGCCGGGCACAGGACCTGCTGGAGACCTATGCGGGGCAGGAAGAACGCCCCTAGGTCCGCTGCGGTGATTGTCAGAGCAGTACTGCGGTAACGGACAGGTCCTTGCCGGCGTAGCGCTCGGCGTCCTGGAGGATTTCGCAGATGACCCCGAAGGACCGGTCAGCGCGGAAAGGCGCTGCAACCTGCCACAGCACCGTGACCGGCGGGTTGCCGTTGTCCGTGATGCTGTCCGCGAAGTCATGCAGGGAATCGTTCAGGGCATCAAGGTTGACGCCGTAGTGTTCGGGGAATTCCAGGACCTCGCCAAAGGTTTCCAGGACTGCCTTCTTGCTGTCGGCAGCGGGAACCACGAGGCTGCGGCGGCCGGAATCGGCCACCTGCTCCTGCAGTTCTTCCAAAGTCCATGTCTCGCCGGAGTAGATCTTCATTGGTGCCTAGCTGCCTTCTGCTATGAATCGAAACGTCTCGTAGTGGTCATCCGTGTAGTACTTTTCGCCGCCGTCGCCCGCAACAATGCGCCGTGCTCCCCGGTCTGATTCTCCCGGCGTGGGTACCGTATATTCCCGGTAGTAGCCCCGGTCCCGCCGCGGCAGGACCCGCTCGAAGTTTCCGAAGGTCTGGTCGTCCTGGCTGTAGCGGTACGGTCCCCCGGCACGAATGAGGGCGAGGGTCCTGCGGCCTTCAGCCGGCAAGGCCGACTCGCGCACCTCCGGCAGGCCGGACGGGTTGACCTGCGCCGGGGGCTTCGGTGGGGCATCTGCCTTCCCGGGGCCGGCCGCAGCGGGCCCTGTCGCGGGGGAACCCGTTGCAGCCCCCGGTGCAGGCGTGGCACTGGACCCAACCTCCGGCGTCGTACTTTTCGTCAGTTGGCCCAGGATCCCGGTGCCGCCGAAGGCGAGCAGCCCCAGCACCACGAGCGCAGTGAGCAGCAGGGGCAGGATAGTGCGGTTGCGCATTAGGTTGTTCCCCGGGGCCTCAGGTGCGGTAGATATTGATGGAGTTGGCTTCCACGAGGTCCTTCTCCCCGGAAGCCACTTTGCTGCCCTGGCGGAGCTCGTGCAGCGGTGTGGTGGTCAGCCGCAGCTCGAACTTCGTGTGCGGGGTGCCCTGGGCGATGATCCGGGGCAGCGTGATGTGAACGTCGGAGGTGCTGCCGTTCACCACCACCAGGCCGGCCAGCGTCCCGTCGTCCGAACCGAGCAGGAGTTGCATCACGCGGTGCTGCGGATCGTTCCAGCGTTCCATGGACATGGGCTGCCCGGCCTGGTCGAACCAGTACAGGTAGGACTGCTCATCAAGGACCGGGAACTCATGGGGCTGCGCGGCGAGGAACTCCTTCCGCAGGCGGATGTACCGTTTGGTGGTCCGAAGCATTTCGTGCGACTCGGGGGTCCTGGTCCAGTCCAGCCAGGCGAGGGCGTTGTCCTGGCAGTACGCGTTGTTGTTCCCCTGCTGGGTCCGGCCCAATTCGTCTCCGGCCGTGATCATGGGGACGCCGATGGAAATTAACAGCGTGGCCATGAGGTTACGGCGGGACTGCGCGCGCTTGGCCAGGATGGCGCCGTCCTCGGTGGGGCCTTCAAACCCGTGGTTATAGCTGCGGTTGTCGCCGTGGCCGTCCCGGTTCTGCTCACCGTTCGCCTCGTTGTGTTTGCGGTCGTAGGAGACGAGGTCGTTCAGGGTGAAGCCGTCATGGGCCGTGATGTAGTTGACCGAGGCAAGCCGGGAGCGGCCGGACGCCGCAAAGAGGGCGGCGGAGCCGGACATCACGTCCGCAAGCCTGGCCACCGATCCGCCCTGCCCGCCGGATTCGAGGGAAGCACGGTCTGCCAGCCAGAATGAGCGCACGGTGTCACGGAAGTGGTCGTTCCAGTCCGCCCAGCCGGCCGGGAAACGCCCGGTTTGCCAGCCGCCATAACCAATGTCCCAGGGTTCGGCGATCAGCTTCACGTCGGACAGGACGGGATCGGCCGCAACGGCAACCAGGAACGGGTGCTGGGGATCGAACTCGTTGGCATCGTTGCGGCAGAGCGTCACGGCAAGGTCGAACCGGAAGCCGTCGATGTGGAACTCGTCCACCCAGTGGCGCAGGGAGTCGACCACCAGTTGGACCACCTGGGGCTCAGCGAAGTTCAAGCTGTTGCCGCAGCCCGTGGTGTCCACGTACTTGCCGTTCCCGTCCGTCCGGTAGTAGGTGTCCTCCCCCAGCCCGCGGAAGCTCAGGGCCTGGCCGTCCGGCCCGCCTTCTGCCGTGTGGTTGTACACAACGTCCAGGATGACTTCCAGCCCTGCGGCATGGAGCGCCTTGACCAATCCCTTGAACTCGTCCTGGACGGCCTGGGGTCCCGCTTCCTGGGCCGCTTTGGTGGCGTAGCCGGGGTGCGGGGCGAAAAAGGCCGCCGTGTTGTATCCCCAGTAGTTGGTCAGTCCCAGGTCCTGCAGGTGCGGCTCATCAAGGTGGAAGTGCACCGGCAGCAGCTGGACGGCCGTGATTCCGAGGCTTTTCAGGTGTTCGATGATGGCTGGGTGCGCCATGCCGGCGTAGGTGCCCCGGAGCTCCTGGGGCAGGTCCGGGTGGAGCATGCTCTGGCCGCGGACGTGGGCCTCGTAGATGATGGTGTCGCGCCATTCCAGGCGGAGCCGCGCGTCCTGTCCCCAGTCAAAGTCGCTTGCCATCCGCACACTGGTCAGGAATCCGTCGCGCTGGTCCACTGCCTGGCCGTAGGGGTCCAGCAGCAGCGGCTGGCCGCCGTCGTCATTAACGTCCCGGGTGGGCACGGCAAGCGGTAACGACTGTTCGGTTGCTGCCGGGCGGAACCCGTACCGTGAGCCGTACGGCAGGTGGTCCACGATGCCGTGATGGACGCCGTGGGTGACGTTGGGCAGCGCCTGTACGCGCCAGTCAGCGCCCGGCGCCCTGTAGACGATTTCCAGGCTTCGCACGCCGGGGGCGTAGCAGGCCACGTTGGCCCGCGCGCCCGGCCTCCCGTTTCCGGCCGGACCCGCAGCGGCTGTATCCGCGCGCGGGACAGTCACACCGAGTGGAAGGGCCGTTGAGGCGTCCGTGGTGGAAGCAGTGTCGAAGAGCGGCATAACCATCACCTAAAATATTAGCCGCCAAGGGCACATCGCCTGCCTACGCGTCATCGTGGGGCGTAGGCAGGCCGGGAAAACGGAACCTTTGTTACTGTGCCGTTGTTACTTGGCCGCGCGCTGGCGGGATACTTCGTACAGCGAGATGCCCACTGCCATGGAGGCGTTGAGGGATTCCATGGCCGAGTCGATGGGGATCGAAACAATCTGGTCGCAGTTCTCCCGGACCAGGCGGCTGAGGCCCTTGCCTTCCGAGCCCACCACGATGCACACCGGTTCGGTGGCCAGCGTGAGGTCGGGAAGCGAAACGTCGCCGTCTCCGTCAAGGCCCAGCACAAAGATGCCCATATTCTTGAACTGCTTCAGCGCACTGTTGAGGTTGGACGCCCGTGCCACCGGCACCCGGACCGCTGCCCCTGCACTGGTTTTCCAGGCCGAGGCGGTGACCCCCACCGAGCGGCGTTCGGGGACAATCACGCCATGGCCGCTGAAGGCGGAGACGGAGCGGATGATGGCGCCCAGGTTGCGGGGATCAGTGATGCCGTCCAGGGCTACGAAGAGCGGCGCGTTGGCGACGTGCCCCTTCTTCCACTTATCCACCGTTTCTTCGGCGAGGTCGTAGGCGTCCTGGTACTCGTACGGCGGGATCTGCAGGACCAGGCCCTGGTGGACCGCGTCATCAGTCATCCGGTCCAGTTCCGGTTTGCCGGTTTCCAACAGCGGAATGCCGCGTTCGGCCGCGATCTTCAGGGACTCCTTGACCCGGTCATCCATTTCGATGCGGATGGCGATGTGCAGTGCTTTGGCGGGGATGCCGGCCCGGAGCGCTTCAACCACGGAGTTCCGGCCCGTGACCACTTCCTCCGTGGCCCGTCCCTTGGGGCCGGACTTGGCTGCGCCGGCACTGCGTGCGCCCGTGCCGCGCTTGGCGGCGGAGCGCTCAGCGAGCTGCTTGGACTTGTGCGCTTTATGGTACGGGCGGTCCTCCGCCTTGGGCGTGGGGCCCTTGCCTTCGAGGGCCTTGCGGCCATGGCCACCGGTTCCGATGGTTGGGCCCTTCTTCGCTTTAACCGATCGGCGACCATTGTTGGCCATTGTGTTCCACCCTTGATTGTGTTGACTGCGTCTGCTTACCAGTCTACTGAACCCAGTAAAATCGCCTGACCCGGGGTTGCCTGCGGGAAAAATTCCCTGTTCAGTCCCGCTTCAGGCTCCAGGTTGCGCCGTCCGGGCCATCCTCCACGACGACGCCGGCGGCGGCCAATGTGTCCCGGATGGCGTCGGAGGCGGTCCAGTCTTTTTCGGCGCGGGCGGCGGCCCGGGCTTGCAGCTGCGCCTGGACCAGGACCTCCAGCGCTGTTGCTTCCTTGCCGCTGCCGGAATCGTTGCCCGCCACGGCATTGAGCCCAAGCACCTCGGTCATCATCACCACGGCGTACATGGCGTGGCGGCCGGCGTCGTCATCCCCGTCGGCGAGGGCGGTGTTCCCGGCGCGGACCGTCTCGTGGAGCGCCGCCAGTGCACGCGGGACGTTGAGGTCGTCGTCCATTGCCTCGGTGAAGGTACGGACAGCTTCGGTTGACGAGCCGAAGTTGCCGTCGACAATGCTGACGTCGTTGCCGAAACGGGCTGAGGCTTTGGCGAGGAAACCGTCAATGCGTTCGACGGCAGCGGCAGCCTCCTGCAGTGACGTGGGCCGGTAGTCCAGGATGGAGCGGTAGTGGGCCTGGCCGAGGTAGTAGCGGACCACCCTGGGTGGGGCAAGTTCCAGCATCTCGGCAGGGCTGATGGTGTTTCCGATGGACTTGGACATCTTTTCGCCCTGGTAGGTGACCATGCCGTTGTGCATCCAGAAGTTGGCGAACGGGTGGCCCGCGGCTTGGGACTGGGCCAGCTCGTTTTCATGGTGCGGGAACCTCAGGTCCAGCCCGCCGCCATGGATATCAAACTCGGTGCCGAGGTATTTGGTGACCATGGCGGAGCATTCCAGGTGCCAGCCCGGGCGGCCGGCGCCCCACGGGGAAGACCAGCTGGCGGTTGCCGGTTCGCCGTCCTTGGAACCCTTCCACAGCGCGAAGTCGCGGGGGTCCCTCTTCCCCCGCGGATCAGCATCCGGAGCTGCCTGCATGTCGTCAATGTTCTGCCTGGTCAGGGCCCCGTATTTGCTCCAGGACCGGACGTCGAAGTAGACGTCGCCGGACCCGTCCAAGGCGGGGTAGGCGTGCCCGCGGTCCATCAGGTGCTGGATGAGGGCATGCATTTCCGGAATGTGGCCAGTGGCGCGGGGTTCGTAGGTGGGCCGCGAGACCCCGAGGGTGTCGTACGCCTTCAGGAATTCCTGTTCATAGCGGTACGCCAACGCCCACCACTCCTCCTGGACCACTTCGCCGGGCTCCGGCGTAAAGTCCGCCGCGAACGACGCTTCCGACTTGGCGAGGATCTTGTCATCGATGTCAGTGACGTTCCGGACTACCGTGACCCGCAGGCCGCGGTAGGTCAGCCAGCGGGTGAGCTGGTCAAAAGCGATGGCGGAGCGGATGTGGCCAACGTGGGGCATGCCCTGCACCGTGGCCCCGCAGTAGTAGAGGCTGGCCTTGCCCTCGACGAGGGGGACGAAGTTCCGGACTTCGGCGGAGGCGGTGTCATAGAAGCGCAGGGTCACCGCTCCAGATTAGCCGATGGCGCCGGAGTGGCTCGGATACACCAGGGCAGTGGCCAGCGCGGAGATGCCTTCGCCCCTCCCGGCGAAGCCCAGGCCGTCGCTGGTGGTTGCCGTGACGCTGATGGGGGCACCGGCGGCTTCACTGAGGACCTCCTGCGATTCCTCCCGGCGGGGACCGAATTTGGGCCGGTTGGCAACGAACTGGACTGCGACGTTGCCGATCTCGAAGCCGGCTGCCCTCACGATCCGTGCTGCCTCGGTGAGGAGGGTGACCCCGGAGGCGCCGGCGAATTCAGGACGGCTGGTTCCGAAGTGGGTGCCAAGGTCGCCGATCCCGGCGGCAGAAAACAGGGCGTCAGCGGCTGCGTGGGCAACGGGGTCGCCGTCCGAGTGCCCGGCGAGGCCGCGTTCGCCTTCCCAAAAGAGCCCGCCAAGCCACAGCGGGCGCGGGGCATCTTCCGGGGCGTAGGCGTGGACGTCGATGCCGATGCCGGTACGGGGCAGGACCATGTTGCCCGGCATGATCAGCCCTCCACCCAGCGGGCGCCCAAGGGCCCTTCGAGGAGGCCCTCGGCGAGGATCAGATCCAGCGGAGTGGTGATCTTCAGTGACTGGCTGGAGCCGCGCACGGCATGGACCGGGGTGCCGAGCATTTCCACGAGCATGGCGTCATCGGTGACGGCGGCGGACTGCTGCTCGTCCAGGGTTCCCGCGGCTTCGTGCGCCTTGACGAGGGTGCTGAGCCGGAAGCCCTGCGGCGTCTGGACGGCGCGCAGGTTCTCGCGCGGCGCCGTCCCGGTGACAACCTCCGGCGCCAGGGCGCTGTCCTGGCCGGTAGTCGCGGCCACTGTTTTGACCGTGTCCACGACGGCAACAGCAGGAATAACCGCCTCAGCTCCGGCGGCCAGTGCGTCCACCACCCGGTGGAAGACCGCTTCGGGGGTCAGGGCCCGGGCAGCATCGTGCACCAGCACCGCGTCGATCCCATCCATCAGCGCGGCCATGCCCGCGCGGACGGATGCAGCCCGGGTGGCGCCGCCGTCAACCAGGGAAAGGAGGGGGCCGCCGTCGGCCAGTTCCTCGCGGAAGTCCTCGCACAGCTGCCGGAGGGCCGTGTCTGAGGCCGGGAGCGCGATGCACACCTGGCTGCTGACTCCGGACGTGACAATGCCCCGGAGGGCGTGCATCAGGATAGGTTCGCCGCCCAGCGGCACTGCTGCTTTGGGCATGCCGTAGCCGAGCCGCTGCCCGGAACCGGCGGCCACCAGGATCACTGCCGTGACGGGGCGCGGAGGAGTTTCACTCATGCGGACTAGCCTACGTGCCAGCGGCAGGCCCCGCCCGGACCTGAATCCGGGCAAAAAGAAGCCCCGGCGGCACTTGGGTGCCACCGGGGTTCAATTCTTAGGAAGCCAGGACCTCGTCGAGAACGCTTGCAGCCTTCTCCTCGTCGGTCTTTTCAGCCAGCGCCAGTTCTGAAATCAGAATCTGCCGGGCTTTGGCCAGCATTCGCTTCTCGCCTGCGGAAAGGCCCCGGTCGTGATCCCGGCGCCACAGGTCACGGACGACCTCTGCCACCTTGATGACGTCACCGGAAGCAAGCTTCTCCAGATTTGCCTTGTACCTGCGTGACCAGTTGGTGGGTTCTTCGGTGAACTCGGCACGAAGCACATCAAACACGTGCTCCAGGCCTTCCTTGCCCACAACGTCCCGAACGCCAACAAGATCAACATTCTCTGCTGGAACTTCAATGGTCAGATCACCCTGAGCCACCTTGAGCTTGAGATACATTTTCTCTTCGCCCTTGATGGTGCGCATCTTGATTTCTTCAATCTTCGCAGCACCGTGGTGAGGGTAAACTACTGTCTCGCCGACCTCAAATACCATGTGGACATTTCCCCTTTCCCGCAGACCAGTTTATCACGATTCAGGCATATGCCCGGCCGCGAAAAGGGCCACGAACCGCGAAAATACGCGGAAAATCGGCACAATCGACCCCCTTCACCCCCTTGACGAACGCGGATAATAGTGCATTCCGGAGGTGCTGCCAAGGGCGATATGACGGCGTCGAATCCTCCTTCCAGCAGCTTTCCGGATAGGCTATGGCTGAATAATCTTTCAAGACTCTCGAGGAGTACGTGACGTGCGTTTCACTGCGATGAACCGGGCCCAGCGCGCCAAGCTGGCACTGACGGGTGCCGCCCTTGGCGTCGGACTGCTGGCGTCGGGCTGCGGCTACACCAATTCCCAGCAGACCAGCGTGCAGTACCAGTCGTCGGACGGGATCATGGCCGACCTCGGTCCGCTCCAGCTGCGCAACATCCTCATTGTGTCCTCCGGGAAGGACCAGCCCGGCCGCGTCATCGGCGCGGTCTACAACTCCTCTTCGCAGGACGTGACCCTGAAGCTCAACGGCGCCGCAGGCTCGCAGACGGAAGTGCCGGTTAAGGCCAATTCCTCTACCCTGCTGAACGACACCACCGCCGAAGCGATCCTGAGCACCACGGGTGATATTCCTGGCTCACTCGTTGACATCAAAATCAGCGAAAGCGGTACCAACATGAGCAACACCGTGAAGGTTCCGGTGCTGGACGCCACGCTGCCCGAGTACAAGGAATACCTGCCGGCAGGCAGCACTCCTTCTCCCAGCCCGTCCGCGACGCCGACGGCTTCCGAACTCGGAGGCGGAAGCGGCCACTAAGGCTGTCCGGAATAAGCAACGCACGTACGAAAAGGGAGGGGCCGGCCGGCCCCTCCCTTTTGTATGAGTCGTTGCACGCCTCCTGTCCGGAGCCGGCAGTCCTACGGCTCGAACTTGTAGCCGAGGCCGCGAACGGTCACCAGGAACCGAGGCGCTGAAGGATCCGGTTCGATCTTCCCGCGCAGCCTCTTAACGTGGACATCGAGCGTTTTGGTGTCGCCCACATAGTCCGAGCCCCAGACACGGTCAATGAGCTGGCCGCGGGTGAGCACCCGGCCCGAATTGCGCAGGAGCATCTCCAGGAGTTCGAACTCCTTTAACGGAAGCAGTACCTGTTCACCGCCCACGCTGACCACATGGCGTTCAATGTCCATCCGGACGGGCCCGGCCTGGACGGTGGAGGAGATCAGTTCCTCCGGTTCACCCTGGCGGCGCAGGACGGCCCTGACCCTTGCCACCAGTTCCCTGGAGGAGTAGGGCTTGGTGACGTAGTCGTCGGCGCCGAGTTCCAGGCCCACCACTTTGTCGATCTCGGAGTCCTTGGCCGTCAGCATGATCACGGGGACGCTGGAGCGCTGGCGAAGCTGGCGGCACACCTCCGTACCGGAGAGCCCGGGAAGCTGGAGGTCCAGCAGCACCAGGTCCGCCCCGTTCCGGTCGAATTCAGTGATGGCATCCAAGCCGTTGTCCACGACCTCCACCTCGAACCCTTCCTTGCCCAGCAAATAGGACAAGGGATCGCTGAACGACTCCTCGTCCTCAACAATCAAAATCCTGCTCAAGCGTTAGCTCCTCGTTCTTTTGCGCCTGCGGCGCGGGGTACTTGGGTGACGGCTGGCTTCCGGTGGCCATGTGCAGCCAGGCCAGGGGCGGCGGCGTGCGGGACCTCGTCCTCGCCCTCCTGCCCTTCCATTTCCGGGAGGCGGAGCGTGAAGGTGGACCCCTGGCCCGGCTGCGACCAGAGGGTCACTTCCCCGCCGTGGTTGGAGGCCACATGCTTGACGATGCTCAGTCCCAGGCCGGTGCCGCCGGTGTGGCGGGACCGGGCCGAGTCCACACGATAGAAGCGCTCGAAGACGCGCTCCTGGTCCTCGGGGCTGAGCCCCTCACCCTGGTCTGTCACGGAGATGGACACCAGTCCTTCCCGGGAGCGGACGCCGATGCCTACCCTGGTATTTGGGGGGCGAGTAGCGGATGGCATTGTCGATCAGATTCCGCAGTGCCGTGACCAGGAGGTCCTGGTCACCGAAGACCTTGCCCTCTGTCCGGCCGCCCACCACTATGCGGATGTTCTTGCTCTCGGCCGGAAGTTGGGACCGGTCCACCGCCTCGGCGATGACCGCGTTGACGTCGACGGGGCGGCCTTCCTGCGTGACGCTTGCGCCCTGCAGCCGGGAGAGTTCGATGATGTCCTGCACCAGGGCGGCCAGCCGCCCGGATTCCTTGTGCATGCGTTTGGCGAAGCGGCGCACTGCTTGTTCGTCGTCGGCCGAGGACTCCAGGGCTTCGGCGAGCAGGGAGATGGCACCGACGGGGGTTTTGAGTTCGTGGGAGACGTTGGCGACAAAGTCGTTCCGGATCTCTTCCGTTCGCGTGATCTCCGTGCGGTCGTCCGCGAGCAGGAGAATGTATTCCTCCCCGAGCATGGCCGCCCGCACCTGGACGATTATGGTGCCCTGTCCCAGGGGGCCGCGCGGAAGCTCCAGCTGCTTCTCCAGGATGACGCCGTCGCGCCGGACTCCTGCCGTCATGTCCAGCAGTTCCTTGTGGACCACGGTGTGCCCGCGCACGAGGCCATAAGCATAGGCGGCCGGGCTGGCGCGGACCACGCCGTCCACAGCGTCCACCACCACAAAGGCACGTCCGACGACGGCCAGCACCTCCGCGGCGCCGGCGGGCAGGGCGATTTCATCGGCGTCAACGTCCAGCAGGTGCCGCTGCTTCTCGCTCACCCTGAAGGCCAGCACGCCGAACGTGCCGAGCGCCAGGCCGATAAGGCCGGCCACCAGACCGATGAGCATAGGATCCACAGCTCCACCTTATGTGCTGGCAGGTGGCCGTCGGCGCGTCCAGGACCGCTGCACCGACGGTTCAACTAACGTTCATCTTCAAGGGCCTAACCGTTTACCGCATACTGGCAGAGTAACGAGTTGGACTGCCGAACGGCGACACGAATTCCGGCTGCCCTGGAGCGGGCGGGACGGAGTTCCAAGGAAAGGACGCCTCAGTGCGCAAGGTTTTTCAGGAAGAGCTCACCCAGGTCGGTGACCAGCTGGTGGAGATCTCCCGCCTGGTCAGCGAAGCCATGGACAAGGCCACCACCTCCTTCCAGGTTGCGGACGTCGACCTCGCCCAGGACGTCATCGCCGCGGATGCCCGCATCGACTTCCTGCAGAACAGCCTGGACGAGCGGGCCATCGACATCCTGGCGCTGCAGGGTCCGGTTGCCAGCGACTTGCGGATGATCGTGGGGTCCCTGCGGATGAGCGCCTCGCTGGAGCGGATGGGCGACCTTGCCCGGCACCTCGCCCAGCTGGCCCGCCTCCGATTCCCCTCCACCGTCATTCCGGAATCCATGACCGGAACGTTCAAGAGCATGGCGGAGCTGGACCAGGAGATCGCAGACAAGCTCACCGTGCTGCTGGAAACGCGCGACCTTGAGGTGGCGCGGGACATCCTGAAAGCGAACACGGCCATCAACGATCTCCACCTCAGCGTGTTCAAGGCCATCGCGGCCCCCGAGTGGGGTGAGACGCCCGCCACCACTGTGGACGTTGCCCTGGCCAGCCGGTACTTCGAGCGCTTCGCGGACCATGGCGTCTCGGTGGCGCAGAAGGTCACTTACCTGGTCACCGGGGCCTGGCACCCGACCGGCATCGAGCACAGCTAACAGCCGACCTTTTGAACAAGCGACGGCGGGCCGGTCACGGAAAGTGACCGGCCCGTCGTCGTACGTTTTTGTGGCTTATTTCTTGCCCTGGTTGGCCACGGCGAGGATGGCCTCGGCAGCTGCATCGGGATCCAGGTAGGTGCCGCCCGGCTTGACCGGCTGGAAATCCTCATCGAGGTCGTAGACCAGCGGGATACCCGTGGGGATGTTCAAGCCGGCGATTGCTTCATCGCTGATGCCGTCCAGGTGCTTGACCAGCGCGCGCAGGGAGTTGCCATGGGCCGTGACCAGGACGGTCTTGCCTGACTTCAGGTCTGCCTTGATGTCCGACTCCCAGTACGGCAGCAGGCGGACCAGGACATCCTTCAGGCACTCGGTGCGCGGCAGGGCGTCGCCCAGGTCGGCGTAGCGGGGGTCGTGCGCCTGGGAGAACTCGGAGTCGTCGTCCAGGGGCGGCGGCGGGGTGTCGTAGGAACGGCGCCATTCCATGAACTGCTCTTCGCCGTATTCGGCGAGGGTCTGGGCCTTGTCCTTGCCCTGCAGCGCGCCGTAGTGGCGTTCGTTCAGGCGCCAGTCGCGCTTGACGGGGATCCAGCCGCGGTCGGCCCTGTCCAGGGAGATGTTTGCGGTGTTGATGGCCCGCTTCAGCAGGGAGGTGTAAAGGATGTCCGGGAGAACATTGTTCTCAACCAGGAGCTCCCCGCCCCGTGCTGCTTCCGTGCGGCCCTGGTCGTTGAGGTCTACGTCCACCCATCCGGTGAACAGGTTCTTGGCGTTCCATTCGCTGTGGCCGTGGCGCAGCAGAATCAGCTTGTAAGTCATGATTTTCATCCTAGCCGAGCGCCGCTGCCGCCCGCCCAGCGTTACAAAGCGTGCCCTGCGGCGGGGGCTGCGGCAAGGATAAGGTGGGGCGGTGGTGCAAAAAGCTGAACGGGTGGCCGCCCCGCAGATATCCGGCAAAAACCCCGGCCGCAGGAACCCGGCCGGCAGGCAAGGCAGGCCGGTAGGCAACGTCACCCGCGGCACCACCAATCCCAACCGCATGCGGCGCGTTGACCGCTGGCTGACGGGCCCCCAGGCCTGGCGGCTCCGGTCTGCTGACAACCCCCTGGTGGTGGATCTGGGCTACGGCGCCACCCCTGCCACCGCCGTCGAACTTTTCGAGAGGCTGTCCGCCCTGCGTCCGGACGTCCAGGTGCGCGGCATCGAGATTGAACCGGACCGGGTCCGCGCCGCACTGCCGCTGCAGCGGCCCGGCTTGAGCTTCCATGTGGGCGGCTTCGAAATTCCCGTTCCCGGGCGGCCCGTGCTGGTGCGTGCGTTCAACGTCCTGCGCCAGTATGAGGAAGCGGATGTGGCCGGAATTTGGCGGCTGGTGCAGGACCGCCTGTCCGCCGATGGCCTGTTCATCGACGGGACCTGCGACGAAATCGGCCGGCGGGTGACGTGGGTGGCGCTGGATGCGGAACGGCCGCTCTCGCTCGGTATGTCTGTCCGGTTCGGCAGTTTTGACCTGCCCTCCGAGGTTGCCGAACGGCTGCCAAAAGCGCTGATCCACCGCAACGTCCCCGGCGAACGGGTACACGCCCTGATGCAGGCGATGGACCAGGCCTGGCTGGAAGCCGCTCCCCTGGCGTCCTTTGGGAACCGGCAGCGCTGGCAGGGCATGTGCCGAAGCCTGCGCGACGCCGGTTGGCCGGTTCAGGACGGACCGGCCAGATGGCGGCTGGGCGAGCTGACGGTGGGCTGGGAAGCAGTGGCCCCGCGCGGCTAGGCGGGGCCGGTGGGGGATCACCAGGGTCCGTAGGGCCCCGTGTTGCGGCTGCCGCCACGGCCGGCATCCTTCACGGCCGGCCGCACGTCTGCCAGGTAGACGGACGCCGCGACGACCGCCGCGAGCCCAAACAGGCCGAGCGTGCCGAAAAAGCCGCCGCTGCCAAGGAATGAGATAACGCCGACGAGGGCGGCTCCGCCTGTCAGGGCCATCCAAAAGGTCTTGGTCCTTTTCCCGGTGGCCTCGAACGCATTGGCGCGGTGCCGGGCGCAGTCCACCACGGCCCACAGTTCAAGTCCGAGTGCCACGAGGGCAAGAATAAAGAACACTGCCTGCTCTACAGGCCGAATAATGAGTTCACCGTCCACAAGCCCAGCCTAGCCGCCCAGCGCGTCCAGCGCCTGCTTCAAATCTGCCCAGAGGTCCTCAACATTTTCGATGCCCACGCTCAGGCGGACCAGGTTCTCAGGCACATCTGTTGGCTCGGCGGCGTGCCGGCGCCGGCGTTCGATGAGGGACTCAACCCCGCCCAGCGATGTAGCGGGCAGCCATAGTTGCACCGCGCGGACCACCGCGTCCGCGGCGTCAGCTCCGCTGATCCCGCCCACGGCCGCTACCTGGAAGCAGACGATCGAACCGAAGCCCTTCATTTGCGCTTTGGCTCGTGCGTGGCCAGGATCCGCGGGAAGGCCCGGGAACCGGAGCGATTCGATCCGGGGATGGGATGCAATCCGCTCCGCCAGGACCATGGCCGTAGCCTGGGACCGTTCGATGCGCAGCGCCAGCGTCCGCAGCCCGCGCAGGGCCAGCCAGGATTCGAAGGGGCCGGCGATGCCGCCATGGATGGTCCGGTGATGAAGCAGCGCGGAACGGATATCCGGGTTGGACGTCACCAGGGCGCCCAGGACGACGTCGGAATGGCCCGCCAGGTACTTGGTCACCGAATGCAGGACGACGTCGGAGCCCAGGCCCAGGGGCTGCTGCACCAAGGGGGTGGAAAAGGTGTTGTCCGTGACGACGATGGCCCCGGCAGCATGCGCTGCCGCAGTAAGAGCCGGAATGTCGGCGATGCTGAGCATGGGGTTTGTGGGACTCTCAAGCCACAGCATGGCGGCGGCCTTCCCGGCCGGGCCGTGGGGCGCCAGCGCTTCCTTGACTGCTTCGGTATCCGCGACATCAACGGTTTGAAGTTCGATAAAACCCTTTTGGGCAAGCTCGGCGGCCATCACCAGGGAACCGGAATAGCAGAGCGTTGGCATGACCAGCACTCCCCCGGCGGGAATGAGCGACAGTGCGGAACTGACCGCCGCGAGGCCCGAGGCATACAGGAGGCCGGGCAGTTCCGATCCCTCGAGCTGGCCCAGCGCTTCCTCGAAGGGATCCCAGGTGGGGTTGGAGTACCTGCCGTAGCCGCGGTCCCCATCAGCAAGGGCACCAATGCCGAAGAACGTGGAGGACAGGACGATGGGAGGGTTGACCGGCTGGTCTCTTTCCCGCGGGGGACGCCCGGCGGCCACCACTACCGTCTCGGCTGCCAGTGAAGCCGCCTGCTGTTCGGAAAGACTCATGCAGGAAAGCCTACTGTCCGGTGCGGGCACCCCGGAAAGCCGTTACCCGCCCGCCAGTACTGTCCACATACTCCCTGCGGCAGTCTGCCATTGCCGCGCGCGATCGGTAGGCTTGACCGGTGAGCAAACAACGGGCGGGCCTTTTCATCGCGTTTGAGGGCGGGGATGGTGCCGGCAAATCCACCCAGGCAGCCCGGCTTGCAGACGCCCTTGAATCCCGCGGCCTCACCGTCCTGAAGACCAGGGAGCCCGGCGGAACCCTCATCGGAGAGAAGCTTCGGTCCCTGGTCCTTGACCACGGCCATGGCCACATCGACGCCCACACCGAGGCCCTCATCTTCGCGGCTTCCAGGGCCGCCCACGCCAGCCAGGTCATTCGGCCGGCGCTGGAGCGCGGCGAGATCGTTTTGACAGACCGTTATATCGACTCTTCCGTTGCCTACCAGGGAGCCGGGCGGGACCTCGGCAAGGACGCCGTCCGGTCAATCAATGCGTGGGCCACCTCGGGCCTGGAGCCCCACCTTACGGTGCTGCTGGACGTCGACCCGGCAGTGGGCCGCCAGCGCCGGACCGCCGGTGACGCCGAGGAGGACCGGCTCGAATCAGAGGCGGATGAATTCCACCTGAGGATCCGGAACGCCTTCCTGGAGCTGGCCGCAAGCCGCGCCGGTTCCTACCTTGTGCTGCCCGCCCATCTTCCCGTGAGTGACCTTGCCGCACAGATCCTCCAGCGCGTTGACGCACTGCTGGCGGCCGCGGAGGGTGACGCATGACGGTCTGGGACGACCTGCAGGGCCAGGCCGCCGTCGTCGAACAACTGCGCCAAGCGGCCACCGGTGAAAGCCTGACGCACGCGTGGCTGTTCACCGGGCCGCCCGGGTCCGGCCGGTCAAATGCCGCGAAGGCGTTCGCCGCGGCGTTGAACTGCGACCAGGAGGACGTCAACCGGCGCGGCTGCGGGCAGTGCCCGGCCTGCCTGACGATCCTCGGTGAAACCCACTCCGACGTCACCTTCGTCCGAACCGAAAAAGTCACCATCACCATTGACGAAGCGCGTGACCTGGTGGCCACGGCGGGCAACCGGCCGTCCTCCGGCCGCTGGCGGATCATTGTGGTGGAGGATGCAGACCGAATGGCCGAGCGCACCACCAACGTTCTGCTCAAAGCAATTGAGGAGCCAACTCCCCGCACTGTATGGATGCTGTGCGCACCGTCCCCGGCTGACGTGCTGGTGACCATCCGGTCGCGCTGCCGAAGTGTGGCTTTGCGGCTGCCGCCCGCCTCCGATGTGGCTGCCCTGCTGGTTAAGCGCGACGGCGTGGAGCCGGCGCTGGCGGAGCGCGCGGCCCGGGCGGCACAAAGCCATGTGGGTATTGCCCGGCGGCTTGCCCGGGATCCTGCCGCCAGGGAACGTCGTCTGGAAACCGTGAGGTTCCCCTTGGGCCTGCGGGGCGTTACCGCCGCCGTGATGATGGCAGAGAAGCTGGTCAAGATCGCCACCGCCGAAGCCAATAGCTCCAA
Organism: Arthrobacter sp. V1I9; assembly: GCF_030817075.1. Classification (NCBI taxonomy): domain Bacteria; kingdom Bacillati; phylum Actinomycetota; class Actinomycetes; order Micrococcales; family Micrococcaceae; genus Arthrobacter; species Arthrobacter sp. V1I9. The sequence goes on from NZ_JAUSYU010000001.1 coordinate 3,083,597, forward strand.
CGAGGAACGCGACGCCGCCGAGAAGGCTGCCCTGCTGGCAACCCTCGGAGCGCCGGAGTCCGGAACCCTCCCTCCGGCCATGCGGAGCCAGGTGAAGCAGCTTGAGGACGACCAAAAGCGGCGGGCCAAGCGGTCCATCACCGATTCCCTGGACCGGACGCTCACCGACCTGCTGTCCTTCTACCGGGATGTGCTGATTATCCAGCTCGGGAATGCTGTGGAGCTCGTGAACGTTGAGCTGAGGAGTGAATTAGAGGAGTTCGCCAGCCGCTCCACTCCAGAAGCCACTCTCGCCCGCATGGACGCCATCAACAAAGCCCGCGAACGCATTACCACCACCAACGTAGCCCCGCTGTTGACCATTGAGTCCATGGCAGCCAGCCTGATCTAGCCCCCTCCAAGGAGACCCGATGACTGCCCGCCCCCTGCCCGCACGCCCCCGATCCTGGGTGATTGGAATGCGTGCTGCCGGGGCCATGGCGCTTGCCATGGTTCTGGCCTCCTGCACCCTCATCGACGGCGGCAACCGCAGCCAGGAGGCATCCACTGCCAAGGCCGATCCCTCGATCGTGGCGTCCGCTCCGTCCGGGCTGGAGCAGTTCTACTCGCAGGAAGTGGTGTGGGAATCCTGCGAAAGCGAGTTCCAGTGCGCCAAGGTGAAGGTGCCGATGGACTACGACAAGCCCGAGGGTGACACCATCGAACTTGCCGCGCTGAGGGCACCGAGTACGGGCAACAAAACGGGCAGCCTGCTGGTGAACCCGGGAGGGCCCGGTGCGTCCGGGTATGACTTCGTCAAGGACGCCTCCGGGACACACTTTTCCCAGCCAGTGCGCGACGCGTACGACCTGGTGGGCTTCGATCCCCGGGGCGTAAAGCGCTCCGCCCCCGTGACCTGCATGACGGACGCCGAGCGTGACGCCGCCCGGGCCAAAATATACGACCTGGACACCGACGCCGGGCTGGAAGCAGCCCGCGCGGACAACAAGGCGATCGCAGCCCAGTGTGCCGAGCAGACCGGCCCTGTGCTGGCGCACATCGATACGGTGAGCTCGGCGAAGGACCTGGACATCCTCCGCGCAGTGGTGAATGACACCAAGCTCAACTACCTCGGGTACTCCTACGGCACTTTCCTGGGCTCCACCTATGCTTCGCTGTTCCCGGACAACGTGGGGCGCATGGTGCTTGACGGTGCCCTCGATCCGTCCATCAGCAACGAGGAGCTGACCCGGGGGCAGGCCCGAGCCTTCGAAAAGGCCATCCGGGCATATGTTGCCAGCTGCCTGGAGCAGGACGGGTGCCCGCTCAGCGGAACCGTTGATTCAGGAGTTCAGCAGCTCCGCGACCTCATCGCCGCTGTCGAGCAGACGCCCCGCACTGCCAAGGACGGGCGGGTGGTCAACGCCACGATGTTCGTCAGCGGCCTGATAACCCCGCTGTACAACGATCAGAGCTGGCCGGCCCTGACCCAGGCCCTTGAAGCGGCGATGACCGGAGACGTGAGCCTCATGCTTCGGCTGGCCGATCTTGGTGCCGACCGCGCTGCCAACGGGACGTATACGTCCAACTCCACATTCGCGTTCAACGCCATCAACTGCCTGGACTACCCGATGGACTCCGATACCGCGGCCATGCGGGCCGAACAGCAGCGCCTCATGCAGGACTCCCCCACGTTCGGGTATTTCTTTGCCTACGGCGGCACCAACTGCGCCGACTGGCCGCACAAGAACACCCGCACACCCGCGCCCGTTGAGTACAAGGGAGACTCGCCCATTGTGGTTATCGGCACCACGGGCGACCCTGCAACACCTGTTGAGTGGGCCGCTTCACTCCGCAAGCAGCTGGGCAACGCCACACTGCTGACATGGGAAGGTGAAGGCCACACCGCCTACGGCCGGTCCAACAGCTGCATCGAGGACCCCGTGGACAGCTACCTTGTCAGCGGCCAGGTTCCCGCCGATAACACGGTGTGCTGAAGGCCTCAGCCCTTTCGTCCCGCCCATTTTGACCCGGGCGCGGGGACTCTATTACAGTTGACTCTTGCATGAGGCCCCCGGTTCTTCCGGGCAAGCATGCGGTGCTTCCTTAGCTCAGTCGGTAGAGCGTTTCACTCGTAATGAAAAGGTCATCAGTTCGATTCTGATAGGAAGCTCGGGATAAACCCCGTGTTGTCGTTGTTTTCGACGATGATGCGGGGTTTTTCGCTGGTTAAGGGGAACCCTCGGTTAGTGCTAGGTGTAAGGCACATTTCCGGCACACTTGCTGGCCGGGCTGACGACCCCGCCTACACCCTGCAGAACTCCGGTCACAGGTTAGAGCAAATAGCCGTGGCTTCAGCTGAAGACTTCGCTTGGGACCGCCACCTACTCATCGCACACCGAGATCACCGCAGCCGGTGAATTCCACCGGTTCCTGAACGACTCCTGCGTCCAGGATTTTCCGGTCGCCTAGCGCCAGGCCGAGGCTATGGCCGGGTGACAGCCCGGACGATACGATCAACATCGGCCCCTTTGCCCTGGGTTGCGAAGGGGCAGGAACGCTGGGCCTCCGGGAGTGCCTCGCATAGCTGTCAAGGAAGGACCCGCACGGGTCTTTCCTTCGGCTTACTGGCTCTAGGGGCCTTGTAGTCCTCCACGGCCAGGGGGCAGGGGTGCCAGGTTGCCCTCCTCAGCAGCCGGAGCATTCCGAGATGGCCGTGGAGGTTCGTCCGGACGTGGCCGCGGCCCCGCCCCGGTCAATGACGGGGGCCGTCGTTTAGCGTCCGCTCCTGGCTCGACGTCGGCGTGCACACTTTCATCTCGAGAAGTGCAGCATGAAAAGCGCCTCCCTAGGGCAAACGCAGCAGGTCAAGCACAGCTGGCAGGGTCGCCACTCCGTCTTCTGCCATGAAGTGTCCGGCTCCCGGGTGGACCTGCAGCTGCGCGCCGAGGCGCCTGGCGAGGTCATCAGATGCTGCCGGCGGCACGAAGGGGTCCGTCTCCGAGCGGATGACTGTTCGCCCACCGATATTCCTTGCGATGCGTTCAACGTCAACGTCTGTTGCAAGGTAACCATCCAGTTCCGGCAATGCATCCAGCGGTCCAGTGAAACCGGCTACCAACACAAGGCCGCCGAGCTCCCATGGCTCCGGCAGCGCCGCCAGTACTCGTAGCGCCGTGACGACACCCAGAGAATGTGCCACTATCGCCGTCCTCTCATCGGGCACTCCCAGTGCAGCACTGACAGCGTTCTCCCACGCTGCCGCTTTAGGAGCGTCCGGGGCCGGGAGAGGGACGACAGTGACGCCTATGCCTTCGGCTTCAAGTGCGCCTTGGAGCCAGGGGAACCAGTTCGCATCCGGTGCAGCTTCGTACCCGTGAATGATGACGACGCGCTGGACCAAGCGCGTCGGGCGGTCGTTAGATGCGTTCATAGGCAAAGACACTAGCGCGCGGCCAAGAGGGATTGTCGATGACCCACACACATAAGACTTGCAGGCCCGCATCACTGTGCAGACCTGCCTAGCTAAAAGAGAGTAGGCAGGTACCGTGGAGGTTGCCCGAGAGAGGATTAACAATTGGTCTATAGCAGCGAGGCTGAGCGGCGCAACGATGCCGTGTACGCGGAGCACAAGAAGGCTGTCGCCGCCGGTGAAAAACGTGTACTCCGCAGGACCAGCTCCGGCGAGCTGCACAGCTATCCGGGTGACGAGATCGGGTTCACGCCCGGCCGCGGCCATGTGCAGGTCAGTACCTGGTGGGGCATGGGGATCCTCATGGCCTTCTCAGGGACAGTTCTGGTCGCGTGCCTGTGGCTTTTCCAGCGCCCCTTATGGGAGGGGCAGCCGCCGGAGTGGGCGCTCTTGTGGCCCATCGGCATGTCCGGGTTCTTCACGCCTTACGCGTTCATCCTGGCCCGTGACGAGTACCGGGCCACCCAGCTGCGCAAGCGCCGCGGCTCTCCGAAGCCGAGCCCTTCCGGCGCTGTTGACATCGACCTCCTGGAGCTGGGCCAGGAACGTCGGGAGGAGCAGCACTGATGGAATATCTCGTCGGCTTCGGTGGCTTTGTGGTCTTCATGGTGGTTCTACGTGCGCTGAACGGTGTCTGGCAGCGAAAGCACCGCCGTACCCGCCCGCCGCGGCACCAGGGCGAGCCTCAATCCCAGCGAGGCCGGGTCTACAAGAATCCGCCGCCCACCAATCACAACGCGGATCCGTATAGCGGCTGGCACTAGGGACCGGTGCGTCGGCCAGTTCGGCAGGTTCTTCGTCATGACGGGGATGACAAGCCCTGCCGAAAATCCTGGAACGGCCCGAACCTGCCACCTCCCGTTTGAAGGGGCCGCTCGATCCAGCTGAGCACCAAGGCATGGAGTGTCCAGATCAGCACAGTGGCAGCATCGAGCCTCTACACCGGACTGGGCAACGCTGTGGTCCGTCGGCTCCGCGCACTAGGTGAGTGCGATGCGCGCCAACAAGAGGGCGTTTACGGTCACGTCGAAGACGGCTCGGCCATCTTTGTGGGTGAAAGGTGTCTCCGCGGGGGCCGTGTCTCCTGGCTGGGTGATGGTCACCCGCCGGGGCGTCTTCCCGCCGCAGGGGATGGCCACCTGGAAGTTGGCGCTCTGCGGCTTGAACCCGCCGGTATCGAGGCCGTCCATGTTGGCGAAGAGCACGTCCAGGCGGTGCTCGGTGCGCTGCCGCAGGTCGATGACGACCTCGGCCGGCGCATCGGTCACGATGGTGCGCCCGGTCCCCTCCAAGATCCCCGCCAGGGCGCTTGTCACTGCCGCATCGTCGCTTTCGTAGTAGTGCTGCCCCGCCTGCCCGGTCACCATTATCACCGCGCCGTCGCGGTGGGACGTGCGCGACCAGTCCGGGCCCGGACTGATGCCGAACGCGCGCAGCAGCGCCGGCTGCGGGCGCTGCGCGCCGTTCTCATCAAAGGCGCCGGCATCGGTACCGGCGGTGACCACCAGCGTGCCGCCGGCCTCAACGTAGCTCTTCAGCCCGGCGATCTCCTGATCCGAGAGTGCCGCCGGCCGCGGCGCCACCACCACCGGGTAGGGCGCGAGCCGCGCTGCCGACAAGTGCGGTGTGGTGACCACGTCGTACGGGGCGTGCGCGTGGATGAGGGCTTTGCAGATGCCGCGGTACTCGCCGACGTAGGGCAGGGACACCGCCGAATCCCTCTGCCTGGTGGTCCACCAGAGCTCATCAGCGGCGTTGGTGCTGGTGTAGAGCCCCACACCGGAGTTCCTGTCGACATAATCCCGGCTCGCGCTGGAGAAGACTACCGCCACCGGGTTGGCGCTCCCGCCGGCCCAGATGTCGTTGTTGTCCTTGAGCCAGCCATACATCCTGCCGCGCCAGGCATCACCCACGGTGCGGCTCAGGAGCGGGATCTGGCTCTCGTACGGCCGCTGGCCGCCCGCGATGGCCAGCGCCATGACCCGCTCGGCGTCGTCGGCCTGCCGGCCGTAGGAGATCGCCCAGCTCGGGTTCTTGCCCGCGCAGCCGCGGCCATGCCGCATCATGATCGCCATCGAGATCCAGTCATCCGCCGATGCCTCACGCATGCCGGTCTCGTCACTGACGCAGCTCACTTCCCACGCACGGAGCACGTCCCCGTCGTCACGGCTGGCGGCGTCCAAGCCCTGCACCGTGCCGTTGCTGTAATCCATGGTGCCGGTCTCGACGATCAACTCGAAGTCGGGCCGTACCGTGCGTGCCCCGGCAAGCACCGCCTGCTCGAACTCGTGGATGATCCCGTGCCGCCACGCCACCCAGCGGCGGAACACCGGGTCGTCCCAGTCCACCCGGGCGGGTTGTGCCAACCCGGTCTCGGCACGGAACTTGGCCGCGCAGGTCTCGTTCGTGCACGGCCACACGCCCACGATGTCCGAGAGCAGCGGAACATCACCCCACAACCCATCCAGCGCCGTCTGCGCCAGCCGCTTTACCCGGTTAATAAAGTAATCGCGGTACCCGGACGTGGGGCAAAGCCAGGCACTCTCGGTCCCCTCCGGCACCCAAAACACCCGGCCGCCGCCTACAAACACGTTCGCCTGGCCATCCATGCCGCGCTGCACCCAGTCCGGGTGATCCTTCCCCATGGTGCCTTGCCCGCTCGGCGCGTTCCTGCTGAGCGCCTCCAGCATCGAGCAATACACCACCGCCTTCATGCCGCGCTCGTGGCATTTCCGCGCCACCGCGTCAATGTAGACCGCGCTCTCCTCGAAAAGCCCCTCGCTCATATAGAAGGAAAGGTCCGTATCGACCACCACCACGCTCACGTGCGAGGCCGCGAGCGCATCGAGCCTCGCGTCGACGTCCGGATCATCCTCAAAGCTCTCGAACCCCGCCACGCGGGCGTCGGAGACCCAGCTCAACTCCGGGGATGCCGGCTCCACGACCTGCGGGCGCGCGCCGCCGAGCGGATTGCTTCTGCATCCAGCGCTAACGGCAACAGCACCGAGTCCGACGGCGCCAGCGCCGAGCGTGACTGCAATAAACCTACGTCTTGTTACCGGCTTAGCACTCCTGGTGGCCATGCCATGACCCTAACCTCGGAACCTTTGAACAGCCTGTGGACGTGCCTTCGAATGGCGAGGCCGCAGTTTGGAAAAACCTTGTGCGGGGGACCTACCGTTCAACATGATTACTGAAAATGCCAGGGCCCGTCCGCCAACCAGGGTGGGCCGACTAAAGCGCCAGCGTGATGGGCCCTGCCGTGGAGGGGCCGCCGCATTGTTCGCTCCCTCCGACCCGGGTCCAGGTCAGGTCCACCTCCCGTTCGGCGAGTACTTCACCACTTGCCGCCATTGCCCTGACGGTGGCTTTTTTGGGGGCGCTCATGGGCGTACTGAACTGCCAGGTGCGGTCATCGATTTTCTTGCCGGAATACGGGCTGTAGTTCGGGTCCCCGACGGGCGGTCCCGGCGTTGCGGGGGCAGCGGTATCGGCCTGGCCAGGGATGGCGGAGACACCGGGAGCGACGGTACTTTTGGGCGCCGTGCTAGGTTGCGGCGTAACGGAGCAGATCCCGTCCGGGCAGAACTGGACCTTGGCCACACCGTCCACTGGCCCGTCGAGGACAACGGTGGCAGAGTTGCTCCAGCCGATGGCAGGACACACGCCGGGCGTAGCGCAACCTGCTGTAGAGATCGCAAGGATCAGGAGTAACGGGACTGACAATCTCTTCATTGGCCCAGCATGACACCGGCAGGCGGAGGTGAAGGTTGCCTTTCGGTCACATCTTGGAACCAGATGACACCAGGTCCTCAGCCCGCAGTCCAAGCCGCCGAAAGACCGCTTTTCCTGCGATTGTCATTTCCTGCTGCTAGTGTCCGGGCCATGAATGAAGTGTGGTTGTCATCAAATTCTGCTGCGGCACATGATCTGTCCGGCCGGTCCGGGTTCGACGACGGGTTCCTGGGGCTTCCAGTTCCAATACCGGCCCTCGCAGGTCCTGAGACAGTACTGCTGCCTTACACACACTTCTCAGTGCTTATGCGGCTCGACAAGCGTCTGGCCGCCATAACTGCTCTAGGTATCAATGGCGAGAAGTTGATGGACCTGGACAGGTCCGGAATCCAGTGGCGTCTGGACCCCAGACTGGCTGAGGACCAGCAGACCGGGGAGCGGCTTTACGCACGCAACGATATCGATCGCGGTCACCTTGTCCGCCGTGCCTCCGCTGTCTGGGGCGATTCCCGAGCGGAGGCGGCCCAGGCCAATCAGGACACCTTCCATTACACAAACGCTGCTCCACAGGCAGCAAAATTCAACCAAGGCCTGGACCTGTGGCTCGGCCTCGAGTCCTACCTGCTCGACAATGCCGCCGACTACGGCCGCCGGCTCATCGTCTTTACCGGCCCCGTCTTCGGTGAGAACGATCCGGTGTACCGGGGCGTGGATATCCCTCTGCTGTTCTTCAAAGTCGCTGCCTTCCTGCAGGACGGGGAGCTGGCAGCCACGGGCTACGTAGTGGACCAGACCGCCCAGTTGGGCGAACTGCCGGACGTCACCCTGCCAAAGGCTGTGGACGAGGCTCCGCCGCTGGGCCCGTTCCGGACTTTCCAGGTACCCATCAGGGACATCGCCGCACTGACAAGCTTGGATCTTAGTCAGCTGATCGCCGCAGACCGAATGCCAATAGCGGCGCAGCTGCCCTCCGCCCGGGTAGCGACCACCTGGAGGAAGCTCTTGTCCCCGGAGGACCTGGACCTGGACTTCGACCTCATCAAGGACTAGGACGGGCACTTTTTACAGGAACCGGCCACCGGCAAGTAGTTGACCCGTCCAAGAGTCGAGTACTTCCTACGCATGCATGGCAAGGAATTGGCTTCTAGTCTTGTTGATACGGCAGCACGCCGGCTACGGCTGCTGCCGGCCATTCGGTTTTCCCTGTGGCGTGCTTCCAGCCTAAGAAGACGGTACTGGTGCACAGGTTCCAATATTCCAGGACTTCCCATGCCGCTGTCCCCCGATTCAGCCGAAAAGCGCCCGCTACTGGAAACGCTCCCCCAGCAGCTGCCCGGCCGTGTGGCCCAGGCAGCCGTTCGCGGGGACGCCCTGCAGCAAGCACCCGGCAGGCCGGTCCTGATGCTCCGGCCGGCCCGGGTGAAGGTGGGTTCCATCATCGGGCTCGCCATTGCCTACACCGTCACGCACGTGTTGGTGGAGTGGGACGACGGCGGCGGGCACGACACGCGGTGGGTCGCCAGCTGGCTGGTGCGTCGCCTTTAGCTGCGCCCGCCCCGAGCCGGTGGCAGCATGCGCGTGCGGAGTGCCCGCTTCGTCGTAGGCTGAACTTCGTGTGCGACGGAGAGGAGACCGCGATGGCCGGGAGTGCATTGACCGGGACGAGCGTGGCCGGGCTGATGGCGGAGCTTGGTGCGCTGGAGGAACCGCGGGCACGTGAGGTAAACGAAAAACACGGCGACGATCACGGGGTGAACCTTGGCAAGCTGCGGGCCGTTGCCAAGCGCCTGAAGACACAGCCGGAACTCGCCCGCGAGCTCTGGGAGACCGGCGACACCGCGGCGAGGCTGTTGGCCCTCCTGGTCTGCCGTCCGAAGGTGTTTGAGCGTGACGAGTTGGACACCATGTTGCGCGAGGCCCGCACCCCCAAAGTGCACGACTGGCTCGTGAACTACGTGGTGAAAAAGAATCCCCACGCAGAAGAGCTGCGCCTGGCCTGGTCCGCCGATCCCGATCCGGTGGCAGCGAGTGCAGGCTGGGCGCTGACCAGCGAACGTGTGGTGAAGCAGCCCGAAGGCCTCGACCTCGCCGGCCTGCTGGACATCATTGAGTCGGAGATGAAGGGCGCGCCGGACCGTCTGCAGTGGGCGATGAACACTTGCCTGGCACAAATCGGAATCGGGCACGCGGAGCACCGGGACCGGGCCGTCAGCATTGGTGAACGCCTGGAAGTGCTCAAGGACTACCCAACTCCCCCGGGCTGTACCTCGCCCTATGCGCCCAGCTGGATCACCGAAATGGTTCGCCGGCAACACGATAAGTAGCGGGAACCGCGGGCCGTAGGAGTATCCTTCTGCGCCGACGCCGGCACCTATGATGGCGTTCATGGAAGACGAGTCCCTGGCGGAGATTGCCAACGAGCTCTACGCCAAGCCGATGGAAGACTTTGTGGCGGCCCGTGCCGCCGCAGCGAAGGAAGCTGCTGGTTCGGACAAGGAACTCGGAGCAGCGGTGCGCACGCTGCCAAAGCCGTCTGTTGCCGCCTGGGCCGTCAACATGCTGGCCGTGCACCAGCCGGAAGCCCTCACCGAACTGGCGGATCTCGGCGGCAGGATGCGCGAGGCGCAGGCGTCGCTGGATGCCGCGGCCCTTCGCGGGCTGGGACGCGAGCGGCGGACCATGCTGGCCGCCGCCGTCGACACCGCCCGCTCAATAGCCCAACAGCATGGCCGGTCCATCAGCGATGCCATGGCCACCGACGTTGAGGAGACGCTTCGGGCCCTGACGGCCGATGCGGGCGCTGCTGCTGCTGTCCAAAGCGGACGGCTCCTGAAGACACTGTCGGCGGACGGCGTGAACGCCGTGGAGCTTGAGGGCTCAGTGGCAGTCCCGGCCGCCCTGCCCGCACCCCGGGCAACTCCTGCTCCGGCGAGGGCACCAGCGCGAAAAGATCAGAAGGAGAGTACGACGGCGGCGGGCACCGACCGGACCAAGCCGGACAAGCCGCGGCTTGAGGCAGTCCGGCAGACACCGCGGCCAGCGTCACCACCGGCGCTGGAGAAAGCCAAAACCGCGCTGGCCGAAGCGCAGGCGGCAGAAGCTGAGGCAGCCCGGCTTGCCCGGGACCTGCAGGACCAGGCAGACGAACTGCGGAGCAAAATCGCGGAGCTGACCCAGGAAGCATCGGATCTGCGAAACCGCCTCAAGGCGGCCGAGGACCTGCTGGAACAGTCCCGCAAAGGGCTGGCGGGCACCACCGCGGAGGCAAAACAGGCGGCGCGGGCCGCAGACAAAGCCGAACGGACAGCGATGCTGGCACAGGAACGGGTCCTCCGGCTGGGCAACACGCGGAGCTGATTCCGGGGAATGTCAGACCCCGGTTGCACACTGGATTTATGGAAAACCAATTCGTACAGGAATTTCACGTCACCTACTTCGACGCCGACTGCGGCCGTGCCCGCGCCGAGACCTTTGACACCCTTGCTGAGGCCGAGCGGTTCGCCAGCCGGCACTGCGCCGGCGAGGACAGCTGGGCCGTCGTGGACGCAGTCCCGGTCCCGCAGGTCCGTATCGCCGCCTGAATCGAGGCCGGCAAAAGTCGGGGCTGCCACAGATCGTGCTGATCCTGGACCGCTTCGCTTAAAGCGGTAACCCGCGTTGCACGGGAATTACCCAGGCAACGCGGGTCAACGGCCTGCTGAGAGCAGTGTGCTTGGACCGGAGTACTTAGACGGAAGCGCGGTTCAGTTTAGGCGAAATCGGCAATTGCAGGATCGGCTCCGATGCGGCCTTCACCCTTTGCGCTGCGGTCCAGCGCGTTGATGGCCTCGATGTCGTCCGAGTCCAGGGAGACCTCCAGCGCCGCGAAGTTCTCGCGGATGCGGGACTCGGTGACGGACTTGGGGATAACCACGTTGCCGATGGCGAGGTGCCAGGCGATAACTACCTGGGCAGGCGTGGCACCGTGCTTGTCAGCGATGGACGCCACCGTTGCGTCCTTAAGGAGCTCGCCGCCCTGGCCCAGCGGTGACCAGGCCTGAGTCAGGATCCCCTTGGAGGCCCCGAACTCGCGCAGTTCGCGCTGGCTGAAGTACGGGTGGAGCTCGATCTGGTGGATGGCCGGGACCACGCCCGTTTCGTCGATGATCCGTTCCAGACCCTCGACAGTGAAGTTCGAAACACCGATCGACTTGACCCGGCCGCGCTTCTGCAGCTCGATCAGAGCCTTCCAGGTGTCCACGTACTTGTCCCGCTTGGGGGTCATCCAGTGGATCAGGTAAAGGTCAAGGGTCTCGAGGCCCAGCCGGTCCATGGACTCTTCGAAAGCGGCAAGGGTGGATTCGTAGCCCTGGTCTGCGTTCCACAGCTTGGTGGTGATGAAAAGCTGCTCCGGCGACAGGCCCGAGCTGGCGATGGCCCGGCCTACGCCCGCCTCATTGCCGTAGATCTTGGCGGTGTCGATGTGGCGGTAGCCCGCTTCGAAGGCCTGGCGGACAACCTTTTCCGCCACGCCGTCCTCAACCTGCCATACGCCATAGCCAAGCTGGGGGATCTGGTTTCCGTCGTTGAAAGTCAGTGTCGGTGAAAGAGTCATGCCCTTATCCTGCCAAACGCGACGCCCCGCGCGGGAAGATCAGGCGCGACTATGCCACACGCTTAACCGGGAATATCTTCCTGCCGGGAGCCGAGGCTTTCCTCCCGCAGTTGCCTCTCGGCGTCGGCCACCTGCTGGAAGACTGCCTCCGCGCGCCGCCGGACGGAGGCAGCTCCCACGGGGACGGGCCCAACGGCGAGCCGCAGCATGGCGGCTGCTTCTGCGGTGGTGGCGAGCGAATTGCCGGCCTTGGACAGCGAGCGGTGGACACCGGCGAGGGCCGCTGGGATGTCCAGCCCCTCGCTGGGTGACCGCTGCTGTGCTTGCACACACACTGCCCTGACGCGGTCCAGCAGTGCGGCCAGCTCATTGGCGATGTCCACCAGTTCCCCGTAGAGCTGGTCGTCCTCAACCCCTTCGAGGACCTGGTGGAAGCGGTCCAGCCCCCGGTGGAAGCGGTCGTGGGCCCGGCGCCACAATCCCTTCCCCAGTTCCGCGTCGTCCTTGCGCCCCTGCCTGGCGGCGCTGAAAAAGCCCAACGACCCTAGAGGTACTGTCCCGGACCGTGGTCCGGTTCAAGGGGCTGGCCTGGTCCTGCCGGAGCACCCGCCCGGGGGCCGGCTGACGCCCGCTGGGGCTCTCCGTTTTCGCCGATCACCACACCCGGCGCAATCACAGTGCCGGGAGGAAGCTGGCGGAGCTGCTGCTGCGCTGCGGCGTGCTCGCGGGCGGCGTGCTGGGCGGCAATGGCAGTCTGGATGCCGTGGAACAGCCCCTCCAGCCACCCCACAAGCTGGGCTTGGGCTATGCGGAGTTCAGCGTCCGAAGGTGTGGCCTCGTCCGGGAAGGGGAGGCTGATCCTGTCCAGTTCCTCCACCAACTCAGGCGCAAGCCCGTCTTCCAGTTCCTTAATGGAGCGCTCATGGATCTCGGCAAGCCTTTCCCGGGCCGCGTCGTCGAGCGGGGCGGACTTCACTTCCTCCAGCAGCTGCCTGATCATGGTTCCGATCCGCATCACCTTGGCTGGTTCATCCACCAAATCCTGCAGGTTGCTGCCTTTGGGCTTCCCGCCGTCGGCCGCGGCTGCCGGCGCAGGTGCCGGTTGGCTGCCGTCGATGGTGGTGCCCTCTACGGGGAGGTCCTCAGGTGCCTGAGTGTCTTTCGGATCGCTCATGCGTTCATACTCTCATGAGCGATCCGCCGCGGGTTCACTCCATGAAGCCCGCTGACGCTTTGTCCGCTGCAGGCTCAATCAGCAGCACCGCCCCTGGGGATTGGAGTCCTGGCGGTCGGTCCGGTCCCGCCAGAACTCTCGCTCGCTCAGTGGCGGCGTGCTGTGGCCCGCCGCCCGGTGGTGCTCCAGATACTTCGCGTAGGCGTCCGCCCCCAGCACACCGCCAAAGTAACGGGCGAACCCCCGGAAGCCCTGCGCAACCGCGGCGAGTCCGGAGCTCATCAGTGGTGGCCTGCCCTCTCGAACCTCAATTCGGCGGGGACCTTGTCCCACTCGGCCATCAGCTCCTTCTCGGCAGGAGTGGGGATGAGCCCGGCCGGCGCGAAGACCCGGGACGGCCTCGACGGGTCTTCATTGCCCTTGGAAGCTGTCGCGTCCCCACGGCTGCGGAACGCCTTGAGGGTGGCAAGCACCGCCGTCGCGATCACAATGATGCTGAGGACCACGAAGATCACCGACAACCAGCCCTGGATGGCGGTGTTGCGCACCACGGCTTCCATGGCTGCCACGGATTTCGCTGTGCCGAACTCCGTCTTCCCGTCCGCCAGGGCCTTGCTGAAGGCGGCATTGTTGGCGAAGTACCCCACAGCCGGAGTGGGCGAGAAAATCTTCTGGTAGCTCGCCGTGATGGTGACCACCGCTGCGAACGCCAAAGGCAGTGCCACGATCCACAGGTACTTGAAGGTTCCGCGCTTGGCGACAATGGCCAGGCACACGGACAAGGCGATGGCGGCGAGCAGCTGGTTGGCGATGCCGAACAGCGGGAACAGCGTGTTGATGCCACCAAGCGGATCGGTGACGCCCATCAGCAGCACCGCGCCCCAGGCACCCACCATGATGGCGGTGCAGAGCCAGGCGCCGGGCCGCCAGGAGGCTTCCTTGAACTTGGGAACGAAGTTGCCGATGGAGTCCTGCAGCATGAACCGTGCCACGCGGGTGCCGGCATCCACTGCCGTGAGGATGAAGAGGGCCTCAAACATGATGGCGAAGTGGTACCAGAACGCCATCATGGCGGTGCCGCCGATGAACTGCTGCATGATGTGCGCCAGACCAACCGCGAGGGTGGGGGCGCCGCCGGTACGCGAGACGATGCTTTCCTCGCCCACGTTGCTGGCGGTCTGGGCAAGGAAGTCCGGGGTGATGTTGACGCCGGCCAGGCCCAGGCTGTTGACCCAGGTGGCGGCCGTTTCCACTGTTCCCCCAGTGAGGGCAGCCGGAGCATTCATAGCGAAATAGAGGCCGCGGTCAATGGAGATGGCCGCAACGAGGGCCATGATGGCCACGAACGATTCCATCAGCATTCCGCCGTAGCCGATGAAGCGGGTCTGCCGTTCCTTTTCCACCAGTTTCGGTGTGGTGCCGGAAGAGATCAGGGCGTGGAAGCCGGACAGTGCGCCACAGGCAATAGTGACGAACAGGAACGGGAACAGGGCTCCCGGGAACACCGGGCCGTTGTCCCTGCTGGCGAACTCGCTGAAGGCCGGGACGGTGATCTCGGGGCGGACCACAATGATGGCCAGCGCGAGCATCACGATCACGCCGATCTTCATAAAGGTGGACAGATAGTCCCGCGGCGCCAGGAGCAGCCACACCGGCAGGATGGCAGCGATGAAGCCGTAAACAATGAGGCCCCAGGCGATAGTGACCTTGTCCAGGGTGAAGAGCTCGGCGCCCCACGCGGTTTCAGCAACAATGCCGCCGCCGATAATCGCCGCCATCAGCAGGACAAAACCGATCAGGGAAACTTCCATGATTTTGCCCGGCCGCAGGTACCGGAGGTAAACGCCCATAAACAGCGCAATGGGGATGGTCATGCCGACGGAGAAGACGCCCCAGGGGCTTTCGCCCAGTGCGTTGACCACAACCAGGGCCAGGATTGCCACGATGATAACCATGATCAGCAGGGTGGCGATCAGGGCTGCAGTGCCGCCGATGACACCCAGTTCCTCCCGGGCCATCTGTCCCAGCGAGCGTCCGCCGCGCCGCATGGAGAAGAACATGACCAGGTAGTCCTGCACCGCGCCGGCGAGGACGACGCCGATGATGATCCAGATAGTGCCGGGCAGGTAGCCCATCTGGGCCGCAATGACCGGGCCCACCAGCGGCCCGGCGCCGGCGATCGCAGCGAAATGGTGGCCGAACAGGACGTTACGGTCGGTGCGGACATAGTCCTTGCCGTCCGCCTTGTACTCCGCCGGGGTGGCCCGGCGGTCATCCGGCCTGGTGATGTAGCGCTCGATGACCTTGGAATAGAAGCGGTAGCCGATGAGATAGGTGCACACCGAGGCGAACACGAACCAGATGGCGTTGACCGTCTCGCCGCGGATGATCGCGAGCATAAACCATGCCACGCCACCCAGCAGGGCGATCGCCGCCCAGAGCGCGATCTTACCCGGCGTCCATTTTTTCTCTTCCGCCTCGCGGACCTTTTCATCCAGCGCCGAAGGAGGGAGGACAGTATCTGTGGCCACCGATCCTTCTCCCAGGGCTGCGTTCCGTCGACTATCAGGCGTTTCGGCCATGTCTCCTCCTTGAGATTCTTTCCGCTTCTGCTGACACGCACCCTACCAACGACGGGTGCGGCCCGGGCTGGATTTGGCCGCTTAAGGAAAGGCCCTGCGCCGAACGGCCTGCACCCGGCGCCAAACGACACGCTTCCGTTGCAGCCGGCGGCGCGGCCCGTCCTTGCACGGTTCCAAGCAAAGAGGGCCCCCATCCGGTGTTCCGGACGGAGGCCCCTCTTTCCCGCCCGCGGCGGAACGGGTTGTCAGGCGTGCGAGTAGGTGAGGCAGTCGGCGTTATCGGCTCCCGGGCCCACGTGCACTTCCGGCGCCTTGCACATCAGGTGGTCGTTGTGCACGCATTCGGAACGCTGGCATGCTCCGACGTCGGCCAGCACTTTGGGCAGCCCACCGTGAAGGCCTGTGTCGATGAACGTGGCGCAGGCTGCGTGGTTTTCTGCGCCTCCTACCGTGATGGCGGCGGCGTTGCAGTTGGTGTGGTCGTTAAAGGAACAGTTCGTTACGCTGCAGTCGGCGACGTGCGTTGTCATGGAAAGTCCTCCTGATCCGGCGCCCTGACCGGGCGGCTCCTGAACCCCAATGTAAGCCCGCCGGGAACAATCAAAAAGACCCAATTTAGTGACGTAATTGCTCACATCCCCACCACGCGCCGGGATGCCGGCAGCCGGGCCCGCGTGAAAAGCCAGGCCAGCACGGCACCCGTCAGCGGGACAGCGATCAGGAGGGCCAGAAGGTGCAGCCAGGGAACATCAAGGGCGATGCCCATCTCCGTGCCGGCGACGATGAGTACGGCCGGCACGGTGCCGGCCAGAGCTCCGAGCAGGGTCCCCAGTCCTGAGGTCAGCAGCGCCTGAGAACCCGCCAGTCCTTTCCGCAGTCGAGGTGAGGCGCCCACTGCAGCGAGGGTTGCATGATCCGCCCGGGCATCCGCAAGGGACAGGCCGGTGGTAATGCCTGCTGCACTGAAGGTGATCAGTGCGCTGAGGGCCACAATCGACCACGTCAACCACGCGTTGTCCTGCGGGATGCCGGGTTCCACCCAGAACCCGGCGCCGGGCTGCTTGTACACCGCGGCAGCGGCCCCTGCTGCCGCATCCACCTCGGCAGCGGAGGGAGGACGGGTGAGCTGGACCAGGAGTTCAGCGGGGGCAGGGTGCATGCCCAGCCGGTGGGCCGTCTCCTGCGAGACCACCCCGTAGTAGGGAACAGCTTCGGCTGGTTCAACAACCACGGCGGCCAGGGCGGTGCTGCTGACCGTTTTGTGCATGTGCATGTGGGACGGGTCAACCGGGTCTTGCGCTTGCGTGCGTACATCCTGCGCCAGAAGCACGGCCTTCCCGTCGCGCACGAAGACAGGGTTGGTTACCACCATGCCGCCCGTATCCAGCACCGCCAACGCCTCAGGCCCGGCTTCCCGGCCCATTACCGCGGCGATGACGTCCGCACCGCCCACCAGAACCGAGCGGTAGCTGCCGGGCCACTGGGCGAGGGAGCCCTTGCACCTCCAGTCCTCACGATCGATCACTCTCCGCTGCGGCGTCATCGGACATTCATTTCCTGCTGGTGTGGCAAGCGAATATTGCAGGCAGTTTGAGGTTGCCGTCCGCGCCGGCCGCGCGATGTCAGCGCCGGGGCCGGAAGCACAGTTTTGGACGTAGGCGGGCGCGCTGATCTCCTTTGTCCAGGCAACGCTGGTGAGGGCACCCTCCACCGCGGAAGACAGGTCCGCTGCCTCAACCCTGACTGCAGGCTGGGTGCTGCCGTCGGGAAGGAGGGGCTGTTCCAGCGACAGCGGCAGGTAAGTCTGGTACTCCAGCGCGCTCCAGGAATGGTTCTCGCGCATCCCGGCCTGCTGGCTGGCCGCGAGGACCAAGGCAGCGCTTGCCAGGGTTGTGGCCGCGAGGACTGCTGCCACGGCCGGCACCGTACGGCTGCGGTTCCTGGCCGAATCCCGCGCTGCCAGCCGCATGGCAAGCGGGAGCCAGCCCGTCCGCGCGGTCAGCGCAGTAATGATCCATCCCACCAGGAGCACAAGTCCGACGACGGCGAGTACAGCGCCGGCGATCAGCAACCCCGCCACTACCGGAAGTTGCTCGG
This sequence comes from Arthrobacter sp. V1I9, assembly GCF_030817075.1. NCBI lineage: Bacteria > Bacillati > Actinomycetota > Actinomycetes > Micrococcales > Micrococcaceae > Arthrobacter > Arthrobacter sp. V1I9. Next base: position 3,101,230 of record NZ_JAUSYU010000001.1, read on the forward strand.
CTTTGCGGTCCGGGTCGCCGGCTGACTGCCCGATCAGCCAACCGGCGGCCAGAAGTCCCGCCGAGGTCAGCACCAGCGCTGCCCCAGCGACGATGGAGCGCTTGCCGCTGCCGGCCGGCGCCCTTCCGGATTTGAGCGCTCCGAGGGCGCCCAGGTGAGCAACGTGGTTGGCCGGGGCCAAGGCCGCCAGGACACAGCACAGCAGCCCCAAGGCCATGGAAACCAGGGTCAGCGGCAGGTCAGGATGGAGGCCGGGAAAGCGTGGGGAACCCATAAGGCTGACCCAATGGACTACAGCTGCTGCGGAGAGGAGGCCCAGTGCACCGCCGGACAGCACTGCGATGCCGCCAAGCCATAGTCCTCCTGCCGTCACTACCATTCGCACGGTTGGGGCATCCGCCCCGGCGGCCGCGAACAGCGCCAACTCCCGCATTTGGTGCTTTGCCCCGACTGCGAAGGCTGCCCCGGCCAGGAGACCCACCTCAAGCAGCGCCAATGCGGCGATCAGACCGGCTGCCGCGTAAAAAGCTAAGGCCTCCGATGGCGGCTGGCGGGGCGTGACGCCTTCGATGCCGCGCTGGTCCGGGGCCGGCGGATCGAGCACCACACTGCGCGACAGCACACCGACCCCCTGGCGGTTGGCTTCACGTATCTGGGACCAGGCCACCGGTTCCGGACCAACCAGGTAATAGGACACCGACTGCGGTAATTCGGCTTCCTGCTGCAGAGCGGAGTCCGGTACCTGCTCCGGCGCCAGGAAAAGAAAGGAGTTCCGGTCCGAGGCACCGGCGTCCCTCACGGTTCCCACGGGAACGAAAGTACCGGCCGACGTCGTGATTTCCTCGCCGAAGCCCAGACCGAACCGTTCCAGCAGGCCAGGTGACACCACAACTTCCTCAGCAGACCGGGGAGCTCTTCCGTCAAGCAGAGTGAACTTTCCTGCAAAGGCGGGATGAAGGGCGTCGACCACCCTGCCCTCAAGGGGCACCAAAGCCGCGCCCACCCGGGTGGTCAGGTTCACCAGCCGCTGCGGCAGGACTTCGTAGCCTGGCGGCAGCAGCTCCGCAGGATGTGCCGGAACAAAGCTGGGATCATGGTTCCCGGAGCTCGAAGCCACCCTGGTGTCGTTCAACGGGTCCTGGACGGAGTCCGCGTTGGGAACCGGGAGGGCGGCGAACCGGGCCTGCGTCTGCCCGAGCTCGTAGCTGACAACTTCCTCCGCCGTTCTTTGCGTGCTCTGGTACAGGGCGGCCGCGCCGGTCATGCCGGCTACCGGCAACATGATCAGCAGGATGATGAGCAAGGAGCGGCCCTTGTGCCGGTTGATGTCCCGGCGGGCCATGCGCAGGGCAACTCGGAAGCTGCTCCGGCGCCCGCCCGGGGCCGGAGCGAGGTCCAGCGGCATCAGAACCCGGCCTGCGCCAGGAGCACGGATGGATCATGCTGTGCAGCCGCCTGGTCCACGATGCGGCCATCGCGAAGGAACACCACGCGGTCCGCCCACGCTGCGTGCCTGGCTTCGTGGGTGACGAGCATCACGGCGGCACCTGCATCCGCGCGGGACCGCAGCACTTCCATAACCCCATGGCCGGTGGTGGAATCAAGCGCTCCGGTGGGCTCGTCCGCAAGGATCAGACGCCGCTGTCCCACCACTGCACGCGCTATGGCCACGCGCTGCTGCTGGCCCCCGGACATCTGGTCTATAAACCGGTCAGCCAGTTCAGGGATTCCCACCTGCCGCAGCGCATCCAGCGCCTGCCGATGGGCTTTTTTCGACGCCGTTCCGTCCAGCTCCAGCGGCAGCGCCACGTTCTCGGCCGCAGTCAGGGTGGGGATCAGGTTGAAGTCCTGGAAGACGTAGCCGACGGCACGGCGGCGCAGGCGCGCGAGGTCGTTCAGCCCCAGTCCCGCCAACGGGGTGGACTCCACAAAGACGCCGCCCGACGTCGGACGGTCCAGTCCCCCGGCAAGCGCCAGCAACGATGACTTGCCGGACCCGGACGGTCCCATGACCGCAACAAACTCCCCTGCACTGATGGTGAGGTCAACGTCGCGGAGGGCCGCCACCGCCGTCGCACCCTCCCCGAAAGTCTTGCTAACGCCGGCAAGTTCCAGGACCTGCTGTGGTCCCTGCACGCTCACCGGCGGCTGTCCGCGTTGAGCGGGGCGGAATCTTCCGTGACCCCGTTGGATGTCTTACGCGCCTGGCCCGATTGTGCCTGCTGGACCATCCTCGCTTCACAAAGATCCAGCCAGCGGACCTCCGCTTCGGTCTGGAAGATCAGAGAATCAAGGACCAGCAGCCAGGCAGTATCTCCAGACCGCTGGCTGGTGGCGGCGTCCCTGCGGGCCTTGGTGTAGTCCTGCAGGGCACGGATGGAGGCCACCCGCTGCGCCTGGATGATGCCTTGCACGTCCACGCCCGGGATGGTGACGGCGAGCGCCAGCTTGATGGCCAGTTCGTTGCGTGGCGGATTGTTCCGCTCCACCGGGGCTGCAAACCAGTTTCCCACCTCGGCCTTTCCTGCGCCGGTAATGCTGTAGACCACATGGCCGTCACCGTCGTCGCCGTCCTTGGTGACCAGGCCGTCACGTTCAAGCCGGTCAAGCGTGGTGTACACCTGCCCGATGTTCAGTGGCCACGTGGCTCCCGTGCGGTTCTCGAACTCGACCCGGAGCTGGTAGCCGTAGCGCGGCTGGTCCTGCAGCAGGGCGAGGAGGCTGTGGCGGATGGACATCATTGCTCCTTGCACTTGGAAGCCTCGGTATGCACGGTCCCCCAAGGCCCGTGCATACCGCGTATAGGACTAACCGTAATACAGAAGAACGAGCCGGGCAATACTCAGTATGTACTGAGGCAGCAGGTGCCTACATCAACAGGAGGATCTTGCCCACGTGGTCGCCGGAATCGAAATACTCGTGCGCGGCCTTCACTTGTTCCAGCGGGAAGGTCTTAGCCACGAGGGGCCGGATCCTGCCGTCACTGACCAGGGGCCAGACTGCGTCGCGGACGGCGCTCATGATGGCTCCTTTTTCCTCCACCGGCCGGGGCCGCAGGGCTGTGGCCACCACCGCTGCGCGCTTCTTCAGCAACTGTCCCAGGTCCAGCTCGCCTTTGGCGCCGCCCTGCAGGCCTATCACCACCAGCCGGCCGTAGTCCGCGAGCGCGTCCACGTTCTGCGGCAGGTACTTGGCACCAACGACGTCAAGGATCACGTCAGCGCCCCGCCCGCCATTCTGCTCGCGGAGACTCGACGGGAAGTCCTCTTCTGCGTAGTTGATGGCGATGTCCGCGCCCAGGAAGGCTTTCGCGGTTCCCACCTTTTCGTCCGTTCCGGCCGTGGTGGCCACCTTGGCTCCCAGCGCCTTGGCGAGCTGGATGGCCATGGTGCCGATCCCGCCGGTGGCGCCGTGGATCAGGACCGTCTCGCCGGCCTGGAGCTGGGCGGTCATCACCAGGTTGGAGTACACCGTGGCGGCAACCTCCGGCAGGGACGCAGCCGTGACCAGGTCCACGCCGTCGGGCACCCGCAGCACCTGCTCCGCCCGCACCGCCACCTGCTGGGCGTATCCGCCGCCTGCCAGCAGCGCCACCACCTTGTCGCCGATTGAAAACGGCTTGCTGACACCGGGGCCAAAGCCGGCTATCCGGCCGGAGACTTCCAGGCCCGGGATCTCCGAAGCGCCTGGCGGCGGCGGGTAAAAGCCCCTGCGCTGCTGGACGTCCGCACGGTTCAGGCCCGCGGCGACGACGTCGATGAGCACCTCCCCCGGTCCGGGTACCGGGGAGTCCGCCTGGCGGATCTCCAGTACTTCCGGGCCGCCCGGTTCGGATATGTAGACGGCTTTCATGGAACACTCCCGTTTCTGACTGAATACTGGCTGCAACCAGTGTGCACCGGACACCTTCCGGTCTCTGTTTTGTTGCAGGCAAGTGCCTATGAAACACTACTAGTCGAGGAAGGTTGTCCGAGCGGCCGAAGGAGCTAGTCTTGAAAACTAGTGTGCGGTAACCCCGTACCAAGAGTTCGAATCTCTTACCTTCCGCGATTGGGACCCCTGTCCGCCAGCATGCTGGCCGGCAGGGGTCCTTCGTTTAACCGGGCAGCTGCCCGGGAATGTAACGTACCGGCCCGCAGCCGGTTTCAGGCTTCGCAAAAATCCCCCAAAAGAACCGGCGGCCGGAGCTTCCCCTAAAGCTACCGGCCGGTATCCTTTTGTGATGGCCGGCACATGTGGTTCCGGCCACCAAATCAACCACTGCTGACAGCATCACCGGACCGGGCCACGGGGGCTCCGGCCGGTGGGGCGGTCTGTTCCGCTGGGGAACGTCCTGCCGAATGCACGCGCTATCAACCTTGCGTTCATTCATCGCTGTTTTGATATGCCGGATACCACTTGACCAGGAGCAGGATCCGGGCCCCTTGTCCATCGGTACAACCCGGACACCTTCCATCGGCTCCCCCACCGGGGAGACCCTTCTGAAAGTAAGAGCAGATGCAAACACCTTGGAAATTAGCGCTGGGTACAGCGTTGACAGCCGGGCTCATAGCTCCGCTGGCAGCCTTTCCCGCGCTTGCGGACGGCACGGCCGCGGAGGTCCCGCCCGCGGCGGGAACCTCGCCGGTTGTCATCAACGAGGCCTACCTCAGCGGCGGCAGCGCAGGCGCCGCCTACAAGCACAAGTTCGTTGAGCTGTACAACTCATCGGACGCCCCGGTCTCCCTGGACGGCTGGTCGGTTCAGTACCGCTCCGCTACCGGCACGGCGGCTCCCACCGGCGTGGCCGCCCTTTCAGGTTCCATCCCGGCCAAGGGGTATTTCCTGGTCCAGGGTTCCAGCAATGGTGCAAACGGCGCGGATCTCCCCGCTCCGGACCTGATGGCAGGCAGCCTGAACTTCGGTGGCGCCGGCGGCACCATTGTGCTGGCGAAGCAGCGTACTGCCGTTACGTTGGCCACCGGCTCCCAAGTGGAGCCTGCGGGGGTGGCCGATCTCCTCGGTTACGGAAACTCCAACACTTTCGAAACACTGGCGGCCAAGGCCCCCGGAAGCAATACCGACGTCAAGAGCCTTAACCGGGCAGTCGGCGCGGACAACAACAGCAATGCCACGGACTTCAGCCTGAATGCTGCCATCACTCCTACGGCCGCGGGCGGCACCACCAGCCCGGATCCGGATCCCACTCCTGAACCCACACCTGATCCCACGCCCACGCCCACCACCAGGACCATCGCCGAAATCCAGGGCACGGGCACCGCAAGCCCGTTGGTTGGGTCCACGGTAACCACCACGGGCAAGGTCACCGCTGTCTTCCCCACCGGCGGGCTCAACGGCTACTACCTGCAGACTGCGGGAACCGGCGGGGATCTGACGGCAACCAACCACGCTGCCTCAGACGGCATCTTCATCTACTCCCCCGCCACTGCGGCGTCGGTCCAGGTTGGAGACCACGTTCAGGTGACCGGCGCCGTAACCGAGTACTTTGGAATGACCCAGCTCAACGTCACCGCTGCGGCAGGGCTCACCAAGCTGACAGAGCCCGCACCCGAAGTGAAGGCCACCACCTTTACGCTGCCCGCCAACGAGACCTTCCGCGAATCCCTGGAAGGGATGCTCCTGGCCCCCGAGGGCCCGATGACGGTCACGGACAACTACACCCTCAACCAGTACGGCGAGGTGGGCCTCGCCGGCGGAACAACTCCGCTGGTCCAGCCCACCGCCGTCGCTCCCTACGGCTCCGCCGAGCATGCCGCCGTCGCCGCTGAAAACGCGGACAGCGGCATCAAGCTCGACGACGGCTCCAGCACCAACTTCCTCAAGGACGCCGCCACCAAAGCCCAGGTCCTGCCCTACCTGACCACAACCGACCCGGTCCGTGTGGGCTCGCCTGTTACGTTCACCACCAACGTGGTGCTCGGCTACAGCAACAACGCCTGGAAGCTCCAGCCGCTGACCCACCTGACGGAGGCCAACAAGGCCGCCGTCCAGCCGGCGACCTTCGGCGCCACCCGCACTGAGGCTCCGGCCGCGGTGGGAGGCAACCTGAAGATCGCCTCCTTCAACGTCCTCAACTACTTCCCCACGACGGGTGACACCCTGGCAGGCTGCACCTTCTACGAGGACCGGGCCGGTAACCCCATCACCGTCCGTGGAGGCTGCGACGCCCGCGGGGCTGCCAACGCCGAGAACTTCGAACGGCAGCAGGACAAGATCGTTGCGGCCATCACCAAGGCAGGCGCCGATGTTGTCACGCTGATGGAGATCGAAAACTCCGCGCAGTTCGGCAAGAACAGGGATGACGCCCTGGCCAGGCTTGTGGACGCCCTGAACGTCGAGACCCCGGGTATCTGGGATTACGTCCGCTCGCCTGCCAACGCCCCGCCGCTCAGCGATGAGGACATGATTCGCACCGCCTTCATCTACAAAAAGGCCGTCGCAGAACCGGTGGGTGAATCCATCATCCACAATGACACAGCAGCATTTGCCAGCGCACGCAAGCCGCTGGCCCAGGTCTTCAAACCAGTGGGCGGCGGCGCCGGAACTGAGTTCATTGCCATCGCCAACCACTTCAAGTCCAAGGGCTCTGCTGCCACGCCGGAGGACACGGACAAGGGCCAGGGCGCATCAAACCTGGCTCGAACAGCCCAGGCGAAGTCCCTTTTGGAGTTCATCAAGTCCCTGCAGCAGTCCAAAGGCACGGACAAGGTCTTCCTCATCGGCGACTTCAATGCCTACGCCAAGGAAGACCCCATCAACGTATTTACCGCCGAGGGCTACGTCAACCAGGACGAAAAGGCACGCAACGCCGACGGCACCGCCAAGCACTCCTACCTGTTCGGCGGAATGGTGGGTTCCCTTGACCACATCCTGGCCTCCCCCGCGGCGAACGCTGCGGTCACGGGCGCGGACATCTGGAACATCAACTCGGTGGAATCCGTAGCCCTGGAGTACAGCCGGTACAACAACAACGTCACCGACTACTACGCGCCGGACCAGTACCGCGCCAGCGACCACGATCCCGTGATTGTGGGCCTGAACCTGGAGTCTGCTCCCGCCACAGTTGACCTGAACTTCCTGGGCATCAACGATTTCCACGGCAGGATCGACACCAATACCGTCCAGTTCGCCGGCACCATCGAAAAGCTCCGCGCAGCTGCCGCTCCCGGCGCCACCGCTTTCCTCTCGGCCGGCGACAACATCGGGGCGTCGCTGTTCGCGTCCTCCGTCGCCAAGGACCAGCCCACCATCGATGTGCTGAACGCCCTGGAGCTCCGGGCGTCAGCGGTGGGCAACCACGAGTTCGACGGCGGCTGGGCGGACCTGCGGGACCGCGTCATCGCACGCGGTAACAACGCCAAGTTCCCCTACCTGGCAGCCAACGTCTACCTGAAGGGCACCACCGAACCGGTGCTGCCCGAGTTCACCGTCCTGGACATGAACGGCATCAAGGTGGCAGTCATCGGCACCGTCACGCAAGAGGTTCCCTCCCTTGTGACTCCCGCCGGCATCGCTGACCTTGAATTCGGCGATCCCGTCGAGGCAATCAACCGGGCAGCGGCACGGATCACCGCGGATAAGCTTGCCGACGTCATCATCGTGGAAAACCACGACGGCGCAGGCTCGGGAACCGTGGAAGGCGCCACCTTGGAAGAGGAAGTGGCAGCCGGCGGTCCGTTCGCGAAGCTCGTCACGGAAACGTCGTCCGACGTCGACGCCATCTTCACCGGCCACACGCACAAGGAATACGCGTGGGACGCCCCCGTTCCCGGAGCCGAGGGCAAGACCCGCCCGATCGTCCAGACCGGCAACTACGGCGAGAACGTCGGGCAGATCCAGCTCACCGTGGACACAGCCACCAAGCAGGTGACGGCGCACAAGGCCAGCAACGTCAAGCGCACCACCGACCCCGCCGCGGACCTCATCGCGGCCTACCCGCGCGTGGCCGCCGTCGACGCCATCGTCAAGAAGGCACTCGCCGAGGCCGCAGTCGTGGGCAACCAGCCCATTGGCGCAGTCACGGCGGACATCACGACCGCCTTCACCACGGACGCCGCCGGCGTCGCCAAACGTGATGACCGCGGGAACGAGTCCACCCTGGGCAACCTGGTGGCCGATTCCCTGCTGAATTCACTGCAGCCTGCCGAACTGGGCGGCGCCGAAATCGGTGTGGTCAATGCGGGCGGACTTCGGAGTGAGCTCTACTACGCCCCGGATGGAACCATCACGTACGCGGAGGCAAACGCCGTGCTGCCGTTCGTGAACAATCTCTGGACCACGTCCCTGACTGGCGCCCAGTTCAAAACCATGCTCGAACAGCAGTGGCAGACCAACCCGGACGGCACGGTTCCCAGCCGCGCCTACATCCAGCTCGGCCTGTCCAAGAACGTGAACTACACCTACGACGCCGCCCGGCCAGCCGGGGACCGCATCACTTCGGTGCGGGTGAACGGGGCCGTGCTCGATCCCGCAAAGTCCTACCGGATCGGCACCTTCAGCTTCCTGGCCACAGGTGGCGACAACTTCCGGATATTTACGGAAGGTGCCAACACGAAGGACTCGGGCCTGGTGGACCGGGACGCGTGGATCGGGTACCTGCAGGACAGCAGCCCCGTTTCGCCGGACTTTGCCCGCCGCTCCGTGGCCGTCACCAACACCACACCCGGCGAGGTCAAGCCGGGCGATCCCATGACGGTGGCCGTCTCGAAGCTGGACCTGACGTCGCTCGGCAGCCCAGTTAACAAGACGCTTTCAGCGGTGTTCACCGACTCCGCCGGCACCGCGACCCAACTTGGTTCCGTACCGGTTCAGGCCGGTGCGGCCAACGTCAGCATGGCTGTTCCCGCGGGAGCTGCTGCAGGAGCAGGGACGCTGGTCCTCACCGCGGCGGAATCCGGCACGGCCGTCATTGTTGACGTGAAGGTGGCCAATGTTGTGGTTGAACCGGTGTGCACCGCGCCGGCCAAGCCGACCAAGTGGTACGACGTGCTGGGCTGGATCCGCTACGCTGCAGCCTGGCTGCAGTACCAGGTGTGCCTGCGCGACTAAGGAGCTAATTTCGGCGGTCCCGTCGACGCTCTTTCACTTAATGCGCGTATTGCCCGAACGCTCTCTCCTCCAGGTGAACTGAATTTCTCAGTCCAACTATCGGGGACCAGTTCAACTGGGTGAGAGAGCGTTCGGGTTTAAGGCGCGAAAGGTGAGAGAGCGTACGGGTTTAAGGCGCGAAAGGTGAGAGAGCGTACGGGTTTGCTACCGCACCAGGATGGCGCCGGCGATCTCGTCGGCGTCGCGCAGGGTCCGCTGGCCGCTGCGGTAGTTCGGCCCGCCGGACTGGACGGCCTCGGCGGCGATGGCGGTGCCCCACTGGGCGGACGAGAGCTGAAGCCCCAACACGTAAAGGCCTTCCGTCACAGCCCCGTTCGCTGCCACCGGGCGGTATGGGTGCGGCTCCATATCCAGGCCGGTGGACTGAACGGGAGCGCCCTCCACCGACATCATGAGGCGCGGCCGGACCAGGCCGTCCGCCAGCAGTTGCTCCAGAACCGGCGAATCGTTGGCTGAGACTCTGTTGCCCGGTGCTAGGGCCTCCACCATGGTCCGTGCGGCCACCGGGGCGTCGTCCACCCACGGGGAGAAGGCAGTAAAAACATTGTTCCGGCGGTCCACCCCGAACTTGGGGTCGGGCCCCACGAAGCTGACCACCCCTGCCCGGGCCAAAGCCGCAAGCTGTTCGGAGCGCAACGCGGGAGGCCCGCTGGCCAGACCTTCCACAAACGATTCAAACCAGCCACGCAGCCCGGCAACCCAGGACTCGTCGGTGATGCCGCCGTCGGCCACGGCAGTCTTCAGCACGGCGCGCCCGTGATGGAGGGCACCGATGGCCATCTTCACCGGGTCATCCTCGCCGAGCGCGGACCGGCGGGCATCGTCCAGCAGGTATTCCACGACGGCGGCGTCGTGCTCGGCGCGCGAGGCGAAGGAGCGTCCCGCCAGCGGCGCCGCGAGCCCCGGCAGGTCCAGCCGGTGCCGGGGCCCCACGTGGACGGCCAGCACGCTCTCCACGCTGTCCTCCCAGTTGGCGGCACTGTGCGCATGCGGGTGCAGGGCTTCGTCAAGGGCGGCAAGGAAGGCGGCGGGATCAGGGACAGCGTTCGGCTGCGAGCGCACGAGCGTTGAGTAGTAGGCCCACAACGCATCGCGGTGCAGGAGCGGCCAGAAGTCATGGTCGAACGCCGGGCGGATCCCGGCCTTACGGAAGCGTTCCAGCGCCGCCTCGGTGAAGTAGCGCAGGGTGACGGATGCCGGGTAGTAGCCGGCCAGGGCAGCTTTTGCACGGTAGGGCGTCCCCCGCCGGGAGGCAGCAATGATGTGCGGTTCCTGGCCCGAGGGCTCGTACTGGAGCACCGCGCCGTTGCTGACGAACTTTCCGCCGCGGCCCTCGGTCAGCTGGCCCACGGTGTCGAAGAAGTTCAGGCCCATGCCACGGACCAGGACCGGTTCCCCGGCGGGGATCAGGGACCAGTCCACGTCGGCGGGCACGGCCGGCGGCAGGTACCGCAGGCCCAACTGCTCCGCCGAGGCCTGCAGGTCCCGCTGTTCGGGGTTCAGCCGGGACGGGATGTGGCCCAGCGCCAGCACCACGGACCCGGTGCGGATCGTCGCCCCCGTGGCCAGCACGACGTCGAACGTCCCGTCACCCGACGGGCCCACGGACAGTGCCGAGGTTTCGTGGAAGTCGATGGTGACGCCGCCGGGCGCGTTACGCGCCAGCTCCTCCAAGGTGCTGCGGAGGTAGCGGCCGTAGAGCGCGCGGCTGGGAAAATCGCTGGAGGCCAGGACGGCAAGTTCTGCGAGCTCTTCCGCACTGAGGTCCGGCGACGGGTGCTTTTGCTGCCCGGCCCGCCATTGCTCGAAAGTGGTGCCGGCCACGGGCGGCGCCAAGGAAGGGTCCTCCGGAATCACTGTGGGATAGAAGGACTGCGTGTTCATCAGGAACAGCCTGGACTGCCCCGGCTGCCACACATGCCCCGGACCTGCCGGGTAGGGGTCGATGACGTCGATATGGAGCAGAACCTGGCCGGCGCCGGAAGCAATCCGCGCGGCACTGCGGGCGAGCAGGCGTTCCAGGACGCTGGTGCCCCGCGGACCTGCCCCAATAATGGCGGTCCGTATGCTCTGCGTTATTTCCACGGCATCCAGAGTACGGGCTGAAAGCAAAGGATGCGCTGAACGCTTGACTTGCTACCGGAGCGGCGATGTTGCTTGGATGGGGCGCATGACCACCACTGCAGCTGATCCAGCGCCCGCCCCCGGTTCCGGCAACACGTCCGGCGCCCCCTCCGGCATCGCGCCCGAGCCCATTGACGAGAATGTCTGGCTTGAGGAGATTTACGGCGAGCAGCAGCTGGCGTGGGTGAAGGAACAGAATTCACGCACCGAAGACCTGCTGGAGGACGCCGAGTACGTGGAACTCGAGGGCGGCATCCTTGAGGTGCTGGACTCCACGGACCGGATCGCCATGGTGGGCAAGCGCGGTGACTGGTACTACAACTTCTGGAAGGACCAGCAGAATCCCAAGGGCCTGTGGCGGCGCACCACCTGGGACAGCTACTGCACCGAGACGCCGGACTGGGACGTCCTGCTGGACATCGATGCCCTGTCCGCCGCCGAGGGCGAAGAGTGGGTGTTCCACGGTGCAACCTTCCTCCGCCCGGCCCCGGGCGAGCCCCACCGGCTGGCGCTGCTGGCCCTGTCCCCCGATGGCGGGGACGCCAACCGCTACCGGGAATACGACGTGGAAACGCGGACGTTTGTGGACCCTGCGCAGGGCGGCTTTGACCTGCCGACGGCGAAGGGCAACGTCTCGTGGCTGGACGCGGACACGCTGCTGGTCGCCTCCACCGGCGAGGGGCTTCCAAAGACGGCCTCCTCCTACGCCCGTACTGCCGTCACCCTCAATCGTGGCGGCTCCCTGCCCGAAGCGCCCCGCCTGTTCGAGGTGCCCGAGGACCACATGATGGCGGTAGTGGCCCACGACTCCACGCCCGGATTCGAACGTACCTTTGCCGTTGACTACATCGATTTCCACAACCGGAGCAACGCCGTCCTGCGCGACGGCTCCTGGGTGGTGATCGACGTGCCCACCGACGTCAACGTCAGCGCGCACCGCGAATGGCTGCTGTTCCGCCCGCAGCAGGACTGGGTGCACAACGGGTCGACGTATCCCGCGGGCTCGCTCCTCGCCGCACCATTTGAGGACTACCTGGCCGGCTCCCGTGACGTCTCGGTGCTGTTCACCCCGGATGCCACCACGTCACTGCAGTCCTGGAGCTGGACCCGGAACTTCCTGCTGCTCAACCTCCTGAAGGACGTGTCCTCCGAGATTCGCGTCCTCGACCCCTCCCGGCCAAGCGGTGCCGCGGACGGTGCCTGGAAGTCCACTCTCCTTGATGCCTGCCCGCCACTGCACGACGTCAACGCCTACGCTGTGGACGACGAAGACGAAACCGACGGCGCCGGGGACGACTTCTGGCTGATCGCCACGGGCTTCACTACGCCCAGCACGCTGATGCGGGGCACTTTGGAACGCGCGGCGTCGGGGACGTCCGGCGTGGTGAGCCGGCACGCAACAGTCAAGACGTCGCCGTCGTTCTTTGCCGACGAAAACTATGAGGTGCAGCAGCACTTCGCCGTCTCCGATGACGGAACCCGGGTTCCCTACTTCCAGGTCGCCTCCCGCGACCTCGCGCTGGACGGGCAGAACCCCACCCAGCTCTCCGGTTATGGCGGCTTCGAGGTGTCCCGCACTCCCGCGTACAGCGGCACGGTGGGCAGGGCGTGGCTCGAACGCCGCACGTCCGCGTCCTCCAACGCCACCAACGGCGAAGCGCCGCACTCCCGCGGCGGCGTGTACGTGGTGGCGAACATCCGCGGCGGCGGCGAGTACGGGCCAGGATGGCACCGGGCCGCACTGCAGGAGAACCGGCACAAGGCATACCAGGACTTCGCGGCCGTGGCGCGCCATCTCATCTCCCGCGGCGTCACCTCGCCGGAGCGGCTGGGCTGCGTGGGCGGCTCCAACGGCGGACTCCTGGTGGGCAACATGCTGACGCAGTACCCCGAGCTGTTTGGGGCCGTATCGTGCGGCGTGCCGCTGCTGGATATGCGCCGCTACACCAGGCTGTCCGCGGGCCATTCGTGGATCGCCGAGTACGGCGACCCTGACGTCCCGGAGCAGTGGGAGTACATCAGGACTTTTTCGCCGTACCACCTGCTCAAGGACGGGGTGGAGTACCCGGAGACGTTCATCTGGACAGCGACCTCCGATGACCGGGTGGGTCCGGTGCAGGCCCGCAAAATGGCTGCCCGGATGCTGGCCATGGGCATCCCCAATGTCTGGTTTCACGAGGCCCTCGAAGGCGGACACGCGGGAGCCTCGGACAACCGGCAGGCCGCGGCGCTGCAGGCCCGCAGCCAGCATTTCCTCTGGAAGGCGCTGGCCGGCGGGACGGAGTAGTGGTGTCCCTGGTGGTTAGGCGGGCGCTGCCGGCTGACGTGGAGCGGCTGGCGGAGGTGCACGTCCGCTGCTGGCAGGAGGCGTACCAAGGCATGTTGTCCGATGGGTTCCTGGCCGCGCAGGGTCCCGAAACCCGGCTGCCGCTCTGGCGCCACCTCCTCGAAGCAGCGGAGCCTGCCGAAGCGTGGGTGGCCTGCTACGACGGCACCGTCGTGGGGTTCGCGGGCATCCGCCGCGCGCCCGACGGCGGATCGTCGCACCCCTTTGGGGCACCATCGTCAGGGGACCTGGAGCTGTGGGGACTGTACCTGTTGGCATCGCACCAGGGGCTGGGCCTGGGACGCCGTCTCCTGGAGGCAGCGTTGGGCGACAGCCCGGCAAGCCTGTGGGTGGCGGCGGAGAACGGGCGCGCTATCGGCTTCTACCGCCACTTCGGGTTCGCTCCCGACGGCGCCGCGGATGTGATTCCAGACTGGGAAAACCTGCGCGAAATCAGGATGGTGCGGCCCAGGCACGCTCCGCCGCTGCTGTGAGGGGGGCGATCCCGGCGCGCCTGGAGGGGCCGGGCCGCCCGTTTTGCACTGCGTGCCACGTTCTGCGTATCCTTGGTGGGCTAGGAATAGCAATTGGAGACGTGCCAGAGCGGCCGAATGGGCTTCACTGCTAATGAAGTGTGGGGCACAACTCCACCGGGGGTTCAAATCCCCCCGTCTCCGCGTTTGGCCCCGGTCCTGGACCGGGGCCTTTTGCGTATCGGCGGACGGACAAGTGGCTCCCCGGATGCCGCGCCGGTGGAATGATGAACGGATGGCAGCAAGGAACGCGGTGGATGAGGCCGGCAGCACGAAGGCATGGAGCCCCCGCCTGGCCCTCCTGGTGGCCGCCACCTTCTTTATGGAGTTCCTCGACGGCACCATCCTCACCACTGCCATCCCCAACATCGCTGCCGATTTCCGGGTTCCCGCCGCAGACGTGAACATCACGATGACGGCGTACCTGCTGACCGTTGCCATGGGCATCCCCCTCAGTGGCTGGCTGGCTGAACGGTTTGGCGCCCGCCGCATCTTTTGCCTGGCCATTGTGATTTTCACCGTTGCATCGCTGGCTTGTTCGCTGAGCCAGGACCTTCCCGCGCTCACCCTCAGCAGGATCGTTCAGGGTTGTGGCGGCGCCATGATGGTTCCGGTCGGAACCCTTCTGGTCCTGCGTGGAACGCCCAAGGCAGACCTGCTCCGCGCCACGGCGTTCCTGGTGTGGCCGGGCCTGCTGGCACCGGTCCTGGCACCATTAGTGGGCGGGGCCCTGACCACGTACCTGTCCTGGCACTGGATCTTCCTGATCAACCTCCCGCTTGGTGTTGCGGCGTTGCTTGCCGCCCTGCGGCTGGTCCCGGCGGCGGCCGGAGATCACCTGCGGCGGCTGGATTGGCCGGGGCTGTTCCTCACTACGCTCGGCGTGGGCGCCCTGGTGGCCGGACTCGAACTGGCCAGCACCCATCCGGACGCTCCCTGGGCAGCCCTGAGTGCAGGATCGGGTGCGGTTGCTGTTACCTTCGCCGTGCTCTGGATGCGCCGCACCCGCAACCCCCTCTTTGACCTCGGGGTTTTCGGCACCCGAACGTTCAGGGCCACGGCCACCGGAGGTTTCGTATACCGGCTGACCATCAGCTCCGTCCCCTTCCTGCTGCCGCTGATGTTCCAGGCCGGGTTCGGCTGGTCACCGCTGCACGCCGGCGCCATGGTGGCTGCCGTCTTTATCGGAAACATCGGCATCAAACCGGCCACTACACCCCTGATCCGGCGGTTCGGCTTCAAGCCGGTGCTCGTCTTTGCTTCCGTTGCTTCTGCGGCCACCTTTGCCCTCTGCGCCCTGCTCACGGCAGAGACCCCTGAGCCGCTGACCTTCGCCCTGCTGGTCTGCAGCGGCGCCTTCCGCTCCATCGGTTTCTCGGCCTACGCGTCGGTTCAATACGCGGACATCGTCCCGGCACAGCTCACCTCGGCCAACACCGTTTCTGCCACCCTGGTCCAGCTCGCGGCTGCTGCCGGCATCGCCGTCGGAGCCTTGCTGATCCGGCTGTTCGACGGGCTCAGCACCTTCCCGGAAGACCCCGCCGGGCCATTCCGTGGTGCATTCGTCACCATGGCGGTGCTGATGCTGGCGAGCACGGCCGACAGCCTGTTCCTGCCGCGGCACGCCGGCGCGGAAGTCAGCCAGCGCAAGGCCGAGCGGATCTAGGCCACCAGGGCTCAACCAGCCTGGGCAAGGACCAGCGGCAGGACAGCCCCGGCCCCGGCCTGACGAAGGGCCCGCCCGGCAACCGTCACCGTCCACCGGCTGTCGGTCAGGTCATCGATCAACATCACCGGCTGCCCCTGCACTGCGCCCAGCGCGGCTTCGAGCTCGGGACCCACGACAAGCCGGTCCCAGACCCCTGCGAGACGGTACGCGCTGTTACCGCCACGGCCTCCGGTAGGACCACCGTGGGCCAGCTGCAGCGCACCCAGGTAGGGAATTTGCCCGATCTCCGAGATTCCCCGGGCCAAAGAGCCCACCAGCTCCGGCTTGCTCCGCGAGGGGATGCTCACGATCGCCGCAGGCCGGCCGACTCCGCTCCAGCCAGGATTGCGGCCATCGCCGGTCCCCCATTCCCGCAGAACCTGCACGCAGGCCTGGAGCATGGCGGGGTCCACGGGCCGGGCTTCAGCTCCGGCCGCAAACAGCCCGCGCAAAGCGCCACCCCAGCCAAGATCAGTAAGCCTGGCCAGCACGCGTCCCTCGGCAAGGCCTTCCCCGGGCTTGAGCTTCCCCTTGACCGGGACTCCCAGCCGGTCCATGCCGCTGGGCCACTGCAGCCTGGCCTCCAAAACCCCGCCTGCCCTGCTCAGCGTCTGGCTGGCGGCTTCCGTAGCTGTTTCGGCGATGTCTGCCCGGAACCAGCGCCCGGCGCAGTTGTCGCACCGGCCGCAGGCGCGCGCGGTTTCGTCGTCGAGGACGGAGGTGATGTATTCCATTCGGCAGCCGGCGGTGTCCTGGTAAACCACCATGGAGTCCTGTTCGTCCACACGCGCCTCTGCTATCCGCCGGTACCGCTCGGCGTCGTAGATCCAGGGCTGGCCGGTGGACCGCCATCCGCCTCCCACCCGTTCGACCGCGCCGTCAACGGACAGGACCTTCAGCAGCAGTTCCAGCGGGGTGCGGCGGAGGTCAACCCGCGCCTCCAGCGCCACCGTGGAGAGCGCAGTACCGGCTTCCGCCAGGGCGGTAAGGACGGCCGCCGCCTTTTCTTCTGAGGGCATGGACGCGGTGGCGAAGTACTGCCAGATGTCGCGGTCCTCCGAGCCGGGAAGCAACAGGACATCGGCGTTGGCGGCACCACGCCCGGCACGGCCCACCTGCTGGTAATAGGCCACCGGGGAGGACGGCGCCCCAAGGTGGACCACAAAGCCCAGGTCAGGTTTGTCGAAGCCCATCCCCAGGGCTGAGGTGGCCACCAGTGCCTTGACCTGGTTGTCCTTCAGCAGCTGCTCGGCCCGTTCCCTGTCCGCTGGATCGGTGCGGCCCGTATAAGCCAGCACGTCGTGCCCGGCTTCGGCGAGGAGCCGGGCCGTATCCTCTGCCGCCGACACCGTCAAGGTGTAGATGATGCCGCTTCCAGGCAGATCGGCCAGATGTGTCAGGAGCCAGCCGAGGCGCTGCTTGGAGTCCGGCAAGGACAGGACGCCCATCCGCAGGGAATCACGGCCCAGCGAACCACGGATGGTGAGGACGCCGTCCCCAAGCTGCTCCTCGATGTCGTGCACCACCCGCGAGTTCGCCGTGGCGGTGGTGGCCAGCACCGGAACTGTCTCCGGCAGCTGGGTGATCAGGTCCGCGATCCGCCGGTAGTCGGGACGGAAGTCGTGGCCCCAGTCGGAGATGCAGTGGGCCTCGTCAATAACCAGCAGGCCGGTCCGCCGGATAAGCTCCGGCAGCTGGTTTTCCCGGAAGGCCGGGTTGGTGAGCCGCTCCGGGGAGACCAGCAGCACGTCCACCTGGTCCGTGGCCAGCTGCTCCCGGACGGTGTCCCATTCCAGCTGGTTGGCGGAGTTGATGGCAACGGCACGCACCCCGGCCCGGGCAGCGGCCGCCACCTGGTCCCGCATCAGGGCAAGCAGGGGCGAGACGATGAGCGTGGGCCCGGCACCGCGGCGCCGCAGCAGCAGGGAGGCAACAAAATAGACGGCCGACTTGCCCCAGCCGGTGCGCTGGACCACCAAAGCCCGCCTCCCGCCGTCGACCAGCGCTTCAATGGCTTCAAACTGCCCCTCGTGGAATGCAGCCCCGGGGTGTCCCACGAGCTCGCGGAGTACTTCCAATGCCTGCTGGTGGGTTGTGGAAGCGGAAGCAGGACCGGCGGATGGGGCTGCAGAGCCGGGCGGAAGACCGTCAAAATGCGGGGCAGGGTCAGAAATTGCTGTGGCGTGCTGGTTATCGACCATTGGTTCAGTATCCCAGCCGGCCCTGACACCAGGCACGCACGCAACCCTTATGTGGACAGAGCGGGAACACCGCGGTCGCCGGGACCCGCCGTCACATACAGCGCTTCCCAACCTGTCCACCGCAGCCACTTCCGCCGTCCACGTAAGATAAAGCCCGTGACTAGCGAACAGACAACGACTTTTGACCTTTCGGCATCCTTCAAGGCGTACGACGTGCGCGGCATTGTGGGCGAATCGATTACGGCCGAAATCGTCGAAGCCGTGGGGGCCGCGTTCGTGGATATCCTGCAACTCCAGGGCCAGACGATCCTGGTGGGCGGCGACATGCGCCCCTCCTCCCCTGAGTTCAGCAAGGCCTTCGCCAGCGGCGCAACGGCCCGCGGAGCCGACGTCGAACTCCTGGACCTGATTTCCACTGACGAGCTGTACTTTGCCTGCGGTCACCTTAACCGTGCCGGCGCCACTTTCACCGCCAGCCACAACCCCGCCGGCTACAACGGCATCAAGATGTCCAAGGCCGGGGCCGTGCCGATTTCCTCCGAAACCGGCCTCAAGGACATCCAGGCCCTGGCCGAGCGATACCTCAACACCGGCTCTATCCCGGCTGCCGAAAAGCGGGGCCGGATCAGCGTCCGCGATGTGCTGAAGGACTACTCCGAATACCTCCGCAAGCTCGTGGACCTCTCCTGCTCCCGTCCCTTGAAGGTGGTAGTGGACGCGGGCAACGGCATGGCAGGCCTCACCACCCCGGCAGTCCTGGGCGACGCCCTGCTCCCCAAGCTTCCGCTGGAGATCGTTCCCCTGTACTTCGAGCTGGACGGCTCCTTCCCCAACCACCCTGCCAACCCGCTTGAGCCGGAAAACCTCCGCGACCTGCAGGCGGCAGTGCTCCAGCACGGCGCTGACATTGGTCTGGCTTTCGACGGCGACGCTGACCGCTGCTTCGTCATCGACGAGAAGGGCGAGCCGGTCTCGCCGTCGGCCATCACGGGGATGGTGGCCCGCCGCGAGATCGCCCGTGCCAAGGCGCAGGGCGAAGCTACTCCCACGATCATCCACAATCTCCTCACCTCGCGTGCCGTGCCCGAGCTGGTGGCGAACGACGGCGGCCGGGCAGTACGCACGCGTGTCGGCCACTCCTTCATCAAAGCCGTCATGGCAGAGGAAGGAGCAGTGTTCGGCGGAGAGCACTCGGCGCACTTCTACTTCCGTGACTTCTGGAACGCGGACACGGGCATGCTCGCGGCAATGCACGTCCTTGCCGCCCTGGGCGAGCAGGACGGACCGCTTTCCGAGCTGGGCCGCGAGTACGAGCCCTACGTATCGTCGGGCGAAATCAACTCCGAAGTTGAGGACAAGGCCGCCGCAGTTGAACGGGTACGCCTCGCTTTCGCGGATCAAGACCTCACCATCGACGGGATGGACGGCAGCACATTCACGGCCAACGACGGCAGCTACTGGTTCAACCTGCGCCCGTCCAACACCGAGCCGTTCCTCCGGCTTAACGCAGAGGCCACGGACCGCCCCACCATGGAACGTGTCCGGGACCGCGTCCTTTCGATCGTCCGGGCCTAGTCCACGCATGGCTGAGGACACGGGATTGGACTCCGGAAGAGGTGCCGGCGGGCAGGCGTCCTGGCGGGACTCCGTTCCCGAGAGCACGGCCACGGACCTTGAGAACCTTCTGGGGACGGGCATCAGCGCCGCGCAGGAACAGCTCCAGCGCAACGGCGGGTTCCTGCCCTTCGCCCTGACAGTTCAGAACGACGGCGAGGTACGCCTGGTTGCCGTTTCCCCGGCGGATGCGGAGGAAGGCTCCGATGGGGACTTCGACGCCGATGCCATGATCAGCGACCTCACGGCCCTGCTGCGGCAGAACCGGGAAGACTTCCGGGCAGCGGCCGTGGTCTGCGACATCCTGCTCGTGGAGGAGGACTCGGACGCCATCCACGTGGCAACTGAGCACCGTGAGGGCCCGGTGTTCGCCGCCGTCCTGCCCTACTCGGCCGATGCTGCCACCAGGACCTGGGAGTTCGGCGAGCTTGCCGCGGACACAAGCGAACCCGTTATCTGGGTGGACTAGACCGGCGCCGGGGCCATGAAGATCAACGCTTTTGCTGATGTGAGCCTGCGGGCCCTGATGGTGCTCGCAGCCGTTCCTGGCGGCACCCTGCTGACTACACAGAACATTGCGGACACCGTGGGAACCCCCTACAACCATGTCAGCAAGGCAATGGCGAAACTGCGGAACCTGGGGCTGATTGAGGTGGAGCGCGGCCGGACCGGTGGCTCCAGGCTGAGCCACGCCGGCCGGATTGCCACCGTGGGGCAGATCCTCCGCCAACTCGATACCCGCGCCGACGCTGCAGAGTGCGTTGCCCCGAGCGGCAACTGCCCGCTGATCAACGAGTGCAAGCTCAGGTCCGCCCTCTCGCGGGCGCGTGAGGCGTTTTACCGCGAACTCGATGGCGTGGTCATCGCCGATCTTCCCGCGTCCCGGCAGATGGCCCCGGTGTTCGAGATGATCGGGTTGCGGCCGGGGCTCTAGGCACCTGCAGTGCCCGGACATCTGGCCCGCTTCCTAAAAGAGGACGACGACGGCCCCGCACCTTTCGCTGGAAAGGTGCGGGGCCGTCGTCGTACTTCAGGACGCCGTTGTCCCGGGCGGTGGGGACTCAGCCCAGACGGGACTTCAGGCTGGTGAGCTCCGACTGCAGCGCATCCGGCAGGGAGCCGCCGAAGTTGGCGAACCATTCTTCGATGGAAGCGAGCTCCTTGGACCATTCCGCCGGGTCCACCTTGACTGCTTCCTCCACCTGGGCGGGGGTCATGTCCAGGCCTTCGAGGTCGATCGCGTCGCCGGTGGGCACGAAACCGATGGGAGTCTCCACGGCTTCCGCTTTGCCCTCGAGGCGCTCGATGGCCCATTTGAGGACGCGGGCGTTGTCGCCAAAACCGGGCCAGGCGAAGCCGCCCTCGGAGTTGCGGCGGAACCAGTTGACCAGGAAGATCTTGGGCAGCCGCTCGGGGTTGGCCTTGGCCGAGAGGTTAACCCAGTGGTTCAGGTAGTCGCCTGCGTCGTAGCCGATGAAGGGCAGCATGGCCATGGGGTCGCGGCGCACCACTCCGACGGCACCTGCTGCGGCTGCAGTGGTTTCCGAGGACAGCGTTGCGCCCATAAAGATGCCGTTTGACCAGCTGCGGGCTTCGGTGACCAGCGGAATGGTGGTCTTGCGCCGGCCGCCGAACAGGATGGCGGAAAGCTCCACGCCGTTGGGGCTGTGGTACTCCTCGGCGAGCATGTCGATCTGGTCGATGGGCGTGCAGAAACGGGAGTTGGGGTGTGCGGCGGGCTTGTCCGAGTCCGGGGTCCAGGAGTTGCCCTGCCAGTCGGTAAGGTGCGCAGGCACCTCGTCCGTCATGCCCTCCCACCAGACACCGCCGTCGTCGGTCAGCGCCACGTTGGTGAAGATGCTGTTGCCCTTGGCGATGGCGCGCATGGCGTTGGGGTTGGTGCCCCAGCCCGTGCCCGGGGCTACGCCGAAAAGGCCTGCTTCGGGGTTGACGGCGCGCAGTTCGCCTTCCTTGCCGAACCGCATCCAGGTGATGTCGTCGCCGAGGGTTTCAACCTTCCAGCCCTGGATGGTGGGGTCAAGGAGGGCGAGGTTGGTCTTGCCGCAGGCGGACGGGAAGGCAGCGGAGACGTAGTACGTCTTCTGTTCGGGCGAGGTGAGCTTGAGGATCAGCATGTGCTCGGCCAGCCAGCCCTCATCGCGTGCCATGACAGAGGCGATGCGCAGGGCGTAGCACTTCTTGCCCAGCAGCGCGTTTCCGCCGTAGCCCGAGCCGAAGGACCAGATGGACCGCTCCTCGGGGAAGTGGACAATCCACTTGTCCGGGTTGCAGGGCCAGGGGACATCAGCCTGGCCGGGCTCCAGCGGCGCGCCCAGGGAGTGCAGGGCGGGGACGTAGAACGCATTCGTTTCGGTGATGCGGTTCAGGACGTCGGTGCCGATGCGCGCCATGATGCGCATCGAGGCGACAACGTACGCGCTGTCCGTGATTTCGACGCCGAACTTGGGGTCCTCGGCGTCGAGGTGGCCCATAACGAACGGAATGACGTACATGGTCCGGCCGCGCATGGATCCGGCGAACAGGCCGCGAAGCTTGTCCTTCATTTCTGCCGGCGCCATCCAGTTGTTGGTGAAGCCCGCGTCATGCTCCTTCTCGGAGCAAATGAAGGTCTGCTCCTCCACGCGGGCCACGTCGGCCGGATCGGAGAATGCCGCGAACGAGTTGGGGAACAGTTCCTGGTTCAGCCGGGTCAGTGTTCCTGCCGCCACCAGCTCGTCCGTCAGGCGGGTGTTCTCCTCTTCCGAGCCGTCAACCCAGTAGATGCGGTCCGGCTGCGTAAGCTCAGCAACCTCTTCGACCCATGCCAGCAGACCGGCATGTGTGGTGGGTGCGTTGTCAAGCAGCGGCTTCTGCGCCAGATCGCCCATTTCGGTTCCCTTCCTCGGGTTCATCGGTGTGTGCTAAATGCTATGGTCCGGACCACGCGGGTTTTTTGGACGTATGCTGAGCATTAAGGGCCGTCAAAACGCGTTTCCGCGCGAATTCAAGGAATTCCAGGCTCAAATCGTACAATAAAGTGATGAAGGTCACCTATACCGGTCTAGTTGCCGAGATTACAGGCCTCTCGATTTGGCATCGCGGCCAACCCTCGCGTAAAGTAATTCGAGGTTCAGGGAGAGCGGTTCTTCTCCCGGGACACAATATGCGCCCATAGCTCAGCTGGATAGAGCGTCTGTCTACGGAACAGAAGGTCAGGGGTTCGAATCCCTTTGGGCGCACAGACAAGGTCCGCACCGGTTCGCCGGTGCGGACCTTTTTGCATTGTGCCGGCTGCTGCTTCGCACCCGCGCCCCAGGATCAGCAACCCGGCGCCGCCAAAAGTTACGCAACTGGCGGCCGCGTGCCTTTCCCGATGCGGCCCCCGCGTCAGATCCCCGGCGTAGGCTTTCCCCATGATGCCCGAGGCAATTTCGCGTGAATTTGATGTTGTAGTGATCGGCGCAGGCGCCGTAGGGGAAAATGTAGCGGACCGGGTGGTGCAGGGCGGCCTTACCGCCGTGTTGGTGGAAGCGGAACTCGTGGGCGGCGAGTGCTCCTACTGGGCATGCATGCCGTCAAAAGCCCTGCTCCGCCCCGGCGCCGCCCTCCACGGAGCGCAGACCGCCCCGGGAGCCAAGGAAGCAGTGACGCGGACCCTTGACGCTGCAGCCGTGCTGAGGCGCAGGGACGTTCTCGCATCCAACTGGCAGGATGACGGTCAGGTCAAGTGGGTGGAGGACACCGGCATCGAACTGATCCGCGGCCATGCATGGCTGACTGCGCCGAAGTCGGTTGAAGTCGCAGGCCTCGACGGCAACTCCTACCAGCTTCAGGCCCGTCATGCGGTGGTGCTGGCCACTGGTTCAGCGCCCAACACTCCCCCCGTCAAGGGGCTTCAGGGCGTGCAGGTGTGGGGCACACGGGAGGCAACCTCGGCCAAGGAAGTGCCGCCGCGGCTGGCAGTGCTGGGTGGCGGCGTAGCCGGGACAGAACTGGCCCAAGCCTACGCACGGCTGGGTTCAACAGTAACGCTGGTGGCACGGAGCGGGCTGCTCGGGAAATTCCCGGCGGAAGCAGCAGGCCTGGTCGCGGCCGGGCTGCGTGCCGACGGCGTGGAGATCCGGCTCAACACGTCTACGGAAAGCATCCGCGAGAACGACGACGGGACGCTGAGCCTGCAACTCGGTGACGGTTCCAGCGTTACCGCCGAAAAGGTCCTGGTGGCCACAGGGCGACATCCGGCCTTGCAAGGCCTGGGGCTGGAGAGCCTGGGACTCGACCCGAATGAGGCAGGGCACCTCGCCCTGAGGGTTGACAATTCGGGGCTGGTGGAAGGAGTTCCAGGCGGCGGGTCCTGGCTCTACGCAGTAGGCGACGCCGCCGGAAAGAACCTGTTTACCCACCAGGGAAAGTACGAAGCCCGCGCCACGGGAGACGCCATCGCCGCCCGGGCCAAGGGGGAACTGGAAGGCGCAGCCCACGACTGGAGCCGCTTCGCGCAGACTGCCAACGAGCACGCCGTACCCAGTGTTGTCTTCACCGACCCGGAACTCGCCGCGGTCGGACGCACCCTGGAAACTGCACAAAAGGACGGCTACAACGCTTCTTCCGTGGAACTGCCTATCCAGGTGGCGGGGTCCTCGCTGCATTCCGAGAATTACGAGGGGTGGGCGCAACTGGTCATAGACGAGGACCACAAAGTTCTCCTGGGTGCGACCTTCGCCGGGCCGGATGTGGCGGAACTCCTGCACGCAGCCACCATCGCGGTGGTGGGCGAAGTGCCGCTGGACCGGCTGTGGCACGCGGTCCCCTCCTACCCCACTGTTAGCGAGGTCTGGTTGCGGCTCCTCGAAAAGTACGGGCTGTAGGATTATTTGAACTGACCGGTCAGTTTGATTAGGATGGGTGCTGAACACGTCGGCGAAAGGCGCCCCCCTTGCTCCTAGCTCAGCAGCTCCACGTCCACGGCCGCCGGGACCCCCTGCTCCCGGCGACGTCCCTCCAGGCCAGCCGCGGGGAGCTGACCCTCGTTTCCGGGGAACGGCAGGACCATCGCACGGCATTGGCCCTGGTGATCAGCGGCAGGATGAAAGCCTGTAAGGGCTGCGTCAGCTGGGACGGCCGCCGCGGGATTAGACAGCTCCGCATGGCGAGCGCACTGGTGGATGCCCCGGGCGTTAATGAGCCCGAGCGGCACCTGAGTGTGCGCGACCTGGTGACGGAGGACCTGGCCCTGATCCCCCGCCGCTACCGGGGCGCCCTGCTCAGCAGTCCATGGCTGAAGGTGAACAGCTTTGAGGACATCGCGGACCTGTGGACCGAGCAGCTCGCTCCTTCCCGCCGGCTGGAGCTCCTGACGGCGCTGGCGCTGGCCAACCCGCATACGGACTTGCTGGTGGTCGACTCCCCCGACCGGCACAGCGCCGGTTCAGGCAGCTGGCTGCCGCGCCTTCAGGAGCTGGCGTCCGACGCCGGGCGTCCGCTCGCGGTCGTCGCTACGGTAGCTGCCCTGCCGTCGTCGTGGTCCGGGCCCGTCGTTGCGATTGGCAATGCGGTGCCCCGCGGGCTCCCACCCGAGTCGGAAGCCGGGACGGAAAACCACGGGGGTACGAGTGAAGCCGCCCTCGAACGTGAGGATGCCAAGTGACGATACTGCGGCTGGCCCGCTCCGAACTCAAGCGGATGACCGGTGGGCTGCTGCCGAAGCTGACCATCCTCGCGCTGACGTTGGTCCCCCTGCTGTATGGCGCGGTATACCTCTATGCCAACTGGGACCCGTACGGCAACCTGGACCAGATCGACGCCGCCCTGGTGATGGAGGACGCCGGTGCCGACGCCAGCGACGGATCGGAACTCCAGGCGGGCAGGGAAGTGGCCGACAGCCTAGTGGACGGCAATGTCTTCCACTGGATTCCCGTAGCGGGCGGGAAAGAGGCGGACGAGGGCGTCGCCAGCGGAAAGTACGCCTTCGCACTGAAGATACCGCAGGACTTTTCCGCCCACCTCATATCCCCCGGCAGCTTTGATTCCGCCAGCCAGGCCATGCTCAACGTCACCACCAATGACGCCAACAACTACCTGCTGAGCACCATCGTGGACAAGTTGACCACCTCCGTGCACAGCACCGTTGCAGCCCACGTTGGAGAAGAAACAGCCAACCGGCTGCTCACGGGCTTCGGCAGCATCCACACGCAGATGGTCAAGGCGGCAGACGGCGCCGGCCAACTCGCCGATGGAGCGGCGGCCCTCCGCGACGGCTCTGCCACCCTTCACGAGGGAACCGCCGGCCTGAGCAGCGGAGCCGGTGAGCTGTACGCGGGCCAGCTCAAACTGCGCGATGGGGCCAACCAGCTGACCGATGGCGCCGGCCAATTGAGCACCGGACTCTCCGTTTTGAAAGACAAGACGGCAACGTTGCCCGGCGACTCCCGGACACTGGCAGCGGGTGCCGCGCAGGTGGCCGCCGGAAACGCGCAGCTGAACACCAGGGTCCAGGACGTGGCCGCCCAGCTGGAGGCGGCGGACCAGGGACTTCGCGCCCGCGTGGTGGAGTCAAACAACAGGCTGATTGCTTCCGGGGTCCTTACCCAGGCGCAGGCGGACAGCATCCTGGCCGACTTCGACTCGGTGGCCGCCTCCAGCCCGGTGGCGGCAGCCAAAACGAAAATCCAGACAGACGTTGCACAGATCCAGCAGCTGGCAGACGGCGCCGAGGCCGTCAGCGTAGGTGCGGCAGAACTGGCCGCCGGCACCCCCGCGCTGAGAGATGCCATCGCCGAGGCCTCCGGTGGTGCTGACCAGCTCCACACCGGCGCCGCGACGCTGGCCACCGGGGAGCAGTCGGCAGTGGACGGCGCCGGCGCAGTGGCGGAGGGAGCGCGCAGGCTCGACGCCGGTGCAGCACAGCTCGAGGAAGGCGCGGGCTCGGCCGCAGAAGGTTCCAGGACCCTCGCCGACGAGATCGGCAAGGGTGCAGGACAGGTGCCCAACCGGGACGACGCCCAAAAGAGCAACCTGTCCCGCGTTATCGCCGACCCCGTGGCCGTCAGCAACATCTCCCAGGCGAAGGCGGGATCCTATGGGGCCGGGCTTGCACCGTTTTTCCTAACCCTCGCCCTGTGGATCGGCATCTTTATGCTGATCCAGGCAATGCGGCCCCTCACCCAGCGCGCACTGGCCTCCAACGCCCGTTCCTGGAAAATCGCCCTTGGCGGCTGGCTGCCCTTCCTGGCCGTCTCGGCGGTGCAGGCCACCCTCCTCACCCTGGTGGTCAACCTCGCACTGAACCTCGACCCCGCCCATCCGGTCCTGATGTGGCTCTTTATGCTGGCTGCGGCCACGGCCTTCAGCGCCATCATCCAGGGCGCCGTGGCGCTGCTGGGCTCCCCGGGCAAACTTGTGGTGCTGATCCTTTTGGTCCTGCAACTGGTGTCCTCCGGCGGTACTTTCCCCTGGCAGACCACACCACAGCCCCTCCATGTGGTGCACGAAATCCTGCCCATGGGGTACGTGGTCACTGGAATGCGGCACCTTATTTACGGAGCTGACCTATCGATGAATGTTCCAACCGTGCTGGGACTTGCGGGGTACACAGCACTGGGGCTGGTGATGTCCACCCTCGCCGTGCGCAAGGGCAAGTACTGGACGCTCAAGACGCTGAAACCGGAGATAGCACTATGAGCTCCCGGAATTCCGAGCCAGGGAAGGAGGACCTGGAGCCGGCCAAAAAACTGCGTCCTGCCCGGACTACTGCTACCCGGCAGAAGCTCTTTGACGCTTCCATGGAGCTGATCGGTGAGCGCGGCGCGGCCGGAGTAACCGTTGACGAGATCGCAGCTGCGGCGGGCGTCTCCAAGGGAACCGTCTACTACAACTTTGGCAGCAAATCGGACCTCATCGCCCAACTGCTGCGCCATGGCGTGGATATCCTCAAGGCGCGCCTCCTTGCGGCGCCAGACCGAGCTTTGCCCGAGGGCGGGCCAGCAGACGCAGGCACCCGCCAAGACCCCTTGCTGGCAATGGAGGCAATGATCGGCCAGGCCATGGACTTCATGGCTGAATACCCCTCCTTCGCCCGGCTCTGGGTCAGCGAGAACTGGCGTACCCCGAGCGAGTGGCAGGGGACGTTTACGCTCCTGCGCGCCGAGCTCCTGGCAGTCATCGGCGACGCGGTGGAAAACGTCGCCCAGGCCTACCCGGTGGATCGGTCCGTTTCGCGGGGCAGCCTGGAAACAGCAATTTTTGGCGCGTGCTTCGTGGTGGGGCTTGACCGGCAAACCTACAACCCGGAGCGCACGCGTGACCAAAGTGTTGCAGCAATCATGGCCATCATGCGCGGCTACGTGCTGAAGCAATCCCCTCCTCGGGGATGATGGTGAACATGCGTCACATGGGGAACAGCGGAAAGTTTGCGGTGATCGCCGGCATTGTGGCTGCGGGGCTGCTGGTCCTGACGGGCATGACGCTGGCGGAGCCAGTGTTCATCGCCTTCCTCGGCGTCCTCGGTCTCGCCTGCCTCGCCTGCCTTATGGAGATACTCCGCCGCCGTCGCTTCTTGATGCTCGCCGTCGCTGGCTTATCCACGAGCCTGGCTCTGGCGGGAGCGATCGCTTTCCTGAGCACCTGGGAACTGGCCTTCGCCGATCAGACCTCGCTGTTCGGCACCCCGCTGCCCACCTCGGATCCGGACAACTACTTCTTCCTTGCGGCGCTCTCCCTGCTGACGGCGCTGGGGACACTGTTCACGGGCGCCCTGTGGCCAGGGCGCCGGCGCAGCGCTCAACAAGCCCGGGCTGCTGGCGTCAGGACCACTCCCCGCGGCGGCACTGCCGCGAGGCAGGGTGCGCAACAGAACGCCGCCCGGCAAGGTGCGGTGAAGCAGCCGGTGCGCCGTCCCGCACCGAGGAAATAGCCCGCCTTAGTGGGACCGCGGCACCTTGAACCTCGTGATCCGCGCATCCTGCCCGTCCAGCTCCGCCCAGGACTTCTCCGTTTCGAGGACGGTGAGCGCGTTGGTGGGGTACCTCGTGGCGGCATCCATGTAGGCGTCATGGTCAGAATCACGGGAGGCAAGGTGCATGGCAAGGTCCTGCACGCCCGGCAAGTGCGCGATCAGCATCAGCGTTGTCACCGTATCCGGCACGTGGTTGACCACCGTGAGCATGCTAAGGGCCGACGCCGCATAGAGTCCGTCCTCGAGTTTGGGCGTAGGCGCCTTGTCCCCCAGTTCAGAACACACCCAAGTGCAGGTCTGGCGGGTCCGCAGGGCACTTGAGCACAGGATGAAGTCCGGAACAACGTTGTGCTTAAGCAGCCAGCGACCGGCAAGCGGCGCCTCCCGATGGCCCCGCTCCTCCAGCGGCCGTTCATGATCCGCCACACCACCAGGCCAGTCGGCCTTGGCATGCCGCATGATCACAAGGCGTCGAAGATGGTGCTGGCTCATGGCCCAAGCCTAATGCCAGCCTCAACCCCAGCCGCAGGGGCTAATGCCTGGAGAGGGCCAAGTAGACGGGTGCCGCCCCTAAGGCGTCAAACAGTAAAGGTTAGATCGAGTATTCCGGAGCGGCCCAGACAACAACCTCCGGGTGCTCGTAGAACCGGTAGCCCTGGCCGCGGACGGTGCGCACGGTGTTGGCGAGGCGGCCGAGCTTGGAGCGGAGGCGGCGGATGTGGACATCGATGGTGCGCTCGTTGGGTACTTCTTCGGCGTTCCGCCACAGGCCTTCGAGCAGTTCGTCCCGGCCCACGGTGCGGGTGCCGTTTTCCACCAGGTAGTTCAGGAGCTCGAACTCCTTGAACGTCAGGTTCAGGGATTCACCATCAAGGTGCACTTCGCGACGGGCGAGGTCGATCAGGACACCCGAGGGACGCGGTTCCTGGGGCTGCTGCGGCCGGGGGGTTTCTGTGCGCTGACGGGTGTTGACCGTAGGGTCACCGAAAGTCGAGCGGACGACGTCGAGGGCCGAGCCGGGGGTGCCGGCCGGGGCGACGGCGACAGCGGCGTAGCTCTCGGCTCCGGTTACCAGGGACTGGGCGTAGGCGCGGATTTCCTGGGCGAGCTTGGCGATGGAAGTACCTGCGGCTGCCGCGGTTTCCTCATCGATTCCCATGTACAGAACGAATCCACGCGCAACGTTGTCGTTGGCCACGGGGCGGACCGGGTTCGGCCCGGCCACTACAGGGGTTGGAGCGGTGACCGGCGCGGACTCCGACGGCGGGACGGCGCGGAGCTGGCCGTAGGAGTTGGGGTTGTAGGCCTGGGGGCCGTATCCCGGGCCAGGGAAGCTGCTTCCCGAAGTTGCGGGAGCGAGCGACGTGCGCGGTCCGAAGCCGGGGCGGAGGCCGGACGGCTGGCCACCCTTGGCGGCGTTACGGACAGAAATGTGGACGTATCCGGATGCAACTGACATGGAATGCTTACCTCAATGTGAATGGCCGTCATCGCGGCTCGAATGCTGGGTTCCCCGCAATGGATTGGGGAGGGACGCCCGACGCTGGGCTGGGGGGCGTATGCCTACGAACTTCAAGGGGTGGGAAGATCAGGCGTACATTCGACAACAGCGCATGTCGGCAGCAGCTGATGTGCTGGGCCAATAGTCTGCGGCTGCAGGTGCTGTTGAGTTCTTGTTCACAATGGAAGTGTGCAGCGTAACAATGCTAACTTGCAAGTAACAATGGACGCCTTGGTCCGCATATTGAGACAAAAGCGCTTAATGTGCTGCAGATCACGATTCTGACGAATGGTCAGATTACTGATCATTTCCCCGGTTTTCTGTCCAGCGGGCTGCCGACGGTGAACAAAATTCGGGCCTGCCCTTGTCAACGAGCTTTTTCTTCAGATGCACCGGGAATGCCGGAATCGCCCAGCCGTGCGGGGCCTCCTGTCCAGCGGCACGGGCTTTGGACAGTGAAAATGCCTCGTCCTCCGCCTCAGGAACAACGAGCTCGCGAGGCGCGGGAACCCATAGCCGCGGCTCACCGATCGATCGCCCCCAGCCCTCCCGCCCGGGCGGATGCCCCATCCGCGCCCCGGTGGTCGACGACGAGTCAACCCTTTCCGAGCTGATGAGCATGGGCCTGCGAATGGCCGGCTCATCAGTGGCGGTGGCTGCGGAGGGCCCTGAGGCCGTAAAGCTGGCCAAGGACTTCCGCCCGAACGTCCTGGTTCTTGACGTGATGCTCCCGGGGTTCGACGGCGCAAAGTCGCTGGCCCGTATGCAGAGCCAGTCGGAGCGGATGACCGCTTCGGTAGAAGATCTGCTCCTGCTGGCCCGGCTCGATGAGGGCCAGCCTCTCAAGCTCAGCGAGGTGGACCTCTCGTAGCTGGTGATCGAAAGCGTCAGAGACGAAAAGGTGATGGCGCCCGGGTACAACTGGCAGCTGCAGCGTCCGGACGAGCCCGTTGTGGTCAACGGCGAGGGTAACGGTGACGTCACAGCCGCGGCGCACGGGCTTGCCTTGGCAGTGCCGTTCCTGCGAGCCTTTCGGCAAGGCGACGCGCCGCCGTCGTGATCTCTGTTACCAAAATGTGACTTGTGCTTTGAATTCCTGTACCGTCGATTAGGTACGGTTCCCGTTCGGGCCGTATATCCGGATGACGCCAAGCTCTGCCACTTCCCGGATTCCTCTTGAACCAAGGCAGAGGCGGGGGACCCACCGTCCCGGGCACTGATTGCCCTTGGGGTTAAGCCAGCACGTGATCTTTCCGTCTGGCCGGATGCCCTCATCCGAACCCGACAGCTAACTCCGCAGGTGTGAGAGGCGATTCATCATGTTCAAGTTCCTGGCACAGCCACGCCCGAAAAACGAGTCTGCACCGCAGGCCGCACCGGAAACCGGCAAAATCCCTTCCTTCGGCAAGCGCGCCGCCGTGGTGGCCGCGTCATGCGCACTCCTCATCGGGGTGGGCGCTGCAGGGCAGGCTACGGAAACCAGCATCCGCGTAGCAGCCACCGAGACGCAGGCCGCCGAGGCGCAAGCCAGCCTCAGCATCGAGAAGAGCGAGATCACGGCGAATCCCGCGCCGGAGTCTGCTGCTCCAGCCCTGCCGGAAATCAACGTGGTTCCGCAGGCGGCCGAGCCCGCACCGGCTCCGAAAGCCGCACCGGCACCCGCTCCCAAGCCTGCACCGGCACCAAAACCTGCACCGAAGCGTGCACCGGCGCCCAAGCCTGCCCCCGTCGTCGCGGTCAATGATCCCGCCGGCGCCCAGGCTTATGCGGCCAGCAAGCTGGGAAGCTACGGTTGGGCTCCTGACCAGATGCAGTGCCTGAAGACACTGTGGACCAAGGAATCGGACTGGACCACCACGGCCACCAACCCGAGCAGCGGCGCCTACGGCATCGTCCAGTCCCTGCCGGCCGAGAAGATGGCCAGCGCCGGCGCGGACTACCGCACCAACTACCGCACCCAGATCAACTGGGGCCTGGACTACATCCAGGAGCGCTACCAGTCCCCGTGTGGTGCGCTGAACTTTCACCTGTCGAACAACTGGTACTAAGCACACCGGTTCCACAGGACACATCAGCCGGCGCGGCCCGCACCTTCTCGAGGGGCGGGCCGCCCGGCGTATGTGAACCATGACCGACCTCAAAGCCGGAAAAATGACCCGCCCGTCGCAGTAAGTCAGGCGCCGCGGCCGGGGATGTACTGGACGGCCCACCTGTTGCCGTCGGGATCTGCGAAGTACACAAAGTGGCCCCAGTCCTGTATGTCGACGTCACTGACGTCTACCCCGTTGTTTTTCAGATGCTGGTGCGCGGCAGAGATGTCGTTTACCACGAGCTGGAGGTTGGAGCCGGTGCCCGGAGGTGCGTCCGTAAGCCCCTCCCCGATGCAGATCGAGCAGGCCGAGCCCGGCGGCGTCAGCTGGACAAAGCGGATCGAATCCGTGGGCCGCTCATCAAAGTCGGCATTGAACCCTACCTTGTTGACGTAGAAATCCTTGGCGCGGTCCACGTCTGACACAGGGACATACACAAGTTCCAGTTTCCAGTCCATCCGCACAGGCTAGCGACGCGGCGCGGAATGCAAAAGGCTTGAGGACTACCCCGCGATGCCGTAAAGGCGGTCGCCCGCGTCCCCAAGTCCGGGGACGATGTATGACTTCTCGTTGAGCTTTTCGTCGATTGAAGCCAGGACGATGGTTACGTTGGCGTCCGCGAGTTCCTCCTCAAGCTTCGCCAGGCCTTCCGGGGCGGCGAGGAGGCAGATGCAGGTTACGTCCGAAGCGCCGCGCTTGAAGAGGAACTTGATGGCTTCGCGCAAGGTTCCGCCGGTGGCGAGCATGGGGTCCAGGACAAAGATCTGACGGTCCGTGAGGTTCTCGGGGAGGCGCTCGGCGTAGGTGATGATGTCCAGGGTCTCCTCGTCCCGGGCCATGCCCAGGAAGCCGACCTCTGCGGTGGGAACGAGTTTGGTCATGCCCTCGAGCATGCCCAAGCCGGCGCGCAGGATAGGGACCACCAGCGGCGTGGGCTTGGTGAATGCGGTGCCCACGGTGGTGCTGACCGGCGTTTCGATGGTGACAGGCTCGGTGCGCACCTCGCGGGTGGCCTCGTAGGCAAGGAGTGTCACCAGCTCCTCCGTCAGCTGCCGGAAGACCGGAGACGGGGTGTTCTTGTCCCGCAGGACCGTGAGCTTATGAGCGACCAGCGGGTGGTCCACAACGAGAGTGCGCATGGGTCAAAACTATCACCCGGCTGCCCGTGCCCTTCCGCTGTCAGCCTCCCGCACCAGTCCGCGAGGAACCCCCGTCGCGCCCTTCCGGACTGCCGGCGTCGTTGCTCTGGGAGGTCCCCGCGCTGCCCCGGAGCTGCTCCGGGCTGTGGTCCTCCCGAAGGACGGGATGCTCGAAGGTGGGGGCGGGGCCGGCATGCTCCCGCTTCCGCATCAGATGGAAGAGCCTGTGGGCAAGGATCACCATGCACACCCAGGCCAGGCCCAGGAACCACCCGGCCATGACGTCCGTCATCCAGTGATGCCCCAGGAAAACCCGGCTCAGGCCCATGGCGATGATGAATATGACGCCGGCGGTGATGGCAGTGATCCTGGCCCAGAGCATCTGGAACTGGAGGCACATGAGGTACACCAGGACGCCGATCACCACTGTTGTATTCAGGGTGTGGCCGCTGGGAAAAGACGGTGAGGTCTCGAAGGGGGGGACTGCTTCGGAGTGGTCCGGCCGGGTCCGGCCCACCAGGCCCTTGCCCAGGGTAGTGGCCGTGGTGGAAACGAGTGACGCGCCGCCCACCAGGACGATGGGCCGCCAGGTTCGGCTCAGGAGCGTCAGCCATGCCGTCAGGACGCCCGCGACGATGGGCATGCCGATGCCGCCGCCCACGTTGGTGAAGCCGGTGGCGAACGCGCTGGCCTCGGGGTTCCGCAGTGATTGGGAATATTCAAGCGCAGGAATATCAAGGCTCGCCAGTCCCTCCTCGTCCACGACGTCCGAGTAGACCTCGGCTCCGAGCAGGGCCATGGCGAGCACCAGCGCACCGCCGATGATCATGGTCAGCCACAGGACGGCATAGGGCTTGATCCACTTGTCCACGCGGTCTCGGACTGTGCTCATTGTGCCTCCCGGCGGTGTACGTCACGGGCCCTGGGTATCCTTCGAAACTATCATTGAGCCATGGTCTCCGCTGAAAATAAACATGACGCCTGGATGGGCCTTGCCCTGGCGGAGGCCCGCCGTGCCCTTGCTACGGAGGACGTACCGATAGGCGCTGTGGTGATAGGGCCCGACGGCGGTGTGCTGGGTTCGGGACGAAACCAGCGCGAGGAGCTGGGGGACCCCACCGCCCATGCTGAGGTGGTTGCCATCCGCGAGGCTGCGGCCCGGCTGCGCGGGCTGTCGATGGCCGGCGGCGGCAGCGGGGACGGGTGGCGGCTGGCCGACTGCACGCTGGTGGTGACGCTGGAGCCCTGCGCCATGTGTGCTGGGGCGATTGTCCTGGCGCGGATTCCCCGGGTTGTTTTTGGGGCCTGGGACGAAAAGGCCGGAGCTGCGGGATCGGTGTTCGACGTGTTGCGGGAGCGGCGGCTTAATCATTGGGTTGAGGTTTACGCAGGGGTTCGCGAAGACGAATGCGGCGGGTTATTGCGTGACTTCTTTGTGGGGCACCGCACGCGGTTGTAGCCGCTTTCGCCTGCTTGTGCCCCGGCCTGGCGTTTAGCCGCCGAGAATATCCAACACGTTCGCGGCCGTCTTGTCCCAGCCGGGCAACCGGTCCTTCGTGTCCAGCGCCGTGGCGCGCCAAGTCTCCCTGGTTTCACTGTCCAGCAGCCAGCGCCGTAGGACTTGGGCCAGCACGGCGGGGTTTCCCGGATCATCAGTTCCCGGAAATTGCACGGCCGCGCCGGGGAAGCGGATACTTCCGCCCTCTCCCGGGGCAGCAAAGGTGAGGGCTTCCACAGCACCTGTTCCTGCGCGGACAACTGCCGGGAGGCCGTGCGCCAGCGATTCCGTGACCACCATGCCGAAAGCCTCCGCGCGGGAAACCAGGACGCTCAGGTTTGCACGGTTCCACTCGCTTTCGAGCGCCTGGCCTTTCAGCTCTCCGGCCAGCCCTACCCGGTTTTCCAGCCCGTTCGCCGCAACCGCGGCCTGCACCAGGCGCGCATACCCAGGGTCGGCGGTGTCCGATCCAACCAGCGCTGCCGTCCACTCGAGGTCCTTGATCTTCGCCAGGGCTTCAACGGTCAGCAACTGGTCCTTGTTGGGCAGGAGCGCGGCCACGGTGAGGATGTGCGGCGGGACGGAGCCGTCAGCAACGGGCGCGGGGTCGGTCCCGGGAAGTGCGACGCGCAATCCCCGTAAACCGTGGCGTCTTTCCAGGACACCGGCCGCCCAACTGCTGGTGCAGACTATTCCCGATGCCGATCGTAAGGCCCGTGCCTCCCACCCGTGATGCGCGGGCGCCGGCATGTGCACCAGCACCCAGGTCTCCCGCCGGGCTTTGGCGGCGAACTCCAATTCGTCGGGGGCTCCCATGGCGATAAGTCCGTCGACTACCGTCACGACGGACTTGATCGGGGCTTCAGGTGCCCAAGCGCCCAGCAAGCTGCCCAGCCGCCGTCGTTCTTTCGCAGTGGAGTCCGGCCAGGAACCCTCGACCGCCAGCACCTCCACCTCGACACCCAAGGTTTTCAGACCTTGGACCAGGCGGGCATTGTAAACATTGCCCCCGGAGTTGTGGCGGATGTTGGCTGGTACGAGGAGCCGGAGGGGGCGCATTGGGATCAGGCGGTGAGGTCCAGCGAGTAGGTGGCCCAGGCGTCGGGGTTCTCGCGCAAGGTGACGTCGATCCCGGCAAGCTGGCCGCCGTCGTCGTCCTTCTTCAGCTTTTCCCACACTGACCGGGCAATGTACTCCGCCAGCGCCTCGGTGGTGGTGAGCTTGCCTTCGAAATCCGGGTGCTCGTCCAGGTTGCGGTAATTGAGGCCAGCCAGCACCTCCTCGATGATGGTTCCCGCGGCGCCGATGTCCAGCACTATGGCGTCATTGTTGAGCGTCCGACGGCGAAAGGTCACCTCAGCGACAAACGTTGCCCCGTGCAGGGCCTGGGCGGGGCCGAAGGCCTCCCGCGGGAGGCTGTGGGCGATCATAAAGTGGCGGCGGACGGTCAGGCTGAACATGGCTACCTCTGGTCTTCGCGGGTTGGGTCCTGGAGATTTCGGTCTTGGGGGTATTCGATGACGTGGCATAACGCATCCAGGGAGCCGTTAGCCAGTCCCTGGACCGTTTCGGGCAGCTCCGAGAACGGTGACGCTCCGGTGATGAAGGCATCGAACACCGGATCCGTCAGGAGTGAGACTGCCAGGTCCAGGCGGTCGGCGTTGGTCCTGCGGTGGCGCCGGGCCCGTGCTACTACCCCTACCTGGCTTGCCCTGATGGACAGCCGGCGCGCGTGGAAGTCCTCTCCCAGTGGGAGCGTAACCTCCCTGTTGGCATACCAGGACATCTCAATGACGTCGCCCTCATCGCCCGCCAACTGGAGGCTGCGCTCAAGCCCCTCCTGGGACGCGGAGCAGTGAAACACAACGTCGCAGTCCTCAAGGGCGTCATCCGGGTGGGCAAATTCGACTCCCAGCGTGGCTGCCAACTGTCGCCGGCCGGGATCCAGGTCTACGAGCTGGAGCCGCTGCAGGGGAAAGGTCCTCAACAGGGTGGCGACCATGCCGCCCACCAGGCCGGCACCCACCACCGCCACCCGGTCCCCCAGCCTCGGCCCGGCCTCCCACAGGGCATTGATAGCTGTTTCCACAGTTCCGGTCAGCACCGCACGGCGGGAGGGAACGCCGTCGGGGATTTTGGTGAGGGCATCAAGGGGAACAACGTACCGGTCCTGGTGCGGGTTCAGGCAGAACACCCGCTGGCCTATCCACCCGGCCGGCCCAGCTTCGACAACCCCGACGGACAGGTAGCCGAACTTCACGGGCCCCGGAAACTGGCCTTCCTGATGCGGAGCGGCCATTTCCTTGGCCACGCGGGGCGGGACCGAGCCATGGTGGACCACCATCTCGGTGCCCTTGCTGATGCCGGAGTAAAGGGCGCGGACAAGCGCTTGGCCGGGGCCTGGCGCGGGCAGCTCCTCCGGCCGGAGCTCACCGTGCTCCTTGGCTGTAGTCCAATAGGCGGTCGCGTGGATCGGCGGACGTGAAGTAGTCATCTTGCTGATGAATCTAGCGGGCTGCGTGCGCTGGGGAAAGTTTCGACGGCGCTTATGCCCGGGTTGCGTGACCCAGCGACAGCAGTCTCAACCGCTTCCTCCGCCTGCACCGCGGCCACATTCGTTCCCACAAAACCGACATCGCCGGGGGCCTGAGAGCTGGCCCGTTTTGGGAATGGACGCCATACTCCGGTACCCTAGTCAGGTTGGTGACGTGTCCGAGCGGCCGAAGGTGCAACACTCGAAATGTTGTTTGGTGTAAAAGCCAACGTGGGTTCAAATCCCACCGTCACCGCCAGTGAGAAAGGCCCTGCTTTCCTTTGTAACAAAGGGAAGCAGGGCCTTTCGCTTTACCTTGAGGGCACGAGCGGTAACGCAGCGGCCACAGATTGCCGGTGCTCTCCGCCGGCATCAGCGAGGAGCAAATCGTAGTTTGCAATCGACTTGCTCGAAGCGGTCTTGAGATTCACCGCCAGCGACGGCAATCGATGGCTGGGAAAACTCACGCCCATCGAATATGAAACAATAAACCGGACCGCGCTCACAGCGGCCTAAGACCCCGAGTCAACAAAAGCCGGGGCAGTCCCAATGAGATCAGGCGCGCATCTGGTTGACGCAGCTGCCAACGGCTACACGTTGAGTGCACCGGGCTCAGAAACGGTCAGCAGCGGAACAGAGTCGATTGAGGCTTGCGCGATAGTTTCCCCATGGAATTATCACCGCCCACTCACAGGAGATGGCAGTGCACCAGACTGCCGCATGTGCAGCTAGATGGCGTCCGTAGGATTGGCGCCATGAATAATGAGCGACAGAGCTTTGAATCTATCCGAGAGGACATCATCGCCGTGGTTGCAGATCTCCGCGCTGTCGCCCGGACAGAGCACGACGAGCGGCGGACCCATACTGCCGACTGGTTGGGCGGGCTGTTCGCCGACGTCATAGATGCGAACAGTCTTCGAGAGGCGGCCGCAGAGGCTCTCACCTTGTACGGCGGGGCGGGGTCCTTTTGCGGACGTTGGAAGCGCCGATTCGGCCCGCGTTGTAGACAAGCTGGCCGACACTCTGGAGCGAGGGCGTTCCTGGTCCCCGACAAAGTTTTGAGAGGCTGACGCAACATAAGAGTGGACATCCGGGACTTCGTTGGACCAGTCACGCTCCAGCCGGCCGCAGGACCTGTCCTGGTTGGTCTGCTGGCAGGATTCCTGTCTGATTACTTCCAGCCCGTGCAGCGCTTCAGCACTGCGCGCTCAGCAGTCCGCTAGGTTTGGGGTCGGGGGCTTGGACAATGGCTCAACTGGGCCCCTCCAGCGGCCTCAGGGCGACTGTCTGGTGATCTGAATAGGGGATTCAATGACGATTTCGAATGTCGGCTCGGGCAAGACTGCCAAGAGACCGACGCTGAAGTGGTATTGGAGCTTGCTCGGATTCGGACTTCTGGGTTATGGCGCTTTCGTTCTGTTGCTTCCGGTGTGGGACTCGATTGGTGTTGAGAGCATTCGTTGCGAGATAACGGCGGCGAAACCGAATACGAGTTCTGGCGGTTCACGGGGTTCGGCATCGACTGTGGGGGTTCTGGTTGAGACGTCAAACTGAGGCAGCAACTACGTCTCTCCGGGAGTGACTTTCGATAATCAAGACCAGGTTGCTGCGTCCTTCAAAGCCGGGACTGAATACGAGTTCGACATTGATAGGTTCTCACGAGTGGTGACCAAAGACATCAGGCAAGAGCTTCCATCAGTACAGGGCTATCGCTTAATCAGCCGATGATCACTGAGACCGGAGTGCGCCGCAACATGAGACGCAGGGTCCACATGCTGGTCAATCAGGATGTCGCGTAGATCCACGATGCCCCTCCGGCTCGCGCAGGCAGGCACACTGCTGCGGTAACCGCAACCGCCGTCTTGTCGATGCGCTCTACGGTCAAGCCTTCACCGCCCTAAACGCTTCCCCTGGCGCCCGGAAGTACCACAAGGGCGTCGGGGACTGGCTGTTCGCCCGACCGCTGGAACGGCACCTGGCCGTGCAGGTGATCGCGATCGACCCCTCCGCGGCGTTCAGGAAGGCGTTGCGGATGCTCCCAGCAGGTCAAGGGCCGCCGCGGCCGGGCCCATCGACAAGGCCTGGGCCCACCGCATGCTCCAGCTGGGCGGCGGTGACAACCTCAGCTGCCGCGTGTCATCGAGGATCGAAGCGCTGTCCTTCGGCCTTGGACGGCATCAACGCCAAAATGAAAACAACCAGACCGCCAACAAAGGGAACAAGCCCAAGGAACGCAAAGGGACCTGCCAGGTTTGCATCATGCAGACGCCGCCAGAGCAGCGACAGCTGAGGCACCAAGAGCGCCAAACCCAGAACAACGACAAGAATGAGACCAACCACCATCAGACCGCCAGTAGGCGCGTTCACAACCCCAGGAGCGCCCTCATAGAACACTTCCTGCCCCGTGGCCGGATCGAAACCCATTGACTGCACAATAGGGTTCTGCTGAGCCCAGACAGTGCTGGCCACGATCCCCACCGTCATGGCGATGTACGGCACCACCATCACCAGGAAAACAAAAAGCTGACTCCACCAGAACTCACTCCGCGAGGCGCGACCCGCGAACTTCGCATACTTTGCAAAGAACCGCTTCACCGACGGACCAAACGACGCACCATAAAGAGGCGCACCCAGCCCACCTGAATTTGAAACCTCCGCAACGCCTCCACCTACACCATCAACAGTCCTCAAATCCATCTATCTTCATCTCCTTCCACGAAACCATTTAATTGACAAACAAAAATTTCCCAGACAACATTCGTCTCCGTCACAACAAGCCAATCGAGAGATTGATATCACTATCCTGAAACTCGCCAGCCGGGAAAAAGCCCGTCCAACCAGAATTGATTGCGCGATTACCCACTGGGCCGCGGCGCTGTCTACCACAATGGTAGTTCGGAGGACATACGTCCCTACACGCGACCCTTTCCACATGTGATACGCATCAGCTTTCCTCCCTGTCCCCAGATGCCAGAAGAACTACCAGACAAGGAAGCATCGCGATCTGCATCGGAAGCCCATTCCCGCTCCGGTTAAACATCCCCGTCATAGCCCACGGAACACTTAAGAAAACGAAAACAGCGAGCCCGACGCAGGCTACCAATGCAGCCACAGAAAGGGAACTCACGTCGCAGTGCTCACCCGCCTCAGCTGGTCCGCCACCGAGTCCACCAAACCCGTGGCCGTGTACGTGCGGGTGGTGCCTCAACTGCCCCACTCGCACTACCGCGGCTCAGAGACTCAGTGGTAGTTTGTCGCCACGATCAAGAAACTTCGATCACGAAGCACATCCGACCATCACTTCACCAACCGATAGTCTCGCACTAAATAGCCCTGCCTCAAGACGTCCTCCATACCAGTCGTGAAAACCAACCAGTATCAAATTCATATTCACGTCCGGCCTCAAAAGAAGCAGCAATCTCTTCTCGGTTATCGGGAAGATGTGTGGTCCTACCCGAACTTCAGATCCAGGACCGCATCCCCAACGGCCCACTGAAGTCCTGGGTCCGGCCCCCGATAGTGGAAAAACCCCAGTAAGGCAATCCTCGCGACTTCAAGGTCGACCACAACACCGCTGGGGGCAAATGCAGGACCCGAAGGAATGTGAATCTCAGACTCTTTTTCTCCTCCCAATAAACCCAATACCCGCCACTCGCTTTCCTCCTGAAAATTAGCGGTGCAATGCACGATGAAACCCGTCACCGGACTTCCCACGGCCTCGAAAAGCCCACCGTTACGCTCTACAAAAAACCGACCCGACGTGGCGCTGTCCCAAGACGAAAGCGCCGCGATAGAAGTGGCCCTCGCCCGCTCCGTAGGCGGAACCACAACGCCATTGACAACCCAAACGTCAGGGACAACTTTCCGCTTGCTATCACGTATTCCTAAGCGAATGACATTACCGACCATCACACCAATTGCGCTCGCGGGAACCAACACCGGCCAGAGCTTAGACCACGGCACGGGTGATTGAGAAAGAAGGAAGCCTTCCGCTACGACAACGAGCACCAGAACGATCGTCACCCAACTTTCGCGGAGGAAACCCCGAATTAGACCTCCACCAAGAATGCCGGCAGCAAGTAGCATCCCGATCTCCACACCATTGGAGCCCCCGGTTAATGAGAAAGTGGATAAATATATACCTACCGCAAAAGCTAGTGCGATTGCCCAAATGGACCAAGCGGCTCGGAAGAAACGAAAAACCGACGAAGAATCCAGCATATCTGTCAAAACCTCAATCACCCGTAACTAATAATCTCATTCGCAGGCCTTCAGTTCGCCATTGGCGAGAGGGCTGAGCCCTGTGGGGTCCCTGCTGTTCAGGTTGTTGCCGACATAGACTGACGGGTTCCCACCCCGCGCCGAGGACGGGAGCCGAAGGATCAAGCCGAGAGGAAAAAACGGCTGGCCGGGTCGTCTGTCCGGGAACCGAGCCACTCAAAGCACGCGATAACCACGTCGCCGATATCGGTCAGCGTAATCCCTGCAGTCAACACACCCGCAAGACCAGCCACGGCACCCGCAATCGCAACGCTTCCAGGCGCCGGATCGGGAACAGCCGACGCAGTCGGGCGGGCGGGACTACCCA
The DNA here is from genome assembly GCF_030817075.1 of Arthrobacter sp. V1I9. NCBI lineage: Bacteria > Bacillati > Actinomycetota > Actinomycetes > Micrococcales > Micrococcaceae > Arthrobacter > Arthrobacter sp. V1I9. The sequence goes on from NZ_JAUSYU010000001.1 coordinate 3,143,146, forward strand.
AGGCTCCCCGGTTGAAGGGTTCTTCCACTCACGGCCTTTCATAATCAACTGTGGCTTCCGCTTAATCGTGCCCAACTGTAGCTCAGTCCCTTTGGTGGAAAAACAACCGCGCATAATCAGCCAGCAAAAAAACCGCCAGCCTCCAGAATGGATCTGGCAAACGTCCATTGTCCAACCACGCACCTAAGATCATCACCGGAGCGAGAATATAATACGCGATTCGTGACCCTTTTCCCATGTGATGCGAATCCGGATTGGCTCCTGAACGCCACAGCAGAAATAGCATAATCAGCGCGGGAAGCATCGCAACCGGCATGGGAATGCCGGTCCCACTCCGATTAAACTTCCCATCGTAAGCCATTCGAGTATCAATCGGAACGCTCATGAAGACGAAGACTGCTATTCCCACACAAACCAAAAATGCAAAAACACACAGATGCGTCTTCAGCCTCACCGCGCGCTTACCCAGGCGCAGGTCTTCCTCAGTCAGACCTCCGGGACCTTCTGCTTTGGAATCAGGATGCCTATTTTCGTCTACCATGGTTGCGTCCCCGTGACTCTTTCAAAGACTTGCTCTCCTACAAATTTACCGCTCTGTACGATAGCTCTGACATGGGCCCCACCGTACGCCGCGAAGGAGTGCGTCATCCATCCTGGATTTGAATCGGGGTTGGATGCTCGGGGAAGTGTGTAGCGATCCCGCCCCCGACGCCGTCAAATATCATTTCACCTAATTGATATGTTTCTCCGTTCGCACTGCTACGACGGAGAAATATACCCCCTACGACGAGATAGCTTATAGCCAGGCCTCGCCGTAGTACGATCTCGTGCGATGCCTTAACTTGAAACTAACTTTTGTGGCAGAGCGGGCTTGAACATATAGAAAATGGTGTAGTCGAAGAAGACTAATCCAGCCAGTTTCCAATACCATTTCGTTCGTGATCTAGGGGCTTTTCGATTCTCGGCCCCGCCATTTACGTCACTATCGGTATAGGTCATCCGTCTCCATCCAAGCATTACCCCTGAGTGACGCCGTGTACCGAAGGTTTGGGGACCAGCACCCGGCCCGGGGAAACCGATAAGACCACCGGTACGCGGCAGGCTGGCCGTGATTCTCTATCGGCGTTGCGATAGCGCAGCAGCCGGAAAATCGGGCCCTAATCCATAGTCAGACGTGTAGCCCCAGCGTCGCTTCCAGTCTCCCACTCGGGTCCGAGGGACAGTGCCTCAGGGTTGCGGAAAAATTCGGCCAGCGCCGACTCGACCGCAGCCATGTCATGCACTAACCGCGGAGGCATAAGGGCTTTCACTTCTCCCATGGGGACTTCCACCGATGCATCCCCTGCACCCGCAGATCGCGCCAGCACTGCCCAGGACCCCTCATTTCTCGCATCAGCATTTCGGTGACAGAGCATTCCCAGCCCTGGGTCTCCGGCCACTTCAAAACGTGCCGAACCACGTCTTACGGTGAGGCGCCCGTGCTTTTTACCGTCTAAGGAACGCAGCGCAGCATCAGCCGCCAGCCGGGCCTCAGCCGCATTCCGGAACCCCTGTTCATCTACCGCCCACGGGGCTTCCGTCTCTACTGTGCGGTTCGCGACAAAGCGGCCCCATGCCACGCCTACAGATGTACCTGCTAGGAATCCTCCAAACCAGGCATAGCCGGCCGTTCCCAGTGCGAACCATGCTGCAATGAACAACACGAGTACGACGGACCCTATCCACCGCCGCGGTACGCCGAAACGCACCAGCACGGCTCCTGCGAGCAAGCCTGCAATCATGACTCCGGCCTCGAGCAGTACCTGCTCGGTTGGCACGAACACCATGATTGATATTGTGCCCATCAATACCAGGCCGCTGAAGATCAGCGCACCTATCCACGGACGCCGGCGATTATTCCCCATCATTCCCATCTTCCATGTGCCGCTCCGTCACAACCCTAGGCGGTTCTGGAGCGCGTCCCCGCCAAATCCAACGGTGCCGCCCAACAGGCCGCCGTTCCACAGTCCCACTGTATTGGTTTGATTGGGGTTGAACATGCCGCTCCAAGTTCGAGGAGCGAAGTACGGCATCTGCCGGAGTGTATCCACCCCATGCTGGCTGACTATTGGTACCCGGCCCACGGGTAGGGCGGAAACACCGGCACTAGTAAAGCTTGTAAGCCCCGAAGCGCCCGCGCCGAATGCACCCGTAACTCCGGCTTTCTGAAGATCTACTTTGTCGCCGGCAACGATGTTTTCCAACATAGAGCCAGTGGCCGAACCAACCCCACTGATGACCGCGGTTCCGACGTTGGCACCCAAACCGTTCGCAGGTTGGGACAGACGCAATGCCAGGCTCCCGCCCGCAGGCCCAGCAAGACCGCCGACGGCTCCTGAAAAGCCGCCACCTGCAACTTTCCCTGCAAAACCCCAACCATCTCGAATTTGCCAACCATTTTGGGAAAGGTAGCCGAGCCCACCGGTTCCGGCGCCGACGGCACCGTTAGCGCCGGCGCTTACTCCCATCGCTGCCGCCGCTTGACCTGCCGGGGCTGTAGCTACCAAACCTTTGGCCCACATGGCCGCGCCGCCACCTGCAGCACCGGTAACTGCTCCTACGGCCGTGTTACCGAGGACCGACCACCAGTCGACAGTCCCATTTTGCGCTTTCTGGGAAAACGCCGATATCCCTCCAGACGCCAGCGCTCCCGCAATGGCTCCCGCAGCAATAATGTTGAGCCCTGGAACGAACAACGCGGCAATGCCGCCCGCGACGGCAATTCCCGCAACAACGTACTCCCAATGGCTCTCGGCCGATTTGTCGTAGGCCTTCAGTTCGTCGTCGGTCAAGGGCCGAAGTCCCGTAGGATCGGTCGTGTTCAGGGGGTTGTTGCCGGCGTAGGCGTACGGGTTCCCATCCCAGCCAGCGCCGAGGACAGGAGCCAAAGGATCCGTTGATAGGAAACCACGGCTGGCAGGGTCGTACGCCCGGGCCCCGAGCCACTCCAGCCCCGCGATATCCACGCCGCCGTTACCTGTCAGCGTAATCCCGGCAGGCAGCACACCCGCCAGACCAGCCACAGCACCCGCACCAGCAGCGCTCCCAAACGCGGGAGCGGGAATTGTCGTGGTGCCAACAACAGCCCAGGGATCAGCTGGGTCGGTGGGCCGGGCTGCGCGCCAGCCCGGCGCAGTCCAGGCCTCCCCCACACCTGTAACACCGCCGGGCAGGGAAAGGACCTGCCCGCCACCAATACCGGCCAGGGTGGGGACGGGGTTGGCGGTGTCCCACCAGAGTTCTGAACGGTCGACGGCGGCAAGCTCACCTAGCGCGTCAACCCACAGCGAGTGCCGGGACACCTCAGCCCCGTCACGGTCCCGCACCACGGAACCGCCCAGAAGTCCGGTGGGACCCCACGCGTATTCGGTCCAGGATCCGTCCGGTCCGATCAACCGGGTGCGGCGGCCCAAACCATCGTGGACATACTCTGTCCGGGACCCGTCGGGTTCCGTGACGGACAGGAGCTGCCCGGCAGCGTCGTAACCGTAAACCCTGGACCCGTCCGGGAGCGCCTCACGCAGAAGCCGCCCGCCGGCGTCGTACTCCCACCCCAACACCACAGCCGTGGCCCCGGGCTCGTCGGAACCTGTGGTGGTGGCGGTAACCATTTGCCCGGCGCCGTCATATCCGTACCGGGTGACTGCACCGGACCGGGCCAGCCCGGTGATCCTGCCGTCGTCATTGCGGCCGATCAGCGTCACGTCGGTCGCACCGGAACCGGCCCGGTCAACCCGAGTGTGCTCAGCGAGGGCGCCGTTGCGGTAGGCCCATTCCTGGACGAGGTCCCCGGCCGTGGCGGCGGTGATCCGCCCTGCGGCGTCGTAGCTAAAGGACGCGTCCCCCAGGAGGGGGTTGGCCACCGCGATGATCTGCCCCGCGGCGTCGCGGGTATAGGTGGTGGTGGTCCCGCGCGCGTCGGTGAAGCTGGTCCGGTTCCCGTCCGGGTCGTATTCCCAGGACAGGCCCTGCGCCCCACGGGTGCGCGAGGTCAGCCGGCCGCACCGGTCAAAGCCGAGTTCGTGTTCCACGGCCAACCCGTCCGGGCCGGTGTGATCGGTGATGACCACCCGGCGGCGGAGCAGGTCCCGCTCGATCGAAGTGATCCGCTTCCCGTCCACCGTGGTGCTGGCTTCGCGGCCGGCCCGGTCGTACGTCCACGTGGTGGTGTGCCCGTCCGGATCGGTTTGGGACAGCTGCCGCCCGGCAGGATCGTACGTGGCGGTGGTGACCCGCCCGAGCGGGTCGGTGACCGAGTCCACGAGGTCCGTTGCCGTGTAGGTCCGGGTGGTGACCCCGCCGTTCGGGTCGGTGATCCGGACCAGCCGGCCGCGGACGTCGTACTCGAACCGGGTCCGCCCGCCCACACCGTTGACCGTCTCGATCAGTTCACCGGCGGTGTTGTATTTGAACCGGCGGGTCCCGTACCAGGTGTCCTGGGAAAAGCTCAGACGCCCGCGCCGGTCATACCCGTACCGGGAGAGTCCCTGGCCCGGGGTGCGGCGGGCAATCAGGCGCCCGCACGGGTCGTACTCGAACGTCTCGACCTCGCCCGTCGGCAACGTCCGCGCAATGACTCGTTGGTCGGCGTCGTAGGCCAGTTCCGTGACCGCGCCGAGCGGGTCGGTGGTGCGCCAGGGCCGTCCGCACCCGTCGTACTCGTACCGCGTGAGGGCGCCGGCAGGTGAGGTGACCGAGATGATCTTTCCCGCCACGTCCCGGCCCAACACGGTCAGCCTGCCTTCACCGTCGACCAGCTCCACCGGGTTCCCGGCCGCGTCATAGCTGACCAGCTCCGCGGACCCGTCCGCGGCTTCGACCTTGGTGGGGCGCCCGAACTCATCGAAAGTGTACGTCGATGACGCGAATGCGTCCGTCAGTGTCGCCGTGCCGGCTCTGTGGTCCGTTGTGGCGTCCGTGCGGACCCCGGTGGGGTCGACGACGGCGGCCAGGGCTCCGACCTTGTCGTACTCCCGGGCCCAGTCGTGACCGGCGGGATCCGTGATACCGATCAGCCGGGAGAGCGTGTCGTGAGCGAATCCCCACTGGGCACCGTCGGGCAGCACCGCGGCGGTGACGTTGCCGAGTTCGTCGAAGACCCGTTCAATAGTCCGGCCCAGGGGGTCTATAGTGCGGACCAGTTCACCGTTGGCGGCGTATTCCATTCCGGTGCGGCCGCCGTCCGGGGCGGTGAACGCCGTGGTCCTGCCCGCGGCATCGTGTTCGAAGGTCCACACTGCGCCGTCCGGATCCTCACGGCGCACCAGCAGCCCGGCGGCGTCGTAGCTAAAACGCGTCTCGGCCCCGGACGGGCTGATAGCCCTCATGGGGCGGCCGGCGTCGTCGCGGACGATCCTTGCCGTATCGCCTGCGGCGTTCCGGGTAGCGACAAGGTCGCCAAACCCGTCGTAGGCGAACTCGACGGCCACCCCGGCCGGGTCCACCACCCGGTTCAGCAGCCCGTCCCGCCATTGCAGTTCGGTAAGCCCGCCCAGCGCATCCCGGACCACGGCAGGGTCCCGGGAGAGATCATCAGCGTACTCATAGGACACGACCGCACCGGAGGCGGTCACCAAGGTGGTGATCCGGTCCTTCTCATCCCAGCCATAGGTCAGGTCCGCACCCTCCGGAGTCACCGTCCGGGTCTTCCGGCCACGTTCGTCGTACGCGTGCACCGTGACCGCCCCGTCACGTTCGGTGAAGGACACCAGGTTCCCGTGGGTGTCGTACGCCATCGACTGCCGCTGATCATGGGAATCCAGCACGCCCACCAGGCGGCCCTTGGCATCGGCGATCCACGAATTGGAGCGCGTGCCGTCCTCGTCCGAGACCACCGTGACCCGGCCCGGCAGGTACGCGAACCGGACCCGGCGCCCGTGCTGGGTCACCTGCAGGACCACCCGGCCGAGCTCGTCGTAAGTGTTTTCCGCTTCAAGAACACCCGCGGCGGAGTACACGGCATCGACCAGCCCGGCCTCGTTCCACCGATACGTCCGGGTGCCCACCTCAGTGCCCACGCTGACCAAACGGCCCGCGGCGTCGTAGCCGTATTCGACGCGGCGGCCGTCGGAGGCGCGCACGACGGCGACACGGCCCGCTGCGTAGTCAACCTCGAGGAAGCGGCCCCGCACGTGTTCAAGCCGGCTGACTACACCGGCGCTGCCGCCGTCGGCCGGTGCCTCCCGAAGGACCGACACGGTCCTCCCCGGACCGGAACCGGCACCAAGCCACACACCGGCGGGGCTGTAGGCCCACCAGGACCCCTGGTTGTCACGGACCACGAGGAGCTCCGCCGTGCCCGCGGGCACGGAGCCCAGCTCCTTGAAAACAGCATCGGTGCTCGGCTCGCTGGTGAGCCAGTAATTCTCCCCCACCCCCCGGGCCCAACCGGTGCCCTCGCGAGGGAAATCCACCGCCCGCCCATCAGCCATCACCCAACGGCAGCCCTCATCCGAAAGCACCAGGGACTGGTCCAGGACCGACGCCCACCCCGGCCCGAAAACCCCGTCCCGGTCCAGGCCCGAACCCAACGAGTTATACATCCGCGAGAACACCAGGTTCGAGGCAGCCCCGGCGAACCCCAGATCCGTTTCCGGTTCAATGAAGTTACCCGTCGCGGTGTTCACCGGGTCGTTGGCGTAACCGCTGGTGGGCATTGCACCCGCCGCCGTGGGCGGATCAATAGCGAGTGAGGACCGGATGGCGCTGACCCCTGCCGCAGCCAACGCAGCGTTCACCGCAGCGTCCGAAACGCTGGAGACGGCACCCTCGCCGCCCGCGGCTGCGAAGGCATCCGCTACCGTAACCGCCCAGACGGCGTCGTTTTCATTCGCCCGCAAATACCGCCGGTAAGCACTGATCACGCCGGACGCGTCGATGGAACCCCAGTCGCAGGCGGACGCGAACGAGGACATCTGCCCCTCCAGAGAACCCGGTTCCGCAGCCAGGCTGTCGTCCAGGTCGCGTGAACCGGTCGCGAAGGAGCGAAGGTCGGCCGGCCGGGCCGAGGAAGTCCCTCCTCCGTACCCACCACCCGGCGCCGGATTTTCCCGGGAGCCCAGGTGAGGGGACGGCGGAGCAAAGGTCGGGGCCGGGCCCGGATCCGCGTTGGGCCGCTCTGCCTCGCCAAAAAACCAGTCCCTGACTTGTTCGAACCCGTTCCGGTCGTTGTGCTCCCGGACCCATTCGTTGTTCCACCGGCGCCGGTTATCTTCCTCGTGCGCTGCCTCGATCATCTGCCCCACGTAGCCTGCAACGGTCCGCATGGCCGACGCCAGCGCCTCCGCGTCCCCGGCAGCCGTTGCAGCGTTTACCGCAAACAGCTCCGAAAAATGGCCCCTGAAGTCCGTTTTCGCCGCTGATACGTAGGAAGCCCGAGATCCCGCCTGCCCCTCAACCCGGGTGGCCGCGGATTCGAACACCGATTGCACCACCTCAGCCACGGCGTAGCTGAACCGCCCGCCATTGGAAGCATCCGACGCCGGTAACAACGGCATCTCAACGAATTCGGTCACAACCAAAGCCCCCCATGAACAAGAACTGAAACAAGAACAACCACCAACCCGCAGGACAGGCGCCCGCACGGGAAAAGAACCACCAAAAAGCAGGACGCGCCCGGGAGGAAACATCAAGCCGGGCAGGGAACCCCAAAAACCGGCCCGGGGAACCCAGGACCGGAGGAAAGATTAAAACAAGGCAACGGCCAGGCAACCGGCCGCTCCCCCGAGCGGCGCGGTCACCCGGCCTTCACGCCAGCAAAAACAGGCTAGGCGCCGCCGCCGGCGGAGAAAATGTCCTGCGAGATCTTCTGCAACTGCCCCCGCAGCTGCTCCAACTCTTCCTTGGCCTTATCCAAAGCAGCCTTGGTCTCCGGCCACGTCGAACCACGGAACTGGGCAGCCAAAGGACCATCCCAAACATTCGGGTCCGACAAGACCCGCCCCTGCGCATCCAACGCCGAGATCTGGTCCGTAAACCCACCGTTGATGATCGACTGCACCTGCCCGATCGCAGCTTTCGCTTGCTCAGTAGACAACACACGCGACATAGAAAATTCCTCCCCAAAGACAACGTAATTACCGCCGAACACCTTACCCCGGCGATCAGACGAACCTGACGCTACCAACACAGCCGAATAAATCCAACAAAAAGAGAAATAAATGTGGCGCTCGTCTTACAACTGCGTTACGCGCATGATCTTGGCGTAAAGGATTAGTCCATTCGCGAGGGCAACCCCGTATCATGCTCAAGGCACAGCGAACGGAAAAGGGGACCGCATGCCCAAACGAACTTATACCTACCAGCACGCCACGGGGCGCCTTGTCACGCCGGGACGGCGCGCTGGGCGGCTTCCTTCTAGCCCTCGGGCTGATAGCGACGACGTCGTGCACCCCGACTCCCAAGCCGGAGCCGGTGTCCAACCCCGTGAAGCTCCTCCAAAGCGTGCGTGTAGGCCTGTCCCCCGCCGCCGGAGTCGAGACTGTCGAAGGCACCACCATCTCGGTATCCGCGGCCGGCGAATCCTCTGCCGAGGAAACAAAGTACGACGTAGCAGAGGTCGTCGGGGAACTGCCCGTGCGGGTGAGCCTGCAGTACCGGGCCGGGGACAAGTCGGGCGCCGACCTCGCCGAGCTTGAAGGCCACACCGGGCCGGTCGAAATCAGGCTAACCCTTGAAAACCTCACAGTCGGGCCCCGCGTCGTCGAGTACGACGCCGCCGGCCAAAGCCGCGCTGACACCGCTCTCGTCGGTGCACCCCTGACCATCGCGGCTTCCGCCAAACTCGCCGGCGTAAGGGCAGACGACGTCACGCCGGGCGCCGCCGACGGCGCATCGGGTACGAACGGCGTCCTGAGTAACTCGGAAGACGGCGCCACTGTCGTTCAATGGGCCACAGTGCTGGCTCCGCCGCGTTCAGGCGCCAGTACCACACTTCGTCTCGTCGCCGACGTGGAGGACTTCCAGGTACCCGACTTCGACGTGGCGGTCCAACCCGGCCTCAACACCGACCTCAGCGCCAATGGCGTCATCGCCAGTGCCTTCTCTTCCGGTGCAGGCTCCGAAATGGAGTTGCAGCGCCGCACCATCTCGCTGGTCTCCGACGTCAACACCGTGCTGACCAAGGCCGGATCCACCATCACCGAGGTTCGACGGAACCTCCAGGCGACCTCCCAGACCCTGGGCGTCAAGACCGCAGGGGAATTACGCGACAACTCCCAGGCGCTCGCCGCGACCATGTCGGGCCTGAAGGAACAGCTAAGGGCGCTCGGTGCCGACCTGGAGTCCGCAACGACGACAACACAGTCCACTACTGCGTCCCAGCTCAAACAGACCGTCTCCGCCGTCGACTCGATGCTCGGCGACACCTCGGCTGTGCCCCCTGCAGTCCCCATCAACGGCGAGGGCTGTGCCGCCGAGGTTCCCAAGTCGGCAACATCTGCCACCGTCTACTCCAGTGTCCTGACCATGGCATCGCAGCTCGACGCCTACGCGAAGGTGAGCGCGGGCTGCCGCGACACCGTGGCGGGCGCCATTGAGGCCACCATGGGCCCTGAGAACCCCACCGCCGAGGAGTGCGCGGAGCAGGGGTCCATGACCTGCTCCCTTTACGGCTCCGCCGTGACCGTCACCGGCGCGCTGCTGGGCCTGGTTAAGAAGGGCGACGAGCTCGTGGCGGGCCTGCAGCCACAGATGGTCGAGGGCGCCATCAAGGACCACGAGGCCTCCGCCGCCACACTGGAGAAACTGCGCGCAGATTTCGCCGCGGTCCTCGACGGCGCCGGGACCACCGAGGATTACAAGACTGCCCTCGCGAACGTGGACGAAGCGATCAAGTCCGCCCGGGCCTCCGTCGCCGCAACCCGGGACGCGGCCGCTTTGGCCCGCAGCAGCATCGACGGCCTCCGGCAGAAGCTGCTCGACGTCGAGAAGGCTGCGACGAACGCCCGGGGCGAGCTGGGTGACAGCTCGCTGCTTAACGGCTCAATGACCCAGCAAACCCAGAGGCTCGCCGATGAGCTGTGCAGGATCGCCGACGGCGCCGTCCCCCGCGAAGGCCGACTGTCCGCCAAGCAAGCCGAGCAGCTGCGCTCCTACCTGACGTCCGCTCCGTGCGAGCCCACGGATGAAAGCGGAAACCCGGCGCAGGAGCTGAACCCGCCGTTGGGCTTCAAGGAACCCCTGGATGCCCGGCTGGAGGCCCAGGCGGGCGCCTGGGACGCGGTCCTTGCGGCCACTGATACCACCGCCCCGGATGAGGCGATCGGCCAGGCGTTCACCACCCTCGAAACCACGATCGACGACGTCGACGCCAAGCTGGCAGATATCAGCAAAACCGCGAAAAAGCTCGACGGCGCCGCAACGGGCGGCGTCAGCAGCACCAAGCGCGGTCTTGAAGCCCTGCACGCCAAGCTCGGCGATGCGATCGACTCCTCCGGCAGTGTCGGTTCGACGCTCGTAAAGCTGAAGGAGCAGCAGGACGGGCTGGGCGACAAGGTCAAGCAGTCCCTCCGGGAAGTCTCAGCTGAAACCGCCGCTGAGGTCTACAAGACCGTGGACGACCAAGTGCGCCAGGTGGCCGAGATCGGCGACGCGGGCTCCGAGGCAGTCATTACGGCCTTCAACCGGTCCATCTCCGGCTTGAAATCCACGTCTAACGAAGTGGTGAACGACGCCGGCGGCACAGTGGACAAGCAGCGCGACGAACTGCTCGGGGAGAGCGACGCCCTGGCCGCGTCCTTGGCCAAGAGCACCCAGTCCTCGCTGGCGAGCATCGCGTCGAGCACTTCCGGCTCCACCCGTGACGTCGAGGGCGCCAACGCCCTGCTGTCCTCAAGCCTTGGCAAAGTGATGCTCGACCTGGGCGACCGCGCGGTGAACGGATCCGGGTTGCTCGGCTCCATGGCCACAAGCGCCGCCAAGGCTGACACTGCCGACTACCAGTTGGCCCTGGCCTCGCAGAACGCTGAAGGGTATGCGAATATCCGCTCCCGCGATGTGGCCGGGCTGCTGCTGCGCCAGGCACAGTTCAAGGCTTCACTTGCCGCGGCCGCAGAACTGCCGCCATTCCATCTCGAAGTCCCGGCCGGTGCGACGTCGCAGACCCTGTACACCTTGAAGATCGGCGGCCGTGCATGATCCCCCGCAGCAGGCTCTTCATCCTGGTCACCGCGGGGGCGGCTGTAGTCGTCGCGGCTGCGGTCGCCCTGGCGATGACGTTGATTCGCCCCACGGCGGCCCCCCGCCCCGACCCCGTGGCCGCCACAGTTCCCGTGGCATTGTCCGCTGACGGCGTGCCGAAGGACTTCTCCATCGGCGTCGTCCTGACGCTCGGCCAGTCCGGCGAGCCCGGCTCCGAATACAACCGGGCGGCGCAGGGTGCTGTCGTTGCCGCAGAACGCTTCGCCCAGGGCGGCATTACCGTCGCCCTTTCGGCCCAAAACGACCGTGGTACGGAGGAAGGTGCCCGCGCCGCCGTCCAAGCGCTGGCGGAACAGGGAGCGTCCGGTGTCATCGTGGCGAGCACGGGACCGCAGGCCAGGGCCGCAGCCAAGACCGCAGGAGAGCTGGGCCTCCCGGCGATCCTGCCCTACGCCGAACCGGCCGAGCCCGCGCCGGCCACTTGGACCATGTGGCCGGCGCGGGCATCCGTCGAGGCCGCCCTTCGAACCACGCTGGAGGGCAAGAAACGGGTGCTGCTCGTCAACGACGGCGGCCAAACCCCATCGGTGCAGATCTCCCAAACGATTAGCCGCAAAGCGTTCGAAGACGTAATGGGCCTGGCCCGGGAAGCCGCAATCCAAACGGGAGACCAGCTGCGCCCGCCTGCCGAAGACGCTCCCGCAGGCGCCGCGTCCACAACGGTCGCCGAAGCGGCCGACGCCGTGATCGTCTCCGCCGCCACCCCGCAGCGGCTGGCCCGGCTGGTCCAAGCCCTGCAGTCCCGCAATGTGTCTGTTCCCCTGGTCCTGCCGGACGGGGCAACCGCCCCCGCTTTCACGTCCACTCTCGCCGAAGTCGACGGCACCGCTTCCGGCCAGCTGGTCAGCTATTCCCCTACAGGGGGCGATGCCGCTGCGCTCCAGCAGGACGCCCAGGGGCGCGGAATGTCCGCTTTCCTGTCCGCCGTCCGCCTGGCGTCCAGCAATTCCGAGATCACTAACCTGACGGGCGACGCTCCCTTCTCGGCTGACGCCTGGGCAGTGGACACAGGCAGCCACGACGCCGTCGTCGCCCTTGTAAAGGCGGCGGCGCTGGCCGGAACCGGCGATCCCGCCAGGGTCGGGGCGGCGCTGGGCACCATGTCGTTTGGCCCAGGCGAGGGAATCGCAGGGCCCGCCCTGGACTTCTCCCGCTCTGCAGCACTCAAGGCCGCGGCAGTACCGGTCTATGCTTCATCCCAGGACTTGGGCCTCCGCCCGGCGGACGAGAACGCTCCGCGGCTCGTTTGGGTGCCGGCGCCCCCGGCCGGCCCCTGACCATCCCGTCCCGGCCCGTCCTCTGAAGGGCCGGGCCATTCCACCATGAAGGAGCGCCTCGGTGCGTGTGCTGATCGACCTGGACGGGAGCCGCCTTGAATGCGAGGTGGCGCGCGCTGCACCGGCCACGACGCTGACGGACTTACTAGAGGCCGCCGGCGGGCCCCGCCTTGCGTCCGAAGAGGTGGTGTTCGTGAACGAGGCCGAGGTACGGGGTTCAACCCCTGTCTCGGAGCTGGTCCTCCTGGAAGGCAGTCGCATCTCGCGGGCGCCGTGGCAAACGCCGCACCGCGTACAGGGCTGGAGCGTGACCCTTGCCGGCGGCCATCGCGCCGGAACCGTCGTTGAGGTCCCGCGGGGACGCGAGATGCTCATCGGCCGGTCGCCCCACGCCGATCTCAGCCTTCCCACGGAGAGCGCGTCCTGGGACCATTTCCGCCTGCGCCGGGAGGAAGACGGGGTACGCGTGCTGGATGGCGGATCTACGAACGGCACCCTCGTCAACGGCGAATTGGTGGCAGAAGACGGAATCCTGGTCACCGAAACGGCCACCATCACGGCGGGCGGCACCGTGCTCCTCCTGCGCCCGTCACTGGATGAGACGCCCGCCCCGGCCCCTGGCAGCCTGCACAATCTGACACCGGCGGCAACTGCGCCCTTTAACCGGCCGCCCCGTCCCGGCCGGGCCCCGGCAGGCGACCCACTGGTCCCGCCAAGCCGCAAGGACGTTCCGCCGGCCAACAAGTTCAGCTACATCACTGTGCTGGCGCCCCTCGTTATGGCCGTGGCCATGGTGCTGATCCTCGGAGATATGCGCTTCGCGATGTTCGCCATGCTCAGCCCGGTGATGGCCGTGGGCATGTGGTTTGAACAAAAGCGGCGTCATGTTCGGGGCGTCAAGGAAGAGGACGAGCGCTTCGCCTCGGCGCTCGAGCAATTTGAACAGCAAATGCGCACGGCCGGCGAGGCGGAAACCGCCCGGCGGCATCAGATCATTCCCGACCCAGCCACCGTAGTGCGCCGTCCGGCCCTCCCCGCTACCTCCCTGTGGCAGCGCCGCGCCGACGCGGACGACTTCCTTGCCCTGCATGCCGGCACAGGCGACGTCCCCTGGAAGCCGGAGGTGGACCGCACGGCAGGATCACGGCTGGATGAAAAGGTGAAGGACTCCCTCGCGGCCGCGCGCCTGCAGGCTGCGCCCGTGCTGGTGGACCTCACTGATGCTGGTGTGGTGGGAATGGTGGGCCCCCGGGAGGGAGCCTTGGCCCTCGCGCGATCCCTTGTTGCCCAGGCAGCGGTGCACGTTGGCCCGGCGGACCTGACGATCGGCGTTTTCTGCGACGCGGGCCGCGCCGACGAGTGGGAGTGGGCTTCGTGGCTTCCGCACACGCGCCAAGCCGGCAGCAGCACGGGCCACCGATGGATGTCCGCGCACCGCGAGACCAGCCTCGCCATGCTGCGCACACTCAAGGACACCGTCCAGGAACTGCCCACTCCGGCGCTTCTGGTGGTCCTTGACTCCGAAGTGCTCACCGAGGGCAGGGATGCCCCGGCGCGCGCGTTGCTAGGGATGGGCCGCTCTTTGCCCGGGGTCCATCTGAACCCGCAGCAGCGCCCGGCACGGGTGGCAGGCATCGTCCTCGCTGCCTCCGAAGAACAGCTGCCCGCTTCCTGCACCACCATCATCAGGGTGGGAGCGGATTCCGCGGCCACGGTGGACCAGCCGCAGGACCTGACCCGTGTGGAGGATGTCATCCTGGCAGGCCTTGATGAGGACGAGGCCCTGCGCTGCGCCCTCCGCCTGGCGCGCTTCGATGATCCGGAGCTGAACGTGCCCGGCGCCTCGCTGCCCTCTCTCGTACGGTTGCCCGAACTCCTTGGCTACGAACGCCCTGACTCAGCCACCATCCGCCACCTGTGGCAGTCCCCCACGGGGGTTTCCACACCTATCGGCACAGGGGAAAACGGGCCGCTGACCCTGGACCTGGTCAAAGACGGCCCACACGGCCTCGTCGGCGGCACAACGGGTTCCGGCAAGTCCGAGTTCCTCCGCTCGCTCGTTGCCGGCCTCGCTGCGCGCAACGACCCCACCCGCCTGAATTTCATCCTCGTTGACTTCAAAGGCGGGGCGGCGTTCAAGGCGTGCGAACGCCTTCCGCACACCATCGGCACGATCTCCAACCTGGACGAGCAACTCGCCGATCGCGCCCTCCGCGCCCTGGAGGCAGAGATGGAGCGCCGCCAGCGGGTTTTTGCAGGAGCCGGCGAAGGCATCGACAACCTGAACGCCTATTTGGCCACAAACCCGGCCGAGCCCATGCCCCGGCTGCTGCTTGTGATCGACGAGTTTGCCATGCTGGCAAAGGATTTCCCGGACGTCCTCAAGGCCCTGGTGAGCGTGGGCGCAGTGGGCCGGACGCTAGGGGTGCACATGATCCTGGCGACGCAGCGGCCGGCGGGCGTCGTCAGTGACGACATCCTCGCGAACACGAACCTTCGGGTGGCGCTCCGTGTGCAAAGCCGGGAGGACTCCAACAACGTCATCGGCGTGCCTGCCGCATCGGCGATTGGCAGGGCCCAGATGGGCCGGGCCTTTGTGAAACTGGGCCAGGACGACATCACGCCCGTGCAGACTGCCCTGGTGACCGGACAGGCGCAGGCGGGCGGGGGTGCCGCCGTCGAGGTGCGGGATATTATCCAGTTCGGCGTCCCCGCCCCCGCGGTGGCTGCGCCGCGGCCTGAGGCTGTGGATGACAACGACCTGGACCTCCTCATCGACGCGGTGGTGGCCGCCAACAACGAGGAGGGGTACGCCGCTCCTCGTCAGGTTTGGCCAGAGGCCCTGGGCGAACGGGTGGAGCTGGAGGGTTTCCTTCCGGCCCAGGACAGCGGCCACCCCGGGCCTCGGGTCCATGCTGCCGCCGATCCTGCAGCACTGCCCCTGCCGGTGGTGGGCGGCGTCCGGGGTTCCTCCGTCCTTGTGACCCTCGTGGACGAACCCGATCTGCAGCGCCAGTTCGCCGCGGGGTGGGATATGTCCGCGGGAAACCTGATGCTTATGGGCGTGGCAGGCTCAGGAACGAGCACCACGCTGGCCTCGATTGCCTTGACCTTGGCGAGGGACGCCGATCCGGCCGAGCTGGACCTGATGATCCTCGACCTGGGCTCGCGTGAGCTTGAGGCGCTGGAACGCCTGCCCCACACGGTCGCCTACGTGGGGACCGGTGCCGGCGCCAAGGAGCAGCAGGCCCGCTTCCTGCGCCACCTGCATACCGAACTGGAGAGCCGCCGCGCTGCACCGGGCAAGCACCGCCACGCCGTGGTGCTGCTGGACGGCCTTGCCTCCCTGCGGGACGAGTTCCAGGACTTCGAAGGGCAGCAACTGCTGGCCCTCCTGTACCGCGCCTACGCTGACGGCCCGGCTCTGGGCCTGTCCTTCGCCGTTTCCACCACACGCGCCAAAGCTGTGCCGTCAGCCATGAATGAGGTGACGCTGCAGCGGTGGCTTTTCCGGCTGGCCGACAACTACGACTATTCCTCGCTCGGCGTCCGGGGCAGGGCAATTCCCGCCGCGCTTCCGGGACGCTGCGTGGATCCGCGCACCTCGCTCCAGATGCACGTGGCCACGCCCGGTATCGGGTTAGAGGCAGCGGTGGACCGGGTGCGGCAGAGCTGGGCACATGTTCCGGGAAAGACCGCCGCGATCCGGCGCCTGCCTTCCGACGTCACCATGCTGGACCTGGGCGTGGAACCCCAACTGGAGGCAGAGCCCTGGCTTATCCCCGTTGGCATGCAGGAGGCGGACCTCTCCCCGGCGTTCCTGGAAGTTTACGAGGGTGAGCACGCGCTGGTCGCCGGGCCGGCCCGTTCGGGGAAGTCAACACTGCTGCTGGCCCTGGCCGCGGCCCTGCGCGGCGCGCCCACTGCCCAGGGACCGGCCCAGGTATGGGGCATCTACGACCGCCGCTCGCCCCTGGCTCTCGCGGATCTCGACCGCGTGGCAGTCGGCGCAGACGACGTGCCGGCCCTGCTGGCCTCCCTGCGGCTGGAGCGCGCTACGGTGTTCCTGCTGATCGACGACGCCGAGCGCTTCGAGGACGCCGATCAATCGATTGCGGGGGTGGTGGCATCCGGGCAGCCGGGGCTGTGCGTCATCGCGGCGGGGCGTGCTGCGGACCTGCGCGGGCTGTACAGTCACTGGACCAAGACGATCCGCAAGTCGCGCCTGGGCGTGCTGCTTCAACCGGACGTAAATTACGACGGGGAGTTGCTCGGCGTCGTCCTCCCGCGCAAGGCACCCGTGGCGATGACCACCGGCCGCGGCTACATCGGGGCCGGCGGACAGATGGCGCTGATCCAGTCGGTCAGCGCCGAGAGCTGATCCCCGGCGGCCGGAGGGGGCGCCAGGAGTAGGTGGACGGCGGGGCGCCGTGAAAGACCAGATCAACTGCGTTGGAGAGAACGGTATGCAATTCGCACAAACTGGCCAGGCGCTCGGCGCGTCCTACCGCTTCGGCGAGCGGGTGGGTTCCGGCGCCGTCGGCGAAGTGTGGACCGTGACGTCAGCCGATGGCCGGACATTGGCCGCGAAGGTCCTGCGCCCGGAACACGCCGACGATCCCTCGCTGGTTGAACGGTTCGTCCGGGAACGTTCCGTGCTGCTGGGGTTGCAGGACCCGCGCATCGTCACGGTGCGGGACATGGTGGTGGAGGGTCCGCGGCTGGCCATCGTTATGGACTACGTTGCCGGCGGCTCACTGCGTGACGCAGTGAAGGAGGCGGGCCCGCTGCGTCCCGCGGACGCGCTCAGCCTCGCCGCCGAAGTGTTCGATGCGCTCGCTTTCGCCCACTCGCGGGGCGTTACGCATCGCGACATCAAGCCGGACAATGTGCTCCTCGCCCGGCCCTGGCCAGACTGCGGCCCAGGCGACGTCCGGGTCTCCGACTTCGGCGTTTCCGACGTGGTGGGCGAGAGAATACGCCAGACGACAGGCCTCATCGGTACCCCGCAGTACATGCCTCCGGAGCTCATCAGCCAGGGCAGGTCCGGTCCGGAGGGCGATGTGTATTCCGCAGGAGTCCTGCTCTACGAACTGCTTGCGGGGCGGACACCTTTTGCCGGGCCGGGGACGGACTTCAGCGTCGCCTACCGCCATGTTTCCTCCCGCCCGCCGAGGATTCCTGTGGACGACCCGGTATGGAACATTCTCGATGTCCTGCTGTCCAAAGACCCGGCCCGGCGCCCGGCGGCCCCTGATGCAGCATCGACCCTCCGTCGCCTCGTTCCCCGCGTTGCCGGCAGCGCACCGCTTCCCCGGGAGGAAGGTCCGGAGGACTTCGACGACGTCGAACGCCCCGCCACAGTGGTCCGCGGGGCTGCGTTTACTGATTCTGACCCCGCAGCCCTGGCGTCCGCCCCGCCGGGGGAGGAGGACGTGGCGGTTCCCAACCTTGGTGAGGCCGGCAGCGCCACCATTGCGCGTCCGCTCCCGCGCCGGGACGTGCGCTCGAAGGCGGACGCCCGGCCCGAGGAGATGGACGCCACACCGTTCTGGCGCACGCGCAAAGCACTGCTGCTGGCCGGCACCGCGGCACTTCTCCTTGTTGCCATGGTCGTGGGGTTCGTTGTCCTTGCTCCACCCAGCCAGCAGGCGTCGCACGGTGGCGGCGGCTCCCAACTGTCCTCGCAGTTGCAGGACACACCGCTTCCCACGGGCCTCACGATCTCGCGGGGCGCCTCCTATGACCCGTCGTCCGGCCTGGTCCGCCTGACGGTCGCGTATGCCGCGCAAAAGGCGCCGTTGTCCGGCGAGTTCCTTGAGGTGATCCCGGGCTTGTCCGAGGGGGACGCTTGCCCGGCCGTCACATGGGAGGGGACGTCGGTAAGCCGCAACCAGGCTTCCATTACCGGCCTTGACGTCGAATGCGGGTGGAAGCTCGCGGGGATGCAGGTCCCGGCTGGAGGGTCTGTCCAGGTGACGGCCGAGGTGCCGGTGGCGCCCTCAGACCAGAGAGCACTGGACGGCTGGCTGCGGGCCGGGTCTGAGGCCACGGCTGCCGCTACCCAGGACGCAGCAGTCAAAAGCACGTCTTACCCCGTCCAGCGCCTGAAGGGGGTGGAGATACGAACTCCGGCCCGTGTGGTGACGCCGAGTCCCCTGAAGATCACCCTGGTGCCGGTGTGGGCCAGCGGCGTTGATGAGCTGAATCCGCTTTACATGAGTCCCGCCTCCGGCAAACCCTCACAGATGCTCACGGCAGTGACCGGCGGTGAGAAAGGGTTACGGTTCTCGGATGGGTGCGGCGGGGCGCTGGCCGTGGACAGTTCCGGCCTTACCGTGACGGCCCTGCAAATTACGCCACAGTGCACCGTGCGCGCCAGCGTTGGAAACTTCACCGAGCTGCAGTCCCCAGCCTTCGGCATCACCTCGCGGGAGAACTCCAACGAATAACATCCCTTCTTGCCCAGCGGGTTACGCGGCCGCCCCCTCCGCAACCCGCTTCGGAGTGATGGCGGAGACGCCGTCGCCGTCCTGCCCGTACAGCCAGTCGTTGTACTGGAAGTTGTTGTCCTTCCGGCTCTTGAACAACAGGTTCCGCAATATGCGCGCCAGACCCGAGACGTGCCAGGACTCACCCCATACACGGGCGGTGCGCCGGACCCGGGCCGCGCGCGATTGAACTCGCGGATGGCCTCGTCCCAGCCGGCTGAGGTGATTCCATCATTGGCATGCTGCAGCGGCTGCGTAAGCGCGGGCTCCGCGTTCCGGAGGACATGAGCATTGTGGGCTGCGACGACATCTTCGGTGCCGATTTCTGCAATACCCCGCTCACCACGCTGAGCTCGCCCATCGAGCAGGCCGGGCGGGTGGCAGTGACCGTGCTCCTGGCCCAGCTCAACCCCCTGGCCGGCGGCGGAAACCGCAGCCGCTCGGTCATGCCCACGCACCTCACAGTCAGGGGTTCCACTGCATCGGCACCCACCTCATCGGTTGCTCCGTAGCAGCCCTTTCCAGCCTCCAAAAGGGCACTCATGGAGCAACCGACGCATATTTTCGGAGTTTTCAAGGATCGCCGTGATCCGTTGCCATTCCTCCGTGGGATTCAGGGTGGCGGGACAAAGAAGCCCCAGCGGCGACTGCCGCTGGGGCTTCGATTGACGGGTTCCGCTAGAGCCGGTCCGTCTGGTCCTCGCCCTTATGGCCGGACCCGCGCAGGTTCTCCTGGACCTTGCCGAACAAATCCTTGATGGTGGATTCGGCGTTGGTGAGGACATCCACCGGCAGGTAGACCTCATGCGTGAGCGGCAGGTCGTATTCATCCTTCAGGTGGGTGCCGTTCCCCACACCTTCCAGGGACAGGTAGACCATGGCCTCCGTCCGGGCGATTCCAGCGATCTTGCCAAAGACAACGGTGAATTCGTTCGGCTGGAAGCTGATGGTCTGGCCAACATGGCTGCGGCCAAGGTCACCGGCGGTGACGGCCTTTTCCTGCTGGTTGCGGGTGTATTCCATAACTACTCCTCTGGGTCGCCGACATCTACGCCAGCAGTCTAGCGTCGCCCCTTCGGGAGGGTACATAGTGCAAGACTGGGTTAGAGCCCAACCACACGACCCACCGGGAGCTGCCATGACCGCCCACCCCCGCCCTTCCACCTCCGCCGGCAGGGTCACGACACTCTTCGGGATCGACGCTCCCGTGGTTCTTGGCCCCTTCGGCGGCGTCTCCTCCGTACAGCTCACCGCAGCAGTGAGCGACGGCGGCGGGCTGGGTTCCTACGGCCTGTACGGGTACGACGGCGGCGCCATCCGCAACACCGCCGCCGAGCTTCACGCCGCCACAGCGAAGCCCTTCGCCCTGAACCTCTGGGTGCCCAATGGCAGTGAAACACCAGCCCTGCCACAGGAAGAGTTCGACCGCTACGCGACCGCCCTGAAGCCGTACTTCGAGGAACTGGGCATTCCCCTGCCGGACATGCCCGCGCGGTACATGCCCGACTACGGCGAACAGGTGGAAGCGGCGATGGAGGCGCGCCCCGCCGTCGTGAGCTTTGTCTTCGGCGTGCCTGCTCCGGCCGTTGTGGAAGAAGCACACCGCCGCGGGATCAAGGTCGTGGGCACGGCCACCACCGTTGCAGAAGCTGTGGCGCTGGAGGCAGGCGGCGTCGATGCCGTGGTAGCCAGCGGAATGGAGTCCGGCGGCCACCGGGTGTCCTTCCTGAAGCCCGCGGAGGAGTCACTCGTCGGAGCGTTCGCCCTGGTCCCGCAGGTGGCCGATGCCGTTTCCATCCCCGTGATCGCGGCCGGTGGAATCGCAGACCGCCGCGGCTTCGCGGCAGCAATGGCTCTGGGAGCCAAGGCTGTGCAGGTGGGAACGGCGTTCCTGGCCACCAGGGAGTCAGCCGCCGTGCCCGCCTACCGGAACATCCTGCGCAGCAACGCAGCAGCACAGACGGTGCTGACCCGGACCCTGAGCGGCCGGCTGGCCCGCGGCATTCCCAACCGCATCATTGCCGAGCTTGAAGAGGGCGGCACAGTAGCCCCCTTCCCGGTACAGAACTGGCTGACGGGCCGGTTCCGGCCCGAGGCCGCCAAAAGGGAAAACACCGAACTTATGTCCCTGTGGGCCGGGCAATCCGCGCCGTTGCTGCGGCACGAAACCGCAGCGGAAGTCCTTGCCGAGTTGCTGGCGGGCACCCACTGACTGTCATGCCGCCCGCCGTCTACGTAACGCCGGCACGGGGCCGCCAAGGGATCACCGCTAGAATCTGAACAACTAACACCTGACCGGCCCCGCACGCCCGCGCCGGTCCGGTAACCGGGAAGGGAGAGGCCGTGCGCACGCACCGTCCGCGGACGCCCTTCCACTTCCTCCGCTCGTCCGCCGTGGCCACAGTCATTTTGACCCTCGCCGCCGGAGCACACCTTGCCGGCGGCGGAGAGCTCCCGGCCCCGGCCATCCTGCTGGCAGTCCTGGCCCTGACCGCCCTTGGCAGCACCACCGCCACCCGCCTGCGGCTCGGGTTTCCTGCCATGGCCGCCCTGCTGGGCGGCGGGCAACTGGCCCTGCACAAACTGTTTGCCGCTTTCGGCACGGTAGCCGCAGGGGCAGCACCGGCCGCCGCCACCTCCCATGACGGCCACCGTCCGGGCGCCGACATCCTGGCTCCCGCAGCGGCCCATCTCCACGGAGCCGGCCCTGCGTCCGGGCCCCTGATGCTGGCCGCGCACGCCCTGGCGACGCTGGGCTGCGCACTCCTGCTGGCCAAGGGCGAAGCAGCCCTGTGGGCGCTGGCCGCCTGGCTCCGGCCCCTGGCAGCCCTCCCCCAGGCGGTGTCGCCGGACGACGGCCCTCCGGCTCTGGTTGCCTTCCGCACCTTCAGTGCCCCGCTGCGTCCCTGGCGCAACCTCCGGCAAGACAGCCGGCGCGGCCCGCCTTCCGCCGTCGCACTTCCCAGCTGAAGCGCCACCGCACCTCCTGCAGCGGCGGCACCAATACTTTCGTGCTCCCGGCCAAGCTCCGGCCACAAAGGTGAGCACGCCAGAAAGGCAAACCCATGAACACCTCAGCTCTTCGCCGTACCCTTCAAACTGCCGCCGTCACCGGGGGCGCAGCTGCCCTGCTGCTCACGGCCGCGGGCGGAGCCTCGGCACATGTCGGTGTGACGCCGGACAAAACAGCCGCCAACTCCTACGCCCTGCTCACCTTCGGCATTCCGCACGGCTGTGACACCTCCGGCACCACGAAGGTTGCCATCACGCTGCCGCAGGAACTGAACGATGCACAGCCCACCGTCAACCCCAACTGGACGGTGGAGAAGGTTACCGAGCAGCTCCCCGAGCCGAAGAAACTCGCCGACGGAACGTCCATCACCAAGCGGACCAGCCAGATCGTCTACACGGCCAAATCACCACTGGCCCACGAACTGCGGGATGCACTGGTGCTCTCCGTAAAACTTCCTGATGCAGCCGGCACCACGTTGTACTTCCCCACCCTCCAGAGCTGCGAAACCGGGCAGACGGACTGGTCCGAGATCGCCAGGGACGGCCAGGACCCGCACTCGCTTGAGGCACCTGCGCCGTCGGTCACGATCACCCCAGCAGCCAGCACCGATGGACACGGCGAAAGCGCGGCAACATCGCACACCACCGAAAGCCCCGCCACAGAGCAGGCGTCCGCAACGGACAGTGGGGCGGATGCCCGCAGCTGGGCCGGACTGGCAGCGGGCGTCGGTGGCCTGGTGCTCGGTGGCGCGGCCTTCCTGCGCAGCGGTGCGCGCCGCAACGCGGCAAGGTCATCCGACAGGTAGAACAATGGCTTTGATGCCCGGATCATCACGATCCGGGCATCAAAAAGCTCCGCCCGCCTCGTGGCAGCATTGACGCGGCCACGCACTGCCGCAAAGGTGGTGCCATGAGGTCTCAGCGAATATCACACGGGTTGGTTATAACGACGGCGGCCGCTGCGGCTGCCCTGATGCTCAGCGGTTGCGGCCCCAGCCAGCCGCAAACGCAGGCGACCACGGTGCCGGATACCAGGTCTGCCAGCCCCGACGCGACGTCCGCCTCGCCGGCGGCGCCAGCGACGCCGGCGGAAACGCCATCTGCAGCGGCTCCGGCTACGCCCAAGAGCGGGGCGCCGGCCACGGCGAATACTGGGGGCCCCGGCCTCTGCAAGGCGGCGGGCCTCTCGGCCGCAACGGACGCGTCAGGCGGCGGAGCAGCGGGCAGCGTCTACATGAAGCTCAACCTCACCAACACGGGCTCTGAAGCCTGTGTCCTGCGGGGCTTTGCCGGAGTATCCCTCGCCGCTGATGCTGCAGGCGCCCCCATTGGCGCGCCGGCCATCCGCGACGAAGCCACTGCACCCGCCGACGTCCTGCTCGCACCCGGCCAGACAGGCTCGGCAGTCCTGCGCTACACGCAGGCCGGGAACTACCCCGACTGCACCATGGTGGATGCCGCCGGCTACCGGATATACCCACCGGAGGACAGAGCCTCCCTGTTCCTTCCCCAGCCGACGAAGGCCTGCAGCAACGCTGATATCACGCTGCTGACCATTGGGGCTTTCCAGCCCGCGTAGAGGCATTCCGGCTGGAGCCCCATCCGCTTCCTCCCGCATTTCCCCGGCCGCATCGGCGCCTGGATAAGTGCACAGACAACTGCAGGCGGTCCGGCAAGGTGCCGGGCCGCCTGCGGTTGGTTCCGCCCCTTGGAGGCGTTTGTTGAGGTAGTTAGTGTGCGGTGGTGGTGCGTCCCGCGCGTGCATTGCCGCGGGAAAGGGCCACGCCCAGTCCGATCATGCCGAGTCCCAGGACAAAGTGCAGCCAGTTATCCGCGGCGTTTACCGGGACGAAGTTAGCCGGCGTGTCATGCCCGATCAGCAGGCCGTAGAGCCAGAGGACCAGATAGATGGCGCCGCCCACCAGCAGGTAGTTCCTGGACTGCGCAGCGCTGCGGGCCATGGCGATGCCGGCTGCGCCAAACAGCAGGTGGACGATGTTGTGCAGAATCGACACCTGGAAGATACCCAGGAGCAGGGCCTCTGATTCATGCCCCGCGAAGCCCATGGTTTCGTAGTTGGAGGTGATGCCCGGAATGAAGCCCAGGACGCCCACCAGGAGGAACACTGCGCCCACGGCAAGGGCAGCTTTTTGGATGTTTGTCCGGCCTCCGGTGCGACCGTCGGAACTCATGCTTGTCATGATTACTCCTGCTGTTGTCGTAAACGTTCACATCTGGCTGCCGGGTCGCGCCTGAACCATAGACTTAAACACCGACATCATAAGTATACTTAGCAACTACGCCACGCATAGATCAGGATCTATAACAGACCCATCACAAATAGCCCGCAAGGGCATGGACCAAAAGGCAGGCTGAGCAGGGATGACGTCGATTTGGTTGGACCGCGCGGAGACCTTCACTTCGGATCCGTTCGAGCCCGGAAGCAGCTATGACACCGTGGTGGCCGGCGCCGGACTCACCGGCCTGGTAACCGCACTCCTGCTGGCCCGCTCGGGGCAAAACGTCCTGGTGCTCGAGGCCCGCCATCCCGGTGCCGTGACCACCGGAAACACCACCGCCAAAGTGACACTGCTGCAGGGCACCTTCCTGTCGCAACTGGCCCGCCAGTACTCACAGAAGCAGGTGCAGGCGTACGTGGATGCCAACCGCGAGGGCCAGGCGTGGCTGCTGCGGTACCTCGAAGAACACAGGGTGCCCTTCCAGACCCGGGACGCTTTTACATACGCGGCGTCCGCGCAGGGGACGGAAAAGCTCCGAGAAGAGGTCAGCGCCGGCACCACCGCAGGACTGGACATGGAATACGTGCGCGATCCCGGGCTGCCGTTTCCCGTCCACGGCGCCGTACGCCTCGCGGACCAGGCGCAGATCAACCCCGTGGAGGTGCTGGACACCTTGGTGTCCGACATCCGCGGCCGTGGCGGCTCAATCGTGGGTGGCGTACGGCTGCAGGATGTCACTGGCGCCAGCCCGGCCACTGTCCACACAGACCGGGGCACCGTCACCGCCAACGAAGTGGTACTTGCCACCGGCATTCCGGTGCTGGACCGTGGACTCTACTTCGCCAAGCTGAAGCCCAGCCGTTCCTATGCGGCGGCACTGCAGCTGCAGGAGGACCAGACTCCTCCCCCTGGTATGTACCTCTCGGTTGAACAGCCCACACATTCGCTGCGCGACTACGAGGTGGACGGCCGCCGGCTGCTCCTGGTGGGCGGGCACGGACACCACGTGGGCCGCGCACGTTCCGAGAAACACCATCTCGGCAGTCTCCTGGACTGGGCCGTGCAGCACTACCCCGGCGCGGTTGCCACCCACACCTGGTCAGCGCAGGACTACATGCCCACCAACCTCATGCCCTTCTTCGGCAAGTTCCCGCGGGGCAAGGGCCACATCTACTTCGGCACGGGCTACAACAAGTGGGGCATGACCAATGCCGTGGCAGCCGCCGTGGGCATTTCGGCTGACATCCTGGGCGGGAACGTGCCGTGGGCCAACACCATCCACCACCGGGTCACCTCACCCTCCGGCGCCTTCTCCGCCGTCGCGCTCAATGCCGGAGTGGCAGCCAAGCTCGCTACTGGCTGGGGGCAGGTGGCCGCCGAGGGCCTGCGGAAGGACGGGAAAGAGCCTGTGCCCGCACAAGCCCCGGTGGTTCCGCCCGAAGGTGAGGGCAGGGTCTACCGCGAGGGATCAAAACCGGTCGCCATCTCGACCGTTGACGGCACCACCTGCAAGTTGTCGGCCGTCTGCACGCACCTGGGAGGAATCCTGCACTGGAATGACAGTGAGCGGTCGTGGGACTGCCCGTTGCACGGCTCCCGCTTCGACAGTGACGGAAAGCGCCTTGAAGGTCCGGCCACCAAGGACCTGCCGGCCGCAGGAAAGGCTTGAGCCAAGGCAAAGGGGAGGCCGTCACCAGTGTCGGTGGCCTGGGGCATGATGGAGGCATGAAGCAGGAACAGCCCACCGCCGGAGGCCGGGACAACGGCGTGCTGACTCCCATGGCCCAGTTCAGCAGGCCAACACGCGACTGGTTCCTCGGCGCCTTCTCAGAGCCGACACCGGCGCAGAGCGGCGCCTGGCAGGCGATCTCCTCGGGGTCGCACGCACTGGTGGTGGCTCCCACCGGCTCGGGCAAGACCCTCGCCGCGTTCCTCTGGGCGCTGGACCGGCTGCTCGCTTCCTCCGCCACGGCTGCCCCCGGGACGCAGGTGCCGGAGGCACCTGCAAAAGGCAGGCGCGCCCGGGCACCCAAACGCAAGACCCGCGTCCTGTACATCTCACCCCTGAAAGCCCTCGGCGTGGACGTGGAGCGGAACCTCCGCTCCCCCCTCATCGGCATCACCCAGACCGCGAAGCGGCTCGGGCTCCCGGCACCGTTGATCACCGTGGGTGTCCGGTCCGGGGACACAACCACGGCGGACCGCCGCGCGCTGCTGACCAACCCGCCTGACATCCTGATCACCACGCCGGAATCGCTCTTCCTGATGCTCACCTCCAAGGCCCGCGAGACCCTCGCCGAGGTGGACACCATCATCATCGATGAGGTCCACGCCGTCGCCGGGACCAAGCGCGGAGCCCATCTCGCCGTCTCCCTGGAGCGGCTCGATGCCCTGCTGCATCAACCGGCCCAGCGGATCGGGCTGTCGGCCACCGTGGAACCCAGGGAACTGGTGGCGCAGTTCCTGGCGGGCGCCGCGCCCGTGGAAATCGTTGCCCCGCCGGCCAAAAAGAACTGGGACCTCACCGTCTCCGTGCCGGTGGAGGACATGTCGGACCTCCAGGGCGCCGCGGGCGCGTTCGACTCCGGCCCGGCCTCCGGCCTGCAGCCACAGGCGTCGATCTGGCCGCACGTGGAGGAAAAGATCGTTGACCTGGTGCTGGCCAACCAGTCCACCATCGTTTTTGCCAACTCCCGCCGCTTGTCCGAACGGCTCACGGCACGCCTTAACGAGATCTACGTGGAACGGCAGCTGATGGCGGAAGGCGGGGGCTGGGACGATCCTGTCCCTGCCGGGCCGGCGGCGTTCAACGCAGCGGCCGGAACGCCGGTATCTACAGCAACGCCGGCGCACATGATGGCCCAGGCGGGAACCTCCGCCGGAGCAGATCCCGTGCTGGCCCGTGCCCACCACGGATCCGTTTCAAAGGACCAGCGCGCCCTGATTGAGGACGACCTCAAATCCGGCCGGCTACGCTGCGTTGTAGCCACGTCATCACTGGAACTTGGCATCGACATGGGCGCGGTGGACCTGGTGGTGCAGGTGGAATCTCCGCCGTCGGTGGCCAGCGGCCTCCAGCGGGTGGGCCGCGCCGGCCACCAGGTGGGGGAAGTTTCCCAAGGCGTCCTCTTCCCCAAGCACCGGGCGGACCTGGTGCACACAGCCATCACCGTGGAACGGATGCTGGGCGGGAAGATCGAGCGCCTCAGCATCCCGGCCAATCCCCTGGATATCCTGGCGCAGCAGACCGTAGCTGCCACGGCACTGGGCAGCATCGATGTTGAGGAATGGTTTGCCATTGTCCGCCGCTCGGCCCCGTTCGCGTCCCTCCCCCGGTCAGCATTCGAGGCGACCCTGGACCTGCTCGCCGGCCGCTACCCATCCGACGAGTTCGCCGAGCTTCGTCCTCGAATCGTCTGGGACCGCAACGCGGGCACCATCGAAGGCAGGCCCGGGGCCCAGCGCCTGGCAGTCACTTCAGGTGGCACTATTCCGGACCGCGGGCTCTTCGGCGTGTACATCATCGGCACTGAGGTGGAGGGATCGGCTTCGCCTTCCTCCGACGGCAAGCCCTCGCCTGCCCCGAAGGGCGGCCGGCGGGTGGGCGAACTGGACGAGGAAATGGTGTACGAATCCCGAGTGGGCGACGTCTTTGCCCTGGGCGCCACCAGCTGGAAGATCGAGGACATCACCCATGACCGCGTGCTGGTCTCCCCCGCTTTCGGCCAGCCCGGCAAGCTTCCGTTCTGGAAAGGCGATTCGCTCGGCCGGCCCGTGGACCTGGGCCGCGCCCTCGGTGCGTTCGTGCGGGAACTGTCTGCGTCCGACGTCGGGCCCGCCACCGAGCGCTGCCAGGCCAGCGGCCTGGACGCCTTCGCCGCCAACAACCTGATCCAGTACCTCAGTGAACAGAAACAGTCCACCGAGGTTGTGCCCAGTGACACCACCCTGGTGGTGGAGCGTTTCCACGACGAACTGGGCGACTGGCGGGTGATCCTGCACAGCCCCTTCGGCATGCCCGTGCACGCGCCCTGGGCGCTTGCGGTGGGCCAGCGGCTCCACCAGCGGTATGGGATGGACGGCTCGGCCATGGCCGCCGACGACGGCATTGTGCTGCGCGTGCCCATGATGGAGGACGAGCCGCCGGGGGCTGAACTGTTCCTGTTCGATCCCGAGGAACTGGAACAGATCGTCACGGCGGAAGTAGGCGGCAGCGCGCTCTTCGCCTCACGTTTCCGTGAATGCGCCGCCCGTGCCCTGCTGCTTCCCCGGCAGACCCCCGGCAAGCGGCAGCCGCTGTGGCAGCAGCGGCAGCGGTCCGCCCAGCTGCTGGACGTGGCCCGGAAATACCCCACGTTCCCCATCGTGCTGGAAACGGTCCGGGAATGCCTGCAGGACGTTTACGATCTCCCGGCGCTGAAGGACATTGCCGCGTCCGTGGAGCGGCGGGAGTTGCGGATCGTGGAGACCACTACCTCGCAGCCGTCGCCGTTCGCGAAGTCACTCCTGTTCGGATACGTTGCACAGTTCCTTTACGAGGGCGATTCTCCCCTCGCGGAGCGCCGTGCCGCTGCCCTGGCCCTCGATTCCACCCTCCTCAACGAACTGCTGGGCCGCGTCGAGCTGCGCGAACTGCTGGACGCCAGGGTCATCGACGCCACCGAACGGGAGCTCCAGCGCCTGGCACCGGACCGGCGGGCGCGCGGGGTGGAGGGCGTCGCGGACCTGCTCCGGCTCCTTGGTCCGCTTGCGCCGGAGGAAGCGGCAGCAAGACTCCAAAGCGAGGAAGCCGCGGCCCCGGAATTACAGGCCGCTGCACCCCCTGCAGAGGTGCCGGCTGTAGAAGCACCGATGGCCACGGAAGAGACTGTCGGGGAACCTACAGACGCCGAGCTCGCGGCGGACGCAGCTGGCCAGGCGCCGGCACGCGAGTTGCCGCCTGCCAGCACTGAGACCGCCACCGGACACCTGCTGGTGCTGCAGCGCGCCAACCGCGCCATCAAAGTCAACATCGGCGGCGTGGAACGTTACGCGGCTGTCGAGGACGCCGCGCGGCTTCGCGATGCCATCGGTGTGCCCCTTCCCATGGGCGTCCCGCTCGCGTTTATCGAGCCCGTGGCGGATCCCCTTGGTGACCTCGTATCCCGCTATGCCCGTACCCACGGGCCGTTCACCGCGGCCGAAGCAGCCGCCCGGCTTGGCCTGGGCGTGGCAGTGGTCAGCACAGCCCTGAAGCGCCTGGCCGCGGATGGGCGGGTGGTGGAAGGCGAGTTCCGGCCCCATGCAAGTGCCACTGATAACGGAAGCACCGCCGACACCGCTCTTCAAGCTGGCGTTGAATCGCCGGCACAGGCGCCGTCGGAGGAACCTGCAGCACCTGAAGCACCGCCTCCCGCCACGGTCAGTGAGTGGTGCGATGCTGAGGTCCTCCGCAAGCTGCGGCGCCGCTCCCTGGCAGCGCTGCGGGCAGAGGTGGAACCTGTGGATGCGTCCGCCTACGGCCGCTTCCTGCCCGCTTGGCAGCACGTCCGCACGCCGGGCGCGGGCCGCGGCCAGCCCTCGTTGCGCGGGCTGGACGGCATCGTCACGGCCATCGACCAGCTCTCCGGAGTTCCGGTTCCCGCTTCGGCCTGGGAGCCCCTGATCCTGGCAAGCCGCGTCTCCAATTACCAGCCGGCCATGCTCGACGAACTCATGGCCACCGGCGAGGTTCTTTGGTCCGGAGCAGGAGCCCTGCCCGGAAACGACGGCTGGATCAGCCTGCACCTGGCGGATTCCGCCGAACTGACGCTGAATCCGGCCATTGACTACGAACCGGGCGACGCCCAGCTGCGGCTCCTGGACCACCTTCGCAACAACGGCGGAGGCTACTTTTTCCGGCAACTGACCGAGGTGGCCGGCGGGATGGACGCGGTTCTTAGTGACCAGGAGGTTGTCACCAGGTTGTGGGACCTGGCGTGGGCGGGCCGCATCACCGGGGACACCTTTGCCCCCGTCCGGGCACTGATCGCCGGCGGGCACACCGCACACCGCCAGGTTGCCCGCGCGCCCCGGGCAAGGACTCCGCGCCTCAGCCGGTTGGGCCGCTCCCACGGAACCGGCTTGTTGGGCTCGGCTGGAGGGGGCAGCGGACGCTACGGCACGTCAGCAGGCACGGCCACCCCTCCCATGGCGGCAGGCCGCTGGTCCGCCCTTCCGCAGCCCGAACTGGATCCCACCATCCATGCCCGGGCCACGGCCGAACTCCTGCTTGACCGCTACGGTGTGGTCACCCGCGGCTCGGTGATGGCAGAACAGATCCTGGGCGGATTCGGCCTGATGTACAAGGTCCTGGCCAGGCTCGAGGAAGCCGGCCGCTGCCGCCGCGGCTACTTCATCGAACACCTGGGAGCAGCCCAGTTCGCCGTCCCCGCCACCGTTGACCGGCTGCGTTCATACTCAGAAGACTCGCAGCTCGACAAGCCCGAACCTGTCGCCCTCGCCCTGGCCGCCACCGATCCCGCCAACCCCTACGGGGCCGCCCTCCCCTGGCCCGCCCTCCATGACGAAGCCGGAACCGGCCACCGCCCGGGGCGGAAGGCGGGAGCACTGGTGGTGCTGGTGGACGGGTCACTGGTCCTCTACGTGGAGCGCGGCGGAAAAACCCTGCTGGCCTTCAGCGACGACGACGCCATCCTCGCCGCAGCAGGTACGGCTTTGGTGGGTGTAGTGACCCGCGGCGCCGTGGACAAACTGATCATGGAGAAGGTCAACGGGCACGGAATCCTGGACACGCCTATTGCCGCAGCCCTCAGCTCTGCTGGCGCCTACTCCACGCCGAAGGGACTGAGGATCCGTGCCTGAGGGGGACTCGGTCTGGCGCGCCGCCAACCAACTGCACCAGGCCCTGGCGGGGCAGAAGCTCGTTGCATCCGATTTCCGAGTGCCCCGCTTCGCCACGCTGAACCTGGCCGGCTGGACGGTGGCGGAAGTCCTGGCCCGCGGCAAACACCTGCTCATGCGGGTGGAGGGTCCGGAGGACAAAAAACTTACCATCCATTCGCACCTGAAAATGGAGGGCACCTGGCAGGTTTATCCGCCGGGCGGCAGGTGGCGGAAACCGGGCTACACGGCCCGGTGCGTGCTGCGCACACCTGTGGCGGACGCCGTCGGGTTCTCGCTGGGAATCGTTGAAGTGGTGGCCACGGCCAATGAGGACTCCATTGTGGGGTTCCTTGGCCCCGATCTCCTGGGCCCGGACTGGGACCTGGATGAAGCGGAGCGGCGGGTGCGCGCTGCCCCGGACGTCCCCATAGGGGTCGCCCTCCTGGACCAGCGCAACCTCGCCGGGATAGGCAACATCTACCGCTGCGAGGCGTGCTTCCTGTCCGGAGTGCACCCGGCGTCCCCGGTATCCGCCGTCGAGGATGTGCGGACCATGATGACTGACGCCAAGCAGCTGCTGGAAGTGAACCTCGGCCCCGGCCGCCGCGTGACCATCCTCAACGCCAAAGGCCTGCCGGTAGGGAGAATGGCCGGACGGCCCGGCTACTGGGTGTACCGCAGGGAGCACCAGCCCTGCCTCAAATGCGGGACACCCATCCGGCGCGGCCTGCTGGGGAAGTTGAACGGCGAGGAAGAACGGGATATCTACTTCTGTCCGCAGTGCCAGCCGCTCCTGCCCTAAGGCCCCCGCCGTGGAAAGCCTGCGCTAGCCGTTACTGGCCAATGGTTCCGGTGCGGCGGCAGTGCCGTTGTGCTCCTGGCGGTAAGGTACCGCCGGAAGCGCAGCCGGCACCATAAACACCGGGAGCAGCAGCTGGACAAGGGGCCCAATAGCGAGGGCGTACACAACGGTACCTACTCCCACCGAACCGCCCAGGACCCAGCCGACAGCCAGGACCACCACTTCAATGAGGGTGCGCGACAACCGGACGGACCAGCCGGTGCGCCTTGCCAGCCCTGTCATCAGTCCGTCGCGGGCGCCAGGACCAAACCGGGCACCGATATAGCAGGCGGAGGCAATGCCGTTCAGCAGCACGGCGCCGGCCAGCATGCCGATCTGGCCACCCAGGTGGGAAAGAGCGGGGATCAGGGCAAGGCCGATGTCCGCGAAGACGCCCACCAGCACGGCGTTGCACAGCGTGCCGAAACCGGGCCGCTGCCGCAGCGGGATCCAGAGAAGCAGCACCAGGAAGCTCACGATAATGACCACCAGGCCGATACTGAGCCCGGTCCTGCCGGCCACGCCCTGGTGAAAGACATCCCACGGGTCAAGGCCCAGCCCGGCCCGGATAAACAGGGCGAGGGAAATGCCGTACATAGCGAGGCCGAGGAATAGCTGGAGGAGTCTGCGGGTCAGCATGGGAACAACTTTCGCAGAAAACTGGCCTTGAAATACATAGCCAGTTTGAAATACTGGCCTTATGACTTCCCTTGGCGCGCCCGCCCTTGCCCGCCTCCTCGGCACGTGGAACGTCGGTGCTTCGCCCGCCTACCGCGAGCTGGCCGACGTCGTACGGCTCCTGGTGCTGGACGGCCGGGTGGCCCTGGATGCCGCCCTGCCCAGCGAGCGTGCCCTGTCGGAATCGCTTGGCGTCAGCCGGACCACTGTCACGGCCGCCTACGGCCTACTGCGCGACCAGGGGTTCCTCACCAGCAGCCAAGGCAGCAGGAGCCGGACCCGGATTCCGCGCACGACGCCAGCCGGCACCGCCGCACTCACTGGCCCAATGCCTGGTCCCGCGCTTGCAGGGCCGGGACTGGCGGCCCCCGGACTGGCTGCGCCGGCGGGACTGATCGACCTCGCGTACGCGTCACTTCCCGCCAGCGGCGAGGTGGTGCACCGCGCGTTCGCGGCTGCCCTCACGGAACTTCCGGCCCTGCTTCCGGGATTCGGCTATGACGCGGTGGGACTGCTCCCCCTGCGGGAGGCAGTGGCGGCACGGTACACGGCAGCCGGGGCACCCACTACTGCGGACCAGATCCTGGTGACGTCCGGGGCACAGCACGCGCTGAACATCGTCCTCCGCGCCCTGGTGGGCCGGCAGGATCGGGTCCTCGTGGAGCACCCGAGCTACCCGAACGCGCTCGATGCCATCCGCGCAGCGGGCTGCCGGGCCGTCCCGGTGGCGTTCACGGGCAACCACGGAGCCGGTACGGACGGTGCCCGCGGCCGGTTCACCGCTTCGGCCTGGGATCTGCAGGCACTGCAGGCCGCCCTGATGCAGCAGCGGCCCAAGCTCGCGTACGTGGTGCCGGACTTCCACAATCCCACCGGCCACATAATGCCTGATTTCCAACGGCGCCATCTGGTCAGGGCGGCAACTGCGGCCGGAACAACACTGGTGGTGGATGAGACCTTGCGGGAACTGAACCTCGACGGTGTGGGGACGATTCCGGCGGCGGCCTTCAGTCCTGCAGTGGTGACCATCGGCTCACTCAGCAAGTCCCACTGGGGCGGTCTCCGCACGGGGTGGATCCGGGCGTCGGAAGATCTCATCCAGCGGTTCGCGGCGGCGCGGACGTCCCTGGACCTGGGTGGACCAGTCATGGAGCAACTGGCCGCGGCGCACCTGGTCCGCGCCTTGGATGAGCCGCTGCCGGCCCGCCTCACGGCGCTCCGTGACAGCCGGGCTGCCCTGCTGGATTTGCTGGCAGGGCACCTGCCGGAGTGGGAGGTGGCGTACCCCTCCGGCGGCCTGTCCGCCTGGTGCAGGCTGCCCGCCCCGATCAGCACTGCACTCACGGTCATCGCCCCCGAGTTCGGGATCCGGTTGGCTGCAGGGCCGCGCTTCGGGGTTGGCGGAGCCTTCGAGCGCTACCTCCGGGTACCTTTTACGCTGCCGCCGGAGACGTTGGAGGCTGCGGTGCTGGCCCTGCGATCGGCTCAAGACCGGCTCAACGCTGCACCCCAGCTCCGGCGGACCCTCAAGGACGCCCCCGCCGTTGCTATTGCGTGACGGATGATGGCCGGGCCGACCTGCCCAAGCGCTGCTTTGCCGTGTTGGTGCCGCCCCAACAGGAACATGGGCGGTGGCTTTGGCCAGCCCAAACAGGGGCATTCCGTTGTAAATGACCTCGATTCCGGACGCGGGCACCTGATAGGTCTCATGCCAGACACCGACGTCGCCACTCCCGGCCGTTTCCTTCATAAAGCGGCGGCGACCTTGCCCACCGTACCTGCCTTCCACCAGCGGTTTGCGCGCATGCCGATGAGGAAGACGGTGACTATGGTGCACAACGATTCCTTGCGGCAGCAACTGCTGAGTGTCACCGCCGAACTCGTGGACCGGGACGGGCCGGCCAGAGTGACGCTGCGGGATGTGGCATCTGCGGCCGGTACTTCCACCACAGCCGTTTACTCCCTCTTCGGCGGGAAGTCACAGCTCTTGACGGCGGTGGTGGATGACGGATTCCGGTCCTTCGGCGACTCCCAGCGTGCTGCTGCCACGGGAGGATTACGGGGGGTCGGCGTCGCCTACAGAGTGTGGGCGCTGGAGCATCGGGCGCTCTACCGGCTGATGTTCGGGGGCGCGCTGGCGGCGTACGTGGACTGCCAGCCCAGCCCGGAGGTGGCTGCCGGGTCCATGGAACCCCTCATGGAGGCCGTGGCTGCCGCACACACCGAGGGCGCCCTGCGGCCGGCGCCGGTTGAAATGGTCGCTTTCGCAATCTGGGGCCAGGTGCACGGACTGATGAGCCTGGAACTGGCGCAGGTGGGGCCGCCGGACGCGGACTGGGCCGCCGCGTACAGCTCAGCGCTGGACGCCGTCGCGCGTGGCTGGGCCGCCTGACCCAACCCGTAGAATTGGAGGGTGATGCAATCCCCCCTCCCCGTGCGCGACGGCGTCAACGCCACCCGCCTGCGCCTTCCCGGGGAGGGCCCGTGGGACACCGCAATGGACTACATGATGCACCGCTGGGGGCATATCGATCCGCAGGGCATTGAGGACAGGTTCGACGCCGGAGAGATCGTCGGCGAGGGCGGTGCACCGCTCAGCCGCTCCACTCCCCTGCAGGACCACACGTTCATTTGGTACTACCGGACGCTGCCGCCCGAGACCCGCATTCCTGTGGAGCTGGGCATCCTGCACCAGGACGAGCACCTGCTGGTGGTGGACAAGCCGCACTTCCTGCCCACCACGCCGGGCGGGACCTACATCCAGGAATCGGCCCTGGTGCGCCTGCGCAACCAGCTGGACCTCCCGGACCTGATTCCGATGCACCGGCTGGACCGCATGACGGCCGGTGTCCTGCTTCTCTCCACGAACCCTGACACCCGGGGCAAGTACCAGGTGCTTTTTGAGAAACGCCAGGTTCAGAAGGACTACGAGTGCGTGTCCGCCGCGGAGCCAGCCCATGGGTTTCCCGCGGTCGAATTTCCCGTGGTGGTGCGCAACCGCATGACCAAGTCCCGCAGTTATCTGTTGGCCGAAGTGATTGACGGCGAGCCAAACGCGGAAACGCGGATTGAGCGGCTGGAAACGTTCGACGCCGGTGCTTCCGCCGCCGCTGCGGGCTGCGGAAGTCCCCCGCGGCGGGCGCTGTACCGGCTGGAACCCCACACCGGCAAGACCCACCAGCTGCGGGTTCACATGGCGTCCCTGGGGCTGGGGATCGTCAACGACGCGTTCTACCCCGAGCTGCTGGACAAGGCCCCGGACGACTACACCAGGCCGCTGCAGCTCCTGGCCCGCGGCATCCGGTTCGTGGACCCCATTTCCGGGAAGCCGGTGGAGTACCGCAGCCGGCTGCAGCTCAGCGAGGCCGCCGGTTCCTTCCTTACCCGCTGACGGCTCAGAGCCCGCGCATCACCGCCGCGGAAGCGTGCAGCCACGCCTCACGGGTTTCCGGCTGCAGCGCCTGGTAGTTCAGCCGAGCGCCTGAAACCAGGGACCTGTCGTAGGGAACGTCCAGGACTTCTCTCGTCAGGCTTGCGAAGTGGCTGCGCGTCCTGGCGCGCAGCTGGAGGTCCGTCTGCCGGGAGGGTGCGGCCAGCAGCGTCACGGCGTTGCTGACCTTGGCCTGGAAGCCGCGTTCGCGCAGGCCGTCGATCAGCCACACGGCGCTGGCTACGGTGTCTTCCCGCAGGGTGGAGATGATGACCAGCTCGTCCGCAGCGGCCACGGCGGCTTCCCAGTTCGAGGACCGCATGTTGTTGCCGGTGTCCACCATGATGAGGCGGTAGAAACGGCGGAGCGCGGTATGCAGCCGGTCAAACTCCCGGCTGCCGATGGTCGCCGCACCTGCCGCGTCCTCGTCCGAGGCGAGCACGTCGAACTGCGTGGAACCCTGGTAGCGCACGTACCGGTCAAGATCGCCGATCCTTCCCAGGACGGGGTCTTCAAAACGGTCCACCTCCTGGAGCAGGTCAACGGCCGTCCGGGGGTGCCCGGCCAGCGGGGCGCGCCAGCCGAGGGTGCCGCGGGTTTCGTTGTTGTCCCATGCCAGTGTGTAGCCGCCGCGGTGGATGCCCAGTGTGGCGGCAAGGAGCAGGGTGGCGGTGGTTTTGTGGGCACCGCCCTTGGGGTTGACCACCACCACCGTCCGGGGTCCGTCCAACCGGCGCTGCACGTCGTCGACGGCCTCCAAGTGAACGCGTTCGCGGCGGCCGGGAGCCGGGTTGATGGAGCTGCCGGGTGAGCCGGCGGAGCGCACCCTGCCAGCCTTCCTCGGCCAGCACCGCGGGCGGCGTCGGCCGCTCGGCGAGGAAATTCTGGAGGTTGGGGACGCCGTCGTCGGCTGTAGCCGCGGGGGTGACTGCGATAGCCATGGCTGGCTCTCCTTTCTGGGACGGCACGGGTTTTTGGAAGGGCACGGCTTTGTCTGACCGCCCGGATTTCGCGGGCGTCCCAACACGCTCGGGCTTCACCGCCGCACGCCCCGCTACTGGCCCACCCGCGTGCTTTGCCAGGCGCAGGAGGAGGGAGAGAAGTCCCAACAGCAGCCGGTACAGCAGGATGCCCAAACCGATGAGCGGCAGGGACAACATAAAGATGGAGGACATTGAAAGCACGGTAGCGGCGGCGTCTCCGGCGGCGATGGCGTTACCAGTGGCGAGCGCGTGCTGCCGGATGGCTGCGACGGTCTGCTGGATGATCATGGGCAGGTTCAGCAGCATCCACCCGAGCGCCAGGAAGAGGAGCGGCACCACCGTGACAACCCAGGCTGTCACGATGCGCCGGGCGTACGGGCGGAGTTCGGCGACCCGCGGGTCTACCGGCCGGCCCGGTATCAGACTCAGCAGCACCGGGCGGATCCGGTTGAAGAGGTCCGGCACGCCGGCTATATCGGCGAGCACGAAGTAGCCGTCGAAGCGAAGCGTGGGCACCAGTTGCTGGATCATCTCAAAGTGCATCAGCACCGCCGCGAGCAGGAAAAACCCGTGCCCGGTCAGCAGGTAGGCGCCGCCCAGCCCGATCAGGCAAAGGCAGTTGAAGTACAGCCCGCCCAGGTCCGTACGGATCCTGCCCGCCCGGCCCAAGCGGTATGAGTCGGTGACGTCGGTGAAGAAGGCGGGAAAAACCAGGTACACGCCGACGCCGATCCTTCCGGGTTTGGCGCCCCCGTACCGGCATGCCGCCGCGTGGCCGATCTCGTGGATCACGGACCCGGCTGTCAGCAGTGCGCCGACGCCCAGGAGGAGCGCAGGAGTGACCAGGACCTGCTGCAGGGAAGCCATTAGATCGCCCCTGGCCAGCAGCAGGACATCGACCACGACCAGGACAGCCAGGACTGCGGCAACCACCGGTCCCCAATAGAGGGGAGCAAGGATCCTCGCCAAGGCGTTGACGGCATTCCCCGGAAGGAGTGTGCCGCGCAGCCGCAGGGCCAGCAATGGGTTAGCCGTCGGTAAGGGGCCGGATCCCGGTAGTGCGCCGGCGTCGCCTCCGGCCTCCACAACCAGGCCCATCGGGGCCAACCTGTTATCCACAAGGTGGAGGAGCCCGTTGACGTCCAGCTCACGCCCGTAGGCCTTGCTGACTTCCTGCGCTACTTCCCCGGCGGACTTGTTCTGGGAAAGGGAGAGCATCACCACATGGAGCAGCTCCGAAAGCTGGACGACCTGCCCGTCCCCGCGCTGCAGCAAATAGCTGCTGTTCTTGAGCCCTGAGCCTTCCACCTGACCGAGGAATACAACGCCCGGCGAGGGGAGCCACCGCCGCAGCACGGCCGAATCGGATGCAGTTGCCACTTTCCCCCCACTGGTTGAGCGAGTAGGACGGTGGGCATGCCCCAAAAAGGCATGCCCACCGCGTTGGAAACCGATGAACCTACTCTTGCAGGACCAGGATGTCCTGCAACGCCGCCGAGTTTGCGATGGAACCGATCGAGGCCGCGTTTACGGCCATCGACAGGTTCACAGCGATCACGGGAGAGACGTTGATATTGAAGTAAAGCGTTTCCTTCATCGGAAGCAGCTCCACAACCTCAGCGTCAAGATCCACCGGTGTTAGCGCGGTAGATGCTGTCATAGCACCCCACCTCTCTCCCCCGGGCATTCCCAGGTCCGGACATGGAAAAGGATTGACTCAGCTAGTGCTGGACGACAGCGATGTTCTGGACTGCAGCGCTGTATGCCTCCGAGAACAGTGAGCCCGCGTTCAACGCCACGGACGTGTTGGTCGCGTACACGCTTGCCAGGTTAACGCTGTCACCTCCGAAGTACAGGGTCTCCCGCGAAGGCAGCAACTCCACCTGCTCGCCTTCCAGTTCCTGGATAGTGAGTTCCTTCATCATGTCAATCACCCCCTCTCGACGTCTCCCGAACAGTCAACGCGGGGGGCCGTGGCGGTCACGTTACTGCAGCATCATGATTTTGTTATCCAGTAACGCCGCTGTGACAGGCTTGACTTGGGTGGCGAATATTCTGTGCCTAGGATGGTCAAACCGGGCAGTAATAAGACTTGAATACCGGAAAATGCGGTTCGAAGTTACAGACAAGGAAAGCAGGCGCCTCCTTTATGGCGGAAATTGAAGGCACGATGGTAATCCGGGCGTGGGTCGAACCCGCTCACGACCACCCGCTGCGGGCGCGCCTGATCTCCAGCCAGCCAGGCCAAGAGACAGAATTTGTGGAGACAGCAGCCGATACGGACGCGGTCCTGCTTGCTGTCCGCCGCTGGCTCGACCGCCTGCAGGCGCCGGAGGGCACTCCCGGCACGTGACCGTCCCGCCCCCACCCAGGCCGATTCATAAGCCCTTGGGCCTATCCATCCGTACCATTATTTGGACGACGGTCCCGGTATGTAAGCTCCTGAAACCGCTGTTACTAAAATGACTTGACATGTCTCGGCTGGGTGCCACCATGGTACTCGGGGGGATCGGTGTTATCCGGTCTTTTGAGAGGGATTGGCATGACGGTGACTCTCGGACAGGAGTGGCACTTAAGTCTGCTGGGGGCTTGGCGGTTGCGCCGAGGCAGTACTGCCGTGACCGTGGCCAGTCGGGAGCAACGGCTCCTCGCATGCCTGGGATTATTCGGGTGCCGCCACCGAAGCTTCCTGGCCGGGCTTCTGTGGCCGAAAAGCACTGAAGCGCAGGCTGCGGGGAATCTGCGGACCACCGTCTGGTGCATCTCCCACACCTTCCCGCACCTGGTGAACACAGGAGCTGACACACTGGAACTCGACGAATCCGTCCGCGTGGACACCAGGGCATTGCAACGGCAGGTGGCCACGATACAAACACAGCCGCAAGCTCAAATCCCGGACACCTACGTGGAGAGCCTCGGCCGGGCCGACCTGCTCCCTGGCTGGTACGACGACTGGGTAGTCTTCGAGCAGGAGCGGTTCCGGCAGTTGCGTCTGGGCGCCCTGGAGTTCCTGGCCCGGCAGCATCTTGCGGCGGGTGATCCCGCAAGGGCCGTGGATGCCGCTTTGGCTGCGGCAGGCATCGAACCCCTGAGGGAATCTGCCCACCTGCTGCTGGTCCAAGCTCACCTTGGCGCCGGAAACAGGGCTGCGGCGGTCCGCGCCTACACGATGTTTGCTGGCCGGCTCTACGACGAACTTAGAGTTCCGCCTTCTGACCAGCTCAGCGACCTCGTGTCCGACTTCGTCCGGCGCTGAGCCAGTTACCTGGATCTGCGGTACGTTGTGGCAATGGATTTCGGCAGCGCAGACAGCTGGGGCACGGCCATCTATTTCTGGATCATCCCCATCGTGCTCGGCGACGCCATCTTTCCGCCCGTCCCGTCCGAGATGGTGGTGATTACCGGCGGGGCACTTTCCGCTGACGGCCGGGCCAACGTGTTCCTGGTGTTGGCCCTGTCCGCTCTGGCTTCCTGGCTCGGGGACGTTGTGGTGTTCCAACTGTTCAGGCGGCGGCTGAGCCACATCCTGGACCGCTGGACCTGGGGTCGGCACGTGCATTCCGGAATCCACGAGGCGATTGCCAGGGCCGGGCGCTCGTCCACGTACGGAACCATCATCGGAGCCAGGTTCATTCCGGGCGGACGGCTGGCCACGTCCGCCACTGCCGGGATCGCCAACGTCTCGGTCCGCGGCTTCAGCCTGTGCGCAGGGCTCGGCGCGATGCTCTGGGCCTGCTGGCTGGTGGGGCTGGGCTACTTCACCGGCTCAGCAACCGGCCTGCCGTTCTGGGCCAGCTCGCTGATCGGCGTGGCGATGGGACTGGTGATCGGCGTCGTCGTCGGCATCATTGTGACGCGGCGGCGCGGCAGCAGATCGCCGGTTGAGGAGCCGGAGCCCCCACTGGCCTAGGTGTAACTCCTAGGGACGTTGTAGACAATTTGATGTTGTGTATACGGCGGAGCGGATTGTTTGTGCTTCGCGGGACAGATCGCAATCTGGCCCACCGTTAGCATTGAGAGGGAGGGCGCTGTCGCATTGTCAGCGGCCCTTTAGTGAATCTAAGTCTCCTGAATCCATATGTAATAGCCGCTCCACAAAGAACCGATCCGACAGCGGCTGCCCAAATCGGGTTGTGATCCTGAGTGACGTCCTTACCCTCCGTGGGGTCTGCTAATGCGCCCCCGACGGAAGCGACAGCTGAAGCACCACGTGGTGATGGAGCAGAAGCTGCAGCCGCTGTTGCCGAAGGTGCCGTTTCGGGTTCGTTACTGACCCGGTCCGCTGCCGCCGGAGGTGCAAGCACTTCCGGTTCAACCATCGACACTTCCTGCTCCGCGTTGCCAGCATGGGATGAGGATGGGGCGAAAGTGGATGCAACCTGATGAGAGGTCTCATCAGCAGGGGCAGGGGCAGGCGCCGCCTCAGTAGCATGGGGAGTGAGATTGGCAGCAGAAACAGGAGCAGGAGATTCAACGGCAGTTACGACGGGGGCAGGTGATTCAGTTACAGCTGCAGTCGCTTCCGCGGTAGAGAGAACAGAAGGTGCTGTT
This sequence comes from Arthrobacter sp. V1I9, assembly GCF_030817075.1. Taxonomy (NCBI): domain Bacteria; kingdom Bacillati; phylum Actinomycetota; class Actinomycetes; order Micrococcales; family Micrococcaceae; genus Arthrobacter; species Arthrobacter sp. V1I9. The sequence goes on from NZ_JAUSYU010000001.1 coordinate 3,184,751, forward strand.
CCTTGCAGCCCACAATGTGTCCCTACTCCGGCCCATGCATCGCCGAGTTTCAGAGGTGAGCAGGAGGGAAGGTTAGGAGTGGGAGACGGTACAAATAGCAACCTGTTAGGAGTTGCACCCTTGTTGCTACTGACTAAACCCGTAGTAGCGTTATTGATTATTGTCTGTTGAACTTCTGCTGGAGACAGCGAACGGTGACGGGAAAGCAGAATTGCGGCTGCCCCAGAAACGTGAGGAGTAGCCATTGAGGTGCCATCCAAAGTGTTGTATCCGGTAGGAGAGTTGTTCCACGCAGACCTAACGGACACTCCGGGAGCCTGAATATCAACGCAAGAACCGTAGTTGGACCATGAAGCTTGAGCATCGTTGATATTCGTTGCTGCGACAGTAATGGCGGATGGAACTCGGGAGGGGAAAGTGGCGCAGGCATCTACACCGGAGTTGCCTGCTGCTGCTACTACTGTAATTCCATCATTTACGGCGCTTTGAACGGCCTCTTCAAATGAAGCATTGGTAAAACCGCCAACGCTTAGGTTCATCACGGCTGGCTGGCCAGTAACATGGTGTGAAATCGCCCAGTCAATCCCCGCCATGACGGTTGAAGACCATCCACTCCCGTCGCACTCAAGCGTTCGGACGGGGATGATGTTCGCTTTCTTGGCAACGCCATAAGTTGTTCCGGCGGCGCTTCCGGCGACATGTGTTCCATGACCGTTGCAGTCGTTAACCCCTTTGCCATCATTGATTCCGTTCCACATTGCAGGAACCCTGCCGGAAAATTCTGAATGGGAAAGGTACAACCCCGTATCAACAACGTAGACATTCACCCCGGCGCCTTCATCACCGATGCTGTACTGTCCGTCTCTTCCAGATCGTTGATCTACTCGGTCAAGCCCCCAGATAGAAGTAGAACTTGAAATCGAAGCACGACTGTCAAGTTCGATTGAGGTTACGTCTTTTGAGTTTTCCAGGGACTCCAATTCCTTAGGTGTTGCGATAACTACTGAAGCTTTCATTGCGTGGGAAAGAGTACCTTTTACTTCGATCCCTTTTAGTCCCAGCGAGTCCGACTCTGCTTCCGCATTCACATCATTGACGTATTTCACAATATACCTATTCTCCCCTTCAGGTAGGGCAGCGGTATGGAAAGGAGTTTGGGCGAGCCGATCATCAACCGTGAGATCAGCATGAGCAACAGCAGGGGTTATAGATAGAGCTATCGATCCAACTAAAACGGAAATAACAGCTAAAGGTGCATAGGACGAAAACTTTTTCATGCAATTTCCGTTCGGAGATCTTGGAGTAAAGGCCTTATGAACACGCGACGCAGTCTCGCTGTGGTCACGGGCGGTGTGCGTGGCGTCGTCATGAAGGGCTATATCGGTGGCTTCAACCTGCGCCAGGGCAAGTCGAAAGACCGGCGATACAAATGGCTGAACGATTAAGCAAGCCCTCTTTTGCCGCGCTGACCCCAGTAACTGTAGACACGGATCTTGGATGCAAGAACGGGATTTGGTTCACGACGCCGATTCCTACGAAAATCCTGTGCGTTCTATGCGACAAACCTTGGCTCGTGTTGAGGAGCCACCTCAGGACCTGCCATCAGCGAGGGACGACTGTCGGCGCCGCCCCCCCCTCCGCCTTCCTTAGGCATAGCGGTACTGCAGCCAGGACTGAACCGGTCGGGCAGCCAACCAGGCCAATGCGTAGGGCGCCGGGACGAGGACTAGGCCTAGCCCGCTCTAGACAGGCGCCCAGCGGCCACGGCTGCGCCGCAGCACCATCAGCGAGCCGGTCAGCGCAACGCGTTCGACGGCGTCGCGCATCATGGCTGCCGACTCCAGCGCCTGCTGGTTCTCACCGCTGTATTCCGTAGCCTCCACGAGGAAGCGCAGGTTCAGCTGGGGCACCCCGCCGGCGATCTGCAGCTGGTTCGACTCCACATGGTGGCGTGTTTCCAGTGCCTCCACCGCTGCCTCCATAACGGCTTCGGGCAGATTGCCGGGGCGCAGGCCAGTGATTTTCAGGCGGGTCTGGAACGAAGGCATGCCCCCAACCCTACCCAGACGCGCGCTCACTCTTGGCAGGAAAAACGCGAACGCGCGCTCACTTTTGGCAGGAAAAACGTGAACGCCCGCTCACCAGTTGAGCGGGCGTTCGCCAATAAGCCGCCGGATGGAAGCGGGCGTTGGGGATTACCCGGTGTTGCGGAGGCCGGCCGCCACACCGTTGACGGTGATGAGCATGGCCCGCTGGAGGCGTTCGTCGATCTCGGCCCCGCTGATGCCATCAGCCTTGTTCGCAGCTTCTGCGCGGACGCGGCGGAGGAGTTCCACCTGCAGGTAGCTGATGGGGTCCAGGTACTGGTCGCGGATCTCCAGAGAGCGCTTGAGTGTGGGCTGGGCGTCCAGGAGGAGGTTCTCGCCTGTCAAGTTCTGGACCTCGGCCACGGTGAGCTCGTATTCCTCGCGGATAGCCCGGAAGATGTGGTGCAGTTTTTCCGGAACCAGGGTGGACACGTAGTAGCCGGCAATGTCCATGTCGGTCTTGGCGAGGGTCATCTCCACGTTGGAGAGCACGGACCGGAAGAAGTGCCAGTTTTCCCACATCTCCACCAGCTGCGCGGAGTTCCCTGCCTCACGGGCAGCTTTGAGGCCGGACCCGACGCCGAACCAGCCTGGGACGATCTGGCGGGACTGGGTCCAACCGAACACCCACGGGATGGCACGCAGGCCGCCGAGCCCCGCGCCGGAATCCGGGCGCTTGGACGGGCGGGAGCCGATGTTCAGGGAGCCCAGCTGTTCCACGGGCGTGGACGCCAGGAAGTAGGCGGGCAGGTCGGGATCGTCAATCAGGTTCCGGTACTGCTCAAAGGCGGCGTCGGAAATGGTTTCCATCACGTGCCCGTACCGTTCCCGCTGGTCCGCGGAGGTGCGCGGATCGCGGTGCAGGGCCGAACCCTGCAGCACGGCAGCCAGGGACAGCTCGAGGTTTTCCCGGGCCAGCTCGGGCAACGAGTACTTGTCCGAGATGACCTCGCCCTGTTCGGTGAACTTGATTTCGCCTTCCAGGACTCCGTTGGGCTGGGCCAGGATGGCATCGTAGGTGGGCCCGCCGCCGCGGCCCACGGAGCCGCCGCGGCCGTGGAACAGGCGCACGCGCACGCCGTGCTTGGCGGCCACATCCCGCAGCTTGCGCTGGGTCTTGTGGATCTCCCACTGGCTGGTCATCACGCCGGACTCCTTGTTGGAGTCCGAGTACCCCAGCATGATCTCCTGGACATCCCCGCGGAGCCGCACGAGCTCCCGGTAGGAAGGATCGGAGAGCAGCTGGTCCACGATTTCCGCTGAGGCGCGAAGCTCCTCCACTGTCTCCAGCAATGGCGCGAACCCGATCTTGGCGTAGGGCTTCTCGCCGAAGAGGTTCACCAGGCCGGCCTCACGCGCCAGGACGGCAGCGGCCAGTACGTCGTCGGCACCGCGGGTCATGGAAATGATGTAGGTCTCGATGACATCCGGGCCATACATGCGCAGGGCGCGCCGGATCTCCCGGAAGACGTCGTACGTGCCGTCCGCGGCGCCGTCAAGCTTGATCGGGTGGCCGGACAGCGGACGGCGTGAGGCAAGCTCGGAGCCCAGCACCTCAAAGCGTTCCTTGCGGCTCAGCTCGGCGTACCGCAGCCCCGGCCCGCCGATCCGGTCCATCAGCTGGCCCACGGCGTCGTGGTGATGGTCGGCGTGTTCGCGGATGTCCAGCGTGGCCAAGTGCAGGCCGAAGGACGCGACGGCCCGGCGGACCCGGGCAAGGGCGCCATCGGCAGCCAACGACGCCGAATGGTTTCGGAGTGAGAGTTCCAGCAGTTCGAGGTCTGCCAGGAGTTCGTCGGTTCCGCTGTAGTCCCGGCCATGCTCGTGATTGGAGTTTGCCGCTACCCGCTTGCCGGTGTTGATCAGCTTGGCTTTGATGCACGTGAGCTTCAGCCGGTAGGGCTCCTGGGCGTTGAGCTCCAGGACCCGCCGGTCCAGCCCGGGCAGCTTCTTCAGGTCGGCGTCGAGGGAATCCAGCAAGGCCTGGTCCGCGCCGGCGAGGGCGGTGGAGTTGGAGAGGATGGAGATCAGTTCATCCATCATGCCGATGCTGATCCGCACCGCGTGCTGGTTCTGGATCTGCAGGATTTCCCGGGTTACTGCCGCGGTGACATTGGGATTGCCGTCACGGTCGCCGCCGATCCAGGAACCGAACCGGATAGGGGCGTCCTGGGACGCGAGGCTGACACCGTGTTCGCCCAGCAGTTCGGCGAGTTCTGTCAGCATTTCGGGCATGGCGTCCGTGAGGATGCCGCCCAGGTAGTAGATCGCGTTCCGGGCTTCGTCCACCGGGGTGGGCCGGACCTGGCGGAGTTCATCCGTCTGCCACATCTGGTCGATAATCTCGGCGAGCTGGCGGTCCTGGCGGCGGCGGGCCGTGGTGCCCTCGGCGGTGGGCTGGGCCAGCACGTCGGAGAGCTTGCGGATCTTGTCCAGCACGGAGCGGCGCGAGGCCTCAGTGGGGTGCGCGGTGAATATCGGCCGGACATCGAGTCCGTTCACCACTTCCTGCAGCACGCCGGGCCCGGCCTGCTCCGCGATCTCGGCGACGGTTTTTGCGAGCCAGCCGTCCTTCTCCGCCCGCGTCCGCAGGCCCCGTACGCGGTGGACCTGTTCAGCAGCGTTGGCGAGGTGGAAGTAGAAGGCGAAAGCACGGACCAGGTCGGTGGCCTGCTCGATGGGCAGGGAGCCGAGGAGTTCGCGGACCTGGGCCACGACGTCGTGCGCACTCCACGGCCCGGTGGCGTCCGCACCCCCGCGGGCCGCTTCCTTGGATTCCTTGGTGAGGAGGCGGACCTGCTCCACGAGGTCCAGGAGCTCCGGCCCGTGCTGGCGGACCAGGGATTCACCCAGGAGGGTGGAGACGCGGCGGACATCTGCCCTCAGTTCGGAGGCAAGATCTGTTTCGGGATGTGCTGCAGTGTGAGCCATGGAAGCTATCTTTCGAGGGTTTCGGACTTGGCTCGTACACTGCGCTGGATACTGTGAGCCACGTTACTAGCTAAAGATGCTACCCGCAGTCCGGGGCCCCGGGGCAATTTGTCTCAGATAATGTCGTTCCCGGGGTAACCGACATGGCGCTTTACGCCCTCCAGCTCCACCCGGAGCGCTTCCAGCTCGGAACTGTAGCGGGCCAGTGCGGCATTCCGCCGACGTGCGGCCCGGGCGTTGGCCGCAAGGACCAGCAGTCCCACCGGTACGGCCGCTGCCAATGCCCAGCCTGCCGCCGCAAAGTAGTCCAAAGCCACCGGAAGGGCCGACCGGAAGTCTATGAAATCGTTGACGCCGTCCGCCATGCCGCCCAGCGCCCCTTCCAAAGGCTTAAGAAAGTCCCCCACCACCGGCGCCCCGGACAACGACGGCGCACTGAGCTTGGCCTGCGCGTCACCGCCCCAGCGTCCGTCGCTCACATGGTTCAGGACATAGATGCCTGCGCCCACGCTCGCGGCCATAAACACCATCACGGCGGCCAGCAGCGCCTGGTCCGGGCGGCGCCGCCGCCACACCAGCACTGCCGCTCCACAGACAACCGCACTGATCCAGGTCAGCGCCCTGAGCGACTCACCGCTTACTCCTGCCAAAATATCCACGCAGCCTATTCAACAGTGGGTACACCGTCACCGCGGAATGAACATCCGGCCCGGGCAGTTATAGCCCGGCAAGAAGATCTGCGAAAGGAACCATGAGCACCATTCCCACCGCCAAGCTGGAGCGCTGGCAGCGCTTCCGTGACAACCGGAACAAGGCCCTCGCCGCCCGCCACGGCTGGCTGACCCTCACCTCCTTCCAGTGGCTGGAGGACTCCCCGGCCGCCGTCGAGCTGGCGCCCGGGCTGTGGTCAACGGACGGTACGACGGCGGCACTCACCGCGGTGCCGGAGGACGGGCTGTCCCTGGTGGAGTCGGGCAAACCGGTCAGTGGGACGGTATCCGCCGCGCTCGCCGATGAGGAGTCGCTGATGTGGGTCCGGTTCGGCGGCGTGGACGGGACGCAGGTGGTGGTTGAACTGGCCATGCGCGGAGGCAGGTACGCCATCCGCACCAGGGACGAGGGCTCCCCCATTTTTACCGAATTCGACGGCGTGCCCACCTACGGGTATGACCCCCGCTGGGAGGTGGCCGGCAGGTTCGAGCCCTACCCAGAGCCGGTGGACGTGCCCATCGCGACGGCCAATCCCCTGGTGGACGGAATCCACCGCACGGTGGGCGAGGTGGTGTTCCGCCTTCCGGACAGCCCCCGCGAATGCCGGCTGCAGGCGGAGGAGGAAAAGCTCGGCGCCCTGACCGTCACGTTCCACGACGAAACCAACGGCGATACCACCGATGACTGGCGCAAACTCGCCCTGCCGAGGCCCCGGCCGGACGGCTCGGTGGTCCTCGATTTCAACCGCGCCATTAAATACCCCAGCGCCTTCACCCCCTACGGCACCTGCCCGATGCCCGTGAAGAACAACTCCCTGGACGTGCGGGTCGAGGCGGGCGAGCTGCAGCCGTATCCTGCCGGGGACTAGACGATGGCGGACACCCCCGTGACGGCGCGGCCCACTATTAGGGTATTGATTTCAAACGATCCTTCATAGGTGTAGATGGCCTCGGCGTCCGCGAAAATCTTCGCCATCCGGTAATCGGTCACGATGCCGTTTCCGCCCAGGATTGACCGGCCCAGCGCCACGCTCTCACGCATCCGGGCGCTGAGGTAGGACTTGGCGAGGGCCACCTGCGGCATGTCAGCGGCGCCTTCGTCCTGCAGCCTGGCAAGGCCAACCATCATGCCCATGCTCGCCACGGCGTTGCCGAGCATGGTCACGAGCTGTTGCTGGACCAGTTGGAACTGCGCCAGCGGGCGTCCGAATTGGCGGCGTTCGACGGCGTACTGCCGGGCAACATCGAACGCCGCCAACTGCTGCCCCACGGCCTGCCAGGCAACCATGATGCGCGAGCCGCGCAGCAGTTCGTTGGTGTCCTCGAAGCTGTTGATGGCGGCGAAGCGGTCGGCTTCAGCTACCCGGACGTTATCAAGAACAATGTCGGCGTTCTGGACGGTGCGCAGGGCTATCTTGTTTTCGATCCGGGACCGGCTGACCCCCGGGAGGGTGGCGTCCACGATGAAGCCACGCACTGACCTGTCGGCCTCGTCCCGCGCCCACACCAGCATGTAGTCACAGAACGTCCCGTTGCCGATCCACCGCTTCGCCCCGTTCAGCACCCAGGTGTCCCCGCCGTCGTCGGGCTTTCCCGTGGCGGACGAGATCCTCTTGGCGCGCGTCTCCATGCCCCCGGCAACGTCGGAGCCGTGGTTCGGTTCGGTCAGAGCGAAGGCACCGGTGATGCGCAGGTTCGAGGCGTCCTCCAGCAGCCGGTGCCTCTGGTCGGCGGTGCCGAAGGCGTAGAGCGATTCAACAAAAAGGTCGTGATGGACCAGGAAGAAAGTGGCGATCGAGGTGTCCACACGCGTCATCTCGGCGATCACCAGCCCGGCGAACAGATGGCTGTAGCCGCGCTGTGCCGGGGTGCTGAGCTGCAGGGCGGCCAGTTTGGGCAGGATGTGCGCCGGAAACTCGGCCTTGTTCCACCAGTCCCCCGCGTAAGGTGCGACTTCGGTTGCCAGGAACCCGCGCAGTTCTGCCAGCTTTTCCCGCTCGGCCTGGTTCAGCAGGGACTCGACGGCGAAGAAGTCCGCCGAGGGCAGGCCGGACAGGGTTTCTGCGGCCGGGTAGGAGGGGCTTGTCATTTAGGTCCCATCCGGATGGCGCCGTCGAGCCGGATGGTTTCACCGTTCAGCATGGCGTTGTCCACAATGTGCGCCACCAGGCTGGCGTATTCGTCGGGCCTGCCCAGCCGGGAGGGGTGCGGCACCTGGGCGCCCAGGGAATCCTGCGCTTCCTGCGGCAGCCCCGCCATCATCGGCGTTTCGAAGATCCCCGGAGCTATGGCCACCACCCGGACCAGCGAGCGCGCGAGCTCCCGGGCGATGGGAAGGGTCATGGCCGCCACAGCGCCTTTGGAGGCTGCGTAAGCAGGCTGGCCGATCTGCCCCTCGAAGGCGGCCACGGAAGCGGTGTTGATGATGACGCCCCGTTCGGGTCCACCCAGCTTTGTGGTGGCCGGTTCGTTGGCGACCATCGCCGCTGCTGCCAACCGCACCACATTGAAGGTCCCCACCAGGTTTACCTGGATCACCCGGTTGAACGCCTCCAGTGGAAGCACGCCGTCCCGGCCCAGCACCTTGCCGGGGGTGGCGATGCCGGCGCAGTTGACCACAATCCGCAACGGTCCCAGTGCCGTGGCGGCGTCGACGGCGGCCTGTACCCCGGCTTCGCTCGTCACGTCCGCCGGCACGAAGACAGCCGATTTTCCCGGGCTGCCGTCCCGGCCGTTGCCGCCGCCGCTGTTCAAACCCGCACTGTTCAAAGCCGCACTGTTCAAACCCGCACTGTTCAAAGCTGCACTGTTCAAAGCCGCACTGTTCAGCGCACCGCTGTTCAGCTCCTCCGCGAACGCTGCCCCTGCCGAGGACGGAAGGTCAACAAGCACCACTGTTGCTCCGTCGTCGAACAGCCTGCGGGCCGTGGCGGCTCCCAGGCCCGAGGCGCCTCCGGTAACCAGCGCAACGCTGCCAGTGACGTCCATACATCCTCCTTGATGCGTGACTGCTTCCGCAGGAAACCGCGAAGCATTAGTTAGTGCAATGTTAACTGAAATTGCTGCGTCCGCACTACGAGCCCTCGGCACACCGCTGCCCCGCTAGGGTGGAAGCCATGACTTCCGCGGCTGCTCCTTCTCCCATTGACTGGCAGGAAAGGGCCAACGTCGCCGCCCGCTCAGTGACTGCCCTCTTTGGGAGGAAGCTGTTCTTCCTTCCGGGCACGCACCTCGCCGTGGTGAAGTGGCCGGCCCCTGCCTGGCGGTTCGGCCTGAAGGGGACACTGCTCCAGCCCTGGCACTACTGGTGGCAGGCCCACTACGTCGACTGCCTCGTGGATGCGGGCCGGCGGGAACTGGGGAACCGCGCCACCCCGGCTTCGGGATTCGACGGCCCCAGCAACCCCGGCGCCGGGCGGCTGGCCTCCCGGCTGCTGACCGGAATGTGGCTGCGCAACGCCTTCACCTACGTCAACAACTACTACGACGACATGGCCTGGCTCGCCCTTGCCGTCCTCCGGCTCGACACTCTGGCAGAAGAAACGTGCAATGCGGGGCGGCGGCGCAACGCACGGGTCCGCACATCCCTCACCCTGCAGTTCGACGCTGCCTGCACCGGTGACATGGGCGGGGGTGCCTTCTGGAGCAAAAAGCGGGACTTCAAAAACACGCCCGCCACTGCACCCATTGCCCTCTACTATGCCCGCACGGGCCACCCTGCAAAGGCGCAGGCACTGCTCGACTGGCTGGACGCCACCCTCTTTGATCCGGACCAGAACCTGTACCTCGACGGCGCCCGGCTCAGTTCCGAAGGGAATGTGCTGATCGACAGGGCGGTCTACACCTACAACCAGGGCCCGGTCCTGGGCGCGCTGCTTGAGGTGGGCGGGGAAGCGAGCCTTGCCAGGGCGGCTGCACTCGTGGAAGGAGTGGACCGGCTGCTGACGGTTCCCGTACGGAACGCTTCTGCAGCCCCTGACACCGAGGGGGCTCCCCGGAAGGTCCTGCGCTGCGACGGAACTGGCGACGGCGGCCTGTTCACCGGGATCCTGTGCCGTTACCTGGCCCTCGCCGCAGCCGATGCCAGGCTTCATGAGCGGACGCGGACGACCGCTGCCCGGCTGGTGGTTGACACTGCCGTCGCGTTGTGGGACGGAAAGCGGCCTGCCGGCCCCGGCGATGGACCACTCCGCAAGGGACAGCCGGGAAGGCCCATCTTCTCGATGCACGCCGCAGACCCGGCGGACGCCACGTACCCGCCCGGATCCGTCGTCGAACTCTCCACGCAGCTGCAGGCCTGGATGGTGATCGAGGCCGCCGCTTCGATCACCATGGCCGAACAATCACTCTGACACTCCCGGCGGCCGCTTCTTCTGCGGATACGGCGCCTCGCCGCGGGCCAGCATGTCCACAAACCCGGCGATCTTCCGCTCCCGGGTTGCGGCCTGCTTCACCGAGTTGGTCCGGTAGATCAGGGCGAACCGGTTGGTCCTGGTGAGGACGTCGAACATTGCCTGGGCGGCCGGAACCGCGGCTATTGCCGCTGCCAGGTCCGCCGGGACTTCGGCGTTGGCCTGTCCCTCGTAGGCCTTGTCCCAGCGGCCGTCCTCCTTGGCAGCGTTCACCGCCGCCCACCCGGCGTCGGCCATCCGGCCCTCGGACTCCAGCCGCGCCACATAAGTGACGTTCCGTGCCGACCACGGGCTTTTGGGTCCCCGGGGCGTCATCCGCTGGAAGGAACTTTCACCGTCCCGGCGCCTCGCCTGGCCGTCGATCCAGCCGAAGCACAGGGCTTCGTCCAGCGCTGCCGCATAGTCCAGTTCGGTGACCTGTCCGCCCTTTTTATGCAGGACAAGCCATACTCCGGGGCTGGTTTTGTGGTTTTCCTCCAGCCACCTGCGCCAGGCGGGGGCGTCCGGAACCAGCAGTTCCTCAAGTTCAACGGCCATGGCCCTATTCTGCTCCTGCAACCCGGCAGCACAAGCGCGGCGACACCCGGCGAACCAGGTGGCAGGATGGCACCAAAGTCCCATGATTAACCGAAGGAGAAGCCATGCTGCGCGTCCGACCCCTCCACTTCACATCCAAGATTGAGTCCTGGGACCGGCTCCTTACCGCCCTGGGCCTGGTCCTGACCGAGGGCGACGGCGGTTTCCGCGTTTTTGACGCCGGTTCGGGCCGCCTTGCCCTCCATGACGTGCCCGAAGGGACAGCGGGGGACGGAACCACCGCGTTGGCGGTGGAGGTGGGAGACCTGGCCGAGTTTGCGCGCCGCACCAATCTCTCGGCGGCGGATGAGGGAACCGCGCCGGCGGAAATCATCACGGCAGACCACGGCGAAGCCTGCAAAATCACCGCGCCGGATGGTTTCAGTTTCCTGGCTGATCCGGCCGCCCTCGACGCCCAGGGTGGCGGCGGGGACCCGGCCCTCGCCGTCGTCGGGGTCTGGCTGACGGAGGACACCGCCTCCGCTGCGCAGACGCTGCGGCACGTCGGCGCCCGCCCGCGTCCCGTGCCGGACGCTGACGAAACCGCCGACTTCACCGCGAAGAACGGAGGAGTCCTCCTGGTGCGCCCGGCGACGGGGACGCCCCGCTCAGGGCTCGGCTTTGAGTACGACGGCGGCTTGGAACCGCTGCGGGAACGCCTCGCCTCGGCAGGGTTCGAAGCCGGCATTACGGAGGAGGCATTTGGCAGCACGCTCCACGTGCCCAACCCGGATGCCGGCGCCGCCGCGCCCCACGTGCCGGCCACGGTATGGATCTCCGAGCGGCGTCCCATGGGGTAGAACTTAACCATGAACGTGCGCACCCCTGACCCGAATCCCGGCTGGCTTTCCGAAGAAGACCTCTTTGAGGCGCGCGGGCGGCTGCCCATGGTTTACGTCGAGGCAGTGCCCGTCCGGCTGGATCCGCTGGGCTTCGTCAACGAAGTGGGAACACTCCTCCAGGCTGACGAGGACGGCACCATGGTCCGGTCCCTCGTTTCCGGCCGCGTCATTTACCGCGAGACCATCCGCGCGGCCCTTCTCCGGCACATGGAGAAGGACCTTGGCCCGCTGGCGTTCCCACAGCTTCCCGTCAGCCCGGTCCCCTTCACCGTGGCGGAGTACTTCCCGGCCCCGTCCCAGACCGGCTTCACCGACGAGCGCCAACACGCCGTCTCGCTGGCTTACGTGATCCCCGTGACGGGCGAATGCGAGCCCCGCCAGGACGCCCTTGAACTCACCTGGATGACCCCCGAGGAAGTGCTCAGTCCCGGTGTTCAGGTGGAGTTCACGGGCGGGCGCGGCGGGTTGATCCGGCAGGCCCTGGCCTTCGCGGGCGTGGGGTTCTGACACCCTCGGCCGCACCCGGCGTCCCCGACTTCCGGCACCGTCCTTTGTAGACTGTAGGGCGGACCGCAAGAGAACTTAAGGACTCCCATGACCGAAACACCAGCCGCCCGGCACCATCGTGAACAGCAGGCTGGATCCCTGACCCCCGGCAGCCACATCCTCCTGCCCGGCGGTGAACGGACGGCGGAGATCCACCAGGTGGAGCTGGAACCGGACGATTTCGGCGCCCCCGCGCTGGTACTCGCCAGCCTGGCCGGCGGCGGCACTCTGCGTATCGCCGTGGCCACCACCGTGACGGTAACCGAGGGAGCGTCCGACGCCGTAACGCCGCTTCCCGTGCCGGCGGAGCCTTTCGAGGAGGCCCGGCAGGAGCAGCCCGGCGAAACCCCCGCTGCGGCACCAGTGGCTCCCGCCGTCGTCGTACCTCCGCTGCCCGCGGTTCCGCCGGCGGCCAGCGGCCCCAGCGAGGAAGAGCTCGCCCTGATCCCGGCTCCGCAAGGCACGCCGGAATCGGTGGTGGAAGCCGCAGCGGAGGCACACCCGGACGCGATGGGCGTGCTGCTGCTGGCCGACCGGCTGGCGAAGGGCGTGAACTTTAAGTCGGGCAGCTGCCTCAAGGACCTCAGCGACCTCGCCCACGAACTCTTCATCACCCTCAAGGACGCCGACGGCTCCCTGGCGGTCGCGGACCTGCTGAACGTCCTGCCGTACGACGGGAATCCCGGCCGGTGGACCTCGGTGGAGGCGTCCCTGGCGCTGTCCAGCTACATCTGCCGGCAGGACGGCCAGAAGGAGCGGGCAGAGGTCTACGAGAGGCTGATCCGGACCCCGGAAAACCAGGAGACCGATCCGTTCAAGGCGAGGATGGCCGCCAAGGTCCGGCAGCGGTCCCTGAATGAGCCCAACCTGTACGACAAGGAAATTTTCCGGTCCATCGACAACTCCAACCACGATGCCGAGCGGGAATGGCGGCTGCTGCGGCTCGAATCCCTGCTGTTCCTCCGTGCCCACGGAGGTTCTGAAACCATCGGGTCCGGCGAACTTGAACGCCGCATCAGCAACGAACTTGAGGCTGTCCGCGCCTAAGTAAATTCCCTCTACCCGGCACCCGGCCGGAGTTGTACATTCGGGGCTATGACTAACAATTTGAGCGTGGTGATCAATGCTGACGCGCCGCAGGTCTGGACAATGCTGCGCGAACCGTCCAAAGTCGCTCAATGGCACGGCTGGCAAGCCGAGGACCTGGACGCCGAGATCAAGGAAATCTACTTCTCCTCCGACGTGGAGGAAGCGCCGGACCACACCAGCCTGACGGTCCACGGCGGGGACATCTTCGAGCTGAGGCCGGTTCCCCAGGGGACGCTGGTCAGCGTGACCCGGGCCGCCGTGGACCACAACTCCGAATGGGCGGCCTGGGACGAGGACATCACCCAGGGCTGGCTCACATTCCTGCAGCAGCTCCGCTTCACACTGGAACGCCACCCGCACGGCAAGCGCCATACGCTGTTCCTGCAGCTACCGGGCGGACCCGGCTCCGCCATCGACAAACTCGGCCTGGCCGAGCTCCCCTCCCGCGGTGACAACTACGAACTGACCCTGGCCACCGGCGAGGAGATTTCCGGGAAGGTCTGGTACCGGACCAACCACCAGGTGGGATTGACGGTGCACAGCTACGCGGACCACGGTGACGGCCTCCTGGTGGTCGCCGAACCAGCTTGCCATCGACGACGTCCGGCCCGACGGCGGGTCCCTGGTGATCGCCTCGACGTACGGCCTGGGCGCCGCCAGGCTCGATGCGATCCGCGCGTCCTGGGACTCCTGGCGGGCTGAGAACTACCCCACATCCGAACCGGTGAGCTGAGGGACCTGCACGATTGCTGGCACACTGGTACGGTGCCAGCCAACCCTGCTTCTGCTCCTTCCCCTTCTGCCGCCCTGACGGAAACCGGGCCTTCGTACCGGCCAGTGTCCCCCCGCGAGGCGGCGCCGGGTGCAGCAGCGCGGCAGTCTCATTTCGGGTTCCGGGTGGGCACCCGCCTTGCCGAGACCTGCCCGCCGTCGGGTGCCCAGGTGGCATCCAACGGCGGGCAGTTCCTGGGACGCACCGGCACCATCACCACTCCCCATGGTGAGATCCGGACGCCGGCGTTCATCGCCGTCGGGACCAAAGCCACGGTCAAGGCCGTGCTGCCCGAGTCCATGGCAGACCTCGGCGCCCAGGCCCTGCTGGCCAACGCCTACCACCTGTACCTGCAGCCGGGCGCCGACATCCTCGACGAGGCAGGCGGCCTTGGCGCGTTCATGAACTGGTCCGGGCCCACCTTCACGGACTCCGGCGGATTCCAGGTGATGAGTCTGGGATCCGGGTTCAAAAAGGTCATCGACATGAAATCCGTGGACGCGTCCGGGCCGGATGACGCCGTTGCCCCCGGCAAGGAACGCCTCGCCCACATAGACGACGACGGCGTTTGGTTCAAATCGCATTTGAACGGCGACAAGCACCGCTTCTCCCCCGAAATCTCCATGCAGGTCCAGCACCAGATCGGCGCGGACATCATGTTCGCCTTCGACGAACTGACCACGTTGCAGAACTCGCGCGGCTACCAGGAGGAGTCGCTGGAGCGCACCCGGCTGTGGGCACTGCGCTGCATTGAGGAGCACTTCCGCCTGACGTCCTCGCGGGTGGGCAAGCCGTACCAGGCCCTGTTCGGCGTGATCCAGGGCGCGCAGTACGAGGACCTGCGGCGGAAGGCGTGCCGGGACCTGGGCGCCATGCCGTTCGACGGATTCGGCATCGGCGGGGCACTGGAGAAGGAGAACCTGGGAACGATTGTGCGCTGGTGCAACGAGGAACTCCCGGAGGACAAGCCGCGCCACCTGCTGGGCATTTCCGAGCCGGACGACATCTTCACCGCCATCGAGAACGGCGCCGACACCTTCGACTGCGTCTCCCCCACCCGGGTGGCCCGGAACTCCGCGTTCTACACGCCCCAGGGCCGGTTCAACCTCTCCGGGGCGAAGTACAAGCGCGACTTCGGCCCCCTCCAGGACGGCTGCGACTGCTACACCTGCACCCATTACTCCCGGGCGTACATCCACCACCTGTTCAAGGGCAAGGAGATGCTGTCCGCCACGCTGATCTCCATCCACAACGAGCGCTTTGTGGTGAAGATGGTGGACGACGCCCGCCTGGCCATCGAGGCCGGCACCTTCTTCGATTTCAAGGCCGAGACGCTGGGACAGTACTACTCCTAGGCTCCGGCTGGTCCCGCCGTCGTAATCCCCCGCAAAGGTGCCGGGCGGAATGGTGCCCGGACGCCGTTTCGACGGTTCCCTGCAGGCGCGACGCTTTCAAACGTCGAGTGCGCAGGGAACCGTCGAAACGGGCTTGTGCACATAGCGGTGTCCGGCCCTGGGCTGCCGAGGCCGGCCCGGCGATTGTGGAGCCATGACCACACTTGCCGCCCTTCCTCCGTCGGTGAACCTCTGGCGGACGGATGAACTCCTCGAACAGGGGCTGAACTCCCGGGCCATTGCGGCACTGGTCCGCGAAGGAACCCTGCTGCGGGTGCGGCGTGGCTGTTATGCGCGCAGCGCCTGGTGGACAGGCTTGAAAGCCGCCGGACGCCGTCGCCAAATCATCCATGCCCACGCGCACGGAACCAGAACGACGTCGGCAGGCGGGTTTGTCTACAGCCACACCTCGGGTGCCAGCTTGCGGCGGCTTCACCTGTGGGACGTCGATGACCTGGTGCACTTGACCCAATCGGGTCGCCCGTCCAAGGTCTCACACGGGCATGGGGTCGTTGCCCACACCAGGAGTCTTATCAGCCGCGACCTCTCGTTTGTGGACGGCTTGCCGTGCACTTCGTTGGAACGCACGGTGGTGGACTGCTGCCTGATGTTCAATCTCCGGCAGTCCGTGATCCTGGTGGATCACGCTGCCAGGCTGGGCGCAGATCTTCCACTCCTGAGGGGTCATTGCGCCGCGTTGGCAGGCCGCAACGGAGTACTGGCACTGCGCCGGGCCCTTGAACTTGCCGACCCCCGTTCAGAGTCAGCCGGCGAGAGCCTCACCAGGGAGCTGCTCGTGAGGCTCAAAATAGAAGTCCCTGTCCCCCAGTTCGAAGTTCACACGCCACTCGGACGGCACCGGCTGGACTTCGCCTGGCCGGAACGCAAGGTTGCCCTTGAATTTGATGGCAAGTCAAAGTACTTCGAGTACCGCCCCACCAATGAGGTCCTGTTCGAGGAACGCCGGCGCGAGAAAGCGCTGATGGAGGAAGGCTGGACGTTTCTCCGGGTGGAGTGGAAGGACCTGTTTAACGAGGCCGAATTCAAGTACCGCGTGCTGCGGGCGTTGGCCCAGGGCTCGGAGCACGGCTGAGCACCGCCGTTTCGACGGTTCCCTGCAGGCGCGACGATCTCGAACGTCGAGTGCGCAGGGAACCGTCGAATCGGGCAGCAGCCGACGGCGTGCGCGGCGGGGCCTCAGGCCGCGGGCGAGGGAACCACGCCGTAGCTCGGCTCGCGCTTCTTGATCCAGCCGATGACCAGCGACGTGACTGGCACGAAGAGGAACTCCACCAAAGTCTTGTAAACGAAGCCCACCACCACGTAGTTCACGAACGTCCCGAAGTCGGTAATGCCGATGACGGAAGCGGCGATGCTGCAGAAGATGAGGGTGTCCACGAATTCGCCGGCACCGGAAGAACCCATAAGGCGCGCCCACAGTGACTTCTCACCCGAGCGGGCCTTCATCCTGACGAGGATCCACGAGTTGATGGTCTGCCCGGCAAGGAATGCAAGCAGCGAAGCCAGCACAATCTGCGGTACCGGGCCCAATGCGCCTTCCAGGGCGGCCTGCTTTGACGTTCCAAACTCGTCGTCAAAGCCGGGCAGGGCAATGATCACCCAGTAGCAGAGGGACGCGAAGACGGACAGCGCGAACGTGGTGAGAATGGCCTTGCGGGCCACCCTGAAGCCGTAGACCTCGCTGATGACGTCGCCCAGGATGTACGCCAGCGGAAAGAGGAAGAAGCCGCCGTCGGTGATGATCGGCCCGATGGCTACGCCCTTCGACGCCCCGATGTTGGACAGGATCAGTACCACCGCCATGGACGCCAGCATGATCCCGAAGTAGGGAGAACCGATGGAGGCGAACTTGGCTGCGCTGCCTGGCGGGGTTGTTTCGGGCAGGGCGTTGTGGCCTGAGCCTGAGGGCATGGGGATTCCATTCATAGTGGTTCGCTCGGGCGTCCGGGGTTGATGCCGGCCGCCGGCTGTATTAGCACTGTCCGCCCAATTCTCCCATTGAACGCTGTTCAGGCACACAAAGCGGGCGGGCGACGCCGGATGGCAGGATAGTGCCATGACTTCTGTTCCCACCGACGTCCAGTCCCCCGCTGCCGCTCCCGCTGTTGTCCTGACCATTGCAGGCTCTGAAGCCACCGGCGGCGCCGGCGCCCAGGCCGACCTGAAGACCTTCCAGGAGCTCGGCGTCTTTGGCATTGCCAACCTCACCTGCATCGTGTCCTTCAACCCGAACGACAGCTGGAACCACCGCTTTGTCCCGGTGGACCAGCAGGTGATAGCAGACCAGCTGGAGGCGACGACGGCGGCCTACGGGCCGGAATCGGGCGCGACGTCGGTGCTGGAAACCGTGAAGATCGGCATGCTGGGCAGCCCGGCCACCATCAACACTGTGGCCGGCGCCCTCAAGGCAGGGCAGTTCCGCAACGTGGTCCTGGACCCCGTGCTCATCTGCAAGGGCCAGGAGCCCGGGCATGCCCTGGACACGGACCAGGCATTGAAGGCGCAGATCCTCCCCCTGGCCACCTTCGTCACGCCGAACCACTTCGAAGCTGAGTCCCTTTCCGGGCTGGAGATCAATGATGTGGAGTCCCTGAAGGCTGCTGCTGTACGCATCCACGAGCTCAGCGGGGCCGCAGTGCTGGCCAAGGGCGGGGTGCGGCTGGCAGGCCCGGACGCCGTCGACGTCTACTACGACGGCGAAACCTTGGAAGTCCTCAGCGCGCCCAAAGTGGGCGAGGTGGCGGTGTCCGGCGCCGGCTGCTCGCTCGCGGCGGCAGTAACGGCGGAACTGGCCAAGGGTGCCACGCCGCTGGAAGCTGCCCGGGCAGCCAAAGACTTCGTCAGCGCCGGAATCCGCAACCGGGTGGCCTCCGGGGCTCCGTTCGACGCCCTTTGGCAGGGCGGCACGCGCTAGCGGATCCTCGCGCTTACCGCGGGGCCGCCACCTTCCCCATAAACAACGGCAGGCCCGTCCCCACATGCACAACCTGGTAGTGGAACGGCCGGTCGAAACTGATGGACCGCGCCGGCTCGGGCTGGACGCTCGTGGCCATGCCGTTGATCTGTGTGACGGCGGCGGCCACGGTCCCTTTCTCCGCCACGGTGATGTTGGCGTCCTGGGCAGCCTGCGTGATCATCAGCCCCGGCTGGATTGCGTCGAAATCACTGGTGGTGCTCAAGGTCTTCCGCAGTCCAAGCTTTTCGAGGATGGCCCGGACGTCAAAGTGGCTCTTGTGGTCCCACGTGGGCAGTGCCAGGTCAATATCCTCCGGGTCGGCCGTCTCAAGGGCAAGTGCCACCTCCGCCAGCCGGTCGGCTTTGAGGGCGCCGGCACCGCCGTCGGAATCCTCGGCGGGAAGCACCAGCCGCATCACAAAACCCCCACCATACGGGAGGTCGACGGCCTGCCAGCCCGGGCCCTCGGCGTAGGCCATTTCCTGCAGGCCGTGCAACATGGGGACATCAACCATGCCATCTGCCGTGGCGAACGCTTCATCCCAGGTCCCCTCCGCGTCAAACGGAACGTCCCAGGCGGCAGCGAAGTAGACGGCGTTGAGCAGGCTGAAGGTATTGTCCGGGTCATACGGAGCCGGCGCTTTCTCGATCCGGCCGCCGGTGTTTCGGTTGACCCACGCATCGATGGCGGGTTTGGTGGCCGCCTCGTCACGGAAATCCACTGGATGCACGCCTGTCCCGTAATGCTTCGTGAGCGCCTCCAGGTAGCCCCGGCCGGTGGGGACGTTCTTGTCCACAAACAGTCCGTTGGCAGTGTGCACCAGCGGTTTGGCGGGCGGGTTGTCCTCGTCCACCGAGCCGGGGTCGCCGTCGTACTCTTCGAGGGATGCGAGCAGGGCATTCATGGCCTCGTCCCGGTCCGCTTCCGGTAGTCCCAGCACGGCGTCCATTTCGGCGGCGGCCTCCCCGGACGCGCCGGCGCGCAGCATGGCCAGGGCAATCAGCAGGCTGCCCGGCGATGCGATGACGTTCCCCTCTTCGCTGGCCAGGAGTGCGTCGCCCAGCCTCAAAGCGGAATCCCGGAACGAAGCCAGTTCGTCCGGGTAAGCCGCGCGGTCTGCCGCGGCCCGCTCGACGCCGTCGGCCGTAAGCAGCTCCGGCGCTGCCGGGGCTGCACACGCTGCCAGTCCCATCACAGCGCCCAACGCCATCATCCGCTGAAAACGAAACACCTCTGTCGCCTCCCCCGGCACACGGCGGGAATCCGCCTCCTCCCAGTGAACCAGCGACGGCGGCATCAGGCGATGCCGGTAGGGTCACGCTTTGCACTCATTTGGGTCTCGCCGGCATGCCAGCCTGGCCGGCTTCCTGGAGCCCCGACAAAAGAGGAACGACGGCGGGTGGGCACCCGCCGTCGTTCCTTCTTTCCTACCCTTGGACGCTAAGCGTCTACGAGGTCCTTGTCCTTGTCTTCGTCCTTGCGGCCCTGCACCCAGGCGTGGCCCTGTTCGTGGTCCAGGTGGGTTGCCTTCTTGTTCTTCAGCGCGAAGATGTAAACCACCAGCGAGATGGCAATGGCCACCGTGACGTAGGTGAAGAACAGGTCCACCCGCTCGGCCTTCTGGAAGGCGGCTCCAATGAGCGGGACCGTCCCGCCGAACAGGGAGTTGGCGATCGCGTAACCCAGGCCGACGCCGAGGGCACGGATGGAGGCCGGGAACAGTTCAGCCTTCACCAGGGCGTTGATGGAGGTGTAGCCGCCCACGATCAGCAGGCCGCCCAGCATCAGCAGGAAGGCAGTGAACGGATCCTGGGTGCCGGCGAGGGTGGAGAGCAGGGGCCACGTGAACAGGACACCCGTGATGCCGAACCACAGCAGCAGGGGCTTGCGGCCCACGTTGTCAGAAATCATGCCGTAAACAGGCTGCAGGAGCATAAAGATAAACAGTGCCCAGAAGTTGATCACGGAGGTCTCGGTCTTGGCGATGCCGGACGTGTCATTCATGAACTTCAGGATGAAGTTTGTGTAGGTGTAGAACGCCACCGTGCCGCCCAGCGTGACGCCGATGCAGATCAGCAGCGGCTTCCAGTACTGGGTGAACAGCAGCTTCATGGTGCCGGGCTGGGCTACGCCTGCTGCGGCCGGGGTCTTGGCGGCCTCTACCTGCTCCGCCGAAACGGTTTCCTCCATTGAACGCCGCAGCCAGAGGACCACCAGCGCCGCGACGCCGCCCAATGCGAAGGGAATCCGCCAGCCCCACTCGGTGAGGGCGTCCTTGCCAAGGGCGTTCTGCAGGATCACCAGAACCAGCAGTGCCAGCATCTGGCCGCCGATCAGGGTGACGTACTGGAAGCTGGAGAAGAAGCCCCGGCGCTTGGACGTTGCGGCTTCGGACATGTAAGTGGCGCTGGTACCGTACTCGCCGCCCACCGAGAAGCCCTGGACCAGGCGGATCAGGATCAGCAGGATCAGTGCCCAGACGCCCACCTGCTGGGTGGTGGGCAGGATCGCGATGGCGAAGGAACCGGCGGACATCAGGGTGACACTGAGGGTCAGCGCTGCCTTGCGGCCCTTGCGGTCGGCATAGCGCCCGAAGAACCAGGCTCCGATGGGGCGCATCAGGAACGACGTGGAGAAGACCGCCATTGCCTCGAGGCCGGCCTGAAGAT
This sequence comes from Arthrobacter sp. V1I9, assembly GCF_030817075.1. Classification (NCBI taxonomy): domain Bacteria; kingdom Bacillati; phylum Actinomycetota; class Actinomycetes; order Micrococcales; family Micrococcaceae; genus Arthrobacter; species Arthrobacter sp. V1I9. The sequence continues at coordinate 3,205,756 of NZ_JAUSYU010000001.1, forward strand.
CGTCCGTGGAGTTGAAAAAGTGGGACTGGAAGTAGGCGGCAAAGACCGTATAAACGTACAGGTCATACCACTCGACGAGGTTGCCGGCCGAGCCCTTGAGTATGTTGCTCACTGCGCGGCGCGTCTGGGCTGCCTCGCCTGCTGCTGCGGTTTGCTGGGTGCTCATCGCTGAACCTTCCTTGGCTGCGCAGCCCCCGGTATCCGCTCCGGCCCTACTTTTGTGCTGTCCATGGCAACATTGCTCACGGTTCCTCCTCGACATTGACCGTCCCCGGGATGCCTGAGGACCTCACCAAAACTATTGGTGATGCAAGGCACAGCCCAAGCCGAAGGCGATTTTCCTAACACTTCCTTAGGTTTTCCCCTTGCCCTGCCCGGCCGCGCGGACGTGCTGGCAGGACTGAAAACCGGCGGAAGAGGTAACCTCCAAAGGCAGGCAGCAGCTTAGACGGGACAGGAACTGGCAATGGATGTGCTCATCGTCGAGGACGACGACGCCATGGCGTCCGCCCTTGGCGCGGCAGTGGTATCGGCCGGGCATACGTCCAGCAGGGTCTCCCGCGGCGCCGACGCACTCCTCGAGCACCGGCGGTTCGAGGTCATCCTGCTGGATCTGGGGCTTCCCGACATGGACGGTCTGGAGGTACTCCGCAAGCTTCGCCAGGTCACCCCCGTTCCCATCCTGATCCTCACCGCCCGCGACGACGAACGCAGCGTGGTGCTGGGCCTGCGCTCGGGCGCCGACGATTACCTCGTCAAGCCGGTAAAGCTGGTTGAACTCCTTGCACGGATTGAAGCCGTCACTCGGCGGACGGGCCGCGCGAAGGACACCAGGCAGAGGCCTATCGTGCTGGGAGAACTCCAAGTGGACCTCGAGCGCCGGGTGGCCGTCCTCGGTGATAAGGCAGTTCCCCTGACGGCCACGGAATTCGACCTGCTTGCGCTCCTGGCCACCCACGCAGGTTCAGTGGTAACACGGGAACAGATCCTGGACGCGCTGTGGGGTGACGCCTTCCTGGCCTCCTCACGGTCGCTGGACGTGCATTTGACCGGCCTCCGGTCCAAGCTGCAGATGCCCGGTTTCATCATCAACGTCCGTGGTGTTGGCTACCGCATCGAGGCGGATCCTGCGTGAAGCTCCGTGTCCTCGGCGTCCTGAGCATCCTGGCCGTCCTCCTGGTGCTCATTGCTTCCTACACCATCCTGGCCTCCGCCAGCCGGGAGCTCACCCAGGAGCTCCAGATCAACCGGGCCGCTGCCCTCAACAGGCTTGCGCAGGTTGCGTTCGACGCCGGGACTGACGGAGGCGGTTCCGCGCAGCTTCAAGCCGAAATGGACAGGTACTCCGAGCTCTATGGGGAAGGAGTCCTGATCCGGCTCCAGCAGGGAGTCCTCTGCTCCGGGGGCCTGAACGAGGACCGGGAGGACGTGAAGGACGCCCTTGCCCGGGCGAACCTGAGCCTCAGTGACACCACCCTGACACCGCTACAACCGTTCGGCACCGGAACCCAAATCATTTCCCGTTCCTTCGGCAGCGCCAGCCAGGTGCTGGGCGCAGCAGTATTGGAGGTCAACCCGGACGTCGCCCGACAAAAACTGCGGGAACGCTGGCTCGCCGTCGGACTGGCCGCTGCCACGGTCACCGCCGTGTTCCTCATCGGAGCTGCGCGGGTGACCCGCTGGGTCCTGCGCCCGGTCCACCGCCTCAACGCCGCCGTCGCGGAACTTGAAACCACCGGCCGCAGCAGCCGGCTGCCGGCGGAAGGGCCCCCCGGAATTGAGGGAATTGAGCCGCTCGTTCAGTGCGATGGCCCAAAGCGTCAGCGACAGTATCGAAGCCCAGCGCCAGCTCATCGCCGACACGTCACATGAGCTGCGAAATCCCGTTGGCGCTCTGCGGCTGCGGATTGATCTGCTGCAGCTCGAACTCAAAACTGCGCGGGAGCGGAGTGCGGCAGCCGCCGTCGTGACGGAGCTCGAGCGCGTGGAAGGGATCCTTGACGGGGTACTTAAACTTGCCGCGGCCGAGCACCAGGCTTTCGAGGGTTCTGCCGGCACCCCGGCCGCCCAGCTTTTCCCTGGGGACAAGGCAACTGTTGACCCCCTCGCCATCGTGCAGGAAGAAGCGGAACGGGCAGGACCTGCCGCCCGGCGCGCCGGAGCGTCCATCCTCCTCGGCAGCGCGCCCGGGCAGTCCGCGCTCATCACCTGCAACCCGGACCACCTTGCACAGATGGTGGGAGAACTGCTGAACAACGCCATCAAATACGCGGGCCGTGCGCGCATATCAGTTGCTGTCCGCGTGCGAGGCGCCACCGTGGTTATTGAAGTGTCCGACGACGGGCCTGGGCTTTCGTCCGACCAGAGGGCTGCTGCCACCAATAGGTTTTGGCGCTCGCCACAGCACCGGGACATCAGCGGCAACGGCCTGGGCATGACCATTGTGGAGAAGCTGGCCGTCGCCAACGGGGGGCGCCTGCTGCTTGGCGAGGCCCCGCCGCACGGTTTGGCCGTTTCCCTGGAGTTTCCGCGTGCTCCCGAAGGCCCCTTCCCTGGCCCCGAGGGGGCGCCGCATGACTGACCCGTCCTTGAATCTGCTGTCGAGGCGCGGGGCCCTCAAAGCCGGGGTTGCCGCCGGGTTCGCCGGCCTGCTGCTGCCAGCGCTGGGCGCCTGTACTGCACACGAACGGCCGGATTCCGTCACCGTTGCCGGCGGCGAAGCGGGCGGCTTTTACCTGGAGTTCGCGACCCTGTTGGCGGCATCCCTGCAGCGCCATGGTGTGGCGCGGAACGCCACGGCGCTGACCACCGGCGGCAGCCTGGACAACCTCGAACAGCTCCTGAACGGGAAGGCCACGATCGCCGTCGCTCTCGCCGATGCCGCAGCCCAAAGCCAAACGGGGAGCATCTCGTCCGACGCCGGAATCACGGCCCTCGGAAGGGTTTACGAAAACTACGTCCACTGCGTGGTCCGAAGGGCCAGCGGCATTCGGACTATTGCCGAGCTGGCCGGAAAGACGGTTGCAGTGGGCGAGCCGGGCTCGGGGACGTCCCTGACGACTCCCCGCCTGATCGACGCTGCCGGGCTCAGTCCCGTCGCTGCCGGCACAGGTTCTGCCGTGCCTGCCGGACAGGCCGTCACCGTCTTGAATCTGGGCCTCAATGACGGGCTGACGGCGCTGCGGGAGGGAGCAGTGGACGCCTTGTTCTGGTCCGGCGGTGTTCCCACAGCGGCCATCGCTGCTGCCCATAACGACGTCGGGCTCAATTTCCTGGAACTCTCCGCGCTGCTTCCGGCGCTGCGGGCAAAGTACGGCGTTTTCTATGACAGCGTGCTGATACCCGAGGGAGCCTACGAAGCAGTTCCCGCCGTGTGGACCGTCGGTGTGACAAATCTGCTGCTATGCCGGAGCGACCTGGCTGACGCGACTGTCAAAAGGATAGTTGAGCTGGTGGTGGGCCACGCGGAGGAGCTTATTCCCCAGTCCAGCCTGGGTGTCCAGTTCCTCAGCCCGGAAACCTTGATCAACACGGCGGGCATTCCGTTGCACCCGGCGGCCGCCGACGCCTACCGGCAGCTCCATGGCTGAACGCCCGCGCACTAGATGCACCAAACCCGGGAACGCCCCCTCACTTAACACACCAATCCCGGGAACGCCCGCTCATCACCTTCCGCCAGCTAGCCGAAAAGTTTCCCGCACCTCCTGAGCGAGCGTTCCGGGAAAATCGGCAAAACCTGAGCGAGCGTTCGGGGAAAACCAGCCATACGTGGGAGGGCGTTGGGTCAGCTCCCCGAGTGCGCCTGCAGGAAGCTGTACACCTCGGTCTCGTCCACGCCGGGGAACGCGCCCGGGGGCATGGCGGCCAGCAGGTGCGAATGTGCCCGGGCCGAAGGCCATGCGTTCCCGGCCCACTCGGACGTCAAGGATTCAGGCGGGCGCTTGCAGCAGGTGGGATCCGGGCAGTTGGAAGTAGCCCGCGCCGTTGTCTCCCGCCCGCGGAACCACTTCACGTGCTGGTACGGCACGCCGATACTCAGCGAAAACTCACCGCTCGCCGAGCGTTCGGTGCGGGCGGTGCACCAGTACGTACCGGACGCTGTGTCCGTGTACTGGCTGTAGGCGCTGAACTTGTCCGGCACGTCGAACACAGCCCGCGATGTCCACGCCTTGCACGACGGTTGTCCCTCGATGGCGCCGGTGTGGTCTTGCGGAAAGTTCACGCCGTCGTTCTCGTAGGCCTTGTAGATGATCCCACTCTGGTGCGTCTTCTGGAAATGCGTGGTGATGCCCAAATGCTTCGTGGCCAGGTTGGTAAAGCGGTGGGCCGCGGTCTCATAGGACACGGCGAAGGCGTCCCGGATATCCTCGACCGCAATTTCCTTCGCCGCCTTGGCTTTTTGCAAAAATTCCACTGTTGCCTGCTCAGGGAGGAGGAGAGCGGCGGCGAAATAGTTGGTCGCCACCCGCTGGGCGAGGAAATCACCATAGTTCCGGGGCGTTCCGTGTCCCAGCACGTAGTGTCCGAGGGCCTGGAGGAGCACCGACCGGGGGTCGTGGTCCTGCCGCTGGCTTTGGGTCAGGTAAATTCTGCGGTTCTTCAAATCTGTTACCGAGCGCGTGGAATGCGGCAGGTCACCCACGTGGTGGAGGGTAAATCCGAGATGGGCAGCGATGTCCGCGATCACATGTTGGCTTAGGGGCCCGGTGGTGTAACCCACCTCCTTGAGGACCTTCTGCGCCTCCAGTTCGTACTCCGGAAAGTAGTTGCCCCGCTCACGCATCATGGCACGCAGTTCACCGTTCGCGCGGCGTGCTTCCTCCGGCGTTGCCACCTGCTCGTTCATCTTGCGTTCAAGCTCGTGCAGCAGCCCCACTTGCGCTTCAAGGACGTCCAGTGGAAGCCGCGAACTGATGCGGATTCTGGGCAGGTTCAGGGACTCGTAGAGGGGTCCGCGCTGGTACCGTTCCAGCTCGATTTCCAACGCCGCGCGGCGGCTGGGAGGTTCGGCCCCGAGCAGCTGGTCGATGCCCACGTTGAGGGCCGCTGCCAGGTGCTGCAGCAGCCCGAGCTTGGGTTCCCGTTTGCCATTCTCGATCAGGCTCAGCTGGCTGGGCGCGGTCCCGACGGCGGCACTCAGGTCATCGAGCGTCAAGCCAGCCTGTTTGCGCAGATGACGTACGCGGCGCCCCAGCGAGATCACGTCCAGTTCCGCGGTGGCGGCGGACGGCGGCGGTTGCAGAACTTCCCTGTTCCAGCTTGAAGGCGACATTTCTGAAGGATACGCGAAGAAACGCACTTCTTTCCACACTTTTTATCTAGAAAGGCTGCTGCAAATGCAGAAAAGTGTTGTTCACGGAAAACGAAACACCGCACCGGGGACGCCGGCCGGGACTGCAAGGTAGCAGTTCCGGCCGGCAGCAAATCGCCGGAGCTCAATCAAGGAGATCAACGATGACTGCAGCATTTGAGCCGACCCAGCAGCCGTCCGGCCAGGACACAGAATCGCAGGCCGCCGCCCTGGAGCTCGAGTGGGCCGCCAATCCCCGCTGGGAAGGTGTGACCCGGGATTACTCAGCTTCCGACGTCGTCCGTCTCCGCGGCCGCGTCTCCGAAGAGCACACGCTGGCCCGCCGCGGCGCGGAGAAGCTGTGGAAGCAGCTCACCGAAGAGCACAGCACCGGCGGGTACACCAACGCCCTGGGTGCCCTGACCGGGAACCAGGCCGTGCAGCAGGTCAAGGCAGGCCTGCGTGCCATCTACCTTTCGGCGCTGGCAGGTGGCTGCGGACGCCAACAACTCCGGCCACACCTACCCGGACCAGTCCCTCTACCCGGCCAACTCCGTCCCCACTGTGGTCCGCCGGATCAACAACGCCCTGCTCCGGGCGGACCAGATCGAGTTCTCCGAGGGCGTCCAAACCGTTGAGGACTGGATGGTCCCGATCGTCGCCGACGCCGAAGCCGGTTTCGGCGGGCCGCTGAACGCCTACGAGCTCATGAAATCCATGATCCAGGCCGGCGCCTCAGGCGTGCACTGGGAGGACCAGCTCGCCTCGGAGAAGAAGTGCGGGCACCTCGGCGGGAAGGTCCTGATCCCCACGCAGCAGCACGTCCGCACCCTGAACGCCGCCCGGCTCGCCGCGGACGTCGCCGGCACCCCGTCGGTGGTCATCGCCCGTACCGACGCCGAAGCAGCCACCCTGATCACCTCCGATGTGGACGAACGCGACCAGGAATTCATCACAGGTGAACGCACCGCCGAGGGCTTCTACAAGGTCCGCAACGGCATCGAACCCTGCATCGCCCGCGCCAAAGCCTACGCCCCCTACTCGGACCTGATCTGGATGGAAACCGGCACCCCGGACCTCGAACTGGCCCGTAAGTTCGCTGAAGCCGTCAAGGCCGACTTCCCGGACCAGATGCTCTCCTACAACTGCTCGCCCTCGTTCAACTGGCGCAAGCACCTGGATGACGCCACCATCGCGAAGTTCCAGCGCGAACTCGGTGCCATGGGCTTCACGTTCCAGTTCATCACCCTGGCCGGCTTCCACGCCCTGAACTACTCGATGTTCGACCTCGCCCACGGCTACGCCCGGGAAGGCATGAGCGCCTACGTCGAACTCCAGGAAAAGGAATTCGCCTCAGAATCCCGCGGCTACACCGCCACCAAGCACCAGCGCGAAGTCGGCACCGGTTACTTCGACACCATCTCCACCGCGCTCAACCCGAACGCCTCCACGCTCGCCTTGGTGGGATCCACCGAAGAAGGCCAGTTCCACTAACGCTTAGCGTTCGACGGCGGTTGTCGCCTCCGGCTTTCGGACCGGCATCGCTCGGCCTGCTATTCCCCCCGTCCCGGTTTCGACCTCGCTGAGCGAGGACGGACCGGGACGCGGGGCCCCTTTTACGCAGGCTGCCGCGACACCGGCTCCTCGGCCTCGTGCCTATGTCACCCAAGTGCCGCCAGCCGCCGTCGAACTTCCCTTTTTGCCTTTAAGGAGACTTGAAATGAACAGCTTCACCGACAGCTTCACTATCAATGGCATTACCCTCACCGCCCAGCCGGTTTGCCGGCAGGACGAGGTTCTTACTCCGGATGCTCTGGCGTTCGTGGCTAAACTGCACCGGGCCACGGCTGAGCGTCGGCAGGAACTGCTGCAGGCCCGACGTGCACGGCGGGCCGAGATCGCCGCGGGCGCTGATCCCCGGTTCCTGCGGGAAACCGAGCACATCCGCAACGACCCGTCCTGGCGCGTCGCTCCCCCAGCCCCGGGCTTGGAGGACCGCCGCGTCGAAATCACCGGACCCGTGGACAAAAAGATGACCATCAACGCCCTGAACTCCGGCGCCAAGGTCTGGCTCGCGGACATGGAAGACTCCTCCACCCCCACCTGGCGCAACGTCATCAAGGGCCAGCTGAACCTCACCGACGCCCTCGAACGCCGGATCGACTTCACCACCGAAGAGGGCAAGGAATACAAACTCCGCCCCGCCGCGGACCTGCCCACCATCGTGGTCCGCCCCCGCGGCTGGCACCTGCCCGAAAAACACATGCTCATCGACGGCACCCCGATCGCCGGCGGGATCGTGGACTTCGGCCTGTTCTTCTTCCACAACGCCCGCCGCCTCCTGGCCCAGGGCAAGGGCCCGTACTTCTACCTGCCCAAGATCGAGAACCACCTGGAAGCCCGGCTCTGGAACGACATCTTCATCCTCGCCCAGGACCTCCTGAACATCCCGCAGGGCACCATCCGCGCCACCGTGCTGATTGAAACCATCACCGCAGCCTTCGAAATGGAGGAAATCCTCTACGAACTGCGCGACCACGCCTCCGGCCTGAACGCCGGCCGCTGGGACTACATCTTCTCCCTGATCAAGAACTTCCGCACCCGAGGCCCCCGCTTCGTCCTCCCGGACCGGGCCCAGGTGACCATGACCGCCCCCTTCATGCGCGCCTACACCGAACAACTCGTCCGGGCCTGCCACAAGCGCGGCGCCATGGCCATCGGCGGCATGGCAGCAGCTGTTCCCAACCGCAAAGACCCCGAAGCCAACACCAACGCCCTCGAAAAGGTCCGCGCCGACAAAACCCGCGAAGCCAACGACGGGTTTGACGGCTCCTGGGTGGCCCACCCCGACCTGGTGCCGGTGTGCCGCGACGTCTTCGACGGCGTTTTAGGCGCCAAGCCCAACCAGCTGCACAAGCTCCGCGAGGACGTCACCCCGGACGACCGCGCCCTGATCAACATCGCCTCACTCCACGGCACCATCACCGAACAGGGCATCCGGAACAACATCGAAGTCGGCATCCGCTACATCGAATCCTGGCTGCGCGGCAACGGTGCCGTCGCCATCCACAACCTCATGGAAGACGCCGCCACCGCCGAGATCTCCCGGTCCCAGCTGTGGCAGTGGATCTACGCCCGGGCGATTACCGACCACGGCGAAATCATCACCCACCACTGGATCGATGAACTGCTCGACGAGGAATTCGCACGGCTGGAACGCTTCGACGGCGACCGCTTCGAAGACGCCCGCGACATCTTCGAAGAAGTCACCCTCGCCCAGGACTTCCCGTCCTTCCTCACCCTGCCCGCCTACGCCCGCTACCTCACGGAAGCCCGGGAACGGGCATCGGTGGAGGAGCTGGCCGCGGCGTAGCCAGCAGAACGACACCAGAACTTCCGTCCGCCGGGCCGGCACGCCCTCCGCAACAGGCACCTCCGAAATCCGGAGGGCCGGCCCGGCGACGGAGCACCCCTCGAACGCTCTCTCACTTGATGCAGAAAAACCCGGGGCGCTCTCTCACTTCCTTCAAGAAAGTGAGAGAGCGTCCTTGTATTTGCTGCATTATCTGAGAGAGCGTTGGCGTGCCGGCAAAGCGAACGACGACGGCGGGCTGGGCTCGCGCTTTACCGCCCCTTGGGCACCCGCCGCAAAGAGAGGGTGGCGGCAAGGAAGAACGTCAGCACCGACGCCAGGATAACGAGCAGTGCAGGCGTCCAGGATCCTGAAACGACGTGCACGTATCCCACCAGCGGAGGTGCAACCGCGCCGAAGCAGTAGCCAAGCCCCTGGACGGTGGCGGACATCCGGCCCGCGGAAACCTGGTCCCGCGCCAGCTTGATAATGGCGATGAAGATCAGCGTGATGCCGCCGCCTTGGGCGACGCCGCCAAAGATTGACCACAGCCACCAGAGTTCCGGTGCCAGCAGGAGACCGGCCGGCACGGCAGTCCACAACAAGCCCAGGGTGACGGCCACCGCCGTCGTCTTGAAGTACTTCGCTGCGAACGGCACACCGAGGCCACCCACAATGGCGAACACCTGGAAAAGCGAGGAGCCTGCTCCGGCCGCAGCAGCGGACATGCCAAGTTCGTCGTTCAGGTAACTCGGCAGCCAGGCCGTAACCGCGTAATAGGAGAAGGCCTGTCCGGCGAACGCAGCCGTGAGCCCGGCCGTGGTCCACCCTGAGCCGGCAACGGCTCCGTCCCTCGGCCCGTCCGGTGCAACAGCGCCTGAGGGCACAAAAGCAGCGCGGAGTCCGACGGCGAGCGCCCAGCACACGATGGCCGCTACGGCGAAGACTCCGACGGAGGCGAGCGCCAGCTGCCAGCCCGCCAGTTCGGCCAGCGGCGCCGTGACCATCGACGTCAAAAAGGACCCCACGTTCAGCGCGGCCGTGTAGACGCCCATGGCGGTTCCCTGCCGCAGCGGCGGAAAGTCGCGGCGGATGATGAGGGGCGCAGCGATGTTGCCGATGGTAATGGCCAGGCCAATCACTATTGTGCCGGCCAGCACCAGTGCCGGACCGCCAGAGGACCGGATGATGACGCCGGCCAGCACCCCGAGGATGGTGAGGGTCACGGCGAACTCGGCGCCATACCCGCGGGCCACCATCGACGCCAGGGGTGACGCGAGCGCAAAGCACAACACCGGAATGCTGGTCAGCAGTCCCAGCACTACCGGGGAAAAGCCCAGGTCGGCCTGCATCACGTCCACCACCGGGGCGACGGCGACGAAGGGCCCGCGAAGGTTCAGCGCCAGCAGCCCGATGCAGGCCAGCAGGATCCAGGTCTTAGGAATCCTGGCAAAGATGCGGCCGCTCACCTGCAGGGCTTGGATGCTGGATCTTTTTTCATCACCCCCATTGCTATCACGGGGACGAACCCGGCAGGTCCCGGCGGCGGCGGGCCCGTCCTGCCTTACGATGAACATCACTGCCGCTGACTCCGGACGAAGGACACCACATGCAGCACCGGCTTGCCATCCTTGATGACTACCAGGATGTGGCGCATGGATTCGCGGACTGGTCCTCCCTGGAGCCCGACGGCGTCAGAGTCACCTCGTACCGGGAGCCGTTCGCGTCACAGGACGCGCTGGTGTCCGCCCTGGCAGGAGTGACCATCATCATTGCGATGCGGGAGCGGACCGCTTTCCCGCGGGAAGTGCTCGAAAAGCTCCCTGCCCTCCAGCTCCTGGTCACCACCGGGATGGCAAACGCGTCCATCGACGTGGAGGCGGCAGCTGAGCTCGGATTGACGGTATGCGGCACTCCCGGTTCGCCCACAGCCGCTCCGGAACTGACCTGGGCACTGCTCCTGGCCCTGGCGCGCAACATCCCCGCCGAGGATGCTTCGCTCCGGTCGGGCGCCTGGCAGAACACGGTGGGGTTCGAACTCGCCGGCAAGACCCTGGGCGTGGTGGGCCTGGGCAAGATTGGCCGCAGGGTTGCCGCCTACGGTCAGGCTTTCGGCATGGAGGTCGTGGCATGGAGCGAGAATCTGACAGATGAGGCCGCAGCCGGGGCCGGGGTGCGGAAAGTGTCCAAGGAGGAACTCTTCAGGACTTCCGACGTCGCCACCCTCCACCTGCGCCTGTCTCCCCGTTCGGAGGGCATAGTGGGCGAGCCCGAGTTACGGCTGCTGGGGCCGGACGGCGTCCTGGTGAACACCGCACGGGGCCCGTTGGTTGACCAGGACGCCCTGGTCCGGGCCCTGTCCGAAGGCTGGATCGCCGGCGCCGCCCTGGACGTGTTCGATCACGAACCCTTGCCGGCAGGCCACCCGCTCCTCAGTGCCCCCAACACGGTGCTCTCCCCGCACCTGGGCTATGTCACGCGCGAGAGCTACCGGGAGTTTTACGGCGGGGCCCTGGAGAACGTCAAGGCCTGGCTGGCAGGCTCGCCCGTGCGCGTGATTTCCGGCTGAAGCCCCCGAGCAGGCGTAGGGGGCGGCAGGCTGAGCCGCCCGCGGGGCTAACGGGTCCCGGCCGTTACCCGGGTATCTGAAGCGTTGCCTCGATGGATGCCGGAGACAGCACATGCTGCGTCACCATCTGGCTTGCGCCCAGAATGGCAGCGCGGTCGCCGGCCAGGGACAGTGAAATGCGGAGGTGGGCTGTGGCCAGCGGAAGCGAGCGCCGGTACACCACTTCCCGCACCCCAGCCATCAGGTGCTCCCCGGCCTGGCCCAGGCTTCCACCGACCACAACAACAGACGGATTGAGCAGGTTGACCACTGTGGCCAGGACGTCGCCCACGTCCCGGCCCGCCTGTCGCAGTACCTGGATGGCCTGCAGGTTTCCCTGCGCCACGAGCCGCAGTACGTCACTTCCATCCGTGGCCGCAACCCCCTGCCGGTCCAGTTCGGCGGCCAACGCCGGACCGGACGCCAGGGCCTCCAGGCAGCCGTAGTTGCCGCAGCGGCACTGCACGTCGTCGCCGCGCGGGACCCGCACGTGGCCCAGGTCGCCGGCGGTACCGTTGGCACCTCGCTGCAGAGTTCCGCTGCTGATAATTCCGGAGCCGATGCCGGTGGCCACCTTGATAAACAGGAAGTTTCCGTCCCCGGGCCAGTGGGCGGTCTGTTCCCCCAGCGCCATGATGTTCACATCGTTGTCCACCAGCACGGGCACTGGCAGGGATCGCTGAACGTAAGAGACGACGTCGAACCCGTCCCAGCCCGGCATGATGGGCGGCTTGACCGGCCGCCCGCTGGTGTGCTCCACCGGCCCCGGCAAACCGATGCCCACGCCCGCCAGGTCCGCCATCCCGCGGCCAGCCGCGGCCAGCAGTGACACACCCTCCTTGACCACCCGGCCCAGCACTGCTTCCGGCCCGTCCGCCACGTCCTGCGCCAGGCGTTGTTCGGCCAGGACCTGGCCGTTGAGGTCCGTGGCGGCAACGATGACGTGGGTGGCCCCGACGTCCACCGCGAGCACAACCCGCACGGAAGGGTTGAAGGCAAAGCGGGACGGCGGCCTGCCGCCGCTGGACGTCGCCTCACCGGCCGGGCCCACCCATCCGGACTCGATGAGGGCATCGATACGTGACGCCACGGTGGACCTTGCCAGGCCGGTGGTCAGCGCAAGCTCAGCCCGGGTCCGCGCCTTGCCGTCCCGGAGGAGCTGAAACAGGACACCGGCCCCGCCCTGGAGGGCGGCAGGTTCTGGCGCCGGGATGCTGCTGCCTGCGGTCTTGGTCATAGGACATGGATAGCACGCCCACTTCTGCATGTCACGCTGACAACTTTTGCTTGACGGACAGCAAAAGTAGACCTAGCTTTGCAGTAGACCTAAAAGCTCGGCCGGGCCCACTTACCTGCAGCCCGAAACCGAGTCCCAGACCCCCAGGAGACCAGATGTCCTACTCGCTCCAGCTCTATACGCTGCGCAACGCGATCCAGGAAGACCTTCCCGGCACTATCAGAAGGGTGGCGGAACTCGGCTTCACCAAGGTGGAGCCGTACAACTTCGTTGCCACTGCCACCGAGCTTGGAGCGGCCCTGCGGGAGAATAGCGTCACCGCGCCGTCCGGCCACGCCCCGCTGCTGAGCCAGGACCAGGACGAAATCTTCGCCGCCGCAAAGGAACTCGGGATCACCACCGTGATCGAGCCGTTCATTCCTGCCGAGCGCTGGCAGTCCGCGGAGGACGTCCAGGCTACGGCCGCCAAGCTGAACGAAGCAGCCAAAAAGGGGGCCGGCTACGGCATCCGGGTGGGGTACCACAACCACCAGTGGGAGCTGGAGTCCACCATCGAGGGCCGGACCGCCCTGGAGTACTTTGCGGACCTCCTGGACCCGGAACTGGTCCTGGAGGTGGACACGTACTGGGTCGCTGTCGGTGGACAGGACCCCGTGGACCTCCTGGGCAAGCTGGGTGACCGGGTGAAGTTCATCCACATCAAGGACGGGCCGCTGACCACCGACACCAAGGCCCAGCTGCCCGCGGGCAAGGGCAAGGTGGCTGTCCTGGACGTCATTGCCGCCGCGAAGTCCATGGAAGTGGGAGTTGTGGAATTTGATGACTACGACGGGGACATCTTCGACGGCATTGCCCAGAGCCTGGCGTTCCTGCAGGAGTCCGGCACCGCCGCAGCCGGAGCCGGAGCCGGAGCATGAGCGCCGCATCCCCGCTCAACCGAACAAACCCGCTGAACGCAGCGACCGGCCGCGGCCCGGTTGGCGTTGGTGTCATCGGCGCCGGCAACATCAGCAAGCAGTACCTGGACAACCTCACCGTCTTCCCGGATTTGAAAGTCCACGTCATCGCCGACCTCTTCGAGGAAGCGGCGGAAGCCCGGGCCAAGGAATATGGCATCCCCGAGTGGGGCGGGGTGGAGAAGGCACTGAACCACCCCGACGTCGAAATTATCGTCAATCTGACCATCCCTGCCGCCCACGTGGAAGTTGCCACTGCCGCCGTGAACGCCGGCAAGCACGTCTGGACCGAGAAGCCCTTCTCGCTGGACCGCGAGTCCGGCCTGGGCCTGCTCAAAACCGCTGATGCCGCCGCAATCCGCCTCGGCTGCGCCCCGGACACGTTCCTCGGCGCAGGCCTGCAAACCGCACTGCGCGTAATCCAGCGGGGGGACATTGGAACTCCCCTGAGCGCAATGACCACATTCCAGACCCCCGGCCCGGAATCCTGGCACCCCAACCCGGCCTTCCTCTTCCAGCACGGCGCCGGCCCCTTGTTCGACATGGGCCCCTACTACCTCACCACCCTGGTCCAGGCTTTCGGCCCGATCCGCAAGGTGGCCGCCGTCGGATCCAAGGCCAAGGATGTGCGCGTGATCGGTTCCGGGCCCAAAGCCGGCGAAGAGTTCACGGTGGAAGTGCCCACCCACGTGTCCGCGATGGCCCAGTTCGAAGGCGGGGCGTCCTCGCACAGCGTTTTCTCCTTCGAGTCCCCCCGCCAGCGGATGGGCTTCGTGGAGATCACGGGCACCGAGGCCACCCTCTCCCTGCCGGACCCCAATTACTTCGACGGCGACATCAGGCTTTGGCGTGCAGGAGACGAGGACTGGACCACCATCGCGGCCACCGGTCCGGCGAACGGTCGCGGCATGGGAGTCCTGGACATGGCCCGGTCCATCCGTGCCGGTGTCCCCCACCGTGCCACCGGCAACCTTGCCTATCACGTCCTGGACAGCATGGTCTCCATCTCGGAGTCCGTGGAGTCCGGCACGTTTGTCAGTGTCGAAAGCTCCGCACCGGCGTCGGCTCCCCTCCCGGAGGACTGGGCCCCGGAAACGCTGACTCTGGGCGGCAACGGGTGAGCCGCGAACCAGGCCCCAAGGGTCGGCTGGGCGTGGCGATGATCGGCTACGCCTTTATGGGCAAGGCGCATTCCAATGCCTGGCGGAACGTGGCAAGCTTCTTCGACGTCCCCGCGTTCGAGCAGAAGATCCTCGTGGGCAGGGACGCCGCCGCAGTCTCGGACGCCGCCGCCAAGTACGGGTGGAGCGAAACGGCCACGGACTGGCGCGCAGTGCTGGACCGGGACGACATCCATATCGTGGATATCTGCGCCCCCGGCTGGCTGCACGCCGAGATTGCCATCGCCGCGCTCGAGGCCGGCAAGCATGTGCTGCTGGAAAAGCCGCTGGCCAACACCCTGGCGGAGGCCGAGGCCATAACCTCCGCAGCGCAGGCGGCCAGGGCCGGAGGTGTGCAGTCGATGGTGGGATTCAACTACCGCCGCGTTCCCGCCCTGGCCCTTGCAAAGGAAATGATCGCCGCCGGCCGGCTCGGTACCGTCCGCCAGGTTCGTGCGGCCTACCTCCAGGACTGGCTGGCCGACGAGTCAGCCCCCATGACCTGGCGGCTGACAAAGGACACTGCGGGCTCCGGGGCGCTCGGGGACATCGCCTCCCATGCCATCGACCAGGTCCTCTTCCTGCTCGGCGACCAGGTCACGGAAGTTGCCGGCCGCCTGCACACTTTCGTGAACCAAAGGCCGGGACCTGAGGGGCCTGAAGAGGTAACGGTCGACGACGCTGCCTGGGCGACGCTGACCCTCGCCTCCGGGGCGGTCGCCTCGGTGGAGGCCTCCCGGGTGGCTACGGGCCGGAAGAACTCCCTCCAGCTGGAGGTCTACGGCGACAAAGGTGCCATCACCTTCGACCTGGAAAACCTCAACGAACTCAGGTTCCTTGACGCCACAGCACCCGCCCGCGAGCAGGGCTTCCGCCGGATCGTTGTGAGCGAACCCGACCACCCGTACATGGACGGCTGGTGGCCGCAGGGCCACATCATCGGCTGGGAGCACACCTTCACGCACGAAATCCGCGACTTCCTGCTTGCCGTCGGCAGCGGGACCGAGCCGTCGCCGTCGTTCGAGGACGGACTGGAAGTCCAGCGCATCCTGGCCGCCGTGGAGGAGTCCGCCGCCGCAAAAAGTTCAACCATCCCGCTGACCCCGGCAACCCGCCCCGCAGCTACGACAGAAGGAGCCTGACATGCCCCGCCCCTACACCCTGTTCACCGGCCAGTGGGCCGACCTACCGTTTGAGGAAGTCGCGAAGCTGGCGTCCGGCTGGGGCTACGACGGCCTGGAAATAGCCGTCTCCGGCGACCACCTGGATGCCTGGCGCTGGGACGAACCCGGTTACGTCGAGTCCAAGCTCGCCGTCCTGGAGAAGTACAACCTGAAGGTCTGGGCCATCTCCAACCACCTCAAGGGCCAGGCCGTCTGCGACAACCCCATCGACTTCCGCCACGAAGCGATCGTCGGCGCCAAGGTATGGGGCGACGGTGACCCCGAAGGCGTCCGCCAGCGCGCCGCCGAGGAAATGAAGCACACCGCCCGGCTCGCCAAGGCACTCAGCGTGGACACCGTCGTGGGCTTCACCGGCTCCTCCATCTGGCAGTACGTCGCCATGTTCCCGCCCGTCCCGGAAAAGGTCATCGAGGCCGGCTACCAGGACTTCGCCGACCGCTGGAACCCCATCCTGGACGTCTTTGACGAGTGCGGCGTCCGCTTCGCGCACGAGGTCCACCCCTCGGAAATCGCCTACGACTACTGGACCACCGTCCGCACCCTCGAAGCGATCGGCCACCGCGAAGCCTTCGGCCTGAACTGGGACCCGTCCCACATGATGTGGCAGGGCATCGACCCCGTCTCCTTCATCTGGGACTTCAAGGACCGGATCTACCACGTGGACTGCAAGGACACCAAGGTCCGCCAGACCGGCCGGAACACCGTGATGGGCTCCCACCTCGCCTGGGGCGACCCCCGCCGCGGCTGGGACTTCGTCTCCGCTGGCCGCGGTGACGTCCCCTGGGAAGCGTCCTTCCGCGCCCTCACCGCCATCGGCTACGAGGGGCCCATCTCCGTTGAGTGGGAAGACGCCGGAATGGACCGCCTCCACGGCGCCCCGGAAGCCCTCGCCGCCCTCAAGAAGTTCGACTTCGCGCCGTCGAGCACCTCCTTCGACGCCGCCTTCAAGCAGTAGGGACATAAAATCCCTGCATGACCTCTTCCATCCGTAAGGCAACAGGGGACGACGCCGGCGCGCTGGCTGCCCTGGCGGCCGTCACCTTTCCCCTCGCCTGCCCGCCGTCGTCGTCGCCCCAGGACATCGCGGCGCACCTTGCCAACACGCTCAGCGAACGCCACTTCCAGAGCTACCTCGACGACCCCGCGGTCACCATCCTGGTGATTGACGACGGCGGGAACCTGCGGGGCTACAGCCTGCTGGTGAACCGGCCGCCAGATGACCCGGACGTCGTGTCCGCGCTGGAGATCCTGCCGTCGGTGGAACTGAGCAAGTGCTACGTGCACCCGGAACACCACGGGCTCGGCGCGGCTGCCGAGCTGATGCACGCCAGCCTCCAGGCGGCTGCCGAAGCCGGCGGCCAGGGCGTCTGGCTGGGCGTCAACAGCCAGAACGCCCGTGCCATCCGCTTCTATGAAAAATCAGGGTTCAGCAGGGTAGGCACCAAGTCTTTCCGGCTGGGCAGCACCGTGGAGCATGACTTCGTGCTGGAACGCGCCGTCCCTTAATTGCCGTGGTGAACGCCGCCAAAGTCATCCAGCAGGGAATCCAAGGGCGGGCGGGGTTCGGCCAACAGCCGCAGTCCGGGCGGAAGGCCCTCGATGCTGCCGTCGGTACCCTTGGCCCTGATGGTCACCCGGGACGTATCCAGCAGGACGTTCTCGGCGCTGAACTCACCCATCTGCTCGTTAAGAATGGGGGCCAGGTGCACCACGCCACGGGTGAAATCGGGGTCGAGCCGGAGGAGGATCCGGGCCAGCTGCACCGGTGCTGCCGCCGCCCATGCCTGCGGCGAGCAAGCCGTGGGATAAGGCACCGGCCCGGGAAACTCGCCACGGTCGAAGCCGCAAAACAGTTCCGGAAGCCGGCCGTCAAAGTGCTCCGCCGCCTCGATGATGCCGGTAGCAAGCAGCCGGGCCTCGTCCACGAAGCCGTAGCGCATCATGCCCGTGGCCACCAGGGCCGAGTCATGCGGCCAGACCGAGCCGTTGTGGTAGCTCACCGGGTTGTAGGCTCCCATGTCGGAAGCCAGTGTGCGGATGCCCCAGCCGGTGAACATCTGCGGGGACATCAGGTGTTCCACCACTGACGGCGCCTTGTCCTCATCCACAATGCCCAGCCAGAGGCAATGGCCCATGTTCGAGGTGCAGGCATCCACCGGCTGCTTGTCCTTGTCCAGGGCCACCGCGAAGTAGCCCTTCTCCGGCAGCCAGAACTTCTCGTTAAAGGCCGTCTTCAGGGCCGCAGCGCGTTCTGCCCAGTGCTGTTCGAGGGCAACATCGCCGCTCCAGCGGGCCAGCAGGGACCGGCCTATGTAGGCGGAATAGACGTAAGCCTGGACTTCGCAGAGGGCAATGGGTGCCTCCGCCATGGTGCCGTCGGCGAAGTTGATGCCGTCCCAGGAGTCCTTCCAGCCCTGGTTGATCAGCCCGTGGTCGTTAGGCCTGAGGTACTCCACGAACCCATCGCCGTCGCGGTCCCCGTACAGCTCGATCCAGTCCAGCGCCCGGTCCACGTGAGGAAGCAGTGGTTGGATGATGTCCCGTGAAAGTCCCCACCGGCTGAGCTCGCCAACAAGGGCGGCGAACAGCGGTGTGGCGTCCGCTGTTCCGTAGTATGCAGTGCCGCCCAGGGCGAGGCCGGCTGTGACGCCGAACCGCACTTCATGCGGAATCCGCCCGGGTTCCTCCTCCGAGTCCACGTCCACTTTCGACCCCTGGAGTCCCGCCAGTGTCTGCAGCGTACCGGCGGCCAGTTTGGGGTCCACCAGGAGGCACATGTAGGAGGCCAGGATGGAGTCGCGGCCAAAAAGCGCCATGAACCAGGGTGCCCCGGCAGCCACGGCAGCCCGCTCCGGGTGGTGCTCGTCAAAGATCCGCAGGGAGCCCAGGTCGCTTTCGCTGCGGTTCAGGACTGCCTGCAGGTTGCTGTCCGCAACGGTGATCCGGGGCACATTCTGCTCCCAGTGGCGGTGCCGGAGGGCCCCTTCCCGGTGGTGCGGAAGCCCGCCCTCTTTGAAGGGTTCGTCGGGGGACTGCCCGTTGATGAGCGGCACCACAATGACGCTGGTTGCCCATTTGCCGCGGGCCGGGACGGTAGCCCGGAAGCGAAGCCCGTCCGTGGTCACCACGGCGCCCCGGGCATGGATGGCGGTTCCGCGCTGCTGCCCGTTGTGGGCGCTTTCGATCACAAGCTGGCCGTCGCGGACGCTGCGGACGGCTTCTGCCCTGCGGGACGTCCGTCCGCCCTTAACGTCGAACAGGTCGGCCTGGTCGGCGTCCACCAGCAGCTCGATGTCGCAGTCCACAGGTTCCGCGGAGTAATTTTCAAGCGTGATGTCGTCCTGCAGTCCCGGGCCGATGTGGCGAACCTGGCGGACTACCAGGGGGCTGTCGAACCTGCCGTCCGGCCACTTGGCCCGGCCCACAAAGGTGGCCTCGAAGGGCCGGGGCCGCTGGGCCACCAGCGGCTCACGCAGGGAACCGTTGACCCGGAGCACCCAATGGGAAATGATGCGGGTGTCCTGAAAGAACGCACCGTTAGTGCCACCGTCGGAACTGATGTCCCCGCCGCCGGATGAGATGCAGAATGAGGATCCTTCCACCACCGTGACCGAACCCGACTCGGATGCGGCTGCCTCTGTATCGGCGTTCCATGCGGTCACGAACAACTCCCTCCTCAGCGGGCTGCTGCTGCCGCGGATTCGGAAGCAGGCTTAAACACCCTTACTGATTCTGGTGCACTCTGACAGGATGCGGAACCCCTCCGCGTACAGCCCCGTCGAGCAGTTTGCTGTACAGGCTAAGGTGCTCGTTCACCATCCGTTCCTCGCTGAACCGCTCCTCCACTGCCCGTCGGCACGCTGCGCGGCTGATGCCGTCTGCCATCCCCACGAAGCCGGCCAACTGCCCGATGTCCCCCAGGTATCCGGTCCGTCCATGCTCAACTATCTCGGGAGCCGAACCAGCAGGGGTCCCGATCACCGGGGTGCCGGTGGCCAGTGCCTCGATCATGACCAACCCGAAGGGCTCCGGCCACTGGATAGGGTTCAGGAACGCCACCGCTTCCCCCATCAGCCGGTACTTGCTGGCATCATCCACTTCGTCCAGGACGTCGTCGTCCGGCCCCAGCATCGGTTGAACCACCTCCTGGAAGAAGCAGACCTCATCCGGCTGGCGCATCTTCGTCGCTATCCGCAAGGGCATGCCCGCCTGATGGGCAATCATGACGGCCTCCAGCAGCCCCTTGTCCGGGCAGGCCCTCCCCACAAAGCACAGGTAGCCCCCGCTGCCCGATCCCACGGGGACCGAGGAGACGTCCATCCCGTGGTGGATCACCTGGGTGATTGGAACGTCCGGCGCGTGGGAGCCTTGGTTGCGGGAAATGGCGATGACTGCTGCGTTGCGCGCAATGGCTCTGTAGATATCGGCCGCTTCAGGGTCCAGCCGGCAGTGGATGGTGGTCACCACCGGTATCCGCTTCGGCCGGTTCAGATACAGGGGGCCGGCCAGCGTGTGGTCGTGAATGATGTCCGCACTTGCCAGGCCCTCGTAGGCCCGTGCCACGTGGCTGAGTTCGGAGAGTGTCAGGTTCAGGCCGTCCGGAACCGAGCCCCGCATGCCCGGAACCCTCGGCACCGGGCACGTGCTGTCCGTCGGCGCCGCCAGGAGTACGTCATGCCCCGCGGCCGCGAAACCGCGGGCCAGGCTGTCCACCACCCTTTCGGTGCCACCGTAAGTCACCGGTGGAATGGGAATCCACGGTCCCGCAATCAGTCCTATCCGCATCCCTGGCCTCCAAGGAGAATGACAGGCCGGGCTCCCAGCTGGCCGGGCAGTTCCATCCCCGCAACCTGCTCCGGTCCGCGGTTGTGTGAGGAGTGTGTGGCCGGCCCCTGCTTGGACCGACATTCCGACTATTGCGCAGGATCAACCACACGGCAAGCCCTACTGTGGGGTATCTAACAAAGGCCTGCAGGAATGCCTCCTGAGGTCCCGGGGTTGCCCACAGCATGAAGATTGAAATCTGGTCCGACGTTGCCTGCCCGTGGTGCTACATCGGCAAGCGCCGCTTCGAAACAGCACTGGCCAACTTCGAGCACCGCGATTCGGTGGAGGTCAAGTGGCGCAGCTACCAACTGGACCCCACCCTGCCCGAGCACTATGACGGGACCGAGCTGGAGTACCTGAGCACCCGAAAGGGCCTGGCCCCACAGCAGGTGTCGCAAATGTTCGAGCACGTCAAGCAGCAGGCCAAGGGCGAGGGCCTGGACTACCGGTTCGATTCCGTGGTTGTGGCGAACAGCTTCACGGCGCACCGCCTGATCCATCTTGCAGCCGCCCACGGCAAGCAGGACGAAGCCAAGGAGCGCCTGCTCAGCGACCATTTCGAGCACGGCAAGGACATCGGCAGCCGCGCGTACCTGACCTCGCTCGCCCTGGATCTGGGCATCGGCGCAGCTGAGGTGGAGGAACTCTTTACCACGGACAGGTACGCCGACGACGTCCGTTCGGATTTCGAGGAGGCCCGGGCCCTGGGCATTAGCGGGGTGCCCTTCTTCGTCATTGACCGCAAGTTCGGGCTCTCCGGCGCCCAGCCCGCCGGGACGTTCACCGCCGCGCTCACCCAGGCCTGGCAGGACGCCAACCCGCTGGTGCTGGTCAACTCCACCGACGGCGAGGCCTGCGGCCCGGACGGCTGCTCCATCTAACGCTTCCGCCTGGCAACGGTTTGGTGACACTTGGCGGTAAAGTGTCTACATGCCCAGGATTTCAGCGGCCAGCAACGCCGAGCAGCGCGCGGAAACGCAGCGCCGCATCCTTACTGCCTTCGGCGAGCTCCTTTTTTCCCACGGCCTTCCCGGGCTGACCATGACTGACGTGGCCCGCCATGCCGGGGTGGGCCGGACGGCCGTCTACAACTATTACGCGGACATCGAAGAGCTGCTTATCTCCTATGCCCTGGAGGAGACCGAAAAATTCCTGACCGAGCTCCGGGAGGCTCTCGGGCGCCTGGACAACCCGGTGGAGCGGCTGGCCCTGTACGTCCGCGCCCAGGTGGTGGACCTCAGCCGCCGCCACCTGCCGCCGGGACCGGCCATGGGAGCCGTGCTGTCGCCGTCGTCCTTCGCCAAGCTCGCCGACCACGTGGGCGAGCTGAGCGTCCTGCTGCAAGGCATCCTGCGCGACGGGATGGAGCAGGGCTACCTCCCGGTGGCCGACATCGGCCAGCAGGCGCAGCTGATCCTTGGCACGCTGTCCTCCAGCGCGGCCAGGGGCAGCGACGAGCCCGCGGAGCTGGAAGCCAGGGTGGCCAGGACAGTGCGCTTTATCCAGCTGGGCGCGGGAGCGAGGTTCGACGACGCCGGCGGCCCGGTCCGCGTTGCGCCCCTTCCTGCCGTGGCCGGCTGAGCTGCCCCATCACTTTTGGCCCTTGTTGAGCCGTTTGAAAACCTGGCCTGGTGGCGCACCTGCAGGGCCGGTCTCAGGAAGCGGGCGCCGCGGACGGGACCACCGGCCGCTTGTCGTCGTCGGCGATCCGGCGGCTTTCACGCGGGCAGCTGAGGGTCCCCGGAGTCTGGTCAACGAGCTCCGGCGGGGCGAGAGCACTATAGTCCTGGGCGAGGATCACATCCACGCTGCCGTCTGCCCTCCCGTCCTGGAAGTAGTCCGACCCGGGCAGGTTCCGCTGGACAGTGAATGCCGCGGACTGGCCCGCTGCTCCGGACACCACCGCGGCAACCCCCCGGTAGCTGGCGTCGACATTGGAGACCGACCCCACCACGAACTTCCGGGCCAGGAACTCGTCCGCAACCGACCGCGCCAACCCCGGCCTGCTCGTGGAGTTGTAGACGTTGAGGTTGATCTTTTCGTGGGGCGTGTAGTCGAAGGTGGCCGCAGGGCAGCTGGAAACCGTCTCCTCCGCGGGCGCGGCGGCAGGAATCTTCAGGCGTCCGTTGATGATGGCCAGCGCGGTGATAATGGCGGCAGCGATCAGTCCGATGAGGACCACCAGCACCACCGCATGCAGCACACTGCGGCGCACCCGCGAGGTATCGTCGGCGTCGCGCTCCGCTTCAAAGGTGGCCCGCAACTCAGGGCCGGTAACAACGCGATGGCCGTGGAGGACGCTTGGGTCCTGCTGCTTCTTCCTAGCCATCGATGACCAGCACGCGGGCGTGGATCGCCGTGCGCTGGTGCAGGGCGGTCCGGACGGCGCGGTGCAGGCCGTCCTCAAGGTAAAGGGTTCCCTGATACTGCACCACGTGCGGGAAAAGGTCGCCGAAGAAGGTGGAATCCTCGGCAAGGAGAGCCTCCAGGTCCAGGGTGCGCTTGGTGGTCACCAGCTCGTCCAGCCTGACCGGGCGCGGGGGCAGCGCAGCCCATTCCTTGGGAGTGTTGTAACCATGGTCAGGGTAAGGGCGGCCCTCGCCCACAGCTTTGAATATCACCATGCCACCCTAGGCACCCAAAGGTCCCAGCGAAAGTAGCAGGCACGCGGTCAGGCAGGTTGTAGCCAAACAGTGACCATCCGTCACCTGCGGTGATCTTCGCCGCCTGGCGCCCGGAGTTCGCAGTGCTGCTGACAGAATGGTGCCATGACAGCATCCGAGTTCCTCGCCACCTCCACGTCCGGCGGACACCAGCCGGCCACGCCTCCCCTCGCGCTGCTGCTGGATGTAGACGGGCCGGTGGCGAGCCCCGTTACGCGGGACGTTAAACACGAGATCATCTCTGATCTCGTGGCGCTGGCCGCTGCCGGCATTCCTGTCATCTTCAACACCGGCCGCTCCGATGCCTTCATCCGGGAGCAGGTCATGGAACCGATGATTGCTGCCGGCATCCCGGCCGGCACCATCATCCACGCCGTCTGCGAAAAGGGGGCCGTCTGGTTCAGCTACACCGCTGCCGGTCCCGGCCCCATCCATGTGGACCGGGAACTCGCGGTGCCCGCAGCCTATGGTGACGATGTCCGGCGGATGGTGGCCGAGGACTACTCGGCGCACATGTTCTTCGATGAGACCAAGCGGGCCATGGTGTCCGTGGAACAGCACATCGAGGTGCCCAGCGCCGAATACCTCGCCGAGCAGAAACTCTTTGACGCCGATGCCATGGACCTCATGGCCCGCCACGGGCTGGGCGTGGTCCGGCTGGACCACCACGCCCCGAATTCCGACGACGAAGTGGACTACCGGGTGGATCCCACCATCATTTCCACGGACATTGAGTCGGTGCGGCTGGGCAAGGACCTGGGCGCCAGCAGGGCAGTGGAACTGCTCGCTGCCCAGGGCATCACGCCGCAGGACTGGCGGACGGTGGGCGATTCCCGCACGGATTACGCCATGGCTGACTGGCTCCACCACAACGACCACGCGGTAAAGCATGTGGATGTCCGCCCTGCGGATGGAGTTCCAGACAGGCCGTACCCTGTCCTGACCGCAGAGGACCTGGGGCTCGAGTCCTCCGTCATCCACGACGACGCGGGCGGCGCCTTCCTGCGCAGCTGGCGTGAGGCGCTGGGCGCCTAACCCCGTTCCCTACCCCGCGGAGCCCTGCCCGAAACCTGCTGTTTCCACCGCGCGGCTATCATGCAGGTAAAGATGCTTACTTTAACTAGCACGGAGACGACAATTACAGAAGCACCGGTACAGGACGAGGTCTACTACGGCAGCCAGGCGTCCGTAGAGGAACAATTTCACGCAGAGGTCACGTCTGCGGCGGCGGAGCAGCGCCTTCGGCACCGCCCGGACGTCATCAGGCACAAGGGCCGCTATGCCCTGATCAACTACAACAGGACCCCCTACCAGGCCATGGTGGAGGACCTGCTGTTCCTGCGCAATGTCCTGGCGGACGCCGGCCTCCAATACCTGCTGGTCCGCGGCAACAACGACCGGCCGGTCATCGCCCTGGACTGGAAGGACCGCAAAAAGCTCCGTGCTGCCCTGGTGGAGGCGTGCCGGGACGAACCGGTCTACTCCATGACGGTGGATGCCAAGAAGAAGACCTCCGTGCTGGTGGCGGACGGCGAGCTGTCCTCCAACCGCCAGGCACGGATCTTCCGCCTGTACCGCCCCCGTGTCGAGCCCGTGGGCGGCTTCGAATTCGGGGCCTCAGCCGGAGTACAGATCGAGCTGTGGTCCTTTGAAGGGGAGCAGCTGATCCTTCCGATCGAGAACTCCCTGACGCGCCGGACCATGCTGCGGCAGGACGCCGTACGGGGCACTGTGGAACGGTACGGCCACACCTGGCCCACCATCGAGAACATGTTCGCGGACCACGCGAGCGACATCAGCTTCGATGTAGACCTGGTGTTCTCCTGGGTGGACGGTAGCTCCCCTGAGTACATTGCGGCCCGGCGCGCCCAGCAGAAGGATGTGGTCCTGGGCGAAGGCGACGACCATGAAGCCCGCTTCCGCCAGATCAACGAACTCAAATACGCACTTCGGTCCGTCTACCTTTTCGCGCCGTGGATCCGCCGGATCTTCATCGCCACGGACTCCCCCGCTCCGGACTGGCTGGCGGACCACCCCGCGGTCACCATTGTCCGCAGCGAAGAGTTCTTCTCCGATCCTTCCGTGCTGCCCACCCACAACTCGCAGGCGGTGGAGTGCCAGCTGCACAACATCGACGGCCTGTCCGAGCACTTCCTGTATTCGAACGATGACATGTTCTTCGGCCGCCCGGTCAGTCCGGACCTGTTCTTTACCCCCGGCGGCATCACCAAGTTCATCGAGGCGGAAACCCGGATCGGCCTGGGCGAGAACGCGGCGGAACGCAGCGGCTTCGAAAATGCTGCCCGCGTCAACCGGAAGCTGCTGTGGAACCGGTTCGGGCGGATCACCACGCGCCACCTTGAGCACACCGCCGCGCCCCTGCGCCGCAGTGTGGTGGCGAAGATGGAGCGCGAGTTCCCGGAAGAGTTCCGCAAGACCGCAGCCAGCCGGTTCCGTGCAGCGGACAACATCTCCGTCACCAACTCGTTTTACCATTACTACGCACTGCTCACGGGCCGCGCGGTCACCCAGACAGCCGCCAAGGTCCGCTACGTGGACACCACCATGCGGGCCGGGCTGAACTATCTGCCCAAGCTGCTGTCCAAGCGGAACATGGACTTCTTCTGCCTGAACGACGGCAGTTTCCCGGAGGTGCACGCCGACGAGCGCGCCGAACTGGTCACGGACTTCCTGGAAAAGTACTTCCCCATCAAGGCGCCCTGGGAAAAGTAAGGCAGATGGATCAGCGCCCGGAAGACAGTCCGGCCCGGGCGCTGCTCCGCTGTTTGGTGGTCTCCGGGATACGGATGCCTGCGGCCTCCAGCCGGCGGGCTGTCTCTTCCGGCGGCACGTACTCCCCCACCGTCGTCGAACTGCCCAGCGGGACCACCGAGTGCACGATGGTGTGCTCGTACACATGCACCAGGTTGAAGGACTGCCCGGCGTCGTGTCCGCGTGTGCCGCCCACCGCCACGTTCAGGTCCTGCGTGTAGCAGCTGGCGGAGGCGACGGAGACGGGAACCCCGGCGAAGGTGGCTGTGGTGGAGTAGTGCAGATGACCGGCCAGGATGGTCCGGACATCTGAATTGTGGACCGCCGCGGCGAGGGATGCCTGGTCCCGCAGCTCAACCAGGACCGAGAGGTCAAGGACGGATGGGACCGGCGGATGGTGGAGCGCCAGGATGGTGCCGTCCGGCGCCGGTGTCTCCAGTTCCTGCGCCAGCCAGTCCAGCTGGGAGTCGCTGAGTTCGCCGTGGTGGTAGCCGGGCACGGAGGTGTCCAGGGTGATGACGCGCAACCCGTTGATGAAGTAGCTGTGGTCCACGGGGGCGTCATTGCCGGGCTGATCCAGCAGGCCCTTCCGGAAGTTGGCCCGGTTGTCGTGGTTTCCGATCGCCCAGATGACTTCCGCACCCAATTCCAAGCACGCCGGCTCGACGATGGCCCGCAGTTTCACATAGGCTTCCGGATCGCCCTTGTCTGCCAGGTCGCCGGTAAAAATGACAGCCTCTGGCCGCGCCCCGGACGCCTTTACCTCTTCGAACAGTTGGATGAGCCGAGCTTCGGAGTCAACCGCGCCGTACAGGGGGTCCGGACCGCCCACCAAGTGGGGATCGCTCAGGTGGAGTAGGAAGTGGCGTGGCCGGGGATGCTCGGCCTCGATGTGCTCCATTGCTACCTCTGTGGTTGGGGGGAAACGGCGCTTCCCTTGTACCCTTCAGTAAGGTTTATCCAATCAGACATTCGGCAAACTTTGGGTAAATCGCCGAAGCCCGTGTGGAAAAAGATAAAAGAACTGCGCCTTCGCAGAATTAATTCGGGCAGCGCAGAGTTTCAGCCCAAGGCTGTTGTGGCGGTGCCGATGATCCCCGCCCACTTTCCCTTCAAACCTGCATGAGTTTGTCCCGGTTCCGTCATGCAGGGTCAGCAGGATCGCGGACAAGGGGTGTACAGGCTGCGTCCGCCGGAAGCGGTTCACCGGTGGGACTTGTTGCCGGCGCATCCGGGGACGGGGTGAGTGTTTCCGGAGTGGGCTCCGCGGGGCAGGTCGCCGGCGCCGGGGAGGCAGAGGTCGGTGCGGGCGCTGTCGTAGGCGTCACCGCAGGTTCCGTGGGGTCCGGGGTCGGCGTCGGTGCCGGGGATGGCACAGTGGGAGCAGGGGACGGCGAGGGCGTCGGTTCGACAGGCAACGGCGTGACTTCAGGCGGGGTCGGCGTCGGGGTTGGGGTAGGCGTGGGGGTTGGGGTAGGCGTGGGGGTTGGGGTAGGCGTGGGGGTCGGGGTAGGCGTGGGGGTCGGCGTCGGGGTCGGGGTAGGCGTAGGCGTCGCGGACGGCGCACCCGGCGACGGCGTGGGCGCTGTCGGCGTCGTCGGCTGACTTGGTGAGGTGGGGAACGACGCGCTCGGTGTGCCCGACGGGGACGCACTGGCCGACGGCGTCAGCCGAGTGGGTGCAGGGCTCGCCATGGCGGGCCACAGCAGAGATGGGGAGGCGTGCGTCGCGGGCGTTCCTGCCTGGACTCCACCCTCATGGTCTTCGTCGTGATCATGGCTCAGCGGCATCGCCCAACTGATTGTCCCTTGGGAGGGAGAACCGAATCCGGGCAGGTAGCTCCGCATCTCCTCGGATCCGCTGCCGCCCACAGGCCGGGCGGGCATCAGGCCCCACTTCAGCGGGCTCGTGTGGCGGCCGTTGAGGATGGTTTCGAAGTGCAGGTGGCATCCCGTCGACCATCCGGTGCTGCCCACCTCGCCGAGGACCTGGCCGGCGTGAATCTCGTCGCCCGTACGGACGGCAATGGCGTCGAGGTGGTTGTACGTGGTGATGAGGCCGTTGCCGTGATCGATTTCCACCCTGTTGCCGCCACCCCAGGGGTGCCAGCCGGCGGCGCGCACCAATCCTGAGTCCGCAGCGTAGACGCTTGTCCCGCAGGCGGCCGCGTAGTCCTGGCCCAGGTGGAAGTCGCCGGCGGCCCCGGACAGCGGGCTCACCCGGAAACCGAAGGGCGAGCTGGCATTGAGCAGAGCCAGCGGCGCCATCAGGAACCCGGCCGGCGGTCTGCCAAATCCTGTTGTCCCCACCGTCAGCCGCGAGGAATTCTTCCCGCGGTAGCCGCCTATGGCTGCGTGGGGAAACTTAACGAGCGCACGCGGGTTCGTGAAGGCCGTAGCCTGCAGCATCCCGGCACCAACCCTGTCCGATGTCGGCTCGGCCGAGCGCCCGTCGGACGTGGAAGTTGTCCCTGCACCAAGCCCGGCCACGGAACCCGACGCCTCCCGCTCCACCGCGCTGCCGGTCAGGTTGAGGGACCAAATGGACATGGCAACAGCACCAGTAGCAGTCAGTGCCCGCAGAACCGACACCTTAGGACGGCGCACGTCGGTGTGCTTACCTGATTTTTGATAAGTCCCCAAAGCCTGTCTCCGTAACGTAATCACCCGAACGCGTCCTGAAGGTATCTCCCATGGGACCACAGGGCCGGTAGCCTGTGAACCCCGTCCTATCGTGCGGGTAACAACTTGCGAAAACCTTGCGTACGTTCCCACTGCGCGCCCGATCGTGCGGGGCGAGAATGATATATGCGGAGTTTCCTTGGGAAATGGCAGGACGAACTTAAGAAAACCTTTACAGGCAAGGCCGATGAGGTTCCCGACTGGGTTCCGAAGCTGGCAGAGGGGGACGATCCGGGGTACCATCTGCCGGGTTCGGCAGTATGGGCTGTGCACGGCTCCATGTCGCCCATCGTTGCCGGAATCCGCACGCTGCTGATGCAGTCCCTTCATCCCGGAGCCCTTGCAGGGGTGCACGAGCACTCAAACTTCCGTGAGGATCCCCTGGCCCGGCTCGCTGCCACCATCCGCTGGATTTTCACTGTTACCTACGGCTCGAAGGCAGCCGCTGAGGAGGCTTCCCGGCGGGTGCGGCGCCTGCACGAGCCGGTACAAGGCAGCTTCGTGGACAACCAGGGAACGCCGCGCGGCTACAGCGCCAACGATCCCGAGCTGGCCAGTTGGATCCACATTGCCTTCACGGACGCGTTCCTCACGGCCCATCAGTTGTGGGGCGGCCGCATCCCTGGCGGCCCGGACGCGTACGTCCGTGAATGGGCCCAGGCCGGCAGGCTGATGGGCGTGCCGGATCCGCCGATTTCCGAGGCGGACATGCGTGCGCGACTGGACCGGTTTTTCCGCAATGGTGACCTGCGGGTGGACAGCCGCGTAACGGAAACAGTGGACTTTATCCGCAATCCGCCCCTGCATCCCATGCTCCGGCCCGGTTACCGTATCCTCTTCGCGGGAGCCGTACACAGCCTCGATCCGAACTACCGCCGGATGCTCGGGCTGTCCGTACCGCGGCTCGGTCCGTTCCCGCTGCCGGTGAGGCTGGCCACCAAGGTGGTGCTCGTCGTCGTACGCCTGGCCCTGGGGCGCCGCGGTCCAAGCGAGCTGGCCGCACGCGAACGACTCCGCCGGCTTGGCTTTGTGGAGGCAGCCGGGCGCGGGCTGGTGGAACTGCGGTAAACGAAAGAACCCGGTCCCGGCGCTGCCGGGACCGGGTTCTTACCGGCGGAGAATGGGGGATTTGAACCCCCGAGGGCGTTAACCCAACACGCGTTCCAGGCGTGCGCCATAGGCCGCTAGGCGAATTCTCCAGCTGCTTCTGAATCAAAAGCAGATACTAGAGTACCTGAACTTTTCCGCTTCGCCCAATCGAGGCTCCGGCGCCGGCACTGAAGGCTTTCCGGCCTCCCTGCGGACCGGTTCCCGGCTTGGCCTTAACCCAGAAATGGACGCCCCCAATGCGCCCATTCCACCGGTACACCGTTGAGCTGCCGGGTCCGGCTCCGTTCAGCCAGGCCCCATAGCTCACAATCTGGAGATTGCCCCAATCGGTGTACATACCCATGATCGTGGGTGGCAGGGGGATAAGCAATGGATTTGCATTCAATTAGGGGGTCTTCCGGCACGATGGGAAGCATGACTGAGCTGCATGCCCTGGTGGTTTACGTTCCCCGGACCCACACGGAACCGGTCCTGAAGGCCATCGGCGACGCCGGGGCGGGCTGGATCGGCAACTACTCCCACTGCTCGTTTGTCACCCCTGGAACTGGCCGCTTTACTGCCCACGACGGCGCCACTCCCTACCGTGGGCGGGTGGGAGCACCGGAGGAAGTGTCGGAGGACAGGATTGAGTGCGTGGTTGAACGGCACGCGCTTTCGGCAGTGGTGGCTGCCTTGCGGGCCGCCCACCCTTACGAGGAACCGGCGTTTATGAGCTGGCGGGTTGAGGGCTGGAGGCAGTCGGAGGCCGATTCGAGTCAGGCCTGAACTTCGGGTAAAGTAACTCGCGGCCCCTCATGTGGCGTCATCCTGTTGAACTCCCCCAGGACCGGAAGGTAGCAAGGGTAAATGGGCTCTGGCGGGTGCATGGGGGGTCTTTACTATTCCCCCACAGGGCGGCATACTGTCAGCCCGGATTGGTAGGGTTTTCTCTGTGACAGTTACTACCGCCCTCTACCGCAGATACCGTCCAGACTCGTTCGCTGACGTTATCGGGCAGGAACATGTCACCGAGCCGCTTATGACGGCTTTGCGGAAGAACCGGGTCAATCACGCCTACCTTTTTTCGGGTCCCAGGGGCTGCGGCAAAACCACTTCCGCCCGAATTCTGGCCCGTTGCCTGAACTGCGCCCAGGGCCCTACCGACACCCCTTGCGGCACCTGCCCCAGTTGCGTCGAGCTCGCCCGCGGCGGCTCCGGATCCCTCGATGTCATCGAAATTGACGCCGCCAGCCACGGCGGCGTGGACGATGCCCGGGACCTGCGCGAGCGCGCCACGTACGCCCCTGTCCGTGACCGCTACAAAATCTTCATCATCGATGAAGCCCACATGGTCACCTCCGCCGGGTTCAACGCCCTGCTGAAAATCGTCGAAGAACCCCCGGAACACATCAAGTTCATCTTCGCCACCACCGAGCCGGACAAGGTCATCGGCACCATCCGCTCGCGGACGCACCATTACCCTTTCCGGCTGGTGCCGCCGGAGCCACTGATGGCCTACCTGGAACTCCTCTGCAACCAGGAGAACGTTCCGGTTGCTCCCGGCGTGCTGTCACTGGTGATCCGCGCAGGGGGCGGCTCCGTCCGCGACTCGCTGTCCGTCCTGGACCAGCTGATGGCGGGTGCCGGCCCCAACGGACTGGACTACGAACTGGCCGTGGCGCTGCTCGGCTACACCCATGCGTCATTGCTGGACGATGTTGTTGAGGCCGTCGCCGCGTCGGACTCCGCCACCGTTTTCCGCGCCGTGGACAGGGTCATCCAGACCGGCCATGACCCGCGCCGCTTTGTCGAGGACCTGCTGGAGCGTTTCCGCGACCTCATCATCGTCCAGGCCATGCCCGAAAGCGCCCAGACCATTCTTCGTGGCATGCCGGCTGACCAGATTGCGCGGCTAAAGAACCAGGCGCACAACCTCGGCGCCGCGGAGCTGTCCCGCGCCGCCGACGTCACCAACACTGCCCTTACCGAGATGACCGGCGCCACTTCCCCGCGGCTGCACCTGGAACTCCTTTGCGCACGGATTCTGCTCCCCAGTTCGGAGCAGAACGAGCGCGGCATGGCTGCACGGATAGACCGTGTAGAACGGCGGCTGAACTACGCAGGGAACGACGTCAGCGCTCCCGCCGCCGCAGCCCCACCTGCATCAGCCGGGCACCCTGCTATCACGCAGGCAGCTCCTGAGCCGGCCACACCCGCGCGGGCGGTTGCGGAACCAGCCGAATCCGCACAGCCGGCGCCAGCGGCCTCGCAGTCCCCCGCCGCCCGGCCATCAAGCCAGGAAACTGCTGCCGCCGCTCCGGAACCGGCACGTGCGCAATCGCCGGCCCCTGCGGCAACAGCCAGCACGGCCGGGGCGGACAGTCGTGCTCCCCTGACCGCTCCCCGGGTGAGCACCAGCGACTGGCCGGTCGAGGCCTCCGCCGATTCCCGCGCCGCCCGTGCGGACTCCCGTCCCGCCCTGGCCCGCCCCGCCCCAGGTCCCGCGGAAGGCTCGACAGCAAGCCCGTTGGGCGGGACGCCGAAACCAGGTACCGGCCAGGCTCCGGTTCCGGCTGCCCAGACCGCCCCTGCTGCTGCCGGGCCCGAACCGGCCGCCGCTGGATCCGCTCCTGCCGCAGCCCCTGCGGCCATGGGTGATGTGGAAGTGCTGCGCCGGGCGTGGCCGGATGTCCTGCAGACGCTGTCCAAGATCAAGCGCAGCACCTGGGCACTCGTTGAACCGAATGCACAGGTCAGTGCGTTCGACGGCCAGACCGTCACGCTTTCGTTCGCCACATCCGGACTCGCCGGCGCTTTTGGTCGGGCAGACCATTCCGAAAACCTGCGCCAGGCGATCCATAAGACTGTGGGCATCGACTGCCAGATCAACGCGGTGGCAGGCGGAAACTCCGGCCGGACGAGCTCTGAGCCAAACCCAAAAGCACCCGCTAGCCGGCCTGCCCCGGCACCTGCCACTAATCCGGCAACGTCAACTGCCACGGCCACTTCAGCCGATGTTGCCTGGGGACTGGCACCCGCTGTGCCGTCCCCGGCACTGGATGCACCCGAACCTTCCGCTACTGCCGGTTCTGCCCAAGGCCAGTCCCAGGGCACAGCGGAGGAGGCCGAATTCCCGCACAGGCGCAGTGCCTCGTCTTCTGCCGGGCCTCACACAGCCGGCCCTGGTCAGCCCGCTGCCGGCAACGGTCCTTCCCACACTGGGTCCGGTGTAGCAGGCGGCCCCGCCCAGGAGAGGCCTGCACCCGTCGCTGACCCAGCCAAGACTAGGCCCGAACACGCTGCTGACCCGTCTCCCGCCCTACAGGTGGCGGCCGGCGGCTCTTCCCAGGCTCCGCCTTCGCCGGTCCCTTCGCCGGCTTCTTCGGCTCAGGGAGACCCTTACGGCGGCGCAGGAGCAGACTACTCCTACTCGGACGATGACTGGGGACCTCCCCGGGACGAGGACGCACCCCCGCTGGAAGAGGAACCTCCCATGGACTGGGACCCTTCCGCGCGCTCCGGCAACCGTTCCGCTCCGGCTACCGCCGCGGGCGGCACCACCGCCGCAGCCGGCCCAGCCCAACAGGGCACACAGCCCGGCACCCCGGCCTCCAACCGAACCTCGGTTGCCACGACTCCAACTGCCGCTGCCCCAGGCCTGGACGCTCCCGACCCATGGACCCGCGCCGTTGAGCAGGCACCTGGGGTTTGGGTTGTTGGGGAATCCAGCAACGTGGGCAGGAACGCACCTGCCGTGTTGCCCGAGAAGGAAGCGGTCGCGGCCCCCTCAGCCACACACTACGAACCCGCTGCTTCCCAGGTTCCGCCTTCCATCCCTGTTACAAAAGCCGGCTCTTCCATTGACGCCGAATGGGGTTTGGCTCCAACTGCAGCCTCGCCTGCAAAGGCGAGTACTCGGGCCACCGTTGCGGAACCTGTCCCCCCAAGCCCCGTTCCCGCGGGCTGCACGGTCCCAACAGGCGGCACGGTTCCCGCTGGCGCAGCGCCCTCGGCGACCACTCCCTCAGGTTCCGCTCGAGTGCCGGCACGCGAGTACGCCATGGCGTCAGCCGCACCTGCAGCGGCGGCTGCCCACACTGCTGCTGTAGCGGCACCCCCTGCTCCTGCGGTGCCCGCCCACAGTTCCCCTGCAACTTCGCCTGGTTCTACCGATTCGGCTGCGGCGGCGAACACCCGGCAGAGCCTCTACCAGCGCCTGTCCAACAGTCCGGAGGCCGAGGCGGGCCGGGCAAAGGCTCCTGCCCGCGCGGTTCCTGCAGCGGCCACCTACGTACAGGACATCCCCAGCGCCGACGATGAGACCATTGAGGAATCCGGGGTGTTCGGTCGCGCAGCGGTGGAACGTATCCTCGGCGGGAAGCTGATCGAAGAGCGTTCCCTCGACGGCAGCACCGTTACACCCCGCTATTGATCCAACCACTGTCCACCCCTAGCTAAAGAGGAAAAACGTGTACGAAGGTGCTGTCCAAGAGCTGATTGACGAGCTCGGACGCCTTCCCGGCGTGGGCCCGAAATCCGCACAGCGGCTGGCGTTCCACATCCTTGAAGCGGACCCCCAGGACATGAAGCGACTGGTGGAGGCCATCACCTCCGTCAAGGAACGCGTCAAGTTCTGCACCGTCTGCGGCAACGTCACTGAGCAGGAACAATGCAACATCTGCCGTGATCCCCGGCGCGATCCGGCGGTAATCTGCGTGGTGGAGGAATCGAAGGACGTCCTCGCCGTGGAGCGCACCCGTTCGTTCCGGGGCAGGTACCACGTGCTGGGTGGGGCCATTAATCCCATCGCCGGTATCGGCCCGGAGCAGTTGCGGATCCGGGAACTGCTCACGCGGCTGAACGACGGCGCCATCCAGGAAGTCATCATCGCCACGGACCCCAACCTGGAGGGTGAAGCGACAGCCACGTACCTGGCCCGCATGCTGAAGACCATCGGGATCACCGTGACCAGGCTGGCGTCCGGGCTGCCCGTGGGCGGCGACCTCGAATACGCAGACGAGGTCACGTTGGGGCGGGCTTTCGAGGGCCGCCGCAACGCCCTGACCTGAGATTTTGGCATTCGATGGCCGCGGGAGAGGTCGCACCTCTGGTCACCGAGCGGCTTGTCCTGCGGCTGGTTGATGGTGGGGACGAGGACGCCAGTCATAGGTACAGGGGCGACCCTGGAGCCACCCAGTTCCTCTCGCACGGTCCCCTTGATGGCGTATGTCCTGCATCCCGACCACCAGCACCACGGGTACGGCCGTGAGGCTGCGGCGGCGCTGGTGGCGTGGCTCTTCACGCAGTGCGGGGTCAGCACCGTTATCGCCGCAGTCTACGAACCCAACAGTCCCTCCATCCGGCTCCTGCAAAGCCTTGGGTTCCGGCTGGACCCCGGCGTCCCTACCGACCAGGACACGGCCGGCAAGGGCTTCCCCCTACTGATGTTCCGGCTGGACAGCCCGCAGGACTGACCCGGCCCTGTCCAGCGGGCCGGGCCTGTCCGGAGTCATCACTAGGCGATACGCGTTCCCCGTGCCAGCCGGTGGGCAGGCGTGCGGAGTGAACGCCAGCCCAGCCACATCAGCAGCGCTGCCAGTAGGAGTTGCAGGCCTAGGCCCAGCGGCCACAGCGGCGTGGACTGCGCCAGATACTGCGGCTTGACCTCCCCGTTGGCGCACGGATAGGTACCTTCGGGACCGGCAAGCGCGTTCCGGGCTCCCTGACTGATGCTTTCGATCGCCCCTACAGAGCGGAAACCCTCCTGACCCGTGCGGTCGGGATAGGGGATGGCGTCAGCCACCACCACGTACGGGTTCATTGCCAGCAGCCAGGCTACCCGTTCGGTGCGCATAATACTCTGTTCCTGCAATGGCCCTGAGCAGGTGTATCCGGGTTCCACCGGCCCGTTGCTGGGGGGCTCGAACGAGCGGTACTGAGCCTGGTTCGCCATGATTGTGCCCTGGGTAAGCCCCGTGCCCAGCCCGAAGGCGATCAGTGTGCCGATTGCCAGCCCGGCCACTGCCAGGTACGTGACCACGATGGAGAACAGCGGCCTGCCGGCTAGCGCTGAGATGCCAACACCGATGGCACACACAACACCCACCTCAAGCGCCAGCATCAGCAGGGCCACCAGCACATGGCCGGGAGTCATTCCGCCCAGCGCCACCCCGATCACCAGGAACGGGGTGCTCGCCACCAGGAACGCGAGGGCTGCGGCCCATGCTGCGAAAAACTTGCCCCAGAGGATCTGGCCGGGCTGCAGCAGCGTCACCTGGAGGATGGCCAGCGTGCCGCCGGCGCGGTCACCGTTCACCGCGTTGGCGGAGAGCGCCGGGGCAACGAGCAAGGCAAACAGCAGGACAAAGGCCAGGACCACCTCAAAGATCATCGAGCCGGGCCCCGACTCAGGCGGCTGGACGTAGCCCGGGAATTCCCGTTGGGCCGCCTGCGAGGCGTTCCAGCTGGCCCAGGTCAGCCAGGTCACCAGTCCTGTGAGGACAAACCAAATGGCCAGCATGATGTACCAGCCGCGGGACCGCAGCCGTTGCTTGAGCTCCAGGACCACCACGTCCCTGACTCCGGCCAGGTAGCCGCCGGCTCCCGTTGAGCCGACGATGTGCTGCCGGTTTTCTGTCGTGTGGCTCATTGCCGCTCCCCCTCGAGGCTCATGTATGTCTCTTCCAGGGCGCCGGAGGCCGGGGCAAAGGACGTTACCCGGACGCCGGCCAGCACCAGGTCGCGCAGCAGCCGCTCGGCGTCGCCGTCGTTTGCCAGCAACAGGCTGATTGACGGACGCCGCCCGTCTTCGCGGCGGAATACCAAACCGAGCTCCGTCAGCTTGGCCGCAAGTGCCGCTGGGTCAGCGGCGCTGATGGCGTACCTGCGGCCCGCGGCGGCAGCTTCTTCGGTGGTTTGATGCCGGACCGTGCGGCCCTTGTTGACGAACACCGCAGCGTCGGCGATCTCGTCCAGTTCGCTGAGTACGTGGGACGAGACCACCACGGCCTTACCCTCGGCCGCGAGCTGCCGGAGCATGATCCGCAGCTCCACGCGCGAGCCCGGGTCCAATCCCGAGGCGGGCTCGTCGAGCAGCAGGACGGACGGGTCGTGAATCAGTGCCCGGGCCAGGCTGAGCCGCTGCTGCTGCCCGCGGGACAGCACCCGCGCCGGCTGGTCCGCCAGATCGTCCAGCCGCACCCGTTCGAGCATCTCCGAGACCCTCTGCCCGATGCCCTGCGCCGGGAGCCGGTAGAAGCGGGCCATCTGGGTGAGGATTTCCCGGGCGGTCAGCGACTCCCACACTCCCAGGGTGTCCGGCATCCAGCCCAGCCGGCTGCGCACCTCTGCCCGGTGGCGCCGCGGGTCAAGCCCGCCCACGCTGATGCTGCCCTCATCCGGCGCCAGCAGTGATGCCAGCATCAGAAGCAGGGTTGTTTTGCCTGCCCCGTTCGGACCGATCAGCGCGGTCACCTTCCCGGCGGGCGCATGGAAGTCCATATGCTCGACGGCGTGCACCGCGCCGAAGCTGCGGCTCACGGACCGCGCCGTGATGCCGTCGTCGGGTTCCGGCCCGTCCGCAGCCTCCGGTAACTCAGAAATCATCGCCATCTATTGCGCACCTGTCCCCCACAGTCTCTTAATGCATTTTGACAGTTTGAGCGTACGCCCGAGGGGCTTCCCCGCAGGTCCTCCCAGGGGCTGAGATTCGGTCACAATTCAACGCCCGGCCATGCTCGGCGATAAACTGGGACCAGAAGTCGCGCCAACAGCGGCATTAGTTTCCCGCGTCAGGGCCAACACAGCTTTACGGCTGTCTGGCCGGGCTCCAATTGATTCAGTGAAGGTACGCGCATGAGTACGCCCACTACCGAAGTGCACAACGCAACGCAGCCGCAGGAGCTGCCGGTCGGCGGTGCCGTAACCCAACAGCTGATTGTGCAGAAGTTCGGCGGTTCCTCCGTAGCTGACGCGGACGGCATCAAGCGGGTGGCCAAGCGCGTGGTGGACGCCCAGATAGCGGGCAACGAGGTGGTTGTTGTGGTCTCGGCCATGGGTGACACCACCGATGAACTCCTGGACCTCGCAGGCCAGGTAACCGACTCTGCCCCTGCCCGCGAAATGGATATGCTGCTGTCCGCCGGCGAGCGCATCTCAATGGCACTGCTGGCCATGGCCATCAACAAACTGGGTGCCTCCGCCCAGTCCTTCACCGGTTCCCAGGCCGGCATGATCACCGACGGCATCCACGGCAAGGCCAGGATCATCGACGTCGACCCCCACCGCATCCGCACCGCCCTGGATAAGGGCAACATCGCCATCGTGGCGGGCTTCCAGGGCATGAGCCGGGCCACGAACGAGATCACCACCCTGGGCCGCGGCGGTTCGGACACCACTGCCGTAGCGCTGGCAGCGGCACTCGAAGCCGACGTCTGCGAGATCTACACGGACGTGGACGGGATCTACACGGCCGATCCGCGCGTTGTCCCCTCAGCCCAGAAGATCGACACGATCTCCAGCGAGGAAATGCTTGAACTCGCAGCCTCGGGAGCCAAAATTCTGCACCTTCGCTGCGTTGAGTACGCGCGCAGGTTCGGTGTTCCGCTGCACGTCCGCTCCTCATTCAGCCAGCACGAAGGCACCTGGGTCATCCCGAGTGCTGAAGACAAGATCACCACACAAGAGGGAGTTGCCTTGGAGCAGCCAATCATCTCCGGCGTCGCACACGACCGTTCCGAAGCCAAGGTCACCGTTGTTGGCGTTCCGGACATCCCCGGCAAGGCGGCTGCGATCTTCCAGGTCATCGCCGATGCCCACTCGAACATCGACATGATCGTGCAGAACGTTTCCACGCACGGCACGGGCCGGACGGACATTTCCTTCACCCTGCCCATCGTGGAAGGTGCCGACGCCCTTGCGGCCCTTCATGCAGCGCAGGACCAGATCGGTTTCGAGACCATCGAATACAACGAGCAGATCGGCAAGCTCTCCCTGATCGGCGCCGGCATGCGCTCCCACCCGGGCGTCTCCGCAACCTTCTTCAAAGCACTCTCGGCCGCGGGGATCAACATCAACATGATCTCCACATCGGAAATCCGCATTTCGGTTGTGACCCACGCGGATCTGCTGGACGAGGCCGTGCGGGTCATCCACCAGGCCTTCGAACTGGACAGCGAGAACGAAGCCACAGTGTACGGCGGCACCGGCCGCTGACCCGCTCCCCCAATTCATACAGGAATGCACTGGCCAGGGAATCTTTTCCCCAGCCAGTGCATTTTTTAGGTGTTTTTCGGGAGTAGCCGCGGCAATCCCGTCCAGCCTGGCCGAAGTCAGGTCTCTTTCACGTCTTCGCGGCGTACGGCGTAGTGGTGGCCGGCCGTGTCGGTTTCCACCACAAAATGCGTAAGTTCCTCCTCCGAGGCCTGCTCATACTCGTCATGCTTGTGCACCACGGGCAAGCTGGTGTCCAGGCGGGTGGCCGGTCCAAAGAAGAAGCGGAGCCTGTCGGTCGCGTTCATGAACCCGCGGAGTACATGTGCCACTGTTTTCCACCCCCTTTCCGCACTCAGGGGAAAGAAGAGCCGTTCAAATAAGGCCACTGCTCCTCGTGGAGCAAGTGCCCTTATTTTACGCCTGCGTGCCTGAAAAGGCTCCGCGGCCCACATGTCAGCGGAGGGATTTGTCTTCCGGATTCCTGGGCACCACATAGGTGCTGCCGTCAGGCCGCGTAATGGTCTCCCATTGCTGGGTTTCAGCTTCGCGCTGGGCCAGGAGCCGCCGGTTTTCCTCTGTCATGTCGTGAATGAGGGAGGAACGGTTTGCGGGACCGAAAATGGCACGCAGCTTGCCGGTGGCCCGCATGAACCGCTGCGACGCGTTTTCCTTGCCTTCTGAACTGGCCCTACCCATGAACTGGCTCCTTCCAGAGACCGCTTTTCCTAGCAACAGTGTACGCTAATAGTTAGCGCACTAACAATTGGAGGCTCCGATGACCACTGCATCCAGCACTTCCCCCGCAGCCGGTACCGCGCCCGGCGGCGGGGACAGCCCGCAGGACAACGACCTGCTGCTCGAGCACCAGCTCTGCTTTGCCCTGACTGTTGCCTCCCGCAGCGTGGTGGGAGCGTACAAACCTGTGCTCGAGAAGTTGAACCTCACCCACCCGCAGTATTTGGTCATGCTGTGCCTCTGGGAGTCCAGCCCGCGCACAGTACGGAACATCAGCGATGCCCTGGCGCAGGAGCCGGCCACCATCTCGCCTTTGCTGCGGCGCCTTGAAGTGTCCGGCCTGATTTCGCGACGGCGGGTGGACGGCAACGAGCGCGCCCTCGCCGTCGGCCTCACTCCCGCAGGAGCAGCCCTTCGGCAGGAGGCGCTCAAGGTGCCGGGCACCATGATGGAACGCCTGGGCCTGACGCGAAGCCAGGTCAGCGAGCTGCATACGGCCATGATGGGGCTCATCGCAGCCACGTCCCAGACCCAGCAGGCTTAGCCGGCCAGCAGGGCGGCGGCAGTAGAATGGCATCATGACAGACAGGCCACGGCACTGGCACAGTGTGCATCCCGGGGGCATAGAGCAGCTGACGCTCCCAGAAGTCCTGCCGCGCCCACGTTGGTCCAGGAGCCAACCATATGTCCGCATCGCGGCGTTGTTGTTCGCGGCTGTCCTGTTGCCTGCCTGCACGCCGAACGAGGGCGGGGGGACTCCTACCGGCGATCCCTCCACACCGCCAACGGCTTCCGTTTCTGCCTCTGTACCGCCAGCCACGCCCGCCACTCCGGCCCCCACTGGCAGCCTGGACCCTGACGCCGAGTCTTCCGTGCCGGCACCGGCACCCGAGCCTGCCGCGCCGTCATCCGGCCCTGGGCAGGGCAACGCGGAACTGGCCATCACCATTAAACCCTCGGCCGGTGAGCCGGAGGTCCATCACACCCTTGTCTGCGTCGATGGCGCGCCCGAGGCTGAAAGCAACCATCCCACTGCGGATGCCGCCTGCGCTGCCTTGAAGGAAAACGCCGCACTGCTGAGTCCCGGTCCGAAACGAGCTGACCAGGTGTGCACCGAACAGTATGGCGGGCCCCAGGAAGCTACCGTCACCGGCGTGGTGGATGGAGTACCTGTTGATGCCGCCTTTGCCCGGACCAACGGTTGCGAAATCAGTGCCTGGGATGCCACGAAGGATGTCCTCGGTGCAGCCGGTGGAGCAGCTTAGGGTCCTGGCGGCGGACGAGTGGCGGGCCCGTGAGGAGGCCCACCAGCAGCGCGTCAGCCGCTACGCGGATCCCTACCTTGCGCGCCGCTCTGCAGGGCACAAGCATCCGGTGGAGGATTTCCTCTTCACCTACTACACCCAGAAACCCGGCCAGCTCCGCCGCTGGCACCCAGGCGCCGGCGTCGTCCTGGCAGGCCGGGAAGCTGCCGCCCGCTACGGGTGGAAGCACTACCGAACGCTCGACGACGACGAACTTGCCTTCCTCGGGCTGCCTTCAGGCAGCACGGCGGTAACGATGGACCGGGACGCCTTTCTCACTGACCGCAAGGACGCCGTCGCCTTCGCCGGGATCATCCTGCGCGGGACTGCTGCCCGCCCTGCGCAGTTTGGCTGCTTCGGCCTCCATGAGTGGGCCATGGTCTACCACCAGGACCGGTTCAACCTGCGCCACGAGTACCTGCAGCTGCGCCTCGGGTCAGCAGGCACGGACAAGGTGGTGGAGGACAACCGGATACGCTGCAGCCACTTCG
This sequence comes from Arthrobacter sp. V1I9, assembly GCF_030817075.1. Taxonomy (NCBI): domain Bacteria; kingdom Bacillati; phylum Actinomycetota; class Actinomycetes; order Micrococcales; family Micrococcaceae; genus Arthrobacter; species Arthrobacter sp. V1I9. Next base: position 3,247,318 of record NZ_JAUSYU010000001.1, read on the forward strand.
ACGCCTTCCGGTTCTACACACCGGATGCCATTCCCCTCAATGAACTGGCGCCGAGCCGGGACACCCAGCGGCACCTTGAACAGCCGGGCTGCCTCCACGCCAACATGGATCTGTATAAGTGGGCGTACAAGCTCCTGCCTGCCCTGCCCAGCGAACTGGTCATGGATTGCTTTGAACTGTCCTGGCGGATCCGGACCATGGATATGCAGGCCTCGCCCTACGATCTGGCCGAGTGGGGCTACCCGGCCATCCGCATCGAAACCCCCCAGGGCAAGGCCGCCTACGTTGAACAGCAGCGGTCCTTTGCAGCCGAGGCAGCCCGGCTCCGTGAAAAGCTGGCCAAGGAACTGGCCGCCCTGCCCGGGAGCGTGTCCGCATGATCGATCTGACCATCAGGCTGCGGGAAAGCCCCGAGGCCGGCGAGCACGAATTCCGCCTGGTCGCTGACGCCAACGGCCCCTCGGCGGAAAGCACACTGCCGGACCCCGCCGCGGCACTGGCCGCGGTGGAATGGTACGGCGAGGACATCTTCTTCCCGAAGCCCGGGCCCCCGAAGCTGTGCACACAGCAATACGGCGGCCCACAGGTCGCCGTGGTGACTGGAACTTTCCACGGGCGGGCAGTTGAGGCGGTCTTCACGAGGACAGACGGCTGTGAAATCTCGCGCTGGAAAACCATGGCCCCTTTGCTGGGCAATGCTGCTGGAGCCTCCGGCGCCATTTAGCGCAACCGCCTGCCGGCGAGGCAGCCGGGTTAAACAGGATCCCCGGGCGGTTCAACCGCCCGGGGATCCTGTTTGTCTGAACGCGAGGCTGCTAGCCCGCGGGAACTGCGTCCGCGAGAGCCACCTGCGGAGCCCCCGAAGGAGCAGTAGAGGCGGCACCCACCTGGACATTGACCCAGGTCCTGATGCCGTTCTCGCCCAGGCTGAGGCGCGAAAGGTAGGCACCTTCGGACAGGCCGCTCCAGGACAGCGTGGCCGAGGTGGCGGTGCCGTTCGGAGCCACAATCGGGTTCGGTTCCACCTTGAGGTTGCCTGCATCCCCTGCAAATGTGACCGCCTGCACGGACGCGCTGGCTGCCCCATTATCGGGCGTGGAGTAGAGGTTGGCCACAATGTAGTACGTGCCCGCCCGCGGCGCCTCCAGATCCAGGAACTCACTGGCGGAAGCTGTGGCCACCTGCGTTGCCGTCAGGCTACCCGAAGCATTCGGTGCGTAAACCACCATGTCCCAGTCGACGTCGTTCGATTGCGCCTGGACACCCAGCCGGGCGAATGAGGCGCCCGTGGGCACCGTCACGCGGAGCAGGGCGTTGTGCGCATCGTTTGCCGGTGCATACTCACCGGGAGTTTTGGTGATGGCTGTCTGGCTCAAGGGCGCCAGGCCTTCCACCCCTACCTTGATGGGGTTATCCGAGCCGGACACCAACTCCATGACTCCGCTGCCGCTGCCCGTGGCCGAACTGAACGAGAACGACGGAGCGATCTGCGCATCAACAGGCCGGATGGCGATGGGAGAGCTCACAGTGCGCGGGCCCTTCCAGGTCAGGGTGCCGGTGCTGAACTTGCCCACCGGAGCGCTCTCGTTCCGGATGGTCAGGGTGACCTCTCGGGTCTGGCCAGCCTTGGCGAAATTCAGCGCGTTGGGCTCCACCTGGACGTTGAAACCCGGCATGTTGACTTCCGGACGGTACATCCCGGGTACCAGGGCAGTGAGCCGGCGCTTGACCTGCACTTCGCCCACCAGGCTGCCCAGTGCGATGGACGGCAGGTTCAGGTCGCGTGCAGCAATGCTGCCGGCCTGCGGAGCTCCCGTGTCAACGCCCTGGCCGTTGAGGAAGCCCAACCAGTCCTTGATGCCTGAGTTGTAGACCAGGCCCGGATCCAGGACGCGGGTTGAGTCAATGTGGCCTGCGCCGCCCTGGAAGGGGTCCGTGTTGGCTGAACCATCAGCGTGCACCAGCAGGTAGGCGGTGGTCATCATGGCCGACTTGACCATGGCAGGGGTCCACTTGGGCTGCTTGCTAAGCACCAGCGCACCGAAACCGGTGATGTGCGGTGCGGCCATCGATGTCCCGGACATGAACCCGAACTGCTCGCCTTTGTTGCCGATGGTGGAAACACCTGCGAGGACATTCACGCCCGGTGCAGCGATGTCAGGCTTCAGCAGGTCGCCGCCGGAAGCAAGGCTTGGACCCCGGGAGGAGAAACCGGCGACCTGCGGCGCCGGAGCCGGCGGCTCGCCGGTGAGGTCCCCCTTGACCAGGCTGACGGTCAAAGCGGAATTGACTTCCAGCTTGGACTTCAGCTCCAGGCTCTTCGGGGCGTTGACGTGGACCGTGGGGAGCACGTGGTTGTCCGCGTCTTCGGAGCTGTTGGTAAGGTTCACCAGGATCATTCCGACGCCGCCCTTGTCCTGGACTTCCTGGCTCTTGGCCGTCCTGTCCACAACGCCGCGGTCGCAGACCACTACCTTGCCTGCCACCTTCGCCGCATCGAGGGAACCCGGGCCGCAGAGGTTCGGGTTGGCAGCGCCCGCCGCTGCCGCAGCAGCGGCGACAACGACCGGCTTGTTAACCACTTCAGACTTCATGATCGAAGCTCCGCGGTACAGGGAACCATCGGAAACCTTCACGGTGCCGAGCAAATCGCTCGGGAAGGTGGAGGCAGCGACCGTGGTCAGCCACGGCGAGGCGTGGTTGACCGTGGAGACGGCAGGGCCGGAGTTGCCGGCGGAAGCAGAAACAAAGACACCAGCCGCCGCAGCATTGAGGAAGGCCAGCGCCACGGGATCGGTGGTGCTGTTGTTGTTGCCCGAAATCGAGTAGTTCAGGACATCCACGCCGTCCTTGATCGCGGCTTCCACGGCGTCCACCGAAGCGGAAGAGTAGCAGCCCCCGGTATCCGGGTTGGTGTCCTCCCAGCAGACCTTATAGACGGAGACCTTTGCGGCGGGAGCAACGCCGGAGCTCTTGCCGAAACCGGAGCCGTCGATCGTCTGCTCAACGTTCGCGTTGCCCGCCGCGGTGGTGGCGGTGTGCGTGCCATGGCTTCCGACGTCGACCGGTGAGATGAGCTCTTGGGGCGCCCGGTTTCCGGGGGCTACGGACTGCAGGAAGGAATCGGCAAAGTACCTGGCGCCAATGACTTTCGAGTTGCACAGGGAGCCGTCGAATGCGGCGCCCGTCCCTTGCCCTTTTTGGCATTCGCCCACGAAGGTGGTGCCGTCGGCCTTGAGCATGGCGATGCGGCCCTCGGCGGTCCGGTACGGCACGCCGACCTGCGCGGGACCGCGCAGCGGCTGGACAGGCCCGCCCTGCAGGAACGGGTTGTCCGGGGCGTAACCGGAATCGATGACCCCCACCACGACCCCTTTGCCCGCGTTGGCTTCGCCGCCGAATTGCTTCGCCCAGACACCGTCGGGGCCGGTCAGCTTGAGGAAGTCAGTGGTGGTGTAGTCCGGGGCGTTCTCCGTGTCCGGCGCGACCACCAGGACACGGTCGTCCCTGGACAGCTCCATCGCCTGCGCCGCTGTCAGCTCGGCACTGAAGCCGTTGAGGGCAGCGGTGAACTGTTTTCGGGGGGTGACGCCCTGGCTGGCGGCGACCTCGCTTTGCCGCTTCCGGAGATGCGCGTCGTAGGCCTTGTAATTGGGGCTTCCGGCATCGAGCTTCCGGCCGTTCTGCGGCTTGGTTGCGCCAAGGCCCGGGGTTTCTCCTTCGTAACCCGCGGCCGCCGCGCCTGCCAGGACAACGATGTAACGGCCGTCCTTGAAGTCAGCAGAGGCGGCCTTTTTGGCAGCTATTGCCAGGCCTTGTCCGGCCGGCGCCGCGGTAGCGGGGCTCATGACCATCGAGGTGAGGAGAAGAGGTAAACCAACGGCCAGCGCCGCGGCCTTCCGGAATCCCGCGGCCCGCAGAGGGCTCTTTCCAGTTGATTTCACGCGCAACCCTTTCACGATGTACCGGCCCAGCCAGATGGGGGGCCAGAAACTATAGGCTTGGGACCGCGGAATGACAGGTTTTGTCATTCCGTGAGACCAGCCGATTCATAGAGTACAGACTGATAGCTGAATATGACATAGAGCACATTCGTGAATTATTTGCCAGTCACACGCTGCCCCGCTCAGGGCAGGATGGCATGGAAAAGGGCGCCCCGCAGGGCGCCCTGGCACGCTGGGATTGGGTGCGCGCGTGCGCTGCTACCGTGGGGTGCGCACCACGTCGCTGATCCACTGCCTGGTCTTTTCATCCAGTGGTCCCGCAACCCGGTTGTCCCGGGCAAACCGGTCGGCTTTGATCTTCTGGAGCACCATGCGCCCCAGCCCCGCGAACACTGCGGCGGCAACCATGGGCAACAGCACGGATCTTGATTTCTCAGCCATTCAGCAATCCTAGTGATACCAACGGCTCAACTCCAGAACCCCGTCGCAACTCCCTGCGGCCACCTTTGAAGCCCGGGACCGTGTGTGCATCATGTGGCCGGAATCCGCCGAATACAGGGAGGGGCGCTCCGGCCGGTAGAATGGACTAGCAAGCTCGCGGAGCGCCCGTCCACAAGGTTCAACAAAGTGTGTCCCAACACCTTCGGTACGGCGTGAGACGGCACTTCTCCGCTGCGCCCTTACCCAAGCTCACGCACAGGAGTTACCGGATGCCCCGGATCGTTGTTGACGTTATGCCCAAGCCCGAAATTCTGGACCCGCAGGGGAAGGCTATCGTCGGCGCCCTCCCCCGGCTGGGCTTCACCAGCTTTAGCTCTGTCCGCCAGGGCAAGCGTTTTGAACTGACGGTCGACGGCGAGGTGACCGAGGAGATCCTGACCCAGGCCCGCGATGCCGCAGAGACCCTCCTGTCCAACCCCGTGATCGAGGACGTCGTCAACGTCGAGGTCGTCGAGGCCTAGGATGACTGAAATTCCCCTGATCGGCGAGGCCAACGCCGTCGCCGCAGACGCTCCAGGTGCTCGCCGCCTCGCCGGTGCACGGATCGGCGTGGTCACCTTTCCCGGGACCCTCGATGACCGTGACGCTTCCCGCGCCGTCCGCCTGGCCGGCGGCACCGCCGTCGAGCTCTGGCATGCCGACACCGAGCTCGGTGACGTGGACGCCGTCGTGATTCCCGGCGGTTTCTCCTACGGCGACTACCTGCGTGCCGGCGCCATCGCGCGTTTCGCACCGCTGATGTCCAGGATCATCGACGCCGCCAACAGCGAGGCCAGGCTTCCCGTGCTGGGCATCTGCAACGGCTTCCAGATCCTCACGGAGTCGCACCTGCTGCCCGGTTCGATGATCAAGAACGACCACCTGAAGTTCATGTGCCGCGACCAGGTCCTGCGCGTCGAGAACAGCAATACTGCATGGACCCTGGACTACCAGGCAGGCCAGGAAATCACTGTGCCGCTGAAGAACCAGGACGGCCAGTACCTCGCGGACGACAAGACCCTGGACGCGCTCGAGGCTGAGGGCCGCGTGGTGTTCCGCTATGTAGGGTTCAACCCCAACGGCTCCCGCCGCGACATCGCAGGCATCTCCAACGCTGCCGGCAACGTTGTAGGCCTCATGCCTCACCCCGAACACGCCGTGGAGGCCGGATTCGGCCCGGAATCGCTTGACGGCGTCGGCGGGTCCGACACCGACGGGCTGGGTTTCTTCACCTCCGTTTTGACCAAGATTGTGGGAGGCGACAAGTGAGCATCGACACCACCAAGAAGTTCAACATCGACACTGTTGAAAACGCCGCGAAGACACCGGACACCGAGCTGCCCTGGGCCGAACTGGGCCTGAAGCGCAACGAGTTCGACGAGATCGTCAAGGTCCTGGGCCGCCGCCCCACCGGCGCCGAGCTCGCCATGTACTCCGTGATGTGGAGCGAGCACTGCTCCTACAAGTCCTCCAAGAACCACCTGCGCCAGTTCGGCGAAAAAGTGACGCCGGAGATGAAGAAGGACATGCTGGTGGGCATCGGCGAGAATGCCGGCGTCACCAACCTGGGGGACGGCTGGGCCGTGACCTTCAAGATCGAGTCGCACAACTCGCCGTCGTTCGTTGAGCCGTACCAGGGCGCCGCGACCGGCATCGGCGGCATTGTCCGCGACATCATCTCCATGGGAGCCCGCCCGGTGGCCGTGATGGATCCGCTGCGCTTCGGCGCCATCGACCACCCGGACACCGCACGCGTGATGCACGGTGCCGTTGCCGGCATCGGCGGCTACGGCAACTCCCTGGGCCTGCCGAACATCGGCGGCGAAATGGTGTTCGACGCCGTGTACCAGGGCAACCCGCTGGTGAACGCCCTCGCTGTTGGCGTCATGCGCCACGAGGACATCCGCCTGGCCAACGCCTCCGGCAAGGGCAACAAGGTGGTCCTGTTCGGTGCCCGCACCGGCGGTGACGGCATCGGCGGCGCCTCGGTGCTGGCTTCCGAGTCCTTCGACGACACCAAGCCTTCGAAGCGTCCAGCCGTCCAGGTGGGCGACCCGTTCGCCGAGAAGGTCCTGATCGAGTGCTGCCTGGAACTGTTCAAGGGCTCACTGGTTGAAGGCATCCAGGACCTGGGCGCCGCAGGCATCTCCTGCGCCACCTCGGAACTGGCATCCAACGGCGACGGCGGCATGGCGGTTGAGCTGACTTCCGTGCTGCTGCGCGACCCCACGCTGACCCCGGGCGAAATCCTGATGTCCGAGTCGCAGGAACGCATGATGGCTGTGGTCACGCCCGGGAACGTGGAAGCGTTCGAGGCGGTCATGGACAAGTGGGCAGTCGAGTACGCCTGGCTGGGCGAGGTGACGGACAGCGGCCGCCTTATCATCACGTGGGAAGGCGAGGTGATTGTCGACGTCGATCCCCGCACCGTGGCGCACGACGGCCCGGTCTACGACCGCCCGTTCGCCCGTCCCGAGTGGCAGGACGCCGTGCAAGCAGACTCCTTCACGGGCTCCGTGCAGGACGCAGGCCGCCCCTCCGCTCCGGCCGAACTGGCCAAGGCCGTCACCGAACTGGTGGCATCACCGAACATGTGCTCCAAGTCCTGGATCACCAACCAGTACGACCGCTACGTAGGCGGCAACACCTCCATGGCGTTCCCCGATGACGCCGGCGTGGTCCGCGTTGACGAGGAAAGCGGCTTGGGCGTGGCCCTGGCTACCGACGCCAACGGCCGCTACACCTACCTCGATCCATACCACGGTGCGCAGCTGGCGCTGGCCGAGGCCTACCGGAACGTTGCCACCTCCGGCGCCGTCCCCATGGCCGTCAGCGACTGCCTGAACTTCGGCTCCCCAGAGGACCCGGACGTTATGTGGCAGCTTGCCGAAGCCATCCGCGGCCTGTCCGACGCCTGCATGGTGCTGGGCATTCCGGTCACCGGCGGCAACGTCTCCCTGTACAACCAGACCGGCACCACGCCGATCCACCCCTCCCCCGTGGTGGCGGTGCTGGGCAAGCTCGACGACGTCGCCCGCCGCACGCCGTCGGGCTGGCGCGAGGACGGGCAGGCCATCTACCTGCTGGGCACCACCGCCGCAGAGCTGGACGGTTCCGAATGGGCCAACATGCGCGGCCACCTGGGCGGGCAGCCGCCCAAGGTCGACCTCGACGCCGAGCGCGCACTGGGCGAGATCCTGATCAACGCCTCGCGCGACGGCATGATCGACTCCGCACACGACCTTTCCGAGGGCGGCCTCGCGGCTGCCCTGGTGGAGTCCTCGCTGCGCTACGGCGTGGGTGCCCGGATCGCCCTGCAGGACATCCTGGACCGGGACGGCGTGGACCTGTTCACGGCACTCTTCTCCGAGTCCCAGGGCCGTGCCGTGGTGGGCGTCCCCCGCTCGGAGGAAGTCCGCTTCACGGACATGTGCACCGCCCGCGGCTTCGCCCACACCCGTATTGGTGTGGTGGACGCCGCCAGCGGCACCCTGGAGATCAACGGTGTGGCGGGCCTGTCCCTGGACGCCCTCCGTGAAGCCCACGAGGCGACGCTGCCGAAGTACTTCGGCTAAGGACCGGAGCAAACCCACCGATTGCTCCGTAACTGCCCTTTCGACGCAACACAACGGCAGTTACGGAGCCCACACCGGCGAGGGGCCCGGCCTGAGCTTGCGAAGGCCGGGAGCCGGTGGGGAGCAATCGATGCTCATCGCCGCAGCCGCCAGCCGGCCTGGACCAGCGCAACCTGGACTTTGGCCGCGGCCGGCTTCGCGTCGTTGACCATGTGTCGCTTGGAGATCCGGACTTCGGTCCATCCCAAGGCTAAGTAACGTTCCGATCGCGCGATGTCCCGGACAATTTGCCCCTCCTCGCCGTGGTGTTCACCCTCGTACTCGATCCCGATCCGATACTTCCGATAGGACAGGTCCGGCTCGTGATGCCTGGTGCCGTCCTCGGTGATGATCGGCACGTTCAGCTCCGGTTCTGGCAGCCCGGCGCGAACGATAGCGAGCCGGAGGAGCGTCTCCTGTGGCGAATCGCTTCCCACCCGGATGAGCTTGATGGCTTCCTTGGCCCTGCGCAAACCACGTTTTCCCTTGTGCCGGTCGATCATTAGCTGAAGATCGGCAAGGCTGCAGAGAGGCATGCCCCTGCCTTCAAGAGCAGCGCGCGGAACGCGGACACAACTGTCCCCCATGGCGACAAGGTCATCAACAGAGAGCAATTCCGCCATATCAAGCCATGTGCGCTCCGGAGTGGTCACAGGGACCCCGTCCTTTGTGGTCACCTCGTCTTCGTAGAGTTTCATACGGTGCACAACCACGTGGGGTCTGTTCAGGTGCGCTTCACCTTCCGGGCGGATGATGTGGTGCATGTCGGCTGTTTGCTTTCGCACCCGCGGGAGCGATAGGAGCTCAGCAGCGGTGAGGTGTGATGCGGCGCATCGCTCGTTAACCTCGATGAAAGGCTGCACCCTGACGGTCAACGGAAGCATCGCCGTCGGGCCCTGCACCCGGATACTCTTGCCGAGGCGGGTCAGGGACCGGTGCCGCAATCGTTTTGGTGATACTCCCGCGCGTTCCGCTGCAGCAACAGTGAACGGGCGGCCCTGGAGATCCTCCGGAAGGGGGCGTGCTGTCTTCATCGCACCATCAGAACAGAATTGCGTCAGGTGCCGCAGAAGTTATCCACACCCCTCATCGAGTGCTCCATAACCGCCGTTTTGGGAGGTCAAAAGGGCCGTTGTGGAGCAATCGATGGAATTAGTCCTCGCTGTGGTGGTCCCGCTGCCTCGCGCTGAGGAGCTCGATTTCGGGCCGTCCGGCCACAAAGCGTTCGACGGCGTCGAGCACCTCCACGAGGTGCGCCCGGTCCGCTGCCACGAGGCCGGCGCCGACCTGTGAGCGCCGGTACTGGTCGTGGTCCCCTACCTCAGCGACGGAGACGTCGTAGCGGCGCTTGATGTCAGCGAGCAGGGGCCTGATGACGGAGCGTTTCTCCTTAAGGCTTTGGACGTCGCCCAGGAGGATGTCGAATTCGATCCAGCCGATCCACATGCGCCTATCGTATCCATTGCTCCGTAACTGCCGTTCTGAGGCTCAAAAGGACCTCCACGGAGCAGTCGATGGAGCTAGATGGTGAGCTCGCCCATTTGGTCCCAGCCCTCGCCGTCGAGCTGGCGGCTGATGATCCGGGGAGTCTCAGCGAGGGCCTGGGGCATGTCCGCCATGGCCTGCTTAAAGTGTGCGCTGTTGACGTGGTCGCCTGCGGCGTCGTCCTTGAACGCTTCCACCAGGACGTACTCGTTCGGGTCCTCCAGGCTGCGGGACCAGTCAAACCACAGGTTGCCCGGCTCCTGCCGGGTGGCCTGGGTGAAGTCGGCCACCAAGGCAGGCCAGCGCTCCGACCATTCGGGCTTGACCTTGAACTTAACGACGATAAAGATCACGGGGATTTTCCTTCCGCGGCGAGTTGGCGTGCCCCTTCAATGTACCGGGAAGTGACGTGGCGCTGCGCTGCCCGCGTGACCACTCCGCCGGCGGCGTAAAACCAGCTGCCCGGTTTGCTGAATGCCCGGATTCGAAGGAGAACTTCGGCACCTCCGTTGATCTCCACCTCGAAGGATTCTTCGCCCCGGGCCGGATGCCCGGGCAACGCTCCGTACCCGAATCCGGCCGATTGAGGCATGCCCGCCGGCAGGGGTTCGCGGGCCCACACCACCTGGCAGGGCGCGTCCAGCCGGAAGGGCCCGACGCAGAAGCCGCTCACCACCCTCGCCCCGGGCACCACGCGCGGCGAATCAGTGCGGACCCGAAGGCCTGCACGCCGCTGCAGCTCCCATGAAAGGATGCCGGCGGCCACCTGCTGGTAAGCGCTCATGCCGCTGCCGAGGTGAACCTCCTCCAGCACAGTCGCGTAGCCCGCCGGCGCCGCACCGTGCTCCGTGCCCCCGATGCCGGGGTAGTTCAAATCACCATCTGCCATGCGCCTGGTCCTCACAGATTTTCTCCCCTTGCCCCTGCCAGGCGGGCCCAGCCAAGCTGCTCCTGCTGCTTCCGGCTGAGGCCTGCCACCACCAGGTCGTAGGAGTCCTCCACCATGTCCCGGACCATGTCATCCGGCAGCCCGCCATCCAGGCGGACGCCGTTCCAATGCGTCTTGTTCATATGCCACGCTCCGGTAATTTCGGGGTGTACCGTGCGCAGCTGGGCAGCCAGGGTGGGCTCACACTTGAGGTTCACGTAAAAGTCCTGGGAGTCCATCGAGGACAAGGCAAAGAGCTTGGCCTCATGCCGCGCACCGCCGGCAACATCTGCCCGGACCTTGTATACGGCCGTCTCCGGCCCGAACGGGTAATCCTCGTACGCGCCGGGAAACGAGAGGCAGATTTTCCTCAGTGCAGCAGGGTCCATGCAGGAAGCCTACAAAGCCTGCTCTTGCGGTGCTAGTCTGCGAGGATGTCACGCGATCAGGGGGCCATACCTGTTCTGGACCTGGGCAGGGCACGGCAGGACGACGGTTCATTCAGCCCGCACTTTATTGAGCAGCTTCGGTACGCCACCCACAATGTGGGCTTCTTCCAGATCACCGGCTACGGCGCCGCGCCCGGCCAGCCTGAACGCCTGCTGGACCTTATCAGGCGGTTTTTTGCCCTGCCGCTAAACGAGAGAATGAAGCTGGACAACCGGCTTTCACCCCATTTCCGCGGCTACACCAGGATGGGTACTGAGGTGACCCAGGGGCGGGCGGATGCCCGCGAGCAGATCGACTATTCCCCCGAGCGGGAACCGGTCACGGACTATCCGGCGGACAAGCCATACTGGCTGCTCCAGGGCCCCAACCTCTGGCCCGGGGACTCCTTCCCGGAGCTCAAACCGGCGGCCATGGAATGGGCGGAACTGATGTCCGCTGTTGGCATGGAGCTGCTCCGCGCCATCGCCGTCTCGTTGAAGCTGCCGGAGAACTATTTCGATGAGCCGTTCCAGGGTTCTCCGGCCTGGATGGGCAAGCTGGTCCACTACGTTGGCGGAGTAGTGGAGGCCGCAGGTGACCAGGGTGTGGGCTCGCATGCGGACTACGGTTTCGTTACGCTCCTGCTGCAGGACGATGTAGGCGGGCTTGAGGTCCTGCCGCCCGGGGCCACCGGGTGGGCGCCTGTGGAGCCAATCCCGGGAGCCCTGGTGGTGAACCTGGGCGAGATGCTGGAGGTAGCCACCGAAGGCTATCTGGTGGCCACCATCCACCGGGTGCAGGCGCCGCCCCCTGGTGTGGACAGGTACTCCGTCCCGTTTTTCTGGTCTCCCCGGCTTGATGCCGTGATCGATCCCGTCCCCCTGCCGCCCGAGCTGAAGGCTGAAGCACGGGGAATTTCCGACGACCCCGCCAACCCGCTGTTGGCCTCGTTCGGGATGAATATGCTCAAGGGCAGGATGCGCGCACACCCCGACGTCACGGAGCGGCACTATCCGGAGCTGCTGCAGCGCTGAAGCGCGGGCCAGTCAGAGGTTGTATTTCCAGGCCTGCTGGGCGGGGCAGGTGTCCATCACGACGTCCAGCCCGGCGGCCTTGGCCCGCTCGGCCGCAGCCTCGTCGATGACCCCCAGCTGGAGCCACACCGCTTTCGCCCCGACGGCGATCGCCTGATCCACCACGTCCCCCACCTTTTGGGAGTTCACAAAGCAGTCAACGACGTCGATGGGATGCTTCTCAGCGGGGATGTCGCCCAGGCTACGGTAGCCGGTTTCCCCGTGCACCGGCTCGCCCGGGAGGTTGACCGGGATGATCTCCATCCCCAGGCGGTCGCGGACGAAAAGCGACGTATCGTAAGCGGCCCGCCATTCATTGGTGGTTAGGCCAACGATGGCCCACCGCCCTTTGGTCCGCATCAGTCGTTCGACGACGGCAGGATCATTTTTGTGCCCCATGCGCCTAGCCTACGTGGCCGGAAAGGCAGGCCGGGTGAACGACGTCATCGTGGCGGTTCAGGGGTGAGCCTCTGCAGCGATTTCGTCCCGGGCAGAGCCTTGACGGCCGCTCCGGCGGCAGCATCTGCACCCTGCCTGATAGCTTCCGTCCCCGAATCCACCCGTGCCCCGGGGACCGCTGGAGCCGCGTGCTTCGAGTCGCGCCGGGCGCCGGCGGCCTGGGCCGCTGCCTGCTCCGGGAGCCCGGCAGAAGCGCCCGGGCTTTCCCGTTCCGCAGCTCCGGCGTCGCTCTTCCCTGAATCCGAGGCCGGGCCCTGCCCGCCGCCTCGTTGTGCCTCGGCGTTCCCGTGCGCCGGCTGCCCTTGCGTGTTCGGTACCGGGGCTTCCGGGACGCGGAGCGTGTCAAAGCGGTCCTCCGCGGCGGGAGCGATCGCAGGTAATCCACCACCAGTGGCGTTTTCTTCACTGACGCCCGGTTGCGGTTCACCCTGCACCGTTGCATCCGGGACGTGTCCGTCCAGGGTATCCGGCGGCAGCACGGTCTCAAGGGCGTCCGTCACAAGAAGAGTCCAGGCGGGAGCCCAGTCTTCAAGCAAGTGCTGGATAAAGGGGCCGGAGTGTCCGGGGACCGGAGCACTGGCGGCTACCCCGGACACGCCAAGTCCCATCCCGGCTATCAGGGCGAGGCCGACCACAGTGGGCCGGTGTGCCCGGAGCCGCCGGCGCTTCGCGAGTTCGTCCCCGGGCCCGCTGTCCGATATACCGCCGGCGTCATCCGCATTGCCGGCGGACCCGTCCTCTGATTCCGTCAGCAGCGCGGCCAGTTTCCCGGACGGGGCCGGTGTCGGCAGCGACGCCAACGATCCCAGCACAAGAAGGGCAGCGCGCAGCTCGGAGTCCTGCACTTGCCCGGCGTCGAGGAGCATTTCCTCCACCGTGTCCGGCAGGTGATCAGCGTGGGTCATGGCCGCAGGTACTCCTTCACTGCCGAAAGTTCGCGGAGTTTCCCCAGCGCACGCCGCTGAAGTTGCTTCACGGCGCCGGGGGTCCTGCCCATGGCTGCAGCTGTCTGCTCAACGGTGTGTCCGGCAACGAGGCGTAGGGCCAGGACCTCGCGCTGATCCTGCGGCAACCCGTCCAGCAGATTCAGGACCTCGCGTGGCGAAATGCGCTGGAGGGCTTCCGCCTCGGCCGACGAGTCTTCCCGGTGGTCCAGAGCGGGCTCAAAAGGCAGCTTGGCAGGCGTACGGCTTTGGCGTCGATGGTCGTCAACAATCCGCGCGTGGGCCACGGAAAAAATAAACGTACGGAGTCCTGCGGCACCTCCATGGACAGTGTCGAGCCGGGGCAGAACGGAGAGGAACACTTCCTGCATGGCCGCCTCCGGATCTTCGACTCCCCGGGCGGTGAGATAACCCAGGACCTGTGATGCATAGGTCCGATAAACAACGCTGAAGGCGGACGCCCCGGCGGCTTGTTCCCGCAGGGTCCCATCTGTCAGTGCATCAGTCACGGACGTAGCGCTTTCAGTCAGAGAGGGGGTCAAGTGAAGGGAAGGCTGGATTCCAGTTCCCGGAACGCCTTTTCCCTGCATCACTTTACCGCTCAGTAACCGATGCCCGCGCCCGCCACACATGCGTCGCGGCTGGCCGGACCAACTGTTTCCGCGACAGGAAAGAGAAAGTGCCGGCCTGGAACGTGATGGGGGACAAGTTCCAGACCGGCGCTACATAGGGGTAATCGCTGCAGGCGCATCAAGGGTTACGCCATGCGGGAAAAAACTTCAAAAACTTTTTGGCGGTGCCTTCAACGGGCTATCGCCGTGGTCCAGCGGGGCTTGGTTCCCTGCCTGCGTGGTCCTTTCGCTAAAACGAACGTGTGTCCGGCGGGAGTGCGCCGGTCCTCGCAGTCAGCCGGCGCGGCCGCCGGCGCCAACACAGGAGCCCCCGCGGGTGCCGGACGTGCAACAGCACCGGCAGGGCAAAGGTCGGTGACCAGCCCGGTGCCGGCGCACTCCCGGACAGCGGCAATTCCGGCAGCAAGGGCGGCTTTGTCCTCGAAGGGGCCGGAGACGGCCATCACTGCGCCATCCGGCGCCAGCAGCCGGAACCTGAAAAACGATTCTTGATCAACAAATGCTTCGAACTTTCCGGCCATAACGAATCCTTCCGTTCTGCGGGTCCCGTCCTGCCTGTGGGTCCGTGGGCGGCGGCGTCGGCGCCCGACTGACCGGGCACATGGCTGGCCCTGTTCAGCGGCTGTGGTTCGGTGAACCGGTCACCGGGTGTATCAAAGAGTCTCGCGGTTGCGCCCGCGGCCTGGCAAGGGCTGCCGGGTAAACCCTGTGTAAATTGCAAAGACCCGGCCAAACAGCAGCGGCGGGCCACTTTCGCAAGGTGGCCCGCCGCCGTTGTAGTTCCGTCAGCGTCAGTCGTTGATGAGGTCGTTCACCACGATGGTCTGGTCGCGGTCCGGGCCCACACCGATTGCGGAGAAGCGCGTGCCGGACAGCTTCTCCAAGGCCAGGACGTAATTGCGTGCGTTCTCCGGCAGGTCCGCCAAGGTCCGCGCACCGGTGATGTCCTCGGTCCAGCCCTCGAAGTATTCGAAGATCGGAACAGCGTGGTGGAACTCGGTCTGTGTCATGGGCATCTCGTCGTGGCGCACACCGTCCACGTCATAGGCCACACAAACGGGGATCTGCTCGATGCCGGTGAGCACGTCCAGCTTGGTGACGAAGTAGTCCGTGAAGCCGTTGACGCGGGAGGCGTGGCGGGCCAGGACGGCATCGTACCAGCCGCAGCGGCGCGGCCTGCCGGTGTTGACGCCGAATTCACCGCCGGTCTTCTGCAGGTACAGGCCCATGTCGTCGAACAGTTCTGTGGGGAACGGGCCGGCGCCGACGCGTGTGGTGTAGGCCTTGATGATGCCGATGGAGCGCGAGATGCGGGTGGGTCCAATGCCCGAACCCACGGACGCACCGCCGGCGGTGGGGTTGGAAGAGGTGACGAACGGGTAGGTTCCGTGGTCCACGTCCAAGAATGTTGCCTGGCCGCCTTCCATCAGGACAACCTTGCCCTCGTCCAGGGCAGTGTTCAGAACCAGGGTGCTGTCGATGACCAGGGGGCGGAGCCGTTCGGCAAAGGACAGGAAGTACTCCACGATCTCGTCCACCAGCACGCCGCGGCGGTTGTAGACCTTGACCAGGAGTTCATTCTTCTGCCGCAGCGAACCTTCCACCTTCTGGCGGAGGATTGACTCGTCAAAGACGTCCTGGACCCGGATGCCCAGGCGGGCCACCTTATCCATGTACGCAGGGCCGATGCCGCGCCCGGTGGTTCCGATGGCGCGGCTGCCGAGGAAACGCTCTGTCACCTTGTCCAGCACCTGGTGGTACGGAGCGACAAGGTGGGCATTCGCTGAGACGCGAAGCTTTGAGGTGTCGGCGCCGCGGGCCTGAAGGCCTTCGATCTCCTGGAAGAGTGCCTCGAGGTTGACCACGCAGCCGTTGCCGATGATAGGTACCGCATTGGGGCTGAGGATGCCTGCCGGAAGCAGCTTGAGTTCGTATTTTTCACCGCCTACGACGACGGTGTGCCCGGCGTTGTTGCCGCCGTTGGGCTTGACGACGTAGTCAACACGGCCGCCCAGCAGGTCGGTCGCCTTGCCTTTTCCTTCGTCGCCCCATTGGGCTCCTACGATCACAATTGCTGGCATGGGATCCTCCCCCATTCGTTCGGGCTGCCCGGGCCTCCGCCACGATGTGGCAGGCCTGGCGCAACGCCGTTCATCAGAATGCCCCGAATGGACCGGCCTTCGCTGGTCTGCGGGGCAGCACAGCGACGCAAGAGTTCCGGGGCTCTTACCACCCAAGTTTAGCCGATCAGCTACTTTGTCCACTCGTTGGGCCGCCGCGGCCCTTCTTGCAGGGTAAAGGACCCTGCACGGGTGAAGGACCGCGGCGGGCTGTCAGCGGATGCTATTCGTCGTCGGTTTCCCCGGCCGGGCGGGAGGTCTGGGTGGCCAGGTTGTCCCAGAAGGAGGTGTCGGCGTCGGCAATTGATCCGTCAGCGATGGCAGCGGCGGTGGCGGTCAGGGTAGTGACCGTCTGCTTGATCAGGTAGCCGTTGCTTCGGAGCCCCAGGGCGTAGCCATCCAGGTAGTGGTCGGACATGCCGCGCATTTCAAACAGCAACGTCGAGATGCCGTACTCGACGGCGATGCCGTTGCGGCTGATGGTTTCGGCGCTGCCCCCCACATACTTGCCGAGGTGGCCCCAGCCTGTGGAGTCGACGCTGTTGAAAACAACGGCGCCCAACTGCTTGGACTTTTCAACAACGGCGGGATTGGCGTTGGGGGTGGTGGGGTACAGGATGGACCCGGACACAAGTTCGCCGTCACGCTGGCTGCGGGTGCCCTGGTGGTGCAGGTCGATCATGTAGTCGATCTTGTACTTGCGCATCACGTTGTTGTGCAGCGCCTGGGTTTCCGGCTGGATCTTGGCCACATGGTCCCGGTTAAGGTCCACCTCTTCGGCGTTGTACCGGGTCATATTGCGGTCGCCCTTGGCCAGGTAGTCGTCCAGCGGGAAGTTCACGTCCCCCATGGCACCGTCTGCGTTGAGCATGGGCACAATCAGGATGTTCACGCCGTCCAGGACATTCCCGGACTTTCCGGTGCCCAGGTGCTTGACGAATTCCAGCGCACCTTCGGTGGTGAGCTGTTCGTTGCCGTGCTGCTGGGTCAGGTACAGGATGGTGGGCTTGGCCGGATCCGAGATGTACTTGACCAGGTGGATGTCCCGGCCTTTCACGGTCTGCCCGATAACCTCCAGCTCCATGGCCGGCTGCTTGGTGTCCTGGTCCTTGAGGAAGGAAACCATCTGGTCATAGGAGGCCAGCTTGGATGTGGTGATCTGGCCGTTGCCGTCATAGTTGGGGCCTTCGCCCACAGCGATGGCAGGGGCGGGCGCTGCCACTACGGCCAGGGCCAGGGCTCCGGTAACTGCCAGGGTCCTGAAGGTTGCCAGGGTTTTTTTCACGGTGCGGTACCTCTTTCGAGTGCATAGGTGTGCCAGCCCGCCATGTCCCCCATCGCGGGCTGTGACAAAAGCCAACCAACCTCAGCGAAAGCTGTCAATGGATATAACAGGAATACACATGCAGTTATTACGTTTCGAAAGCGTGGCTTCGGCGCCCTGCCTGTTGCGAAACAAACCGAAGCGGATTTGCTCCCGGGGAGCCATCTGGATTTAGGTGAGAGTGAACCATCCGGAGCGGCCGAGAGACCTGGATCGCTGACGCCGCAGCAACCCCCAAGTGCAGGGACGTCCTGCCTGTGAAGGTGCTACTGCCAGGACCGATGGAAAGGAAATTTCAGCATGACCTTGAACACAGACCATATCCGCGTCACCCACGCAGGTTCCTTGCCCCGCACCGTTGAGCTGATCGCCGCCAATGCCGCACGCGAGGAAAACCCTGCCGACGTCGAGGGCTACAACGAACTCCTCACCGCGTCCGTAGTGGACCTGGTCCAGCGCCAGCAAAGCCTGGGCGTCGATATCCCGAACGACGGCGAGTACGGGCACGCCATGTCCGCGTCCGTGGACTACGGCGCCTGGTGGTCCTACTCCTTTGCCCGGATGGGCGGCCTGGAGCTGGACAATGACGCCAAGTGGGCGGTCGAACCGAAGGAATCCACCCCGGGCCACGTCCAGCTGACCGGCTTCATCCACCGCCGCGACCGCACCATCTTTTCCGAGGCCTACAACGATCCCACCAGCGGCATCTTCACGGGTGGCCCCAAGCCGTTCCCGAAGGTCACCGGCCCGCTCGTCTATACCGGCCAGGACGCCGTCGCCTCCGACATCGCCAACCTGAAGGCCGGGCTGGCGGCCACCGGACTCACGGACGGCTTTGTTGCAGCGCTCTCCCCCGGCAGCGCCTCCCGCATCACGAACGAGTACTACGCCACGGAGGAGGAGTACATCTACGCCTGTGCCGACGCGCTCCGCGAAGAGTACAAGGCCATCATCGACGCCGGCCTGATCCTGCAGATCGATGATCCCTCCATCGCCGAGAACTGGGACCAGATCAGCCCCGAACCCAACGTCGCGGACTACCTCAAGTTCACGCAGATCCGCGTGGAGGCACTGAACTACGCCCTCCGAGGCCTTCCCGAGGAGCAGGTCCGCTTCCACCTCTGTTGGGGCTCCTGGCACGGCCCGCACACCACGGACCTTCCGCTGGCGGACCTGGTGGAGACCATGCTCCAGATCAACGCCGGCGGTTACTCCTTTGAAGCTGCAAACGTGCGGCACGAACACGAATGGCGGGTCTGGGAGGACACCAAGCTTCCTGAGGGCAAGGTCATCATCCCGGGCGTCGTTTCCCATGCCACCAATGTGGTGGAGCATCCGGACCTGGTGGCCGACCGGATTGTCCGGTTCGCAGAAGCGGTGGGCCGCGAGAGCGTCATCGCTTCTACCGACTGCGGCCTCGGCGGCAGGGTCCACCCCCAGATTGCGTTCGCCAAGCTGGAAGCACTGGGCGAGGGCGCACGCCGGGCCAGCAAGCGGCTCTGGTAGCCGGAAATAGCGTAACGCCGGACCCGCCGGTGCCGTGCCCCGCTTGAATCGGGTGCGCGGGACCGGCGTTTCGTTTTGCGGGGCTTGCTAAACTGGTGAAGGCCGACCAGGAATCGGTCCACCCCATTTCAACCATCGCGGATATGTGTGCGCCACCGTGCGCCCATTTTCCGAGGTGGCAGCAACACCAATCCCCGCAGGAGATCCAGCACTACATGACAGCCCTGGCACCCGAATCTTTCCATGAGCAGCTCCTGAGCCGCCGCTACGAACCCAATGTTGCAGCCGTGAACGAACTGTGCGATTCCCTGCAGGAGGCAAAACCCGGCACTGTAGTGCCCTACGTGGACCCCATGCACGACGTCGACGAGTGCCGGATCATCAGCCTGTACTCCAACATCGGCGAGGCCGACCCGTCCGGTTTCATCACCCCCGGGGACCACGACGCTGCCACCCGGATGCTTGGCATCCAGTGGAAGCTGGGGCTGCGTCCGGAGTTCGTGATGCCCTGGAACGTCCACCCCTGGCACGTTGCCGGAGAGCCAAACGGGAAGTTCACTCCGGACCAGATCTCCGCCGGCCTCAAGCCGCTGCTCAAGTTCCTGGCACTGGTTCCGCGCGCCTCGGTTATCGTGGCACACGGCACTGAAGCCAACCGACTGGCCAACCTGCTGCTCAAAACCGAAGTGCCGCTGCTGTGGCGCCGCGGCCTGAAGACTTACAAGGTGCGCTCCCTCAGCGGCCGCGCCTTCGCCGGTTCGCCTGCGCGCCAGGAGGAGTACCTCGAGGACATGCGTGTCGCCTACGCCGACGCCATGGCACGGACAGGGCTCCAGAAAGCAGTCTGACCCCCAGAATTTTTGGACAAATACCCGGACTTCGACGCGTTTGAAGTCGTCGTATCTGTCCAAAAACTCCAGAGAACGACGGCGGCCGGTCACCTTTTTGAAAAAGGTGACCGGCCGCCGTCGAACTTTAACCCGCAGGTCAGCCTTCGATAGCTGCTTTCGCCCCGGGGTCTGAGTCGTTCAGGAACTTTTCGATCCGCTCCGGCTCCTCCGCTTCGCCGATCGCGGCAGATGCGCGGCCGAGGGAATACAGCGCCCGCAGGAAGCCGCGGTTGGGCTCATGCTCCCAGGGAATGGGCCCCACACCCCGCCAGCCGTTGCGGCGCAGCGAGTCCAGTCCGCGGTGGTAGCCCACCCGGGAGTAGGCGTAGGAATCGATGGTCCGCCCCTCGGCCCAGGCCTCTTCCGCGAGCACAGCCCACAGCAGTGAGGAGGTTGGGTGTTTCTCCACCAGGTCCAGGGCTTCCTTGCCGGCTTCCAGCTGCTGGTAGACCTCGGTCTCGGCAGGCAGGAGCGTGGGCTCGGGGCCCATCAGGTTTCTGCGGAACTCGTCGGACATTCCTAGAAGGTCCTTCCCGCGGAACCGAGCTGCTTGGTGGCTTCGACCACACGGGCGGCCAGTCCGGCTTCAGCCGATGCGCCCCACACGCGGGGATCGTAGGTCTTCTTGTTGCCCACTTCGCCGTCAACCTTCAGGACGCCGTCGTAGTTGCGGAACATGTGATCGGCCACGGGACGCGTGTAAGCGTACTGGGTGTCGGTGTCGATGTTCATCTTGATGGTTCCGTAGGAGACGGCGTCCGCGATTTCCTGGTCCGAGGAGCCGGAGCCGCCGTGGAAGACGAGGTCGAACGGGCTGTCCTTGCCAATCTTCGCGCCCACCTGTGCCTGGATGTCCTTGAGGATCTCCGGGCGCAGCTTTACGCCACCGGGCTTGTAGACGCCGTGGACGTTGCCGAAGGTCAGGGCGGTGATGTAGCGGCCGTTCTCGCCGGATCCCAGCGCTTCGATGGTGGCCAGCGCGTCTTCGACCGTGGTGTAGAGCTTCTCGTTGATCTCGTTCTCAACGCCGTCTTCCTCGCCGCCGACCGTGCCGATTTCAACCTCAAGGATCATCTTGGCGGCAGCGGTGCGCTCGAGCAGTTCGCGGGCGATGCGCAGGTTTTCCTGCAGGGTCTCGGCGGAGCCGTCCCACATGTGGGAGTTGAACAGCGGGTTGCGGCCGGCCTTGACCTCAGCCTCGGACGCTGCGAGCAGGGGCAGCACAAAACCGTCCAGCTTATCCTTGGGGCAGTGGTCCGTGTGCAGGGCGATGTTGACGTTGTAGTTCTTGGCAACTTCGCGGGCGAAAGCTGCGAAGCCCAGGGAGCCGGCAACCATGTCCTTGGTGGAGGCGCCGGACCAGTAGGCCGCGCCGCCGGTGGAAACCTGGATGATGCCGTCAGACTCAGCGTCGGCGAAGCCGCGCAGGGCAGCGTTCAGCGTCTGGGAGGACGTAACGTTCACGGCCGGGAATGCGAAGCCGCCCGCCTTTGCGCGGTCGATCATCTCGGAGTAGATCTCTGGGGTTGCAATGGGCATGCTGACTCCTATGCTGAGGTTCGTCTGTGGGCTGGTAGCCCTGGAGTACCGCTTACGGCTAGCACCATCCTAGCCATTTCCGCGCGGGGAGTGCTGTGGGTTACGCCCCGCACCGGCTGCTACACGTGCTGGTTGAACACGTGCCGGCGCACCCAGGCGTGCATGGCAATGGCCGCTGCCGAGGCCGCGTTGATGGACCTGGTGGAGCCGAACTGCTCGATGGACAGGGTGGCGAGGGCCGCCTCATGGACTTCGGGCGTCAGCCCGGGGCCTTCCTGGCCGAATACCAGCACGCAGTCCTTGGGCAGTTCGTAGGTTTCCAGCGGTACGGAGTCCGGGAAGATGTCGATCCCGATGATCGCGAGCCCCTCCCCCTGCGCCCAAGCCACGAAGTCCTCAACGGTGGGGTGGTGGCGGACGTGCTGGTAGCGGTCGGTGACCATGGCGCCCCGGCGGTTCCACCGCCGTCGTCCGATGATGTGAACCTCCTTGGCGAGGAACGCATTGGCAGTGCGCACCACCGTGCCGATGTTGAGATCGTGCTGCCAGTTTTCGATGGCGACGTGGAAGTTGTGGCGCCTGGAGTCCAGCTCCGCCACGATCGCCTCGTGCTTCCAGTACCGGTATTTGTCCAGCACATTGCGGCGGTCGCCGTCCGCGAGGAGATCGGGGTCCCAGTGGTCGCCTTCCGGCAACTCGCCTTCCCAGGGCCCGACGCCGACTTCCGGCTTTTCGCCCGGAACCTCGCCGGCAGGTGCCTCCCCGGGCTGCTCCGGCTCAGGTTGGGGTTCGGACGTCATACCGGGGGTTTGATTCACACCTCAACACTAGACTGGACCTTTCGGGCTTTCATCACCGGCGGAGGTAGGCATGGCAGAAGCGGACAAGGTCAAAGGGAACCCGGCGGTTCACCGCAGCAGCCAGGACATCGAATGCTGGCTGACGGACATGGACGGCGTCCTGGTCCACGAGAACCAGGCCGTGCCCGGTGCGGCGGAGCTCATTCAGCGCTGGGTGGACACGTCAAAGCGTTTCCTGGTGCTCACCAACAACTCGATTTTCACCCCACGCGACCTCGCCGCGCGGCTGCGGGCCTCCGGGCTGGAAGTTCCCGAGGAGAACATCTGGACCTCAGCCCTGGCCACCGCCCAGTTCCTCAAGAACCAGGTGGAGGGTTCAGGATCAGGGAACCGCGCCTACACCATCGGCGAGGCAGGACTGACGACGGCCCTGCACGAGGCCGGGTTTATCCTCACCGACCAGGACCCTGATTTTGTGGTGCTCGGCGAGACGCGAACGTACTCGTTCGAAGCCATCACCATGGCAATCCGCCTGATCCTTGCCGGGGCACGCTTCATCGCCACGAACCCTGACGCCACTGGCCCTTCAAAGGACGGGCCCATGCCGGCCACCGGCGCCATCGCCGCGTTGATCAGCAAGGCTACCGGCCGGGAGCCGTACATCGTGGGCAAGCCCAACCCGATGATGTTCCGCTCCGCCATGAACCAGATTGACGCGCACTCCGAGACCACGGCAATGATCGGTGACCGGATGGACACGGACATCATCGCCGGCATGGAGGCAGGGCTGCACACGGTCCTGGTCTTGAGCGGCATCACGCAGCGCGAGGAGATCGGTTCATATCCCTTCCGTCCCAACCAGGTCCTGAACTCCGTGGCGGACCTGAAAAACCAGATTTAGGCCCGGCTAGAAGACGGTCACCCGGGATCCGCCCCGGGGCAGCGGGAAGTTCTCATCCAAAAGCTCGTCCAGGAGCGGCCGGTAGATGTTGGGATTCCAGCCCGGGCTGGCATGGGCAGGGGCGGCGCCTTCGGTCTGGAGCCCGCTGGACACCATGTTTGCCTTGAACGCCACCGACCACGCTTCAACGGCCGTTTGATAGCGGACAGTGGGGTCCCGCCGGTTGCCGATGTAGGCCATTTTGGCGCCCCCTATCCTGTCCGCGAACCGGGTACCGTCAAAATGGTAGATGTAGGCGGACTCGGACTGGACGAGCAGGCTGGAAGGCGCGATCGGTGACAGCTGCTCGAGCGTCTGGTCAAGGATCTGCCGCCAGCTCCGTTCGTCCTTATGGATGACGCGCTCCCCGAGTTCGTACCCGCCGCGGAGGGTGGACGGAAGCCGGAAACCGCGCTCGTAGAGGAACACCACACCGTCGAACCAGCTCTGGTCCAGGACGTCGTGCTTGCTGTACGGGCTGGAGTCCAGCACGATGAACTCCGCTTCCACACCATGGAGTTCCAGCAGCCGGGCCGCCACCTGGGTGGCCACCATTCCGCCGAAGCTGTGCCCGTAGAAGAACAGCTTGGTGAGCTTCTGGGCGCGGACGTGCTCAATCACGGCGATGACCACCTCATCGATGTTCAGGCCCAGGTTGGAATAGCCGACGGCGGCGAGCCGCGCGCGCTTGTTAAGCGTGCCCCGGAGGGAGTTCAGGATCCACTGCGCCTCCTCCCAGCTGGTTTTATAGCCGGGGAACAGGAACCAACTGGCGTCCGGATAGTACGCATCAGCGAAGTCGTCGGCAAGTGGAAGGATCCGGTTCGTCTGGCGGGCGGACTGCACCTGGCGGGTGAGCAGCATGTCCGCGGCCAGCAGGCCGGACACCCCTGCCCCCGAGAGGAATCCCCGGCGGGAAAACTGTTTAAGGGCAGCGGCGTCCTGCAGCAGCCGGGCTCCGGAAGCCCCGCGCCGGTCCTGCGGATTTACTTCCCCCTCGTATGGCACACCCCTACCGTAGGCACACTGGAAGACGCCGCCGCAAGGAGCCGCCGGTAACCTTTCAGTGACACCCGGTCAACGGGGCGTGCTCAGCTGGCAGCCTGTCCTTCCGTGGCCGGGCAGGGCGCTGAAGCGTCCTGCTGGCGGCGCAGCATCTCCTGGCCGATGTCGTCGTACCGGCCCAGCAGGTCCGATCCCGGGAAAGCGGCCGGGTTATCCAAAAGGGTGAAGAGGGTGTCGCTGGCAAGCAGCAGTTCCTCATCCGAGTAGTCCTGCAGCGCCCGGCCGCAGAGCACCTCGAACCCGGTGAGGTCCAGCAGCGGGACCTCTGCTTCTGCTTCGCCAGGAAAAGCAGACGCGTAACCAAGGGCGTCCATGTCTGCGGCGCTGCTGAGGGAAAAGCCGTCGAGGATCGTCAGCGGTTGTCCGGCGGGGGCAGGCGCTGCAGCCCAGTCGTCGCCCGCAGGAGAGAGGTCAAGGGACACCCCGGAGCCGTAAATCCCCGGCAGACTGCCGGCGTCGATGGCGTTGAGGTCACTTCGAAGGCCTGCGAGGGCCGCGGACTCGACCATGGCAGCGCGGGAAAGCTCAACCCGGATGTGGGAACGGATCCCCATCCTCCTGATACGGCGGATGATTTGGACAAGACCGGGGCGAGAGTCATGGTTGAGGCTCCCCCGGACGTCAATGCGGACAATGTCCGCGGGGACATCGAGGTTAACGAGGGCATCTAGTGCGCGGTCCATAGGTACTCCAAAAGAGGGTGTCTATGGCCGACGGCTCAACCTTGGTAAGCGTAACCTCCAGCAGGAGCTGGGCACAACCCGTTAGTTACGCGGTTTGGTCGGCCTGGCGCTGCCCCGGTTCCTGGTAGTGCGTCCGCGTACCCACGCCCCCAACGGAGTCCACCAAGGACTTGGCGATATCCCGCAGCTTGGTGTTGCTGTTGCTGGAGGCCTCGGTGAGGATGCTGACCGCCGCCTCCTGGCTGCACCTGTTCTGTGCCATCACTATGCCGATGGCGATGTCGATGATGGTCCTGGATTCCAGGGTTGCCCGGAGATTCGCGGCGCTGTCCGTATGAAGCGAGAACCGCACCGCCAGCCTGAGTGCCTGCGAAATTTCCCTCGTATAGCCCCGGGCCTTGGCCGTGGCGCGTTCGTCGAACTTGAACGGGACGTCGGAGTAGAGGTTCAGTGCTGCTTTGGCGTCGCCCTGCAGGTTGAACGGCAGCGAGAGTACAGACCGCAGGCCGTGCGAGGCCACCGCGGACGCGTAGTCCGGTCCCCAGCGGTCTTCCTCCAACAAGTCAGGAACGTGGACTTCGCGGTGCTCCTGGGCGGCGGTGAGGCAAGGGCCCTGCGACAAGGAATACTGGATTTCGTCTACTTCGCGGGCTGAGTCGCTGCTCCAGCCGATGGTGGCGGCCTTGCGGTCGCGGAGCAACGTAATGCCGCAAAGCGCGTCCTCGCCGTCGCCGGCCACCTGATGTGCGGAGAACCGCGCCAATTCGTTCAGGAAGCCCTCGAAATCGGCACTTTCCAGGATGAGGTTCTGGATCTGGTCCGTGGCGCTCAAGGGTTCTTCAGGGGGCAGCATTGTGCACGTTCTCCGTACGGGGTACTCGAGGGGATACCAAATGATAGGGCACCGCCGCGTCCCGGACCAACAAAAAGCCTGAACGAAATTAGGCAGCCGGGCCACGCCCGCCCCGGCTGCCTGGGCAAAACGGGGCTAAGCCAGCCCGAGCTCGTCCTTGCCGAACGCGAACAGGTAGGGAACCCCCGTCTCCGCTTCGATCTTTTCCTTGGCCCCGGTGTTCCGGTCGACAATAACGGCGACGGCGACCACGTTGCCGCCGGCCTTCCGGACTCCCTCTACTGCGGTCAGCGCCGAACCGCCGGTAGTGGAGGTGTCCTCAAGAACCAGGACCTTGCGGCCCTCCACGGACGGGCCCTCCACCTGGCGGCCCATGCCGTAGGACTTCTGGGCCTTGCGGACCACAAACGCGTCAACCGTCCGGCCGGCGTCCACCGCAGCATGCATCACGGCGGTACCCACGGGGTCAGCTCCCATGGTGAGGCCGCCCGCGCACTCAAAGTCGATTCCGGCGTCGTCCGCCAGGGCCAGCATTACCTGGCCCACGAGCTTGGACGCCTCGTGGTGCAGGGTGATGCGGCGAAGGTCGATGTAGTAATCGGCTTCCGCTCCGCTGGACAGGATTACCTTGCCGCGGACCACGGCGAGTTCCTTGATCAGTTCCAGCAGGCGGGCGCGGGCGGCTGCAGTGTCTACTGCAGTGTCACTGGGGGAAGTCATGGACTCCAGTTTAGTGGGGGCGGGCCGGTGCGGATGCTTGAGGCCGGTTGACACTGATGGCTAGGTGTATTACCCACGGAGGTTGGTGACACGGCTGGCGGGTGGTTGACCCTTCAGTGAGGTGTGGCCCCGGGTGTGATTGTAGTGGTGCAGCCAGGCCGGAAAAGCGGCAACACGCTCGGCCTCTGATGCGTAGGGCTTCGCGTAGGCCCATTCATCAAGCATGGTGCGGTTGAACCGCTCGACTTTCCCGTTGGTCTGGGGCCGGTAGGGGCGTGTGCGTTTGTGCTTGATGCCAACACCGAGAGCTTCGGCAAAGGCGTGGGAGCGGTAGCAGGAGCCGTTGTCGGTCAGGACCCGGATCACCGTGATCCCGGCGGCGTTGAACGCTGCGTTTGCCCGTTCCCAGAAGCCGGCGGCGGTCTCCTTCTTCTCGTCGGCGAGGATCTCGGTGTAGGCAAAGCGGGAGTGGTCATCGACCGCGTTATGCAGGTAGGCGTAGCCGGGCCTGCGGTTGGCAGTGGTGCCGGTCTTGTTCCGGTTCCCCGCGGCCCGGCCGGTCACGCGGTGTCCGCCGCCGTCAGGGATCCGGCCGAGTTTCTTGATGTCCACGTGGACCAGGTCCCCGGGGTTCTGGTGCTCGTAGCGGCGGATCACCCTGCTGGTGGCCCGATCCAGCCATGACAGCCGGGCAAGCCGGAACCGGGAGAGGACCCGGTGCACGGTGGAGGGGTGGATGCCAAGCAGGTAACCGATCCTCGCCGGCCCCCAGCGGCGGTTGACCCGCAGCGCGATGATCCGTCGTTCCCGCCGGACAGGAGTGCGGCGCGGAGACCGGGACGGACGGCTGGAGAGGTCCTCCATCCCCTCTTCGCCCAGCTCCCGGTAGCGGCTGGCCCAGCGCGCCGCGGTCGGGACGGAGACCTGAAAACGCTCTGCGGCCCGGCGTAACGACCAACCCTCCTCGACAATGCACTTTGCCAGCTCAATCCGTCCCCTGCGGGCCAGGAAAGCATTAGGGTGGGACATTGAAGACCTCCGTTTGTGGAATTGGACTCTAGACAAGCCCCACTCCACTCGGAGGTCTTCTTCATGTCACCGCACCACGCCGATCGTCACTAACCTCTGTGGTTAATACAGCTAGGCTGGACAACATGCGCGAACTCCAGGCCAGGATCATTGAAGAAATGGGCGTCCAGCCCCGGATCGACCCCGCCGGGGAGGTGCGCAAGCGCGTCACATTCCTGAAGGACTACCTGAAAGCCACCCACACCAAGGGCTTTGTCCTGGGCATTTCAGGCGGCCTGGACTCGTCCCTGGCCGGAAAGCTGGCCCAGCTGGCCGTCGAGGAACTTGAGGCCGAGGGCGTGGATGCAAACTTCGTGGCCGTGCGGCTGCCCTATGGCGTCCAGCACGACGAGGAGGACGCCCAGGCTGCCCTGGACTTCATCCAGCCCAAGACCGAATGGACGTTCAACATCTCCGCCGCCGTGGACGGCTTCGAGGACGAGTTCGAAAAAACGGTGGGCTCGGAAATCTCCGACTTCCATAAGGGCAACACCAAGGCACGCACCCGCATGATCGCCCAGTATGCCCTTGCCGGCGAACACAACTACCTGGTCCTCGGCACGGACCACGGCGCTGAGTCTGTCACCGGCTTTTTCACCAAGTACGGCGACGGCGGTGCGGACATCCTTCCGCTGTTTGGCCTGAACAAGCGTCAGAACCGCGCCCTGCTGGCCGAACTCGGCGCGCCCGCCCGCGTCTGGGAAAAGGTGCCCACGGCTGACCTGCTGGACGACCGGCCGGGCCGTACCGACGAGGATGAGCTGGGCCTGAGCTACGACCAGATCGACGACTACCTGGAGGGCCGGGACGTTCCAGAATCCGTGGCCGGGCTCATCGAAGAAAAGTACCTGCGGACCCGGCACAAGCGCACCGTCCCCGTGACCATCTTTGATGGCTGGTGGAAGCACGAGGGCCCTGAAGAACCGCGCGTCGGGCTGTAGCGGGGCAAGTCCTCAAGCGCTGAATATCCCCACCTTCGGGGAGCACGACGGCGCGTCGCACCGAAAGGGCGGCGCGCCGTCGTCGTTCCCGGGCAAAGCCGGGGAGACTCAGCGGCCCCGCCGGCCTTTCCCGTCCCCACCCAACTGCTGGGTGATGCGGTGCGCCTCGGCCATCAGGAGGGTGCCCAGCTCTTCCTGCCGCTCGGGCTTGAAGCGTGGCTCAATGCCCGTGAGGGAAAGCGCCCACGCGGGCTTACCCGATGCGTCAAACACGGCGGCGCCCATCCCCCAGCTGCCCTCCAGTACCAGCCCGGGGTTCACCGAGTAGCCAGCCTGCCTGGTCCGGGCCAGGTTGGCCCGGACAACTTCTTGTGTGTGCGCTGCGGCGAAAGCACCCGCGTGCTCCGCCCAGCCGCGCAGCAGCTCTTCCTGCTCGGCCTCGGGCACGAAAGCCATGATCGCGGTCCCCGCAGAGGCGACACCCAGCGGGAAGCGCACGCCCTCGTGCAGCACAAAGGAACGGACCGGAAAGCTTCCCTCCTCGCGCAGCAGGCACACCGTCTCCGAACCCCGGCGGATCGAGAAAAAGGCGCTCTCGCCGGTGGCCTCGGCAAGCCTGCGGAGGCTTGGCCGGGCAATGTCTTCGAGTGGAAACCGTGCAGCTGCCACTGATCCCATGAGGAGCATCTCCGGGCCCAGCACCCAGTTGCCACTGCCGGCATCGTGATCCAGCAGTCCTTCCGACGCGAGGGAGGAGAGCAGCCGGTGGACTGTGGGCCGGGTCAGGCCCGATTCCTTCACCAGCGCGGACAACGGCATCCCCTCGGCACCGCGTCCCACGAGCCGGAGCAGCCCGGCGATGCGGCTGACCACCTGGGCGCCCTGGACCGGCGAATTGGTCATTTCACTCCTTAGATATCCACATTATGGACATGAATAATCCCACCGTCCACACTATAGAACACCGCCGAAATCGGGCAGAATTCGGCCTTGACAGCCCTTCTCAACCGCCCGTAGTGTCCATTTCCAGACCCCGCGTCCACAAGATGGACCACCGCTGCGGGAATCTCAACGAGGAGGCCCCATGTCCAAACTTCAGCCCTCAGCCGCCACCGCCCTGGAGGGGGCATTGCGGGACGGCATCACACTTGCCGTCGGCGGATTCGGCCTCAGCGGCATCCCCGCGGACCTGATCGAGGCCGTCCGTGATTCTGGGGTCAAGGACCTGACGGTGGTCTCGAACAACATGGGTGTGGACGGCAAGGGCCTGGGCATCCTTATTGAAGCGGGTCAGGTCCGCAAGGTCATTGCCAGTTATGTCGGCGAAAACAAGCTCTTCGCCGAGCAGTACCTCGCTGGCAGGCTGGAGGTGGAGTTCACCCCACAGGGCACGCTTGCCGAGCGGCTCCGGGCCGGCGGCGCGGGAATCCCGGCGTTTTACACGAAAACCGGCGTGGGCACCCTGGTTGCCGAAGGCAAGCCGCACGAAGTGTTCGACGGCGAAACGTACGTCCGCGAGCGCGCCATCCGGGCCGACGTCGCGCTGGTTCACGCGCACACCGCCGACACGGACGGCAACCTGATCTACCGCTACACCGCCCGGAACTTCAACCCTGTTGTTGCCACGGCCGGCCGGCTGACCATCGCGGAAGCCGAGGTTGTTGTGGAACCGGGCCAGCTGGATCCGAACCACATTGTCACACCGGGAGTGTTTGTCCAGCGCCTGGTCCAGGCGACGGAGCGGGTCAAGGACATCGAGCAGCGCACCGTCCGGCCGGCCGCCTCCCGCACTGCCGAAACCGTACCGGCCTAACCGACACCAACCCAAGGAGAACCCCATGGCCTGGACCAGGGACGAAATGGCTGCAATCGCGGCCGAAGAACTGAACGACGGCGACTACGTAAACCTCGGCATCGGGATCCCCACGCTGGTGGCGAACAACCTGCCCGAGGGCGTCCGGGTGGTGCTGCAAAGCGAAAACGGCCTCCTGGGCATGGGCCCCTTTCCCTACGAGGGCGAGGAAGACGCCGACCTCATCAACGCCGGCAAGCAGACCGTCACGGTGCTGCCCGGCGGAAGCATCTTCGACTCCGCCACGTCCTTCGGCATGATCCGGGGCGGACACGTCAAGGTTGCCATCCTGGGCGCCATGCAGGTCTCCGGCAGCGGCGACCTCGCCAACTGGACCATCCCCGGCAAGATGGTCAAGGGAATGGGCGGCGCGATGGACCTCGTGGCTGGCACCCCGCGCGTAGTAGTCCTCACCGAGCACAACGCCAAGGACGGCAGCGCCAAGATTGTGCGGCAATGCACGCTGCCCCTGACCGGCCTCTCGGTGGTGGACCGGGTCATCAGCGACCTCGCCGTCTTTGACTTGCTACGGAACGGCGAAGGGGAGCGGCAGCTCACGCTCACCCGCCTGGCGCCCGGGGTCACCGTTGAGGAGATCCGCGAAAAGACGGAAGCAGAGTTCACCGTTGCCCTGGACGAGCAGGACACAGCAGCGGCCGCCCTGGAAGGGGCACCGGCATGAGCCTGCAAGAACAGTTCGGCAAGGATGTCCTCCTGACCGGCTGGGGCCACAGCCGTTTCGGCAAGCTCACGGAGGAGACCCTGGAGTCCCTCATCGTCCAGGTGGCCACCGAGGCAATCAGCAATGCCGGCATAGACCCTGGCCAGATCGACGAGATCTACCTCGGCCAGTTCAACTCGGGGATGATGCCGCTGGCATTCCCGTCGTCGCTGGCGCTGCAGGTCTCCCCCGATCTGGCAAACGTTCCCGCCACCCGGGTGGAGAACGCCTGCGCCTCCGGCTCCGCCGCATTCCAGCAGGGAACGAAGTCCCTGCTGGCGGGCACGGCAAGAACGGTGCTGGTGATCGGCGCGGAAAAGATGACCCACGCCGGTGCCGACGTTGTCGGAGCAGGCCTGCTGGGCGCGGACTACGACATGGCAGGCTAGGCATCCAGCACTGGTTTTACGGGTCTCTTTGCCGAGGTGGCCAAGCACTACGGTAAGCGTTATGGCGACGGAAACCTGGGTGACGTCCTGGGCAGCATTGCCGCGAAGAACCACCGCAACGGGGTGGACAATCCGTACGCCCAGCTTCGTAAGGACCTCGGCGAGGAGTTCTGCCGCACCGTCTCGGACAAGAACCCCATGGTGGCCGATCCCCTGCGCCGCACCGACTGCTCCCCCGTGTCCGACGGCGCCGCCGCCGTTGTGCTGTCAACCTCCCCAACGGGTGGTGCCACTTCCCCGGTGCGACTTGCCGGTTTTGGCCACGCCAACGACTTCTTCCCCGCCTCCCGCCGGGACCCGGTTGCCTTCGAGGCCACCCGGGTTTCATGGCAGCGTGCACTGGAGATGGCCGGCGTCGGGCTGGAGGGCCTGGACTTCGCGGAGGTCCACGACTGCTTCACCATCGCCGAACTGCTGATGTACGAGGCGATGGGCCTGACCGGGCCGGGCCAGGGCGCCCAGGCCATCGAGGAAGGCTGGGTGTACAGGGACGGCAAGCTGCCCGTGAACGTGTCCGGCGGCCTGAAGGCAAAGGGCCACCCGGTGGGAGCGACCGGAGTCTCGCAGCACGTCATTGCCGCCATGCAACTGACGGGCACCGCGGGCGGCATGCAGCTTGCCAACCCCCGCCGCGCCGCAGTCCAGAACATGGGCGGCGTGGGCATCGCCAACTATGTCAGCGTCCTCGAGGCTGTGTAGCCCTCGCTGGGTTTCCCCACTTTTGAGGCACGACGGCGGCGCGTCGCACCAAAAGTGCGGCGTGCCGTCGAACTTTTTTGCAATAGGTGGGGAGTTTCAGTGGCGCCGCGTAGTCAGCCCCGGCCGCGAAGCATGGCCGCGATCTCCGCGAAGCCCAGACGTTCGGCATTTTGCAACGCCGTCCGCCCCTCCGGATCCCGAATATCCGGATCGGCGCCCGCTGCCAGGAGCAGGCGGACCACTTCCTGCTGCCTGGGTCCGCCGTTGTTCAGCAGGATGGCTTCCTGCATCGCAGTCCAGCCGAGGTTGTTGACGTGGTTGACGGGTACTCCGGCGTCGATCAGGATCTGCACCGTCTCCACGTGGCCGTGTTCGCTGGCCGGGATAAGGGCTGTTCCGCCGTACCTGTTGGTGCTGGCGACGTCTGCCCCCGCGGCCAACGTCAGCCGAAGCACCTCATTGAGTCCTTCGGCGCCTGCATACAGGAAAGCCGAATCCTGGAGGGCGTCCTTGGCGTTCACGTTGCCGCCGCGGGCAATCAGCTCCCTCACCAACGGCACGTTGTTGGCCTTGGCGGCCGCTATCAGCTCCTGATCGAGCTGTGCCTGCGCGTCGGTCGAGAGCGCAGGACGCGTGCCCGCAGGTGCCGGCGGCTTGGAAGAAGGCGCGGGTGATGCCGGAGCCGAGGCGGACCGTTCGGCGTTGGTGCTGGTGAGGACGGACGCCGAAGGAGACGCCGTCCGCGGCTCCCCCGGGCCCCCCATACCGTGGCACGCCGTCAGTGACATGGACAAGCAGAGGACCAGCAACAGGGCGCGGAACCACCTCATGCGCCCAGCCTACTGAGCGGCACCGGAACCGGCGATGGCCTCCGCACCGGCTGCAGCACAGGCTTCATCAAGCGCACCATCGGGAGCGCCGCCGACGCCGATGCCCGCCGCCGACACCCCGTTCACCTTCAGCGGCACGCCGCCGGCAAGGAAGAGGGTGCCGGGGAGGTCGGCGATGCTGGGGCCCGTTCCGTTGATCCGCTTGGCCAGCTCGCTGGTGGGGGGTGCCGAAGGCGGCAGCGGTGTAGGCCTTCTGCCGGGCTGCCTCGATGGTGTGCTCGGCCGCATTGTCACCGCGCAGGAGCGCCTGCACCGTTCCGAAGCGGTCCACCAGCGCCACCGTCACGAACGGCAGCTTGTCAGCCTGGCACTTGGCCAGCGCCGCCTGCACTGCCCTGGCCGAGGCGCCCACCGAGACGCGGTTCTGCTGCACCACGTTCTCCGGAACGGGCTGGATTTCGGCCGCAGGGACGGCAGTTGGAGC
This sequence comes from Arthrobacter sp. V1I9, assembly GCF_030817075.1. Lineage (NCBI taxonomy): Bacteria > Bacillati > Actinomycetota > Actinomycetes > Micrococcales > Micrococcaceae > Arthrobacter > Arthrobacter sp. V1I9. The sequence continues at coordinate 3,280,790 of NZ_JAUSYU010000001.1, forward strand.
AGGGCCGGCATTCGCGGCAACTGTTACACCGGCGGTGAGGGCGAGTGTGCCTGCGGCTGCGGCGGCAAAAACTTTTGTGGACTTTTTCATGATGTTTCCTTTGCTCGGAGCCCCAAACAAGCGTTGGGAACGGCGTACGGTCCAATCCTTCCGGGACTCCGGGTTCCTGCCATCGGGCCTTTGGCGGAACCGCCCTGCGCCAATAAGCCAGCTGTATCAGCCAAAAGGTTGAGAGACGGAGCAAGGGCCGGGGCAATAGCATTGGGGGTCAGCACTCCTCACCGGAACCGGAATTCCCATGCCTACCCGAGCCAACGCCGCCCAGGCCGCATCCGCCCCTGATCCTGCCGCTGCCGGCGGGACCGGCCCGGCCGGGACGGCTGTAAACGGAGCCACCGTGTCCACGAAAAATGCCGGCGCCCGCTTCGGCACCATTGACGCAGCAGTGCATCTCGGCTTTGCAGTCCTGCTGGTGGCGTCCCTGGTCCGCTACGTGATGCGGCACAGCCCCGCGGATAATGTCCTGGTCCTGGCCCTCGCTGCAGCCGCCTGCCTGCTGTACTTCATCGTCGCCGTCCTTGCGTCACGCGGGAAGCCGGGGACGCCGTGGGTGTTCACTTTGGCTGCGGTGTGGGCGGTCCTGGTTATCGCGGCGCCGAGCTTTGCCTGGTGCTCGTTCGCGCTCTTCTTCCTCTGCCGCAGTGCACTGAGCGGTGCGGCCGCTTATGCAGCAGCAGGAGCCACCGCTGCTGCTACCGCCGCAGGGCTGTTCCGGCTGAGCAGCGGCACCGACCTTGCCATGCTCCTCGGCCCGCTCGCCGTCGGTGTGATGCTGACCTTGATCTATGACAGAATCCAGCACGACGCCGCGGAACAGCGCCGCCTGCATGCGGAAGTCTCCCTCGCCCAGGGACAGCTCGCGGCCAGTGAACGCCGGGCGGGAACCATCGCCGAACGGGAGCGCGTTTCCCGGGAAATCCACGACACCGTGACCCAGGGGCTGGCCAGCAGCCTGCTCCTGCTGGAAGCGGCCGGCAGGGCGTGGCCGGCCCCTTCAGCCCAAGCCGAACTCGCCCAGGCCACCGCTTTGCTGCGGGTCAACCTGTCCGAAACCCGCAGCCTGGTCCATGACCTTGCCTCGCCCGGACTGGACGCAACCCCGTTGCCTGATGCGCTGCTTTTCGCCGCACGGCAGTACCTCCCGAACGCCAGGCTCCTGGTCACCGGTGAACCGCGGCCCGTGCCACCGGAAGTCCGCCATGCCCTGCTGCGGGTAGTACAAAGTGCAGCATCAAACATCAAGCTCCACGCGGGTGCCGCCACCGCAATGCTGACTTTTGGCTACCTTCCGGACACCGTCACCCTCGATGTCCACGACGACGGCGCCGGCTTTGATCCCGCGGCGGCAGCGCCGCCGTCAGACGCCGGAGGGTACGGCCTGCGGGCTATGCGGCAGCGGGTGGAGCAGCTGGGCGGCGCTTTCTCAGTGGAAAGCGAACCCGGCGAAGGGACTATCGTGGCCGCCCAGCTGCCCGCTCCGGAAGTACCTGAATTGCCCGCAGGGCCGGAAGAGTCTGCATGAGCGTCATCACGGTGCTGCTGGTGGATGACCACCTGGTGGTGAGAAGCGGACTCCGTGCCCTGCTGGGCACCCAGCCGGACATCGCCGTCGTCGCAGAAGCAGCTTCAGGCGAGGAAGCCCTGCAACGCCTGGAACACGACTCCGTCGGGGTAGTGGTCATGGACCTCGCCATGGGCGCGGGCATGGACGGGATCGAGGCCATACGGCTTATCCGCGAGCGCAACCAAGGCCAGGCCATCCTGGTGTTCACCACGTACGACTCCGATGCGGACATTGTGCGGGCAGTGGACGCCGGCGCCATGGGATACCTCCTGAAGGACGCAGCACCTGACGAGATCTTCGCGGCCATCCGCGGGGCCGTCCAAGGCAAGAGCGTGATGAGCGCGCCCGTCGCGTCCCGGCTTTTCCAACAGCTGCGGAACCCCGACGAAATCCTGACCCCACGCGAAGCCGAACTGCTCAGCCTCCTCACGCAGGGCCTCAGCAACCGGGAACTCGGACGGCGGCTCTTCATTTCCGAGGCCACGGTCAAGACCCATCTGGCCCACATCTACGCCAAGCTCGGAGTGGACACCAGGGCCGCTGCCATTGCCACCGCAATCCGCCGTGAGGGCATGCGCTGACAACACTTTATTGTCAATACCCTTGCAAGGATGGCGTCCGACCCGTACGTTGGGGACTGCGGGGGACGTTCTCCGCGCACTTCGGGCCGATGGCCCGGGGAGAGAATCAGAGTCACACGAAGGAATGCAGCCATGGCAACAGGCACAGTTAAATGGTTCAACGCCGAAAAGGGTTTTGGCTTCATTGCCCCCGATGACGGGTCCGCTGACGTTTTCGCCCACTACTCCGCAATTTCCAGCAGCGGATACCGCTCACTCGATGAGAACCAGAAGGTTGAATTCGATGTGACCCAGGGTCCCAAGGGCCCGCAGGCGGAAAACATCCGCCCGCTCTAAGGCTTCGGCTTTCCTCCCGCTCCTGCAGGAGGAACCCGTCACGGCAGCGGCCCCACCAAAATCCGTTGGAGGGGCCGCTGTTTTGTGTCCCCTTGCACCCAGTCCGGAACGCTGGCTGCCAGCCGGGCTCCCTTTCCGGTTCCCCCTTTCCCGTCTTCCATCCGGCTGCCCCTTTCCCGTCAGGTACTGGGATAATTGGACTATGACCGGACAGCACCCGGACAAGGTTCCGGGCAACGACGCTGAGAAGGACCCGTGGGAGGAGTTCGACACGCTCCCGCCTGCCGGGCCGGACCGTGTCCCCGGGCAACCCGGCGGCGAACCCCACGGTTTCGGTTTCCGGACCGGAGTCCGCAGCGCGCGCGTCGCCGTGGGATTTGCCGTGTACGCCTTGGTGCTCGGCACCGTGCTGGCAGTGGCAGGCTGCGTTGTTTTTGTTGCCGAGCAACAGTGGCTGCTCGTGGCGCTGATGATCCTCATCGAAACAGTGTTCATCTTCGCTTTCACGCGCCTCGTCGCCCAGGCCCGTACCCGCTCACCACGCAACCGGCCACTGCGTAAGCGTTACCCCGGAAAACCTGCTTGACCTTGACGCCGCGTCAACCCCTACGCTCGGAGCATGGAAGCAACCAAAGCGGAGGCGGGATGGACTGGTCCATCCAGGATGTTGCCAGGATGGCAGGCACAACAAGCCGCGCCCTGCGCCACTACGACGACATCGGGCTGCTGAAACCCAGCCGCGTCGGGGGTAACGGCTACCGCTACTACAACGGCGCAGCCCTCCTGCAGCTGCAACGGATCCTCCTGCTCAGGGGACTCGGGCTGGGGCTGCCTGCCATCGCCGAGGTCTTCGAACACCAGACAGACGCCGTCATAGCACTAAGCCGCCACCTGGACTGGCTCCGGCAGGAGCAGGAGCGGCTTGCCCGGCAGGTTCTGTCCGTCCAGCAAACAATCGCAGCAGTAAAAGGAGGAGGCGAACTGATGGCCGAAAAAATGTTTGATGGCTTCGACCACACCCAATACAAGGACGAGGTGGAGGAACGCTGGGGCAAGGAGGCCTACGCCAAAAGCGACGCCTGGTGGCGCAGCATGGGGACCGAGCAGAAACAAGCGTGGAAGACCCGCGCCGAAAAGCTTGGCAGCGACTGGATCGCCGCTTCGGCATCAGGACTTGCCGCGGACAGCCCCGAAGCGCAGGACCTGGCCCGGCGCCACGTCGACTGGTTGACTTCCATCCCCGGCACTCCCGCTTCGGAGAGCGGCGGCGACGTCAGGAGCTATGTGGTGGGGCTGGCGGACATGTATGTTTCCGACGCGCGGTTCGCCGCCAATTACGGTGGCGAAGCAGGAGCGGGTTTCGTTCGGGACGCGCTGCGTGTCTATGCCGGGAGGTACCTCTAGGAGGGTGCGCCGGGCACGACGGCGGCCCCGGCAACCGGGGGCCGGGCACCGCGCCCGGCAATCAGCCCAGCCGCTTCCGCAGCGCCAAGGCTGCGCCGGCCAGGGCCGCCGCACCCATCAATGTGCGCTGGGCGGTTCGCCGGCGGCCGTGCCACCCCCCGCCGACAGATGGCTTCCGGAGCGACTGGGAAGACTGATGAAGGTTTCCGGAAGTGGCTGGGGAAGATTGCCGCCGGGAAAGCTGGCGCCTGTCCACCTGGCGGGCCGTCGCAGCTTCGACGGCGCCGGGCATGACCTTGTGCTGCAGGAGCAGGAGGCGGCCTGCCATTCCTCCCGCGACCGTTTCCCGCCGCGGGTGGGCCACGAGCTTCACCACCGCTTTCGCCACCCGTTCCGGCGAGTAGACGGGAGGCATCGCCATAGGGCGGCGGCCGGTGTAGTTGGCTCCGTTTTGGTAGAACGGGGTGTCAATGGTAGCCGGCAGGACCGTGCACACGTTTACGCCGGTGACGCCTTCGCGGGCGAGTTCGGAGCGGAGGCTCACGGTCAGGGCACGCACCGCGGCCTTGGAAATGGAATAGGCGGCGGAGTAGGGCAGCGGGGTTGCCGCCACAATCGACGCAACATTGATGAGTGTGCCTGAGCCTTGGGCTGACTGTCGGGTCAGGGCCGCCCGGGCGCCATTGACGTAGCCGGAGATGTTGACGTCCAGTACTCGCTGGAAGTCCTTTGGCGGGATCTCGGTCAGCAGGCCGAAAGCGCCCACCGCCGCGTTGTTGACCCACACGTCCAGGCGCCCAAACTCCTCGACGGCACGGGTTGCCAGTTCCTCCACTTGGTCCGCGTCGGCTACGTCCGTTGGAACGGCGATGGCCTTCGCACCGCGCTTCCTGCATTCTGCAGCCACGGCCTCAAGGGATTCCGCTCCGCGGGCAGCCAGGACCAGCCGGGCGCCCTTGCCGGCGAAGCGCAGGGCGGTGGCCCTCCCGATCCCGCTGGATGCTCCAGTGATCACCACAACTGAATTCATAAAGCTCATTCCCGCTCCCCTTGACGAACATCAAAAAAACTAAGCAGGCTTAGTGTTCGATGCTACCCATCCCAGCCCCGCAGAACAACGGTGAGGCACCGGTTGGAATGAAGAAAGCGGGCCTCATAGGAAAGCGGATTTCCCGGTGACGGCCCTGCCCACGATCAGCGAGTTGATCTCATAGGTACCCTCGTAGGTGTAGAGGACTTCGGCGTCACCGAACAGCTTGCCCATTTCATAATCGCTGGTGATGCCATTGCCGCCCAGCAGTGAACGGCCCATCGCCACCGAGGCCCGTGCCAAACGGGTGATGGTGGCCTTGGCCATGGCCGCCTGCGCCATCTCCAGCTTCCCCTCCTGCTGGATACGCGCCAGTTGTGCCATCAGCGCCAGCGAGGCCGAAGCGTTGCCCAGGATGTCCGCGAGCTGTTGCTGGACCAGCTGGAACCGGGCCAGCTCCTTGCCGAACTGCCGCCTGCCCAGGATATAGGTACGGGCGACGTCGAAGGCGGCGAGCTGAATCCCGGCACCTTGCCAGCCAACCCAGGCGCGGGAGTCCCGGAGCAGCTCGTTGGTGCGGGAGAAGCTCGCGGCCCCAGGCAGCAGGTTGGCAGCGGGGATACGTACGTCCGACAGAACGATGTCGGCGTTCTGCATGATCCGCAGGCCGATTTTGTTGGAAATCTTCGTTGCCGTATAGCCGGGACGGTCGGTCTCCACGATGAAACCCTTGATTTCGGCGTCCGCCTCGTCCCTGGCCCACACGAGTGCGAAGTCGGCGATGGTGCCGGCCCCGATCCAGCGCTTGGCTCCATTGAGGACCCACTCACCATCTTCCAGCCTGGCTGAGGTTTCCAGGCCGCCGGCGATGTCAGAGCCATGGTCCGGCTCCGTCAAGGCGAATGCTCCGAGGTGGCGGAAAGTCTTCAGGCCCGGCAGCCACCGGGCCTGTTGCTCCTCCGACCCCAGTTGGCTGATCATGCCGAGAATCAGCTCATTGTGGATCCCGGCCAACGCAGACAGGGAGACATCCGCCCGGGCAAGTTCCACGTACATAAGGCCCTTGAAGAGGATGGAACTGCCGTCCAGCTGGAGGGCACCGAGACCGTGCTTTCCCATATCTGCCAAAAGGCCAAAGGGAAACTCCTCGCGGTTCCAGTACTCAATGGAGCGCTGCCGGACGGAGGACTGAAAAAACCGGCGGATGCTGAAGTACCTGTCACGTTCAGCCGGCGGCAGGAGGTCCACGATGTACATCAGGTCAGCGTCTGGAAAAGGCGGAGTTCCGGCGTCGGGTGCTATGGGCCGCATCGGCGTCGAACTCCCTCCGTGCCAGTCGATGACCTGGGCCAGGCCTTGCCGGACCATTGGATGTCCTAGTATATTGCACAGGTCCATCATCCAAGTGAGGTACATCACCTGTGGAAAGGGTGGTTGTGGGTACTCCGCTCTCCCGTGATCCCATTGCCGACGCACGCCGGAACTGGGAAGAGCACGGCTGGGCGGACGTCGCTGCGTCCATGGCCGCCATCACGGCGATCATGCGGACCCAACAGATCCTCCTCGGCAGGATCGAACTTGCGCTCAAGCCATTCGGGCTGACGTTCGCCCGCTATGAGCTGCTCGCGCTCCTGAGCTTCGCCCGGAACGGTTCCCTTCCCATGAAGAGGGCGAGCACCCTGCTCCAGGTCCATCCGACCTCCATCACCAATGCCGTGGACCGGCTCCAGGACGCGGGGCTGGTGCGCCGTTCTCCGCATCCCACCGACGGCCGCACCACACTGGTTGAGCTCACTGCCGAGGGCCGTACCCTGGCGAAGCGTTCGACGGCGGCACTGAACACCGGAGTTTTCAGCGACCCCGGGTTTGAGCCGGACGATATGGATCAGCTGATCCGGATACTGCGGGACTTCCGCCGCAATGCCGGCGACTTCCTCGAACCCTGACGGGGCTCGCCCCCTTATTGCTCTTCTCTTCGAAGCTGCCCCGTGCTCCTGGAGCGAGGTCCTGCAGGATCAGCGCGCTGCCTTCGCACGCTTGACACGCCGGACGACCAGCAGCATCACAGTGACGCCCAGGGCGGCGTACACGGCGTAGTTCAGGAACCGGGAGTACTCCTCAATAATCCGATACTGGGTGCCCAACAGGTAGCCGAGTCCCAGGAGCGCCCCGTTCCACAGCCCGCTGCCCGCCAGGGTGTAGAGGCTGAACGTGCCGAACGGCATCGCGGACGCCCCGGCAGGAAGGGAGATCAGGCTCCGCACCCCTGGCAGCAACCTGCCGAAGAAGATGGAGGACCGTCCGTGGCGGCGGAACCAGCCCGCCGCGTGCTCAAAGTCCTCGCGATCCACCAACGGCAGCCGGGACAGGCCGCGGATGGAACGCTCAAATCCAAGCTTCGCTCCCAGCCAGTAAAGGAAGACTGCCCCCAGGTAGGCTCCCAGCGTGCTGGTGACAAAAACGAGGACCAGGTTCAAGGACCCCTGCCGGGCCAGATAGCCGGCCAGAGGAAGGATCACTTCGCTGGGGATGGGCGGGACCACGGTTTCAGCAAGGGTAAAAAGCCCTACGCCCCATTCGCCCAGCTGCTCGATGCCCCGCGCGGCAACCCCCACCAGTCCGGTGAGATTATCGGTTGAGCCGCCTGCGTCCGCCGCCGTTCCCCACATACAACTCCCCGTCCGCGTTCAAAATTGGTCTCCCCTGTCTACCTTACGCACCTGCGTAAAGGCTGTGACCAGGACAAGGCTGTGGCAAGGATGAGGCGGGACCGGCCGGAGGCGCATCATGAAAAACCGCACGGCGGCTGAGGCATCGGCGGACGTGGGCGGCGGCCGGGAGTCCATTTCCCTCAGCGGTGCCCGAACTCCGGCTGGCGTTTTTCCGTGAACGCCGCCATCCCTTCCTTCTGGTCCTCCGTGGCGAACAGGGAGTGGAACAGCCTGCGTTCGAAGAGGACCCCCTGGGCGAGCCCGGTTTCGAAGGCGGCGTTTACGGCCTCCTTCGCCACCATGGCCACGGGCTTGGACTTGGACGCGATCACGTCGGCGGCCTTGATCGCCTCGTCCACAACGTCCTCGGCCGGCACCACCCGGGACACAAGGCCGCAGCGGTCCGCTTCCTCTGCCCCGATGAACCTGCCGGTGAGGATCAGGTCCATCGCCTTGGCCTTGCCCACGGCGCGGGTGAGCCGCTGCGATCCGCCCATGCCCGGCAGCACGCCGAGGTTGATTTCCGGTTGCCCGAACTTCGCGTTGTCCCCGGCGATGATGAGGTCGCACATCATGGCCAGTTCGCAGCCCCCGCCCAGGGCAAATCCGGACACTGCGGCGATCGTGGGTATGCGCAGCCGGGTGAAGTCCTCCCAACCGCGGAACCAGTCGGCGGCGTACATGTCCATGTAACCCTGCGCCGCCATCTCCTTGATGTCAGCCCCGGCAGCGAAGGCCTTGCCCGAGCCGGTGATGACCACCGCCCCCACCCCTGGGTCGGTATCCATGAGGCGAACGGCTGACACGAGCTCCTCCATGGTGGCTTTGTTCAGGGCATTCAGAGCCTGCGGCCGGTTCAACGTCACCAGGCCCACCCTGCCCCGCTGCTCCACAAGGATGTTCGTGTATTCCGTCATTCCGGGCTCCCGTCGTCCTGCGCTGCCTGATGTGGTTCCTGCTTGTCCTGGCCGGACTTGTTCCGGATATCCGTGATGATCGCGGAGAAGTCCCTGCCGGCGCCGCCTTCCGCGGCAAACGTATCGTAAATTTCCGCCGCAAGCGGTCCAACCCGGGCGGCAACCCCGGTGCTTTGCAGTGCGTTGACGGCGAGTTTGAGGTCCTTCGCCATCAATGCTCCGGCGAAGCCGGGCTGGTAATCGCGGTTGGCCGGGCTTGTGGGGACGGGGCCGGGCACGGGGCAGTTGGTAGTAAGCGCCCAGCATTGCCCGGACGCCGCCGACGCCACATCAAACAGCGCCTGGTGGCTCAGGCCCAGCTTCTCGCCGAGCACAAAGGCCTCGCTGACGGCGATCATGGAGGCGCCCAGGATCAGGTTGTTGCAGACTTTGGCCGACTGGCCGGCCCCGTGCGTGCCGCAGTGCACCACCCGTTTGCCCATCACTTCCAGCAGCGGCCGGACTGCCTCGAAGTCCTGCGCATCGCCGCCGACCATAAAGGTGAGGGTCCCGGCTTCGGCGCCCACCACGCCTCCGGATACCGGGGCATCCACCGAGCGGTGCCCTGCTTCAATGGCCAGCCTGGCTGCTTCCCGGGCCTCGTCCACGTTGATGGTGGAACAGTCCAGGAACATGGTTCCGGGTGCCGCCGCTGCCAGCAGTCCCGGCCCGCCGCCTGTTCCCTGATATGCGTCCAGGACGTGCCGGCCGCTGGGGAACATGGTGAGGACCACGTCCGCCCCGGATACTGAGTCAACAGCACTGGCAGCAACCGGAACGCCGTGGGCCCGCGCAACTTCCAGTGCTGCAGGCACCACATCGAAGCCGGCTACCGCATACCCCGCCTTGACCAGGTTCACCGCCATGGGGCCGCCCATATGGCCAAGGCCCAGGAAAGCAACAGTGTGGTTCTCAGGCATGGTCCGTCTCCTTTAGCTCCAAATCCAGTTCATTGTTGCCCAGCGGCGCAAAAAAGAGCTCCACCTGCTCGGGCAGCACCTCAGCCAGGGTGCTCGGATTCCAGCGGGGGATGCGGTCCTTGTCCACCACCTGCGCCCGGATGCCCTCCCGGAAATCCGGCGCTTCCAGGAACCGCATCCCCACGCGGTATTCCTGCGCCAAGGCTTCATCCAGGGTGAAGTTTTTTACCCGGCGGAGGGAGGCCAGCGTGACCTTGACAGACGTGGGCGACTTCGCCTCGATGATGTCAGCAGCCCGGGCCGCCTCCGTGGCATCTCCGCCGCCGTCGGCACCGCGGTAGGAACGGAGCCGGCGGACAATCTCCTCGGCGTTGTCGGAGGAGTAACAGCTGTCAATCCAGCCACGCTGCCCGGCGAGCGCGGAGCCGGGTGCGTCCACCGCGTAACGTACGACGGCGGCTTCTGCTGTTTCGGTTTCCAGCGCCACCATCAGTTCCTCAAGACTGTCGGACGGAACATAATGGTCGGCGAGGCCAAGGTGCAGTGCATCCGCCGCACTGAGGTGCGCGCCGGTCAACGCCGCGTGGGTTCCCGCCTCCCCCGGTGCGCGGGACAACAGCAGGGTCCCGCCGACGTCGGGCGCAAACCCGATGGTGGTTTCCGGCATACCCATCCGGGTGCGTTCGGTGACCACGCGGACGGAGCCGTGCGCCGAGATGCCCACGCCGCCGCCCAGGACCAGCCCGTCCATCACGGCGACGTAAGGCTTCGGGTAGCGGGCAATCAGGGAATTGACCCGGTACTCCGTTTGCCAAAAGTCCGCCGTGCGCCCTCCACCTGCGGAAATATCCTCGTAGATGGCCACAATGTCGCCGCCGGCACACAGCCCCCGTTCACCCGCCCCCCGCACCAGTACCGTGGCAACGCCGTCGTCGTCCGCCCACGCGGTGAGCTGCTCCAGAAGTGCACCCACCATCCCGGCGGTCAGGGCGTTGACGGCTTGAGGCCTGTTGAGGGTGATGACCCCCAGCCGGCCGCGGCGCTCAAGCAGCACCTCGTTGTGGTTGTCCTCACCGGTCTTCGAGCTGTCCGTCATCAACTTCCTTCCGGCATCACGAAGCTGGCTCCGTGCCGTATTCCTGAGGGCCACCGGGTGGTGACCGTCTTGGTCTTGGTGTAGAAGCGGAAGGCGTCCGCTCCGTGCTGGTTCAGGTCACCGAACCCTGACGCCTTCCAGCCGCCGAACGTGTAGTAGGCGATGGGCACCGGGATGGGGACATTGATGCCCACCATGCCCACATCGACGCGGCTGGCAAAATCGCGGGCTGCATCGCCGTCACGGGTGAAGATGGCCACGCCGTTGCCGAACTCATTCCTGCTGCACAGCTGAAGCGCCTCATCGTAATCGACCGCCCGCACCACGCTGAGGACGGGGCCGAAGATCTCCTGCCGATAGATGCCCATGTCCGGCGTCACGTGGTCAAAGAGGGTTGGCCCCACCCAGAAACCGCCTTCGTAGCCTTCCACCGTGATGCCCCGGCCATCCGCCAGGAGGCTGGCGCCCTCGTCCACACCCGCCTGGATAAGCCCCTCAATGCGTTTTTTCGCGGCGGCGGCCACCACGGGCCCGAAGTCCGCGTCCCGGTCCAGGCTGTGCCCCACTTTCAGCCCCTTCACGCGGTTCCGGAGCTTGGCGACCAGCCGGTCAGCTGTTTCCTGTCCCACCGGAACTGCCACCGAAACAGCCATGCAGCGCTCCCCTGCCGAGCCGTACCCGGCACCAACGAGAGCGTCCGCGGCCTGGTCCAGGTCTGCGTCCGGCATCACCACCATATGGTTCTTGGCACCGCCAAAGCACTGCGCGCGCTTGCCGTGGGCTGTGGCCGTGGCGTAGATGTACTGGGCAACAGGGGTGGAGCCCACAAACCCGATGGCTTTGACCCTGTGGTCCTCAAGGAGCGCATCCACGGCTTCCTTATCCCCGTTGACCACGTTGAATACCCCGTCCGGAACGCCCGCCTCGGTGTAAAGCTCGGCGAGACGCAGCGGCACAGAGGGGTCACGTTCCGAGGGCTTCAGGATGAACGCGTTGCCTGCGGCCAAGGCGGGGCCGGACTTCCAGAGCGGAATCATGGCGGGAAAGTTGAACGGCGTAATCCCTGCCACAACGCCCAGGGGCTGACGCAGGGAATGGATGTCGATTCCCGGTCCGGCCTCCGTGGAGAATTCACCCTTGAGCAGGTGCGGGGCGGCAGCTGCAAACTCCACGACTTCCAGTCCCCTCTGGATGTCGCCCCTGGAGTCGGCGAGGGTCTTGCCGTGTTCGGAGGACAGCAGCCGCGCCAGTCCGTCCATGTCCTGGTTCACCAGGTCCACGAACCGGAGCAGGATGCGGCCGCGGCGCTGGGCGTTCATGGCCGCCCATTCCTCCTGCGCCATGGCTGCGGCAGCAACCGCGCTGGTCACCTCGTCCCCACCGGCCAACGGCACACGGGCCTGGACGGTCCCCGTGCAGGGATCGAAGACGTCGCCAAAACGGCCTGAGGTGCCGGCCGCGTGTTGGCCGCCGACGTAGTGGGAAAGCTCGCGCACCATGGCCGGAAGCTCCTTCGCGTGTGACCCGGGTCATTCCTGGTTGCGAATATACTCGGACCTCCAACTAAACTCCACCGCGCCCCTTGGCGCTCTGGCGGCCGCCGTCGTGGGGCATATCGCTGCGAAGAACCGCGAAATGGGCCGGAAGCGCAGGCGGTTCCGCACCGTTGCGCCCGTTGCACCAACACTGCCCCGGCCCCGCAATCCGCGCGGCCACGGTAAGTTAGGAGCTGTGAAGATTGCTACCTGGAATGTGAATTCGCTCCGTGCCCGCGCCGACCGTGTGGAGGCCTGGCTGCAGCGCAGCGACTGCGACGTCCTGGCCATCCAGGAAACGAAGTGCAAAGACGACAACTTCCCTTGGGAACTCTTCGAACGGATGGGTTACGAGGTTGCCCACTTCGGCGTGAACCAGTGGAACGGTGTGGCCATCGCGTCCCGGGTGGGATTGGATGATGTTGAGCGGACGTTCCTGGATCAGCCCTCTTTCGGCAAGGCGGGCAAGGATCCGGTCCAGGAAGCACGCGCCATGGCTGCCACCTGCGCCGGCGTTCGGATCTGGAGCCTCTATGTCCCCAACGGCCGCTCACTGGACGACGAACACATGCCGTACAAGCTCAAGTGGCTGGAAAGCCTGAAGACGCACGCCCAGGAACTCGTCACGCAGAACCCCGAAGCACAGGTGGCACTCATGGGCGACTGGAACATCGCACCGTTCGACGAGGACGTGTGGGACATCGACCTGTTCGTCAACAACAGGTACACCCACGTCAGCCCGCCCGAGCGCGCCGCTTTCCATGCCTTCATGTCTGCCGGCTTCACCGACGTGGTCCGCCCGTATACCCCCGGCCCGGGCGTTTACACCTACTGGGACTACACCCAGCTGCGTTTCCCCAAGAAGGAAGGCATGCGGATCGACTTCGTGCTGGGCTCCCCTGCCCTGGCCGAACGAGTGACCGGCGCTTCGATTGACCGCGAGGAGCGCAAGGGCAAGGGCGCGTCGGACCACGCACCAGTGCTGGTGGAACTGGCAGACTGATGACACCATCCCGGACCCATTCAAGGAGACCGTGATGACGGGAAACCTCTACCGGGGCCAGGCCGGCCTGCCATTCTCCTCAACACTTCGCGTCTACGAACCGCTCGACGCCTTCCCCGAAGAGCAGCGGAAAGCCATCGCTGCCGCCGGAGCGCAGGCTGCCTCGCGTGCCGCCGTCGAAAACGCCGAACTGCTGGCCTCACTGGGACGGATCACCCGTTCCGGCGGCGACCCCTTCCCCACGGGGCGGACGGACCTGGTGCGCGTCACCACGGCCCCGGCGTCGCGAGAAGGCACAGGAGGCCCGTCCGACGACGGCGCTGACGCCGAGCCTAAGCTGCTGTACTGTCCCAGCCAGTTGGTACTGCGGGCCGGTTTGGCAGCGAACGCCCTGATGGAGGGAATCCACGGCCCGCTGGCCGAACTGCTGATCCCGGAGGAGCAGCGGGACAAGCACCAGGAAAGAATCGACCAGGTGAAGGCCCGTGACGGTGCCATCCGTGTCCACACGCGGGCGTCCACCTGGGGAATCCCCTTCAGCTGGTTTTCCCTTTTTATGGATTCAGACCATAAAGACGTAGTGGAGGCTGCCGGCCGGATCCTCACGGTCCGGGTCTGGGCACCCATCACGGAAGCCCTGGAGCGTGCGCGTTATGCTGTGGCCAACCTGGCGTTGGCGGCACCCGACCTGGACATGCTGGACGATCTGGCGCAGCTCACCGAGTGGCTGGAACTCTTCCATGTGAACTCGATGGTGGAGCTGGACTACGGGGCTGTTGCAGACAAGGTGTACCCGGACGATTCGCCCATGGACATCCGGCTGGGCATCGAATGCCTGGCCGAGGGCGACATGACGGGCGCCGCAGCAGCGTACCGCCGCCTGGCTTCCCGCTGGATCCCCATCCGGCAACTGGCGCGCGCCTCCTGAAGCTCTCCCTCAGGAGCGCCGGCGGCGCTAGGACTGGCGCGGCGCCGTCGTCCTCCTGACGATCAGTTCATGGGGTGCGACGGCGGACTGAACCGCTCCCGCCTCACCGTCCAGTTCGTCGAGGAGCATCTTGGTGGCCAGCTCGGCCTGTTCGTCAGGCCGCTGTCCCACGGTGGTGAGGCCCATGGCGTCAGCAAAATCGTGGTTGTCGATACCCACCACGGAAAGTTCCTCCGGCACGAGGACCCCAAGCCTGGACGCTTCAAAAATGACGCCCATGGCCATCTCATCCGATGCGCAGAAGATGGCTGTCGGTTTGTCGCCCGGTTTGGCCCACAGGCGGCGGAAGGCCTCCTGTCCGCTGCTGACCGTGAAGTCCCCCCACTCGTCCCATTCGGGGCGGGTGGGGAGGCCCGCCGCCGTCATGACGTCCTTAAAGGCGAGGATACGGACGCGGGGAACATCGAAGTTCAGGTCTGTTTCGTCATCGCCGTGGAGCAGGGCGATGTCCCGATGGCCCAGGTCGATCAGGTGCCGGACGGCGGTGGAGGCGGCGGCGTAGTCGTCTATACCGATATAGGCGCACTCCTCCACGTGGCCGCCCACCACCACCAGCGGAATGTCGATTTTCTGCAGGTGTTCCAGTTCGTCGTGGGACAACGCCATACACAGGACCAGCAGGGCATCGATCTGCTTGTAGACCATGGTCTTGCTGAAGAGCCGCTCTCGGTTGCTGCCATGGCCGCCGAGGTTGAACAGCGAGAGGTTGTAGTTCCGGGCGTGAAGTTCCCGGTCTGCGCCTTCGATGGCCTTGGAGAAGAACCAGCGGCTGACGAAGGGCGCCAGTACACCGATGGTTTTGGTTCGGCCCGTTGCCAGGCCGGAAGCGGAGCTGGAGGCCACGTAACCCAGGTCTCCCGCTACCTCAAGAATTTTCTGCCTTGTTGCGGGTGAGACGCGGGGCAGGCCCCGGACCGCCCGCGACACCGTGGCAGTGGACACCCCCGCGGCGGCGGCGACGTCTTCAATACTGACCCCGCTATGGCCGCCCCGTTGCGACCTTTCACTTGTGCGTGCCACGGTGTCCCCTCATGTACTCCCTGCAGGCATCCGCCCTGCTTCGCGCGATACCCCTGGGCCATAGTATTTTGAGCGCTGGCCCGCATCGCAGTGTTACTTCCCGCCGGGTGCCCGACGGCGGCGGAACCCTGTGTGCGCTACCTCCGGCCAGGCAGGCGCCGACGCAGCCGCACCATTCCGTAGAGTGCGAGCAGCGTGGCCAGAAGGCCCAGCGCCCAACCGAGTGCCGGCTGCGCCGTCACCTCCATCCAGACGGTGACCACCAGCAGCACAAGCGCCCAGAATCCGAGGAACCCGATGATGATGTCAAAGTCCTCACCGGACCTCATCCGGCGGCGGTCGCTTCCCGCCCCGGCGGACCGGGAGCGGGAAGCATCGCCTGTCACTTGACCGCACCTGCCGTAAGGCCGGCAACGATCTTGCGCTGGAAGACCAGTACCAGAATTACCAACGGAATGGTGACGATGGTGCCCGCGGCCATGATGGCCGTGTAGGGGATCTGGTTGGGCTGCGCGCCGGCGAAGCTGGCAATGGCAACCGTCACTGGTTTCGTAGCCTCGTTTGACAGCTGGCTGGCAATCAGGAATTCATTCCACGAGGAGATGAAAGCCAGGATGGCCGTGGTGAAGATCGCCGGAGCAGCCAACGGCATAATCACCTTCCGGAACGCCTGCCCTTGGGTGCAGCCGTCAACGCGCGCCGATTCCTCCAGCTCCCAGGGCATTTCCCGGAAGAAAGAGGTCAGCGTGTAAACGGTGAGGGGCAGGACAAACGAGATGTTCGGAATGATCAGCGCTTGGTACGTGCCCATCCAGCCGATGTTGGTGAACAGCTGGAACAGCGGGGTGATGAGGGCAACGCCCGGGAACATGGACGCCCCCAGGATGAAGCCCAGCACCAGGTACTTGAAGCGGAAGTTCAGGCGTGCCAGGGCGTACGCCGCGAACACTCCGATCACCAGCGAGATCACCGTTACCGTGACGCCGATGAAAATACTGTTCAGCAAGGCCTGGCCGAACCTGTTGCCGAACGAGGTATCGAAGGCCGTGATGAAGTTGTCCATCGTCACGTGGGTGGGCCAGGGCGTTGTGTCGTAGGTGAAGCCCACTTCGCGGAACGCCGTCACCACCATCCAGTAAGCAGGTGCAAGGCACCAGATAAGGATGACAGCCGCACTGACGTAGGTACGGACGCTTGCCCACTTTTCCCGGTTCTGCGCAGTCTTGCGCCCCTTGTCCTGCTGCGCCCGCAATGCCGTGGAGGCAGTTGTGGTTGTCATTTCTTCCCCTTGCCGGTGGCTCCGCTTTGTTCCACAACATTCGCTCCAAGGAAGCGGACAAAGATGAACGCGACCAGGAAGATGATGATGAACGTAATGGTGGACAAGGCGGCTGCAGAGTTAAAGCCTTGCCTGATCTGGTTGATCACCAGGATGGACAGCGTAGTGGTGTTGTTGGCGCCGCCGGTGAGGATGTACGGAAGGTCGAACATACGCAGCGCGTCCAGGGTGCGGAACAGGATGGCCACCATCAGCGCCGGCTTGACCAGCGGAAGGGTAATCATCCGGAACCGCTGCCAAGCGGTGGCACCGTCCACCTTCGCGGCCTCATAAACCTCGGCAGGGATCATCTGCAGGCCTGCCAGAATCAACAGCGCCATAAACGGCGTGGTCTTCCAGGTATCGGCGATGATCACTGCCCACTTTGCGGGCCATTCGCTGCCCGTCCACAAGATGGAGACGTTGAACAGCTTGTTGATGATGCCGTTGAAGTCGAACATAAACAGCCACAGCTGCGCAGTAACGGCAGTGGGGATAGCCCACGGAACGAGCACGGCCGCCCGGACCAGGCCGCGGCCCTTGAATGTCCGGGCCATGATCATGGCCATCCAAAAACCGAGGACCGTCTCGAAGGCAACGGTGATAACAGTAAAGAGGAAAGTGGTGCCAGTTGCCGTCCAGAACTGCCCGCCCAGGGTGCCTGGCGGGCAGGCGACAGTACCGCCGCCCTGGGCAGCACACTGCTGTCCCAGCCAGTTCACGTAGTTCTGGATGCCTGCCGGGCCGCCTTCAGTAAAGAGGCCGGTAACCGGGTCGAGTCCCGCGTCCTTCGTGAAGGACATGATGATCGCGCTGATGATCGGGTAAACGATCACGATGCCGAGCGCGATGATGGTCGGGGCAAGTAGCCACGAGGCCCACTTGCCCTGGCTGAGGATCTTGTTGTCTTCGCCTACGCCCTTGGGTCCGTGATGGACCGGGGTAGTGCCCGACGCCGGCCCTTTGACCGGCGTCGGGCCCAATTCGGTAGCCATGGCTGGTTACGATCCTGCGCCGGCGGTCTCGATGGACTTCTGCATATCGGACAGCGCGTCCTTTGCAGACTTCTCACCCTTCAGTGCCGCGTAGGCATTTTCCTGGATGGCCTGGGTGACAGCAGGGTAGAACGGGGTCACGGGGCGGGGAACAGCGTTCTCGATGGACGTCTTCAGGACTGGCAGGTACGGCAGCTTGGCGACCAGTTCCTTGTCCTCATAGAGAGCGCCGAACACCGGAGCCAGGGAACCCTGCGTCGCGAAGAACTTCTGCTGTTCCTCTTCAACGAGGAACTTTACGAAGTCCAGGGCGGTCGCCTTGTGGTCCGAGTAGACACTGATGGCCGCGCTGTGGCCGCCGAGGGAGGAAGCGCCGGGGCCGGTCTTGCCTGGCAGGGCAGCCATGCCCAGCACGTCCTTGACCTTGGAGGAGCCTTCAGTCGTGGCCAAGTTGTACACGTAAGGCCAGTTGCGGAGGAACAGCAGCTTGCCTTCCTGGAACGCGCGGCGGCTTTCCTCTTCCTGGTAAGTGATCGCCTCAGCGGGGATGTTCCCGTTCTTGAAGGCTTCGGCGAGGTTGTTCAAGCCTTCCTCGGCCTCTGCAGTGTTCAGGTTCGGCTTTCCCTCGTCGTTCAGGACGGAACCGCCAGCCGAGTTGATGGCCTCGGAAGCGTTGACGGTAAGTCCTTCATACTGCTTGAACTGCCCGGAGTAGCAGCCCATTTTGTTGGCCTTGGCGATGGAGCACATCTCCATCATCTCGTCCCAGGTCTTGGGCGCCTCGGGAACCAGGTCCTTGCGGTAGTAGAGAATGCCGCCATCGGAGGAGACCGGAGCCGCATAAAGCGTGCCCTTGTATGAGCCGGCCTCTACGGTGGGTTCGAGCATGCCCGCGGTATCAACGGCCATCTTGTCCTTGAGCGGCTGCAGCCAGCCCTTCGCAGCGAATTCCGCGGTCCAGACAACGTCAACGCTCGCTACATCGTAGTCAGCATTCTTGGCCTGGAAGTTCTGGACGAGGTCGTCGTGCTGCTGGTCCGCCTGGTCGGTCTGTTCCTTGAACGTGACCTTCTCATCAGGGTGGGCAGCATTCCACTTTTCGATGAGGGGACGCACAACGTTGCTGTTGTCCTTACCCTGCACGTAAGTGATGGGACCCCGGCTGTCTATGTTGGCTTCGGCGTCCCCGCCGCCACCGCCGCCACCGCCGGTGGTACCGCCCCCGCCGCCGCCGCATGCGGCCAAGGTCAGGGCCAGGACACCGGCGGTGGCAACCGGAAGTAGGAATCTAGGGGTTTTCATAAGCTTGAAGCTCCTCGCTGAGTGACAAGTAGGTCTGCGTGCTCTTGCTAGGTGAGGTTGATGTGGTGACGCTCACACTAGTAAGGTTGCTGCGAATAATGCAAGCGTTTACATCAAAAAGTTATCTGAGAGGAACCAAATGTCCAACACGGACGTTCGTGTTAACCGCCCAGCCCGCCAGGAATGGTGGGCGGACGCCGTTGTCTATCAGATCTACCCCCGGTCCTTCGCGGACGGCAACGGTGACGGCATGGGCGACCTACGCGGCGTTACGGAACGCCTGCCCTACCTGCAGCAGCTGGGAGTGGACGCCATTTGGCTCTCCCCGTTCTACAAATCCCCGCAAGCTGACGGGGGATATGACGTCGCCGACTACCGCCAGGTGGACCCGCTCTTCGGGTCGCTTGAGACCTTCGATGCCATGTTGCAGGAAGCTCACCAGCGCGGGCTGAAGGTCATCGTGGACCTGGTACCCAACCACACCTCTGACGAACACGTGTGGTTCCAGGAGGCGCTTGCTTCACCGCCCGGTTCCCCTGAACGGGCCCGCTACATGTTCCGGCCCGGCAAGGACGACGTTCCCGGCTCCGGTGATGGCAACCTCGCCCCGAACAACTGGAAATCGATCTTCGGCGGGCCAGCCTGGAGCCGGATCACCGAGGCTGATGGGTCTCCCGGCGAGTGGTACCTCCACCTTTTCGACACGAAGCAACCGGACCTCAACTGGGAAAACGCCGAGGTGCACGAGGAAATGCGCTCGGTGCTCCGCTTCTGGCTGGACCGGGGTGTGGATGGATTCCGTGTGGACGTGGCCCACGGCCTGATCAAGGAGCCCGGCCTGCCCGACTGGGAAAGTGTTGCCGCAATGGTTGAAGGCACTCCGGAAGTGAGTCGGGAAGCTGCGCACCGCCCCGGTGACGCACCTGGAGCCCATACCGACGCCGAAGAGCCCCACCGCGCGGTGTCCCCGGTTTATCCCCCCTCGCCGTTCTTCGACCAGGACGGCGTGCACGACGTCTACCGCGACTGGCACTCTGTGCTTGCCGGGTACGACGGCGACCGCATGATGGTGGCCGAGGCCTGGGTGGAGCCGGCGGAACGGCTGGCCCGCTACACCCGCCCGGACGAGATGCAGCAGGCCTTCAATTTCGATTTCCTGCTTGCAGGCTGGGACGCGGAGCGCATGGCGGAATCCATTGAGGCCTCCCTGGCAGCGGCTTCCTCTGTGGGTGCTCCCTGCACTTGGGTGCTGAGCAACCATGACACCGTCCGCCACACTACGCGGTTCGGCCTTAAGGATCCCACGACGTTTCCCAAGGGCCTGGGAGGAGATGACGAACAGCCCGACCCCGCATTGGGGCTGGCCCGTGCCAGGGCCGCGACGTTGATCTCGCTTGCCCTGCCGGGCTCCGCATACCTGTATCAGGGAGAGGAGTTGGGGCTCCCCGAGCACACCACCCTTCCGGCCGGTGCGCGGCAGGACCCAACGTTCTTCCGGACCCGGGGCGCAGAGATCGGCCGTGACGGCTGCCGCGTCCCGTTGCCGTGGACCGCGGAGCTGCCGGGCTACGGCTTTTCCATAACCCGGGACGGCGAAACTTCGCAGCCCTGGCTCCCCCAGCCGGACAGCTTTGGGCCCTTGGCGGCGGACCAGCAGGAGGGAGTGGAGGGCTCTACCCTGGAGCTTTACCGCGCTGCCCTTGCCTTCCGGGCCGCCCGGCGGCTGGGTGCAGGGTCCGTTGGCTGGGCCGAGATCCATGCGCCGGACAGCGGGGTGCTGGCCTTCCATAACGGGGACATCCTGGTGTTGGGCAACCTTGGGTTCGCGTCCGCCCCGGTCCCTGAAGGGTATTCCGTGGTTCTCTCCAGTGGCCCGGAACCTGCCGCCGAGTGGGCGGGCATGCGTGAAGTGCCCGTGGACTGCGCTGTCTATCTCGCCAAAGACTGAATGAGCCGTCGGTCAGCGGACGCGCTCAGCCCTGCTGAAGCGCGTCCGTGCGCCGGCGCCGATATGGATCAGCACGGGAATCCTCTTTCCCACCACCTGTTCCAGTGCGGCCACCAGCGCGTAGACCTCGTCGGCGAGCAGGTGCGGGGCCACGCCTTGGCGCGGGAGGAGGCGCACTTTCAGGGCCGGGCTGCCTTTGACGTCGTAGGTGGTCACGGTGGCGCCTGCTAAATCGGGGCGGTTCGCGAGGGCATGTTTGAGCGCCTGCTCCGCCACTCCTCCGCCGATCCGCACGTCGCCCGGGACCTCACCCGGATCGTATTCGACGGCCAGCAGGTTTGCCCGGCCCTTGCCCTGCTGGGCAACCCAGGCCACCATGAGTCCGATCAGCACCAGCAAGGCCAGCGCCACCACGATCCACAGCCAGCTTTCACCCCGCCCGGGGAACCTGGTGGCGTTGAAAGCCTGGTTGACTTGGTTCCAGACCCCGGGTGACCAGGAATGCCACCAGGAAGCCGCGGCCGGGACTGCGGCCAGCAGCATCAGCAGGGCGCCCACAGCAATCAGCATCAGCCCCAGGAGCGCAATCAGAATCCGGTTGAGAAGCGTAGGGGTGCTGTTCATGCGCCGATCACTCCTGACGGCGCCACATTGACCTGCACCTCCGGTGTTGGATCCAGTGCCATGCCGCCGAGCTCGCTTTGGACGGCATTGAGCACAGCATCATGGTCCACGGGAACTCCGGAGGTGGGCCGGACATTCACCACTACCTGCCGTTGCGAGACCACCACCGTGACTTGTTCGGGTGTGACGTTAGCGGCAAGCCGGGCACGGCGCGCCAAGGAGGAAGCGATGACTTCATCGTCCACCACCACGGCAGGGCCAGCGGCGTCCCCACCGCCGCGGACAAGGTGCCGGGCACGGCGCCCCGGCAGGACCCCGTTGAGGAAAAATACCAGGCCGAACATGGCGAGCACTGCTCCAATGGCGCCCAGCAGCAACGGCGAAATCCCTGCGGGCAGAGCCACCAGGCGTTCAGCTGCCACCTGCGGCTCAATCAGCCAGGCCGGCTGTCCAAAGGCATGGACAGCAGCTTCGAGGAGTCCGTAGGCAGCAAGTGCAATGACCAGGACCGCGGCAGTGGTGGCCACCACGGCACGTGAGGAGTGCGTCTCCCGGTGCAGGATGCGGCCCATATCCGGGCCCTGGCTTTCCATCTGCCGGCTCATTGCACGCGTCCCCCTTCGCTGATCCTGGCCCCGCTGATCCTGATGTCCACCCGGCTCAACCGTGCCCCGCTCAGCTCTGTCACCGTGGCGAGGATGCGGGCCTTTGCCCTCACAGTGCGGTCCCAGATAGAGCCCCCGGCGCCCTCCACCCGCAAGGGGTCCATCACCACGGCGTTCAACGGCGGGATGCTGATAGGTGTGACGAGGGACAGCGCCAGCATGCCGTCGTCGTCCGCCCAGTCAGCCCGGACATCGTCCGTATCCACGCCCAGGAACTGGGCGGCTGCCGCTTTGGCGAGGCTTGTCAGGGCCTGCGTGCTGATGCGGTTGTGTCCGCTCAGCTCCTGGCCCCGGATGGCCGGGGCGGTGGAGTTCATGAGGACGAGCGCCGGCCGATGATGGCGTCCAGGACGCCGCGAAGGTCGAGTTTCCCTTCCGCGGCGCGGCCCAGAAGTGCCCCGATGGCCATAAACAGCAGGGATATAAGGAAGCCCCACAAACCGAATTCCAGGGACATAAAGGCAACAAAGGCACCCATGGCGGTACCGGCCACGGTGAGGTTCACAGCAGAGCCTCCCTTTCAGTGGAACCGGCAGTGGGTTTGAGTGGAGGCGGCACGTAGACGTCGGTGACTTCCACGTTGACCTCGATAACCTGCAGGCCCACGAGTTCCTCGACCGCCCGGTAAACTGCCGCGCGGACCTCGTTGGCCAGTGAATGGAGCGGTGTTCCATAGCTCGCCACGAGGCTGATATCCACTGCAACCTGCGTCTCACCCACCTCGGCACGCACGCCGGCCGCATGATCCGAACTGCCGACGGCGTCGCGGATGGCGCCGAGGGCACGTGACGGTCCGGAGCCCAGTGAGTAGACCCCAGGGACGGCCCGGGCGGCAATTCCGGCCACTTTGGCGACAGCGGTTTCGGAGATCACTGTGCGGCCAAGACCAGGCACTGGCACAGGAACCGGGACGGCACGGCTCTGGATGCCCTGACCGGGTTGTGGGTTCTGGTTTTCCATCAGGCACTCCCCCTTCTGTTGATCCCAACACTATCCCCTGGCTGTGACTTAACGGCAGCAGGGAGGGCGCCCGCAAATGGTGGAGCGCCCTACGGTCACGACGCCTGCGGCAGGGAGCTCAGAGTCCAGAGCCAGCGTTAAAGAAGAAAAGCACCAGTTCCGAAGAACTGATGCTTCCCAGTGGTGGCTCCGACCGGCGTCGATCCGGTGACCTTTCGATTTTCAGTCGAACGCTCTACCAACTGAGCTACAGAGCCTAGGTGACATGTCACCATGAGAGCCGGAATTTCTTCCAACAATCAGAGCGACCCTGACGGGACTTGAACCCGCGACCTCCGCCGTGACAGGGCGGCGCGCTAACCAACTGCGCTACAGGGCCTTGCGTTTCTTGCTTCACAGTATCTCTACCGCTTTTTTCAAGGCTTCCAGCCTACCAGACATTTTTTGTCTGTTTGACCAGTTCCTTGCGTACCCCCAACGGGATTCGAACCCGTGCCGCCGCCGTGAAAGGGCGGTGTCCTAGGCCGCTAGACGATGGGGGCCAGAACCCATTCGGCACAAAAATAAAGGCGTAAAGCGAGGCTTTCCGTCTTTCTTCTTCGCGTTGCTCCGAACTGGACTCTAAAACTATAGGGCCTACTCAGGAATAATCCAAAATCGGCGAAAACACACGCCCAGAGCAGCAGGAACAGGTAAAGATGGACTGATGGACGCCGTTGCAGCACTCAACGAGATTGCCTTCTGGCTGGAGCGCGGACGCGCTGCCACCTTCAAGGTCCAGGCCTTCCGGAAAGCCGCCGGGGTGATCGCCCCGCTGTCGCCGGAAGAAGTGGCGGCCCGGGCCCGGAACGGCCGGCTGAAATCCATGAAGGGAATCGGCGACCGGACCTACCAGGTCATTCGGGACGCCGTGGAGGGCCAGGTCCCGGACTACCTCGCCGACCTCCGGGAGAAGGGCGTGCAGCCGCTGGTTTCCGGGGGCGCGGACATCCGGGAAGCGCTGCGGGGAGACTTGCACAGCCACAGCGAATGGTCCGACGGCGGCTCCCCCATTGAGCTGATGGTGGCAGCCGCCGGGGTCCTCGGCAGGGATTACCTTGCACTGACGGACCATTCCCCCAACCTCACCATCGCGAACGGGCTCTCAGCGGAACGCCTCCTGCAGCAACTGGACGTCGTGGCAGCCATTAATGACGGCACGCATCCCAGCTCCGACGGGCAGCAGGAAAACCGGGTGCGGCTGCTGACCGGCATCGAGGTGGACATCCTGGAGTCGGGCGAGCTGGACCAGGATCCCGACCTGTTGGACCGCCTGGACATCGTGGTGGCCAGCGTCCACTCCAAGCTCCGCGCCGACCGGAACACCATGACGCGGCGCATGCTCAAAGGCATCCAGGATCCGCAGACCAATGTGTTGGGACACTGCACGGGGCGCCTGGTGGAGGGATCGCGGGGCACGCGCCCGCCGTCGGAATTCGACGCCAAGGAGGTGTTCGCCGCCTGCGCGGAGCACAACGTGGCGGTGGAGATCAATTCGCGGCCGGAGCGCCAGGACCCGCCGGATGCCCTGATCCAGCTTGCCCTGGAAGCCGGGTGCCTTTTCTCGATTGACAGTGACGCGCACGCGCCCGGGCAGCTTGACTTCCTGCAATACGGTGCCGAGCGCGCGGAGAAGAACGGTGTCCCCGCGGAACGCATCATCACCACGTGGCCAGTGGAGCGGCTGCTGGAGTGGGCCGCGGCGAACTAGCCCTACTTGACGGCGTCCGCGAGTTTCTGCCGGAAGTCGGCCTTGCTGGACAGGGTGAGCTTTTCCCCGTTGAGAAAGAAGGTGGGGGTTCCGGTCACGCCCAAGGCATTTCCGTCCGCGATGTCCGCCAGGATGCGCTCCTCCGTCTTTGGATCGGCGACGACAGCGTCAAACTGCGAAAGGTCCAGCCCCAACTGTTGGGCGTAAGTCCGGAACAGCGGCGCCTGGGACTTCTGGCTTCCCGCCCATTGGGATTGGGTTTCGAACAGCTTGTTGGCCATCTGCTGGTACTGGCCCTGCTGTCCAGCCGCCTCCGCGGCCAAGGCCGCCTGGCCTGAATTCGGGTGGGCTGACAGGGGGAAGTGCCGGTGGACGAACGTGATCCGGTCCCCGAACTCCGCTTTGAATTCCTCCACGACCGGATGGACGGACCCACAGGACGGGCATTCGAAGTCGAGGAATTCCACCAGTTGCGCTTTCTCCACCGCCGGGCTGGTTAAGCGGTGGCTGTCCGCCCGGACAAGCTGTTCAGCACCCGCGGCCGGCGGCGCGGACTCCTGGGACTTCCCGAAGGTCAGCGCGGCATACCAGGCCACGCCGGCCACTACCACTGCTGCAATGACGACCCAGATGACTGTCCGGACCACTCGGGCCGTATCACGCGGAGGAGAAAGGTTTGAGGCCATAACCCGCATCCTAACCGGCAACCCGGTATCCATTGCGGCACTTTGGCTTATCTTTGGCAGGAACTTGGCCAGACGTGGCCGATTTCCGCCAGCCACTGACCCCTGCCCCCGGCTAGATTGGCACCATGGCATCAAGCACCCCCGTCAGCACAACGGCTCCTCCACCTGCCCCCGCGTCCCGGATCAAAGCACTCGGCGTGGCTGCCATGGCCGTCACCGTGGTCCTCTGGGCTTCGGCGTTTGTGGGAATCCGGGCGATCGGCCCCCACTTCTCCCCCGGCTCCCTGACGCTCGGCAGGCTGGCCATTGCCGCCGTCGTACTGGCCTTACTGGTCCTCCCCCAATTGCTGAAGAGCAGGCTCCTTCCCCGGGGCCGGGAGTGGTGGCCCATCCTCGCCTACGGGGTGATGTGGTTCGGCGGGTACAACGTGGCGTTGAACGCGGCCGAGCACGTGCTGGACGCAGGAACCAGTGCCCTGCTCATCAACGTCAATCCCATCCTCGTGGCCATCATGGCCGGCATCTTCCTCAAGGAGGGCTTCCCGCGGTGGCTGATCATCGGAAGCCTGGTTGCCTTCGCCGGGGTAGCGCTGATTGCAGTGGGTTCGGGCCGGCCTTCCGTGCCAGGGGAAGATTCGACGGCGGATGTTGCTGGCGTGTTGCTGTGCCTCCTTGCCGCCGTGCTCGCCGCAGTCAGCGTCATCATCCAAAAACCCGTACTGCGGAAGTTTCCCGCCGCGCAGGCCACATGGTTCGGGATCCTGGTGGGCGCACTGTGCTGCTTGCCGTTTACGGGACAGCTGATCACCGAAGTCCAGGCCGCACCGCCCGAAGCAACCATGGGCCTGGTCTACCTTGGGATCTTTCCCACGGCCATTGCCTTCACCACCTGGGCTTACGCGCTCTCGCTGGTCGAGGCCGGCAAGCTCGCAGCCACCACCTACCTGGTGCCCGGCACCACCATCCTGATCTCCTGGCTCCTCCTGGGCGAGATCCCCACGGCACTGGGCCTGGTGGGCGGCCTGGTCTGCCTTGTGGGCGTCGGATTGACCCGGCGCAGGACCCGACGGGGACGCGAAGCCAAGCAAAAGGTTCTTGGCTAAAGTCGGAGTATGCCAGCCAGCCTGCCGCCGGGTCTGCCCGTCGTACCTGAGGGTCCCAGCGAGCCCCTTCACTCCGCCCAACACCAAAGCTTCTCCATGTCCGCGAACGAGTTCGAGGCCGCCGTCCAGGATGCCCTGAACAGCATCCCGGACAAGCTGGCCAGGGCCATGGACAACGTGGCGGTGTTCATCGAGGACGACTACGTGCCACCGGCCGGGGAGGACCCGGACACAGTCCTCCTGGGACTTTATGAAGGCGTGCCGCTGACCGAAAGGGACTCCTGGTGGGACGCGGGTTCGCTGCCGGACCGCATCACGATCTTCCGCGGACCCATCCTTGACATCTGCTCCTCACGCGAGGACGTCATCCACGAAGTGGCCGTGACGGTGGTCCACGAGATCGCCCACCACTTCGGGATCGATGACGACCGGCTGCACGAGCTCGGCTGGGGCTAGCCTTGTAGGCATGGGACACGACCACAGCCACACGCACGGTATTACCGCAACGGGCCGTCACCGGAAGCGGCTTGTGGCCGTCCTCGTCATCACACTGGTTGTGGTCCTGGTGCAGGTGGTGGGTGCAGCCCTCTCCGGTTCGTTGTCACTGCTTGCCGACGCCGGACATATGCTCTCCGATGCGGCCGGGGTAACCATCGCGTTGCTTGCCGCCTGGATTGCCGGCCGACCTGCAAGCGACCAGCGGACCTACGGGTACCAGCGGGCCGAAGTCCTTGCGGCCCTGGCCAATGCATTGATCCTGGTCGTGATCTCCGTAGTGATCTTTTCCGAAGCAATCCGGCGGATTGGTACCGCGCCTGAGGTACAGACGGACATCATGCTGTTCGCCGCAATCCTCGGTGCTGCCGCCAACATCGCTTCGCTCCTCATCTTGCGCGGGGCACACCAGGAAAGCCTCAACGTCCGCGGCGCCTACCTTGAAGTCCTGGGCGACCTGCTGGGTTCCTTCGCCGTCATAGCTGCCGCTGTGGTCATTATGCTCACCGGCTTCCAGGCCGCTGACACTATCGCGTCGGTGGTGATTGCCCTGTTAATCCTGCCGCGGGCATGGACCCTCCTGCGCGATGTGGTTGATGTTCTGCTCGAAGCCAGCCCCAAGGGCGTGGAAGTGCAGATGATCCGCGAACACATTCTGTCCGTGGAGGGCGTTTCCGACGTGCACGACATCCACATCTGGACCATCACTTCCGGCGTGCCTGTTTTCTCAGCGCACGTGGTGGTGGAGGATGGCGTGCTGACCGCCCGCGGAGCGGACCAGTTGCTGGACAAGCTGGTGACCTGCCTGGGCTCCCACTTCGATACCGACCACTGCACGTTCCAGCTGGAACCGGCCACGCACTCCGAACACGAGGCGCACCAGCACGCCTAGCCGTGTTACTCAGCCCGCGGTCTATTACTGGTGGGCGCGTGCTCGAGCTGCGACACGCCAGCTTGGCTAAGCCGAAAATGACACTGTTGTGGTTTATGTTATTGATGTGACGGCTGTTGCTAAAGTGCAGAAGCTCACGTAGCCTCGGGACTGCTGGGGAGCAGACCAGGGGCACCGCCCTGCCGTGATCAGGACCTCCCAGCCTTATCACTTCGAGGTTTCTGCAGATGGTTTTGACCGGATCCGGGCGCAAAGCGGCCGTGCTGTGCGCCGCCGCGGTGCTCATTGGAACGCTGGCAGCGCCGGCAGGAGCTGTAACAACGCCGTTGGCGCCGCACATCTCCGTACCTGCAGCTCCAGAAATGCCGTCGGCGGAGGATATCGCGGCTGCCAAGGCCAGCGCGTCTGCCACAGCGGACCAGGTCTCCTCCATTGAACGGATCCTCGAGTCCGCGGCAAGCTCGCAACAAGCCGCCTTCGCTGTTTCAATGCAGGCCAACAACGCCTACAGCGAGGCCCTGGTGGAGCTGCAGCAACGTTCGTCGGCGGCGGCTGTCGCTTCGGCGAAGGCCACTGCAGCCCAGGACCAGCAGCACAGAGCCAAGAAGCAGGTGGGGCAACTCGCCGGGGACCTCTACCGCCACGGCGGGCTCAACCCCACCTTGGGTACCTTTGTCAGCGGCAGCGGGGACACCATCCAGCAGGCCGCCACGCTGCAGGCCCTTTCGGCCAGCCGGAGCCGGGCCTTCGAGGCGGCAGATGCGGCAGCCCAGGCCTCGGAGTCGCTGACGGCGGCCGCTGAGGATGCCACAAAAGCGGCCGATGATGCCGCAAGGACGGCGGAAGCCCGGAAGACCCAAGCTGAAGAGGCCAATGCGGCCCAGGCCAAGGCCGTGGCGGACGCCAAGGCCCAGCGCACCGTCCTGGTGGACCAGCTGGCCAAGCTCCGGAACACCACCGTTGCCCTTGAATCGGCCAGGGTGGATGCCCTCGACCGGCAGCGCGAGGAGGCCAGGCTGGAGGCGGCGCTGGCAGCTGCGGAGCGGTCCGCCCAGGAGCAGCCGGGTGCTCCGGGAAACCGGCCTGCCCAGGCAGCCCCTGCGGCACCGGCTCCTGCCGTGCCCGCAGCTCCAGGTCCAGCTCGCGCTCCGGCAGCTCCGGCACCGGCGGCACCTGCACCTGCCCCCGCTCCTGCACCGGCACCGGCACCTGCCCCAGCAGCTCCGGCACCAGCCCCTGCTCCCGCTCCCGCACCTGCTCCCGCTCCCGCACCTGCCCCCGCAGCTCCGGCACCCGCACCAGTCCCGGCACCTGCACCTGCACCTGCACCATCCATTGGAAGTGGAACCTACGAGGCTGCCATCTCGGTGGCCCTGAGCAAGGTCGGTGCACCTTACTACTACCAGTGGGGCGGCACGGGCCCCACCGGTTTCGACTGCTCAGGGCTTGTGCAAACGGCGTTCGCAGCCGCCGGCAAGTACCTACCCCGCACGGCCGCGCAGCAGTACGCGGCTGCTTCCGTCCACGTTCCCATCTCGCAGGCAAGGCGTGGCGACCTGCTGGTGTGGGGATCGCCGTCGAACTTTTACCACGTGGCCATCTACCTGGGGAACGGCCAGGTGGTGCACGCACTGAATCCGCAGGAGGGCATCGGGGTCACCTCGCTCAGCGCGATGGCCGGCATGCAGCTTTACGGATACGCGGCGCGTTACTGACCCGCGGCACGAACCGGCACGGGTCAGCTCAACACATCCTTGGTGACAAAACGTCCATAGGCGAGCGCCCCAAACACGGCGATGTACCCCGCCTGCAGCAAGGCGTTGCTGGTGAACGAGTCCCACAGCACCGGCTGGCGGAGCAGGTCGCCAAAGCCCAGCCAGTAATGGCTGAACAGCCACGGGTGCAGCCACTCGAGCTGGGGCAGCTGGTCAAGGACCTGGGACACCACCGAGACCACCACCGTGGCGGCCATGGCACCTACTGGAACCACTGTAAGGGTCGAAAGGAACAGCCCTATCGCTGAGAGCCCGGCGAGGGAAACGGCAAGGTAAGCAGCAATCAGGAGGAGGCGCAGCGCGGCTTCCGGCGGCTCGATCACGTCCCCGGACAGCAAAGTCACGGGACCCACGGGGAAGAGCGCCGCCCCGATGGCGGCACCGGCCAGTGCGACTGTGACGGGCGCGGCCAGGCAAAACGCCAGGGCCCCCGCGTACTTCACCAACAGCAGCCGCACGCGGCCCGTGGGAGCAACCAGCAGGTACCGCAGCGTTCCCAGATTGGCCTCGCCTGCGATGGTGTCACCTGCCACCACGCCCACCGTCAGCGGCAGGAAAAGTGGAACAGATACCAGCATGGCGGTGAAGGCCACGAACAGCCCGTTCTGCGTGATGCGGTCGAGAAAAGCAGGACCCCGCCCCGCCGGAACCGCGGATGAGATCCTGACGGCCACCGCGATCAGGACCGGGATGGCGGCCAGCGCCAGCAGCAGGGCCCATGTACGCCGCCGCCCAAACAGCACCCGAAGTTCCGACAGCGGAAGAGACAGCCCGGATCCGTGCGGCGCCCACGCGGGCTTCCTTCCTGCTGTTCCTGTTGTCTTTCTGGTCTCCTGCCGCGCGCTATCGGGCAACGTCGAACCCCTCCCCCGTCAAGGCAACAAAGCGGTCCTCGAGGCTTTCCCGTTGCACCGCGAACCCACGGATCCGGACGCCCGCCTGCACCAGGTGGGCCACGATATCTTCAGGGGCGGTGCCACCCGCGGCGGCATCCGGAGCGGCCCCGGGCGCGGGCCCTCCGGCCTCAGCATCCGGTCCCGCAAGCGCCCCGGACCCGGCAAGCACCGCCGTCACCACCTCACCGTCAGCTTGCGCAGCTTCGGGCTCCGGCGACAATCCCAGGCGCGCCAGGACTGTCATGGCGGCTCCGGCGTCCGGTGTCACGAGCCGGATGCAGGCGCTCCCGGACCGGCGCAGTTCGGCAAGCGGGCCCTGGGCCACGAGCCGGCCTGCGCTCATGATGGCTGCATGGGTGCAGATCTGTTCCACCTCGGCCAGCAGATGGCTCGAAACAAAGACAGTGGTGCCGTCGGCTGCGAGGGAACGGACGAGGTTCCGCACTTCACGTGTGCCCTGGGGGTCCAGTCCGTTGGTGGGCTCATCCAGCACCAGCAGCTCGCGGGGTGACAGCAGCGCGTTGGCAATGCCCAGCCGTTGCTTCATGCCGAGGGAATAGGCGTGCACCCTCTTGCCCGCGGCGTGGCCCAGTCCCACCTGTTCCAGTGCCTGGTTCACCCGGGCTTTGCGGGTTGCTGGCGCGGCATGCCGGGTGGCGGCGTCGAGGCGGTGGAGGTTCGCGGTCCCGGAGAGAAAGGGATAGAAGGCCGGGCCTTCCACCAGTGCCCCCACCCGCGGGAGTACTTCCTGGAACTTGCCGGGCATGTCCATTCCCAGCAACCGGATAGACCCCGCGGAGGCGGCGGCGAGGCCCAGCAGCATCCGGATGGTGGTGGTCTTTCCGGAGCCGTTGGGCCCCAGGAAACCAAAGACGGCGCCGGGTGGCACCGCCAGGTCAAGGCCATTGACGGCCACCTGCTGCCCGAACCGCTTGGTCAGCCCCTGCGTCTCGATGGTCAGGCCGTGGGTCCGCCAGCCGGGGCCTCCTGCGGCCCCTGTCACGGAGCTGCGGATGCGGCTTGCAGCCTCTCCGGCGGGACCATGCCCGCGAAGATCCGGCCGTCGTCGGTGAGCAGGACGTTGAACAGCGTGGTGGAGAGCAGCCGACCGCCGGGAACTGCGACGGCGGCCTGGGACAGCAGCGGATTCCGGGACAGGAAGGTATCCAGGGCTGCGGCAGCCCCTGCCTCCGCCGGAACTTCCACCACCGTCTCCCAGCCGGCGCCGGCCAGGTAGGGCCGGACCTTGTCCTTGATACTCTCGGCCGGGTCATCCGGGGTGACGTGCTTGCCTGGACCGGCCGGGAAACCCGGGGTGAGCGGCCAGCGTTCGGGATGGCGGGACTGCAGCTCCTCCACCGTGCTGCCCGGCGGCGGGACGAAGTTAAACAGCGCCTCGTCCGGAGCCTCCAGTGACAGGCTGGTGAATCCGGCGCTGAAGGCAGGCTGTGCTGCGCCGCGGGCCGTCACTTCCACGGCGAGCGGCATGCCGCTGGCTGCGTCGACGGCGATGGCCACCTTGCCCACGAGGGTGCCACCGGCGCGCGGCTCAAGCAGCAGGTTGTAGGCAGGGCGCCCGGCGGCTTCCACGTCCGGCCCCACTGATACGGCAGTTGAACTGTCCGCCGCGGCCAGGAACTTCTCTGCAAGCTCCTGCGGCGTGGGCGGGACCCGCTGCGGCTTATCAAGGGGTGGCGTCCCCGTGTTGCCCGGGTCGGCCAGCGGCGGCTGGGTGAGCGGCAGGTCGTTGGCGTAGGCCGGAAGGGTCAGGTGCGCGGCCGAGTTGTCCTTTGACGAGTAGAACCAGACGTCGTTGCCACGGCGGATGATGTCCCGCTCGGCGAGACGGTCCACCACCTGGATGCGCGCCTTGGTCTTCCCGTCCATGAATACGCGGGCCGTACGCTCCCCGGTGAGGAACTCCATCACTGAGGCTGCGCCGCCGGCAGATGCCGGTCCCGAGGTGGGCCCAGTTGCCGGCAGTTCCGGCAGCCCCAGCTCGGAGGACTGTTGGACAGTTCCCGAAAAAGTGTGCGTCCTGTGACCGGCTATTAGGGCGATCACTTCGGCCGGGGTCTTGCCAGGCAGTGGATCGCCGGCCCGCGCCGGAATGGATCCCACCAATACCCCGGCGGCGATCACTGCAGGTGCCGCCACGGCAGGAACCCACCGCAACCAGGCGCGGTTCATGCCGCGCCTGCTCTCCATACTCCGGCGGTTCGTAGTCCAGCCGTCTCCGTCATTGGAGCCCATAGTCCAAGGGTACGCCTCAGGCCCGTTCCCTACACCTGTCCGGGAGCCCGCCGGAGGCTACGCGGGCACTACGGTTCCAGCGCCGCCGTCGACCGTTATTATTTGTCCGGTGGCAAGCCGGACGGTGGCCTCCGGAACCCCCACGACGGCGGGAATGCCGTACTCCCGCGCCACCACGGCACCGTGCGAGTTGGGCCCGCCCATCTCCATCACCAGGCCGCCGGCTGTCAGGAACAAGGGAGTCCAGCCGGGATCGGTGGACGGCGCCACCAGGATCTCTCCGGGTTCAAGGTGGGCACCAACGGGATCCAGGATGACCCGGGCAGGAGCCGTGACCGAACCCGCTGATGCCGGGCTGCCGGACAGCGCGCCGTCGACCACCCCGGCACTCGCCGCGTGCAGCACCTCAGGCTCGGTGCCGTCCGAGAGCAGGACCCGTGGAATATGGCGCCTGCCCAGTTCGCTGGCGTAGGCCGCGCGCCGCTCCACGACAAGTTCGCGCAGCTTGCGGGGTTCGCTGGCCCCGTTGGCGCTCCGGCCGGCGAGTGCTTGCCTGACCTCCTCGAAGTCCAGGAAAAAGACGTCGTCCGGGCTCTCCAGCTGGCCTTCCTCTGCCAGCGCCGCTCCCACATGGGCCAGCTGTGCCCGCACTTCAGCCAGTCCCAGGACCAGCTGATATTTGGGCAGCTCCCTGAGCCCGGCGAAAAACCTTGTGCGGCGCAACGCCGCAGCCACCAGCAGCGCACGTCCCCTGCCGCGGCGGCGTGCCTCGGCTACCAGCCGCTCCACTTCGGCCTCTGCCTCTGCCTCTGCCCGGCTGAACTGAACGTCCGGTGCCATGGCGGGATCGGCGAGGCGCAGGTAGTTGGCCAGCACACCAAGGATGTAGGTGGGGTCATCGGACCACCGGGGCATGCCCACATCGATTTCCGCCACTGCCCGGTGCCCGTAACGTTCGAGGAACCGTACCAGGCCTGCGTGCAGGACAGGGGGCAGGCGCCCGGCGTCGAACTCCGCTGCGAGTTCGGACGGCTGCCGCGCCTCCAAAACCGTGCGCGACTCGCGGTCATCCTTCAGTGCTGATGCGAGGCGCCACAGCTCGAGGTCCATCTCGGTGGTCACGTTCTGCGGCAGGCCCCGGAGCACTTTCTGCAGGTCCTCCCAGCGATTTGTGCCTCCCAGCAGTCTTCCCGCCAGCCAAAGCATTGCGAATCCCAGCGCGGGCAGGGGCAGAATGGCCGGGACGACCGCAAAGAGCCTGCTCCCCAGGAGCCGCTCGGCGTGGTCGAGCCGTTCAACCGGCCCGGCCCCCGGCCCCAGCTCCAAGTCGTCAGCGAATTGCCGGGCAAAGCTGTCCAGGCGGCGCAGCGCAGCCTTGGGCCGGAACAGCCCCCGGAGCATCGACTCCGGCGCGCGGGCCCGCACAGCTGCCGGCAGGACATGGCGCACCAGTCCGAGCGGGGTCCTGCGGGTTACCGAGAACCGGGGGTCGTCAAAAACCCGGCGCAACACCATGGCTGACCGAGCTTCCATGACGTCAAAAACCCGCGGCAGGATCCGGCGGCCAACGTTGCTCCTCACCGGCGTGGTGAGGTCGAAGTACATGCGCTGGGCTGCCTCGGCAAAAAGCGGGGGGCCATGCCGGGGCTCGGGGACGGCAAAACCGGCGGCCTTGGCTACAGAGGAGGCAATAAGCCGAAGCGACGCCAGGCCCATGGGCGTGAGGGGGCGGGTGAGGCCCTGGGCCAGGCTGAAGCACAGGTAGACCCTGTTACCTTTGCCGGGATAGCGGCTCTCCGGGATCGGGTACAGGGTGGTGATGGGCCGGGACTGGGTCAGCCAGAGGGAGCCGCCGGTGTCGATGGCCCATTCGGTGTCCTGCGGCGAGCCAAAGTGCCGTTCGGCCTGAACGCCGAGGGCCGCGAGTTCAACGGCTTGCGCGTCTGAGAGGCTGGAAGCCTCCGCCCCGCCGGGCAGGTCCTGCATCTCCGTTCCACCGTCCGGAAGCGGGCGCACCATGACACGCTTATCGCCCAGCTTCCGCTCAAGGACCTGGGATTTTTCTGTGTCCACCACAAAGTGGTCCGGATTGACGGCCCCGGATACCACCGCTTCACCAAGCCCCGGTGCGGCGTCGATAACAGCTTCCCGGCGCTTGCCGGTCAGCGGGTTGGCCGTGAACATCACCCCGGCCGACGCAGCATCAACCATCCGCTGGATGACGACGGCGAGGGCTACTTCGTGCGGGGCGATGCCCAGGGCTGCGCGGTAAGCTACTGCCCGGTCCGTCCAGAGGGAGGCCCAGCAGTTGCTCACGGCTTCGAGGACGGCGTCGATGCCGATGACATTCAGGTACGTGTCCTGCTGGCCCGCGAAGCTCGCAAACGGAAGGTCCTCGGCCGTGGCCGAGGACCTTACCGCAACGGGAGTCGCTTTCCCCAGCGCTGCGTACGCCTGCTCCACGGCGGCAATGATCCGGGGCGGAACCGGAATGGCGCGGATGGCGTCCCGTGCCCGGCCCGCCGCCACCGCCAGTTCCGTGGTCCGGCTGGGGCTGCCTGGTTGCAGTGCGGCCTGGAGGGTGCCGAGCTCTGCCAGCACCCCGTCCTGGACCTTCCTGGCCGCTTCCCGGTAGGCCTCGGTGGTCAGGCAGAAGCCATCTGGCACGGGCAGCCCTGCTGCTATCAACTCGCCAATATTGGCTGCCTTGCCTCCCACCAGCGGAAGCATGCTGCCGTCAACATGGCTGAGGCGCAGGATCAAGGCAGGACCGGTGTTCCCGTCCGGCTGGCGGGAACTGCCCCCGGTCTCTCCTGGTGGGTAGGCGGCCACGGTGACGCTCCCTCCGGCAGGATGTGATCAGGCTGCGCCGAGGATCGGCCCGAAGCTGGCCCGGTCGGCGAGTCGCGGGTCCTCACGGTCCGGCACCACCATAACGGGGCCCTTGGCGTGATGGAGGACGCCGTCCGAGGTGGATCCCAGGAGCATGCCCGCGAAGCCGCCGCGGCCGCGCGTCCCCACCACCACCAGCTCCACGTGCCGGCTTGCGTCCACCAGAACGTCCACCGGGGAGCCGTCCAGCAGCTCGGATTCTGCGGACAGGTTGGGGTAGTGGCTCCGCAGCCAGGCCATGCCTGCGTCCAGGGTCAGCTGGATGTCCGCGAACAGCGCCTTACGGTCCATCGGAGCAGGAACCCACGCCAGCGAGCCGCTGTATTGCGGAACTGCGCAGATTACCTGCAGCGATGCACCAAGCCGTACAGCCTGGTCCGCGGCTTCCAACACAGCAACCCGGGCCTGCTCCGAGCCGTCCACGCCCACCACCACCACGTTCTCCACACGCTGGTGCCCGGCCTTGGCCTGCTCGGCTTTAAACCCGCCGGTCCTCGGTGGTTTCGCCCAGCCGGTCCGAGCAGACCAGAGGCACCGTGACCGTTGGGCACTTCGCGTGCGCAGGCAGTGCGCTGCTTACGGAACCGAGGAGCCTCCCGACGAAGCCGCCGCGGCCCCGGGTGCCAAAGACCAGGAGCTCTGCCGTTTGGGACATCTCCAGCAGCACACCGGCCGCATCTCCGTTTTCCACGGAGGCACTGACGTCGATGTCATAAGCCGACACCTTCTCGAGGGCCTGCTGCACCACAGCCTCGGCGCCTTCACGGATCACTGAGTCATCTACTGTGGCGTATCCGCCGTCCAGGCCGGACGCAGCGAAGATCGGCACTGAGTAAGCGGTAACAATATGCAGTGGACGACGGCGGCGCTGGGCTTCCCTGGCCGCCCAGACCAGGGCGCACTGGCCGTGGTCCGACCCGTCCACGCCAACAACGATCCCGTCGGGGGCGGCATGAGAGCCACCGCTGTCCCGCGCCGGGTCCGGATGCAACTCCTGTGCGCCCATTGGGCCGCCTCCTCGCGATACTGCCTGATGTTGCGGCTATTCTGCCAGAAAGCAGGCCGTTCCCCGTGCACCCGTATCGCAGCCGCAAGCTGCTCAGGAAGGCCCGCTTCCAGTTCTCACTATTCTCTGTCCACCGTTGCTTAGCAAGCCTGTTCAGGGCAGGAAACGGCGGTTATCCACAGGCTCCGGGCGGTGGTCCGGAAAGCGTGTTCACCAGTAGGGGAATCTTCCTGGATTGGGCTATCCAGCGCCGCAAATCTTCTGTAGTCTTCAGGACATTGTTGGTCCGGGACGCCTACTGCCTCTTCCTGTCAGAGCTGCCCGGCAACGCACTGCGGCCGGACTTTGGGGGTAACGGGACGCGCGCGGGCGAGGACGCCCGCACCTGCCGAAGCTTCGAAGGAGGAAACTGTAGTGTCAAGCATGCCTGGGAATGCCGGGACCGAGCAGACCACCACTGTGATTATTGGCACCGGCTTGTCCGGCCTCGCCGTGGCCGCCGAGTTGTGCCGGCGCGGGGTGGACTCGATTGTGGTGGACGGACTGGACATCCTGGGGGCCGCACAGCCGGCCAACACAGCTTCGCTGCAGCGCTGCGACGCGGCGGACTCGGCAACGCTCCAGGAACGGAACGAAATCCTCCGGCACCTGCGTAACTATGCGGCCAGTCACGATGTGGATGTCCGCAACACCACCCGGGCCGTTCAATTGACCATGGTGGACGGCAAGTCCACCGGAGCGGCCGTCCCGCAGTGGGAGGTGCGGACGCCCACGGGCATCCTGGTGGCCGACAATATCGTGCTCACGCGCTGCGCCCACAGCCAACTGCGGCGGATGATCAACGACTTCGGCATCTCGGTGGGCCGCAACCTCGTCGCCGCCATGCGCGCCATCGGCATTTACTTGGTGGGCGTGGGAGAGCTGATCACGCCATCCCCCAAGGAGGTCCTGCGCCAGGCCAAGACGGTGGGCCATGCGATTTCCGCAAAGGTCAACCCGGAGGCCGAGGCTCCCCCGTACACACGAAGCCTGGCGATCCTGCCCTGCTAGCGCCGGTTAGCCCTCGTCACCGGCGCCCGCTCCAAGCCTGCGGCGGGCAAGGATGGCGAGGGCGGCAAGCAAACCTACCGCGGCAGCGGCGAAAATTACGATGCTCCACTGGAACGGTTCCCCGGAACCGGTGGGCTCCGGCGCCGCTGTCACTCCGGGTTCAGCGGTTCCCATTCCGGGAACTGTAGCGCCCGCCGTCGGACTCGCTGCCGGACCAGCCCCTTCCGCTGCTGCGGAAGCCGTGAACGTAAAGGTTCCCTCGATGGGATGCGAGTCGGAACTGACAACCCGCCAGGCAACTGTGTACTGCCCGGCCGGGCCGCCCGCCTTAAGTTTCTGGCTGGCCACGTTGTCCACGATTTCCACCGGCCCGTCCGCCCACTCTGCTCCCGAGGCGTCCTTGATGGAGAAGGATGAGCCGATTCCCAGCGGGTTGTTGTTGAAGGTCACCGATACCTGCTCCGGCGGCACCGCAACTGATGCACCCTCGGCAGGGGTGCTGGATTCGGCGGCGTCGTGAGCCGCAGCCGGTCCGGCCAGGCCGAGGACAGCGGCAGCAGATACGAAGGACACGAGCACAAAGCTCAGTAAGTGGCGGCGGATGGAACGCATGCTTGGACTGCTCCCTCTGTGTTGGCTTCCTAACAGACTAGGCGAAATTGACGGTGACCCTGCCGGAGCCCCCATAGGATTCAGGTATCCCCAAAGACTCCCCCGGAGGACTAATGCTTAAGCAAGGCTCTGCCCTGGACCGGTATTTCATGATCACCGAGCGCGGCTCCAATCTCTCCCGGGAGATCCGCGGCGGCTTCGCCACCTTTTTCGCCATGAGCTACATCGTGGTACTGAACCCCTTGATCCTCTCCGTTCCGGACTCCAGCGGCAACACGCTGGGCTTCCCGGCGGTCGCCGCCGTCACGGCCTTTGTTGCCGGCATCCTCACCATCCTCATGGGAGCCTGGGCCAGGCATCCCTTCGCGCTGGCCACCGGGCTGGGAGTCAACGCGTTTGTGGCGGTCACCGTCGCCACCAACCCGGGCCTCACGTGGCCTGACATGATGGGCCTGGTGGTCCTGTCCGGCGTCACGATGCTGATCCTTGTGCTTACCGGATTCCGGACCGCCGTGTTCAAGGCCGTACCCGAGGGGCTCAAGACGGCGATCGTGGTGGGCATCGGGTTGTTCATTGCCTTGATCGGCCTGGTTAACGCCGGCTTTGTCCGCCGCATCCCCGACGTGGCCGGCACCACTGTTCCGGTTGGGCTTGGCTTTGAGGGCAAGCTCCTGGGCTGGCCCACAGCGGTGTTCGTTTTTGGTTTGATCCTGACCATCGCCCTGGTGGTGCGCAAGGTCAAGGGCGCCATCCTGATCGGCATCATCACGTCTACCGTCATTGCCGTGATCCTGGAAATGACGCTGCACATCGGCCCCAGCGTCCAGCCAGGCAAACCCTTCAACCCGCAGGGCTGGTCCCTGGTGGCTCCGACGTTCTCCGAATGGGCGGCCCCCGATCTGTCACTGATCGGTAAGGCCAACCCGTTCGGCGCCTTCGAACACCTGGGCTTTGTGGCGGCCACGCTGCTGGCTTTCGTGATCCTGCTGAGCATCTTCTTCGACGCCATGGGCACCATGGTGGGCCTGGCGAACGAGGCCGGCACGGTGGATGAGCACGGCAACATTCCCGACGTCGACCGGGTCCTCCAGGTGGACGCGCTCGGCGCAATCGCCGGCGGCGGAGCTTCCGTCTCCTCCAACCAGATCTACGTGGAGGCAGGCGCAGGCATCGGCGAAGGCGCCCGCACCGGCATCGCCTCGATCGTCACCGGCCTCCTGTTCCTGGTAGCCATGTTCTTCACCCCGCTGATCAACCTGGTTCCGTTCGAGGCTGTTGCTCCGGCGCTCGTGGTGGTGGGCTTCATGATGGTGTCCCAGGTGGGCAAGATCGACTGGCAGGACTGGGGCATCGCGATTCCGGCCTTCCTGACCTTCACGCTGATGCCGTTCACCTACTCCATTGCCAACGGCCTGGGAGCCGGCTTCATCGCCTTCGTGCTGATCCGCACCGTCCAGGGCCGGATCAAGGAGATCCACCCGCTGATGTGGGCGGTGGCGGGGGCATTCCTGCTGTTCTTCGCGATTGGCCCCATCGAGGCCGCCATCGGCATGTAGTCAGGCAAGCAACCTGGCCCTGGTTAAACCCGGGCCAGGGCCTGGCCGGAGTGCCGGGCGGCTACACGGGAGTGTTGGGGGCCAGTCCTTCATCACCCGACACCGCGCGGGCCTTTTTCTCGCGGAGCTTGTCCAGCCGGTTCATCAGCGGCGAGGTGGTGGCGCCGTGGATCACGATGGAGAGCGCCACCACCAAGCCCACGAATGCCCACAGCCACTCCGCCTGGTCCGAGAACTTGCCCTTGCCCAGTGCATAGCTGAGGTAGTACAGCGAGCCGATCCCGCGGATCCCGAAGAACGAAAGGGCGATCCGCTCGCGGGGCCCGGTTTTGCCGCCCAGCAGCCCCAGCCACCCTGCCAGCGGCCGGACCACCAGCAGGAACGCCAGGGCAACCAGCACCTCCGCCCAACCAATGCCCTCGAGCAGCCCGCGGGCAATTGCGCCGCCCAGCAGGACCAGGATCACCACTGTCAGCAGCCGCTCCAGCTGCTCCACATAAGAGTGCAGCACCCGGTGGTAGCCGTGCGTGCGTTCAGCGGCGCGGATGGTCACGGCGCAGACAAACACAGCGATGAACCCGTAGCCCTCGATCATTTCGGTGACCCCATAGGCCAGGAACGTGGCCGCGAGCGCAACGAACCCTTCAGAGTGGTTGGACAGCCGCAGGCTTTCGGCGCGGGCAGAAAAGAAAAGCCTGGCCAGCACCTTGCCGGTGAGGAAACCCAGGAGGAGCCCGATGGCGAGCCGCCACAGCACATCCACCCCGAACCATTCCGGGAACCAGGCCGATGGAGATGACCCGGCGACGCTGATGGCAATCGCGAGGTAGACGAAGGGGAAGGCCAGGCCGTCATTGAGGCCGGCTTCGGAGGTGAGGCCAAAACGCACCTCGTCCTCCTTGTTCGCGGCGTCGTCCTGGTCTGCCGGCTCGCCCACCTGCACCTCGGACGCCAGGACCGGGTCCGTCGGTGCAAGGCTGGAGGCCACCAGGAGAGCGGCGCCAAGGCCAAGGCCAAGGAACCACAGGCCCAGCAGGGTCAGGGCAATGATGCACAAGGGCATGGCGATCCCCAGCAGCCGCCACGTGGTGGCCCACCGTTTGCGCCCCACGGGCCGGTCCAGGGCCAGCCCCGCGCCCATGAGGGAGATAATCACGCAGACTTCCGCGAGGTGCAGAACGAAGTCACTGTTGGCTATCGGGTCCGGGTCGGGAAGGGTGGGGATCAGGGCGAACGCCCCCATCCCCGCCCCCAGAAAGACCATTGGCATGGAAAAGGGCATATCGCGCAGCAGCTTGGGGAGCACAGCGGCGGTGAACACCGCAAGGCCCGCGGCCGCAAACAGGATGTTGGGAGCTTCAAACACGTTCTGTTCTCCGGCCTGGATCGTTGCGCCCTGCTGGCGCGGCAAGATGGCATGTCAGTCCCGGGAAGGGATTGATCCACCATAACCCCTTCAGTTCTCCGTCCGGATTCTTGAATCCCAGACATCAGGGCGGCGGCGTTGCTGGTTTTCGCCACGGGCATGCGGTGAGCTTGGAGCATGCCTGCCTTCCTCCCTGCCGTCGACGTCCCGCCGAAGCCCTGGACCGGAAGGTTTGACGGCGATGGCGCCGAGCACCGCCGCTGGTGGCAGGCAGTAACGCCGTACGACGCCGGACTTGCAGCAACCGCGCCCCCCAAGACGGCCGTCCTGCTCGGCTTCTGCAGCGACGAGGGCGTCCGGCGGAACAAGGGCCGGGCGGGAGCGGCTGGCGCTCCCGCTGCACTGCGCACAGCCCTCGGCCCACTGGCGTTCCACCTGGACCGCCCGGTTGCCGACGCCGGGGATGTGGTGGTTTCCGGCACCGGTCTCGAGGCCGGCCAGGAGCGCGCCGGCCAGGCAGTTGCGGCGATGCTCGACGGCGGGTGCCTCCCCGTAGTGCTGGGCGGAGGCCACGAAACCGCCTACGCCAGCTACCTGGGTGTGGCCGGATCTGCCGCTGTACAGGGCGGCCGACGGCTGGGCGTCCTGAACCTCGACGCCCACTTCGACCTGCGCGACGAGCCCGAAGCCAGCTCCGGCACGCCGTTCCTCCAGATGGCCCGGGCAGAAGCCGCCGCCGGCCGCGACTTCCGGTACGCCGTCGTCGGAATCTCCGAACCCAACA
Organism: Arthrobacter sp. V1I9; assembly: GCF_030817075.1. Lineage (NCBI taxonomy): Bacteria > Bacillati > Actinomycetota > Actinomycetes > Micrococcales > Micrococcaceae > Arthrobacter > Arthrobacter sp. V1I9. The sequence goes on from NZ_JAUSYU010000001.1 coordinate 3,322,922, forward strand.
ACACACGCGCCCTTTTCGACACCGCGCAGAAACTGGGCGTGCGGTACCTGCTGGACGAGGACTGCGGCGCGGAGCGCGTGCGGGAGTTCGTGGCAGGATTCCTGGCCGACGTCGACGTCCTGTACCTGACGATCGACCTCGACGTGCTGCCGGCAGCGGTGGCGCCCGGCGTCAGTGCACCCGCAGCGTACGGCGTACCACTGGCAGTCATCAGTGCCGTGTGCCGGCAGGTGGCCCAGTCCGGGAAGCTGCTGCACCTGGACGTCGCGGAGCTGAACCCCGGGTTTGATATCGATGGCAGGACCGCAAAAGCCGCCGCGCGCCTGATCAACACGCTGCTGCGCTGATCGTTCCCTGGCGGGCCTCCCACCATGCGCCATTCACCAAAAAAGTAAGTAGGCTGTCCAATATTGGACTTTCTACTGACGGAAGGGAGTAAGCGGAATGCGGCGCCGAGGAATTGTGGCAGCGCTGCTGCTGGTTGTCCTGCTGATGCTCACCGGCTGCGCAGGCACCTTTCCCGCCGATCCCCAGGGGACCCTCAAGAAGGCGCAGGGCGGAACCCTCCGTGTGGGCGCGAGCATGAACGGCGACTGGGTTCGAATCTCCGCGGAGACGGGCGGACAGGTCCGCGACAGCGACGTCCAGGGCACGGAGGCGGAACTGGTGCGGGACTTCGCGGCGCAACTCGGTGCAGAGGTCGAATGGGTGGCCGGGAGTGAGCAGGTCTTGGCTGAAGAGATCAAGCACGGCGGGCTGGACCTGGTGATCGGCGGACTGGATGACAAGACCCCGTGGGTGACGCACGCCGGCATCACCCGCCCTTACGTGGAATCGCGTGACGGGCGTGGGAACCTCCACAAGCACGTCATGCTGGTGCCGCTGGGCGAAAATGCCTTCCTGCTGGAGCTCGATAAGTTCCTGATGGCAGCGAAGGAGCAGAAATGACAAACCTCAAGAGTCATGATGCAGTCCGTTTCGGGAACACCGATTTGCCGCCGGAACAGCAGGAGGCGCTGCGTAAGGCCATCAGGATCGAATGGACCACCATAGGCTTCCTGGTGGTCACCGCCACCATGGTGTTCCTGGTGCTCGGAAACTCCCAGGCCATGAAGGCCGCCTGGATCGAGGACCTGCTGTCCTTCCTGCCGCCCATCGCCTTCCTTGTGGCGGCGCGCGCCATCCGCAAACCTCCCTCCGAGACGCATCCCTACGGCTATCACCGGTCCACCGGGGTGGCACACCTGGTGGCTGCCGTCGCGCTGACGGTGATGGGCGGCTACATTCTGGTGGAATCCGGCCTGGGACTGCTCAAGGCCGAGCATCCCACCATTGGCGGCATTGAGCTGTTCGGCAACACCATCTGGCTGGGGTGGCTGATGATGGGCGTGATGGTCCTGACTGCCGCCCCGCCGGTTGTCCTTGGCAAGATCAAGATGAAGCTCGCAGAGAAGCTGCACGACAAAGTTCTGTACGCGGATGCGGATATGAACAAAGCCGACTGGATGACGGCCATAGCAGCCGTGGCCGGGGTGGCGGGAATAGGCATCGGGCTCTGGTGGGCCGACTACGCTGCGGCCCTGATCATCTCGGCCAGCATCCTGCATGACGGCTTCAAGAACACCCGCGCCGCCGTTTCCGCCCTGATGGACAAGCGCGCCATGACCTATGACGACGGCCAACCCCACCCGCTGGGCCGGCAACTGGATGAGTACCTCCGCAGCCTCGACTGGGCCGACGATGCCAAGTCACGGATCCGCGACGAGGGACACGTGTTCCACGTGGAGTCCTTCGTGGTCCCGGCCGGAAAGGTTATGCCCGCCCTCAAACAGCTTGAGGCTGCGCGTGACGCCTGCGTGAAGATGGACTGGAAAGTCCAGGACATGGTGATCGTCCCGGTGGCAAAGCTGCCCTCAGAGTTCCTTCCCGGTCCGACGTCAGGCGGGGAACGTTAGGGCGCCGGACGCCCGTCTACTGGCCCTTGAGGACGTAGCGCCGCTCCGGACGCCCCACCCCGTACTTGAGCCGGACCTCCAGCGTTCCTTCGTCATGCAGGTATTCAAGGTACCGGCGGGCGCTGACCCGCGACGTCCCCAACTGTTCCGCCACCTCGGCCGCGGAGAGATCACCATCCGCGGCATTAAGCGTGGCTTCCACAAGCTTGAGCGTCTCGATGCTGCAGCCCTTTGGAAGCGGCCGCCCACCTTGGGTACCAGCGCCGTCCAGGCCGAACACCCGGTTCACGTCCGACTGCTCTGCCACGTCCTTGGCGGAGTCCAGGCCCTGGTACGCGCTCCGGTAGTGCTCCAGGCGCTCCTGCAGGTCCGACTGGGAAAACGGTTTGATCAGGTAGTGGACAATCCCTCCCCGCAGGGCCTTGCGCACTGTTTCCACCTCGCGGGCAGCGCTGATCACCAGCACGTCGAGCTCCGGGGCGACGTCCCGCAGCCGGTGCATGAGGTCCAGCCCGTTAATGTCCGGAAGGTGGATGTCCAGCAGCACCAGGTCTGGCTGCAGCCGTTCCGTTTCAAGCACGGCCTGGGCGCCGGTATGGGCTACCCCCACCACCCCGAACCCGGGCGTGCGCTGAATGAACCCGGCGTGGACCTTGGCCACCATAAAGTCGTCATCGACGATGAGCACCTTGATCACTGCGTTGTACCTCTTTTGAATCGTGCGGTGAAGACTGCCCCGTTGTCGTTGGCCACCGTGAGGTCACCGCCAGAGCGTCGGCAGACCACCCGCGAGAGCGCCAGGCCGAAGCCTCGGTCCTCCGCCGGTGCTGCTTCCTTGGTGGAGAACCCCTGCCGGAAGATCTCCTCCAGGGCCTCGGCCGGGACTCCCGGGCCAGTGTCGCGGACGGTGACGGTGACATGGTCCGCACTGTCCTCCACGAGCACCCGGACAGTTGCGCCCGGAAGTCCCGTGACGGCGTCGAACGCGTTATCCACGAGGTTACCCACTACGGTGGTGAGGTCCCGGGACAGGTCATCGCTGACCTGGCGCAGGGCGGACTCGGGATCGAGCTTAAGGGCCGCACCGCGTTCGGTGGCGAGGCTGGACTTGGCGATCAGCAGTGCGGCGAGCGCAGGGTCCTGGATGCGGCTGGTCACTTCATCGTTCAGCCTGGTCCTGTCCACCGTGGCACCGTTGACGAACTGCACCACGGAATCGTATTCACCGATCTGGATCAGGCCTGAAATGACGTGCAGCTGATTGGCGAACTCATGGGCCTGGGCCCGCAGCGTGTCCGTGGCAGTGCGGGTGGCGCCCAGCTCACGTTCCAGCGAAGACAGCTCGGTCCGGTCCCGCAGGGTGGTGACCGAGCCAATGTCCCGTCCGCGGGAGCGGATGGGGACCCGGTTCGCCACCACCAGGCGCTCCCCTACCAGCACCAGCTGGTCCGGGTCCTGCTGCTCGTGGGTCAGCACCGCCTTCAGCGCGGGATCCAGGGGAAGGGAACCGAGCCTCCTGCCAACGCAGTCCGGCGGCAGTCCCAGGAGTTTCCGTGCGCTGTCATTGGCTACTGTGATGCGCTCATGCGGATCCAGCGCCACTACTCCTTCCTTGAGGCCTTGCAGCATGGCTTCGCGGTTCTCCACCAGTCCGGTGATTTCACTGGGTTCCATGCCCAGAGTCTGCCGTTTGACGCGGCGGGACAGCAGGAAGGACCCCGCGACACCCAGGACACTGGCCACGCCAACGTATGTGAGCAGGTTGGGAACGGCGTCACCAAGGCGTTCGAGCGTGGTGGGGTAGTTCCTGCTGATGGACGCGATACCGATCACTTTGCCGGAGTCATCGAGGACGGGAACGTGGGCGGACAGGACCGTGCTGCCATTGCCGGCCATCACCCCGGTCCATGCCCGGCCGTCCAGGACCCGGCTTTCCCCCAGTTCAAGCTTCTGCCCAAGGAGTCCGGGGTCCGATGCGGCAACCACCGTGCGGTCCAACCTGGCGAGCGCCACCTGGGCGGATCCGGAAACCGTGCGGACCGACTCCGCCACCGCGGAAAGCGCCGCGCCGGTCCGGGGCTCGGCGGTGGGAAGCAACTGCCGCACGGCGGGGTTGTTGCCCAGGGCTTCGGCGGCGGACAGCGCACGCCGGCCTTCGATCCGCTCGAACGCGACGGCGGACTGGGCCAGGGAAATGGCTACCACGGCCACCAGGACGGCCAGGACAATCAGCAACTGCAGCACAAGATACTGCCCGGCGAGGGACATTCCTCTTCGTCGAGTCACCGCGTGGATTCCTTTTGTTTCTGATGCCGGCACCGGACCGCGGCAGTACCGGGAACTATATCCCACCTATGGCGCCTTGATGCCGGTTCAGCCAGCTGTGTGCGGCACCGCAAACGTGAACGCAATGAACTTAACTTTCTCTGCGTACACAAGAGTGATGGCCGTCACGGATGGACCTAGCATCGAAACACAAGGTCAGGTTCGACTGATCATCCCCGTAGAGCATGCATCACTGAGAAGAGGAACACCATGCGCCAGATCCGCGCATTGCGAGTCGCCGCCGTCGCCGCCGGCATCGCCCTGATGGCCACCGGTTGCGGTGCCACCGGCAAGAGCTCCACCGGTTCGGAAAGCTCCGGCGCCGCTGCCGGCCCCATTACCGGACTGCAGATCATGGTCCCCAACACCCCCGGTGGCGGTTACGACACCACCGCCCGCGCAGCAGCCAAGGTCCTCGACGACGAGAAGATCTCCACCAACACCGAGGTCTTCAACCTTGCCGGCGCCGGCGGCACCGTGGGCCTGGCCCGCGTGGTCAACGAAAAGGGCAACGGCGACCTCGCCATGCTCATGGGCCTGGGCGTCGTTGGCGCCAGCTACACCAACAAGTCCGAGTCGAAGCTGACCGAGACCACCCCGCTGGCCCGCCTGATCGAAGAACCGGGCGCCATCATGGTCAGCAAGGATTCCCCCTACAAGACCATCGACGACCTCGTGAAGGCCTGGAAGGCCGACCCCGCTTCCATCGCCGTGGGCGGCGGCTCCTCCCCCGGCGGCCCTGACCACCTCCTGCCCATGCAGCTTGCGGGTGCCGTGGGCATCGACGCGACCAAGGTCAACTTCGTTTCCTACGACGGCGGTGGCGACCTCCTGCCGGCGATCCTCGGCAACAAGCTTGGCTTTGCCGCCTCCGGTGCCGGCGAGTTCCTGCAGCAGATCCAGTCCGGCGAAGTCCGCGTCCTGGCAACCAGTGGCGAGAAGCGGCTTGAAGGTGTGGACGCCCCCACGCTGAAGGAATCCAACATCGACCTGGTGTTCACCAACTGGCGCGGCATCGTGGCACCTCCGGGCATCAGCGACGAGGACAAGGCATCCCTGATCGCCGCGCTTGAGAAGATGCACGCCACCGAGGGCTGGAAGGAAGCACTGAAAACGCACAGCTGGTCCGACGCCTTCATCACCGGCGACGAGTTCGAATCGTTCCTCACCGAGCAGGACAAGCGGGTGGCGGACGTCCTCACGAAGCTTGGGTTGGCGTGAGCTCCCTGATTTCAGGCCTGAAAGGCCGCGCCGAGCTGGGAGTTGCACTCCTGCTCGGCGTGGCCGGCGTCCTGGTCTTCCTGGACGCCAACCGCCTGGTAACCCCGTACTCCCAATCTGATCCGGTCGGCCCCAAGACCGTTCCGTACATTGTGGCCGGTTTGCTGGTGGCCTGTGCAGCCCTGCTGGCAGTTAACGTCATTCGCGGCGGCCAAGGCGAGGCGGAAGGCGGCGAAGACGTCGACCTCACCCATCCCGCAGACTGGAAGACCATCCTGCCCCTGGCGGGAGCCTTCATCCTGAACATCCTGCTCATCGACTGGGCCGGATGGGTCATCTCCGGCACGGTCCTTTTTTGGGGCAGCGTCCTGGCGCTGGGCAGCCGGCACTACGTCCGTGACGGGCTCATCTCCGTGGCACTGTCACTGCTGACCTTCTACGGCTTCTACCTCGGCCTCGGCATCGCGCTGCCCGCCGGACTCCTGGAAGGAATCCTCTGATGGACGTCTGGTCCTCACTGATGGACGGTTTCGCCACCGCCCTCACCCCCATGAACTTCCTCTACGCCGTCATCGGCGTACTCCTGGGCACCGCCGTCGGCGTCCTTCCGGGCCTGGGCCCCGCCATGACCGTGGCACTGCTGCTTCCGGTCACCTACGCCCTGGAACCCACCAGCGCCTTCATTATGTTTGCCGGCATCTACTACGGCGGCATGTACGGCGGCTCCACCACCTCCATCCTGTTGAATACGCCCGGTGAATCGTCATCAGTGGTGACGGCGATCGAAGGCAATAAGATGGCCAAGGCGGGCCGGGCGGCGCAGGCTCTTGCGACGGCGGCCATCGGTTCGTTCGTCGCCGGCACCATCGGCACCGCCCTGCTTGCCGTCTGCGCACCGATCGTGGTCCAGTTCGCCGTCAGTCTGGGTGCCCCCAGCTACTTCGCCATCATGGTCCTGGCGCTGCTGGCCGTCACCGCGGTCCTGGGGTCGTCCCGGCTCCGCGGCTTTGCCTCGCTGGCCCTCGGCCTGGCCATCGGCCTGGTAGGAATCGACTCCGTCACCGGCCAGCGCCGCCTGACCTTCGGCCAGCCGCTGCTGGCAGACGGGCTGGACATTGTTGTGGTGGCGGTCGCCATCTTCGCCGTGGGTGAAGCCCTCTGGGTAGCCGCCCACCTGCGCCGCACCCCGCTGCACGTCATTCCGGTTGGCCGTCCCTGGATGGGCAAGAAGGACTGGAGTCGCTCCTGGAAGCCCTGGCTGCGCGGTACCGCCTTCGGATTCCCGTTCGGAGCCCTTCCCGCCGGCGGCGCCGAGATTCCCACGTTCCTGTCCTACGTCACCGAGAAGCGCCTGACCAAGCACCCGGAGGAATTCGGTAAGGGCGCCATCGAAGGTGTGGCCGGTCCGGAAGCTGCCAACAACGCAGCTGCCGCAGGCACCCTCACGCCGATGCTTGCCCTTGGCCTGCCCACCAATGCCACCGCTGCCGTAATGCTGGCCGCGTTTACTTCCTACGGCATCCAGCCCGGTCCCCAGCTGTTCTCAAGCCAGGGCCCCCTGGTGTGGGCGCTGATCGCGAGCCTCTTCATCGGCAACCTTTTGCTCCTGCTGATCAACCTGCCGTTGGCTCCCCTGTGGGCCAAGCTCCTGCAGCTGCCAAGGCCGTACCTGTACGCGGGCATCCTCTTCTTTGCCACGCTGGGCGCCTATTCGGTGAACCTGCAGGCATTCGACCTGGTGCTCCTGCTGGTCCTCGGCACACTCGGCTTCATGATGCGGCGGTTCGGGCTGCCCGTCCTGCCGCTCATCCTCGGCGTGATCCTCGGTCCGCGCATCGAAGGCCAGCTCCGGAAGACCCTGCAGCTCAGCGCCGGTGACCCCGCCGGGCTCTTCAGCGAGCCGATCGCCGTCGTTATCTACGTCATCGTGGGACTCATCCTGCTGTGGCCGCTGCTCTTCAAGCTGATCCGCCGCAACCGGCCGGCCCCGAGCACCATGGTCCCTGCCAACACCGGCGCAACCGTACCCCGTGAGGTTGGCGGCAGCGTCAGCCACAGCTCGCACCGGGCAGACAGTGGAGACGCTGGCGGGGACGGCGGGGGCGACGGGGGCGGCAGCGACTGAGCCCACGACGCCCACCCTCGAACACCTGATACCACTTTAGAAGGAGACACCATGACCATCGTGGTGGGATACGTCCCGACCCCCGAGGGCGAAGCAGCCCTGACCCAGGCCATCCACGAAGCCCGGAAGAGCAACACCACCCTGCTGGTTATCAACTCCTCCAAGGGCGACGCCCTGGTGGACAACCGCTACGCCCAGGAGCCGGAGATCCAGAGCATCGAGGACCGCCTGGCCACCCAAGGCATCCAGCACGTGATCAAGCAGCCGGTTCGTGGCCACGATGCCGCCGCCGAGGTCCTGGACGCCGCGGAGGAGCACAACGCCGAGCTGATCGTGATCGGGCTGCGCCGCCGCACGCCGGTGGGCAAGCTCATCATGGGCAGCGTGTCCCAGCGGATCCTGCTCGAGGCCGACTGCCCGGTCCTGGCGGTGAAGGCCGGCTAGGGACTGCAGCCGGCCCGACCCGGCACGGCGCACCGCACCGCGACTAGGCGCGGAACAGCTCCTGGCGCTGGCGGCCCAGCCCCTCTACCTCCACCTCGACGACGTCTCCAGGCTGGAGGTAGGGGAAGCGGCCACTGAGCGCCACACCCTCGGGCGTTCCGGTAAGGATCACGTCCCCGGGTTCCAGGCGCATGTACTGGCTGCAGTGGTGGACCAGGGTGGGGGCGTCGAAGATGAGCTGCGCGGTGGAGGAGTCCTGGCGCGGATCACCGTTCACCCAGCTGCGCAGGGGGAGGTTCGCGCCGTCCACTGCGCTTGCGGGAACAAGCCAGGGTCCCAGGGGTGTGGAGCCGGGCAGGGTCTTGCCCTTGGTCCACTGGCCGGCTGCCCCGGGGATCTGGTACTCCCGCTCAGAGAAGTCATTGGCGGTGACGTAGCCCGCGATGCAGTCCACAGCCTCGTCAACGGACCGGAGGTAGCTGGCTTCCCTGCCGATCACGATGCCCAGCTCCACCTCCCAGTCATATTTGCTGGAGTGCGGCGGAACCGGAGCTGGGTCGTAAGGTCCCGTCACGGTGTTGGTCGGTTTGAGGAACACCACGGGAATCTCGGGCGGCGCGGAACCTGATTCAGCCGCGTGGGCGGCGTAGTTCATGCCAATGCCCACTACTGCTCCGGGGCGGACCAGCGGAGCGCCGACGCGGAGGGCCGCCGCTTCCGCCAGGATTGGCAGGGTACCTGCGTCCAGCGCTGCCCGGACCCTGCCCAACCCTCCCGCGGCCAGGAAGGCGCCGTCCACGTCCAGGGTGAGGGGCAGCAAGCTGAAGTACTGTTCGGCTCCGTCTTCGGATGACGTCAGGACCGCGGGCTGTTCCTTGCCGTTGTCCCCCAAGCGCATGATCTTCATACAGTATTTCCTTCTTTTTGGAGACTCTTGATGGATTACCACCATGGTGGCGGAGGCGGCAGCTCTTCCGCCACCGCACCGTTTGTGACTGTGCTGCCTTCCAGGAAGCGGGTTTCGCAAGAGCCGGGCCTTGCCCTCTATTGGGCAGTCATCTGACATTAGGCAGGGCAGCCGGTAGACTGGGTAGGCCCTGGGGGACAAAACACAGAAAGTTCAGTACATGTCTACCGCCACTCTGGAACGCGTTCCGGCCTCTTCCGTCTCCACGAAAGAGCCGCTGAGCCAGACCATCGACCTGGAGTTTTCCACTGCAGGCGAAATGCACGACGGCCTGGAAGAGGCAGTCGCTGAGCTGATCGAGGTAGCTGCCAAGGACGCCGCATGCGGCATCCTGGTCACCCGGCTCCGTCCGGGACGCTACACGGTAGCGCTGGATGAATCAGTGCCTTTCGGTGAGACCTACGAGGCCATCGCCGCCTGACAGTTTGCGACGGATGCCTCTCCGCGCACAAACAAAAGTCCCCGCCCCTGCGTCAAGCAGTGGCGGGGACTTTTTTGCGCTTGCTAAGGCTGTCAGGCGCGGCGCACCTGCACGCCGTCGGACTTCAAAAAGAGCTCCTTCTCGGACGGACCAGCCGGCACGAGCCACAGAACGTTCCCGCTCTGGGACACTTCTTCCACCTCCCCGGTGGCTACCACATGCGCCTGCTTGATAATCTCGACGCGTTCCCCGGCCTGGAGGGTCCTCCAGTCGGAAACCGCGGCGGAATGGGCATTGCGCCTTGATAGGACTGCCCCACGTGCTTTCATTTGAACTTCTACCCCTTTGTATATGTTCCACGCCACAGCCTCTTTGATGTGACTTTTACTACACCTTCAGTTCTACTACACTCCCCGCCCGCCCGATGACCGTGTCGACGGAAATTTCATCAGGCGGACGCTTTAGGCTCCTGTGCTGAAGATTGTTCGTACTCAGGCGAGCGCACCAACCGCAGATTCGGCCGCCCGGCGCACCTCCCCTGCTTTGACGAACTGGTCGGCTGCTTCGAGTTCCGGGGAAAGGAAGCGGTCCGTTCCAGGCCCGTCCACCACCCGGCGCAGGACAGCAACGACGGCGGCGCCCGCCGGTCCCGGCGTCAGCACCCCACCGGAGAGCTGCGTGCGGATGTCCAGGGCGCGGGCCGACGTCACCAGCTCGATTGCCAGCACCCGCCGCAGGTTCTCCACTGCCTTCCGCAGCTTGCGGGCGGCGTGCCAGCCCATGGAGACGTGGTCTTCCTGCATGGCCGAACTGGGGATGGAGTCCACGGAGGCAGGAACAGCCAGCCGCTTATTGTCCGACACCAGCCCTGCCTGGGTGTACTGGGCAATCATGAGCCCGGAGTCCACGCCGGGGTCTGCGGCGAGGAAGGCAGGCAGGCCGTGGGAGCGGGCAGGATCGAGCATCCGGTCCGTACGCCGCTCGGCGATGGAGCTCAAATCCGCGACGGCGATGGCCAGGAAGTCCAGCACGTAGGCCACCGGGGCGCCGTGGAAGTTGCCGTTGGAGCTGACCCTGCCATCGGGCAGTACCACCGGGTTGTCGATCTGGGCGGCCAATTCGCGGGAAGCCACCAGGGCTGCATGGTCCAGCGTGTCCCGGACTGCACCGGCTACCTGCGGGGCGCAGCGGAGCGAGTAGGCATCCTGCACGCGCGAATCCCCCACTCTGTGGGATGCCACGATCGGTGAATCTGACAGCACACGCAGCATGTTGTCAGCGCTTGCCGCCTGCCCCGGGTGGGGACGCAGCGCGGCGTGCAGCTCTGGCAGGAACACCTGGTCGGTGCCCAGCAGGGCCTCGACGCTCAGCGCGGCGGTGATATCCGCCGTCGTCAGCAACTGCCGAAGGTCGGCGATAGCCATGAGGAGCATACCCAACATGCCCTCGGTGCCGTTGACCAGTGCCAGGCCTTCCTTCTCGGCGAGGGTGACCGGCTCGATGCCGTGCTCGGCGAGGAGTTCCGCGACGGCGGGGCGGCCGGCTGTGCCGTAGAGCTCGCCGTCAGGCCCGGCCGCTTCGCCCTCGCCCATCAGGACCAGGGCGCAGTGGGACAGCGGGGCGAGGTCACCGGAGCAGCCCAGCGAACCGAACTCACGGACCAGCGGCGTGATGCCGGCGTTGAGCACCTCCACCATGGTCTGCAGGACCACCGGCCGGACGCCCGTGCGGCCCGACGCGAGGGTCTTGGCGCGAAGGAACATGATGCCGCGCACCACTTCGCGTTCCACGGTCGGACCCATCCCGGCGGCGTGGCTGCGGATCAGGCTCTTCTGCAGCTGGGTGCGCAGCTCGTTGGGGATGTGCCTGTTGGCCAGGGCGCCGAAGCCGGTGGAGATGCCGTAGGCCGGAACGTCACTGGCGGCGAGGTCGTCAATGTGTGCACGGACCTTTGCTGCCGTCTCGAGCGCTTCCGGGGAGATGGTCACCGTGGCGTTGTGGCGTGCGACGGCGACGACATCCTCCGGCGTGACGCCGCTGGGGCCGAGGGTGACGGTCAGCGGTTCGTGGGTGGTGATGGTCATTGTTTCCTACTTTTTCTCGTCGAGTGCTCCGTAAGTGCCCTTTTGGGGGATCAAAACGGCACCTACGGAGCACTCGATGCGGGTTGAAGGCTCTGGTTAGCGGGATTCTGGGGCCACGCGGATGGGGTTCCCTGGCCGCGCCTGCGAGGTTAGGGAGTCCGTGGGGAGCATGGGGACGCGGACTCCGCGTTCTTTGGCGACGTCGAGGGCGCGGTCGTAGCCAGCGTCGGCGTGGCGGATGACGCCCATGCCGGGGTCGTTGGTGAGGAGGCGTTCGAGCTTCTGCGCGGCGAGGTCGGTGCCGTCAGCGACCGAGACCTGGCCGGCGTGAATGGACCGCCCGATGCCAACGCCGCCGCCGTGGTGCAGGGATACCCAGGTGGCGCCGGAGGCGGTGTTGAGCAGGGCGTTCAGCATCGGCCAGTCGGCGATGGCGTCGGAGCCGTCCGCCATGGCCTCGGTCTCACGGTACGGGGAGGCGACGGAGCCGGAGTCCAGGTGGTCGCGGCCGATGACGATCGGCGCCTTCACCTTGCCTTCCTTGACGAGCTGGTTGAACAGCAGGCCGGCCTTGGCGCGCTCGCCGTAGCCCAGCCAGCAGATGCGGGCCGGCAGGCCTTCGAACTCCACGCGCTCCTGGGCGGCGTCGATCCAGCGGTGCAGGTGCTTGTTGTCCGGGAAAAGTTCCTTGATGGCCTCGTCGGTCACGCGGATGTCTTCGGGGTCACCGGAGAGTGCCACCCAGCGGAACGGGCCCAGGCCCTCGCAGAACAGGGGACGGATGTAGGCCGGCACGAAGCCGGGGAATTCGAACGCACGGGTGTAGCCACCCTTGCGGGCTTCATCACGGATGGAGTTGCCGTAGTCGAAGACCTCGGCGCCGGCGTCCTGGAACTCGACCATCGCCTGGACGTGGCGGGCCATGGAAGCCTGTGCCTTTTTGGTGAAGCCTTCGGGGTCGGCTTCAGCTTCGCGGTGCCACTCGCCCACCGAGATGCCCTCGGGCAAGTAGGACAGCGGATCGTGGGCGGAGGTCTGGTCGGTGACGATGTCCACTGTCAGCTCGCCGGCCGTGTGGCGGCGCAGGATCTCGGGGAACACTTCCGCGGCGTTGCCCACGTAGCCTACGGACCAGCCGCGGCGTTCTTCCTTGGCCTTGAGCACTTTGGTGATGGCGGCGTCGAGGTCGGTTTCCACTTCGTCGAGGTAGCGTTTGCCGGCGCGGCGGCGGAGGCGGGTCTCGTCGACGTCGACGATCAGGCAGGCCCCGTCGTTAAGCGTGACGGCGAGCGGCTGGGCGCCGCCCATGCCACCGCAGCCGCCGGTGAGGGTAAGTGTGCCGGCGAGAGTGCCGTTTTCGTCACCGGTGAGTTTGCGGGCGATCGCGGCGAAGGTCTCGAAGGTGCCCTGCAGGATGCCCTGCGTGCCGATGTAAATCCACGATCCGGCGGTCATCTGGCCGTACATCATCAGGCCCTCGGCCTCGAGCCGTCGGAATTCCGGCCAGTTGGCCCAGTCGCCCACGAGGTTGGAGTTGGCCAGCAGGACCCGGGGGGCCCATTCGTTGGTGCGGAACACACCCACCGGCTTGCCGGACTGGACCAGGAGGGTTTCGTCCTTTTCCATGGTTTCCAGGGTGCGGGTGATGGCGTCGAATGCTGCCCAGGAGCGGACGGCGCGGCCGGTGCCGCCGTAGACCACCAGGTCATCGGGGCGTTCGGCCACCTCGGGGTCCAGGTTGTTCATGAGCATGCGCAGCGGGGCTTCCGTCTGCCAGGACTTGGCGGTGAGCTCGGTGCCGCGGGCTGCTTTGACCGGGCGGGCACCGGTGGTGAAATCGGCGGGTGCCATGGTGGCTCCTTTTCTTGTTGCGTCTGTGGTGCGAAAGAGGTTCTGTATCAACTAAAGCCTTTTGCGGACGGGCTATACAGGGCTTTCTGACGGGTGGTGTCCGGTATTCCAGACCTGCCCGCCCTTCCTGTTGCGCTATCACTTTTGGTCGCCAAAAGCGTTCTTTGGGGGCCATAAGTGATAGGGCAAGTGAGGGGTGGGGCCGCTACTTTCCCGGGCGGCCGTGGAGCCGGACCGACAGTTCGTCAGCCGCCTTTTGGACGCGGCCGGCCAGCACCGGCCATTCCCGGGCGGGCACTTTGTCCTCGAGGAACGTAACGGCGACTGCCGCCGTCGGCCATCCTGTGTGGTCCGTTACGGCGGCGGCAATGGAGCCGAAGCCCGGAGTAACTTCCCCGTGCTCGGTGGCGTAACCGCGCTGCCTCACCTGGTCGAGATGGGAGGACAGCGCTGAGTACTTCATGATGGCGCCTTCCACCTCATGCCGAGCGGTAAAGGCGGCGGCGTTCGGGTACAGCGCCCGAACCTGCGACTTGGGCAGGGCCGCGAGGATGGCCCGCCCGCTGGCGGTGAGGTGGCTCGGGAGGCGGACGCCGACGTCGGTCACCAGCGACGGACGATTCTTGGCCCGCTCCTCCACAATGTAAAGCACGTCCCGTCCGTGAAGCACTGCGAGGTGGGCGCTTTCGCCGAGTACATCCACCAAGGAGGCGAGCAGTGGCCGGCCCAGCCGGGATAACGGTTCCTGGCGCGAATACGCGGAACTGAGCTCGAAGGCGCTAATGCCGAGCCCGTACCGCTGCTCCTCATGGAGGTGGAGCACAAAACCGTTTGCCTCCATCACGCCGAGCAAGTGGTACACACTGGACCGGGGCAGGCCCAGGGAAGAGGCAATTTGCGACGCCGCCATCGGACCCCGCCGGGAGGCCAGCAGTTTGAGGATCCGCAAGGTGTTTTCAGCAGCGGGCACCTTCGACGCCACCTTCGCAGCGCCTCTTGCTTCGCTGCCGGCCTGCGGCCCCGCTTCCGTAGCCAACACCACGTCCTCCTTCGTTTCCGCTTCGTTATCCCGGCGCTATCCGGGATCCCGTACTTAAGCTTGTGCCCGTACCGGCGCCCATTTGGCGGCCTAACCCATCCTGCTGTCTGTGATACCAGACGCTGCTTCGGTTCGGCGAGCTCCTGCGGAGGACGGGGAGCTGCGCGCCCTTCGGAGCCTTGTTCCGTGGGCTGCCGGTCCGTCCGAACTCTGGCCGTTGGGTAGAGTCCCGTTATGGACGACAAAGAGATCCTCCATCACTATTTGCGCGTAAGGCGGGACAACCTCCTGGGCAAGCTGGATGGCCTCAGTGAGTACGACGTCCGCCGGCCCCTCACGCCCACCGGCACCAACTTGCTGGGTTTGGTCAAGCACGTGGCCAGCGTGGAGCTTGGCTACTTCGGGGAGGTCTTTGGACGTCCGAGCGGGCGTCACCTCCCTTGGCTGGACGCCGAGGCAAGCCCCGATGCAGATATGTGGGTGACGGCGAAGGAATCCCGGTACGACATCATCGAACTGCACCACTTCGCCGCCGCCCACAGCGACGCAACCATCGAGGCCATGCCGGCTGACGCTGTTGGCAGCGTTCCATGGTGGCCGGAGGAACGGCGCAAGGTCACGCTGCACCAGATTCTGGTCCATATGGTTGCAGAGCGCGCACACCACCTGGGCCACGCGGACATCCTGCGCGAACTGATTGACGGGAGCGCGGGGCAACGCCCCGGGGATCACAACCTGACTCCGCGCAGTCCGGAAGAGTGGGCGGCACACCGTGCCGCAATCGAAGCGGCGGCGAGGCAAGCATGAGTACCTTGGAAGATGCTGCGCAGATAGGGATCCGCCCCCGCTTGGCGAGTCTTGAAGTGGCCGCCGATGTGGATAACCTGCCGGGCTCAGACCGTGACCACTACCTTGCCGCGGCTCCGCCCCTCGTGCAGGTACGTAATGGCGGCCGGTGCCTCAGGCAGGGAGAACACCTTGTCCACAGCGGGTTTCACACTGCCAGCCTCCAGCAAAACCGTTAGGGCTTCGAGATCCAGATGTGTTTCCTTAGCAACCAGCCCCTTGAATCTCTGGCCGGAGAAAAGCGAAGCCAGCGGCGCACCCAGTGACCGTTCGATCCCGCCGGTGAGTTTGCCACCCCCTTCGCCTCCGATGAGGACCAGGGTGCCTTTGGGCGCGAGCAGGCGCCGCAGGACGGACAACGGCCGGTTGCCGGCAGTATCGAGTATGACGTCGTACAGCACCCCGCTGCCTGCAATATCCGACTTGGTGTAATCAATAACTGCATCCGCTCCGAGGGACCGTACCAGCTCAACCTTGCCGGTACTGCAGACTCCAGTGACCTCTGCGCCAAAGGCCTTGGCCAGTTGAACCGCAAAGGAGCCAACTCCCCCGCCCGCTCCGATAATAAGCACCTTCTGGCCCACGGTTATCCCGCCAGCGTCCCGCACGGCCTGAAGGGCGGTGACGGCGGAGATAGGTGAAGCGGCCGCTTCCTCGAACGAGAGGTTGGCAGGCTTCCGCGCTATCTTGCCCTCCTTCGCGCAGACGTATTCCGCGAAGGAACCCTCGCAGGTCCCAAACACTTCGTCACCAGCAGAGAAGCGGGTTACTCCGCCTCCCACAGCCTGCACTACGCCGGCCACCTCCCTGCCCCGCACAGGAACCTTGGGCTTCTTCAGGCCATACCCGAAGAGCCGCACCAGATACGGCAGCCCGGTCATCAGGTGCCACACACCCTGGTCAACGCCGGCTGCCCGTACCCGGATCAGCACTTCGCCGGCACCGGGGACCGGCCGCTCGATGTCCCGCACCTCGAGCACGGCTGCTGACCCGTAGACGTCCTGCACGATCGCTTTCATCCTCGGTCTCCTTGGGCTGCTGGTGCCGAAATAGTCCCCGAGCAGTTCCGCCTGCGTCATTCGCCGGGCTCAACAGCAGGCCCTTCAACGTAAGGAAAAGCCGGCATCGAGTCAAGGGTTTCGCACCCCCAGACCCGAAGGCAGAAAACAACACTCCGTCTGGAATCGAAGACACCAACACCCCGTGAGGCTCATCACCTCGCTTCCGAAAGTGGTCAACTGGTTAGCGGCTCCCCTCCCAAAGACGAGAAGGTATTTGTATGCAACGAGCACCAAGCCCTGCCAAGAGCGAAAGTCCGGCCGGGAAACAAACCGCAACTGCCGCCGTCGGAAGCGTCCTTAACCGGGGACTAAACGTGCGTCACATCCGGTTTATGGCCCTCGGCTCGGCGATCGGCACAGGCCTCTTCTACGGTTCGGCCTCAGCAATCCAAAAGGCGGGGCCGGCCGTCCTGCTGGCGTACATCATCGGTGGAGCGGCCGTGTTCATGGTGATGCGGGCGCTGGGCGAAATGGCCGTGCGGCACCCGTGTCCGGCTCCTTCGGCCAGTACGCGAGCCGCTACCTTGGCCCGTTGGCAGGCTTTGTCACCGGCTGGACCTACGTTTTCGAAATGGCGATTGTGGCCATCGCCGATGTCACGGCGTTCAGCATCTACATGGGTTTCTGGTTCCCGCAGGTGGAGCGCTGGGTCTGGATCCTGGCCATCATCTTTTTCCTGGCCGCGCTGAACCTCCTCAGCGTCAAGGTCTTCGGTGAGCTGGAGTTCTGGTTCTCGCTGATCAAGGTAGTGGCGATCATCGCCATGATCGCCGGCGGCGCAGCAATCGTGGTGTTCGGCTTCCAGGCGGGCGGCGCAACCGTTGCGCCGGGTCTCGGAAACCTCGTGGACCATGGCGGCTTCTTCCCGTTCGGCTTTGAAGGGCTGCTGGCATCCTTCGCGGTGGTGATGTTCGCCTTCGGCGGGATCGAGACCCTCGGCATCACGGCCGGCGAGGCCGCAAACCCGAAAAAGGTCATCCCCAAGGCGGTCAATACCGTCCCGGTGCGTGTCCTGCTGTTCTACGTCCTGACGCTGGGAGTGCTCATGAGCCTCTTCCCGTGGGACGAAATCGGCAGCAACGGCAGTCCGTTCGTGCAGATCTTCAGCGGGCTGGGCATCCCCGCCGCACCTCACATCCTGAACGCCGTGGTCATCACGGCAGCACTCTCCGCAATCAACAGCGACATCTTCGGCGCCGGCCGCATCCTTTTCGGGCTCTCCCGGCAAGGCCACGCTCCCGCGGCATTCGGCAAGGTATCCCGGCACGGCGTCCCCTGGATGACAGTGGTAATGATGGCCGGAATCCTCCTGGTGGGCGTGGTCCTGAACGCGGTGATTCCGGAAAACGTCTTTGTCCTCATCGCCTCGATCGCCACGTTCGCCACCGTCTGGGTGTGGGTGATGATCCTCGCCTCCCACGTCGCGATGAAGCGGGAAATTGCAAGGACCGGGCTGCCGGCGTCGGAATTCCCATCGCCGTTGTGGCCTGCCGCCTCGCTGCTCACCATCGCCTTCATGGCACTGGTCATCGCCGTCCTGGGCGCCTTCGAAGACACAAGGATCGCGCTCTACGTGGGCGGCGCCTGGTTGGCGCTCCTGGTCCTTGCTTACCGGCTGTGGGTCACGGGTGACGGACGACGGCGGGCCGACCTTGTGGACGAAACCTCACCGCTGCCGGTGGTCACCGAACCCCCTGTCGCCGAATCCCGCAGGAGCCAGTAGGCAGGCGCCGGTAAGCATGCGCCGGTAAGCAGGACAAGGGACGCATTCGGTGCGGCACCCTGGTAGTCACGGGCACCACGTCCTGGCTGCCCGGCCGGGGAGGCCGGGCAGCCAGGAGTAACGCACGGCAGTGGTTACACAGTGGCAGCAGCCGAACGGACCGCTTCCGCGAGTGAAGTGGCCGGACGTCCGATCAGCTTGCGCAGGTCGCCGGAGCTCACCAGGAGGTCGCCGCGCGCAATCCCCAGGTCGGAGTCGGCGAGAATTTCCGCGAACGCCTCGGGCACACCAAAGCCGGCCAGCATTCCGGCGTATTCCTGCGCCGGGAGGTCCTGGTAGGAGATGTTTTTGCCGGCCGCGGCGCTGATCTCGGCTGCGAGCTCAGCCATGGTGAACGGTTCATCGCCGCCCAGTTCATAGATTTGGCCAGCCTGGCCGTTGGCGACCAGCACTGCGGCCGCCGCGTGGGCATAGTCCGCGCGGGACGCTGCGCTGACCCGTCCCTCCCCGGCGCTGCCTGCGATGGCACCCTGCGCCAGCGTACCGGGCAGTTGGTCGGTGTAGTTCTCCAGGTACCAGCCGTTGCGCAACAGGACGAATGGGACGCCGGATTCCTGCAGAATGGCCTCCGTGGCCTGGTGCTCGGCGGCCAGCTTCATCCCGGTAGTATCCGCGTTGGCGATGCTGGTGTATGCGACCAGCTCGACGCCCTCCGCCTTCGCTGCCTCGATGACGGTACGGTGCTGCTGCACCCGCTGGCCCACCTCGCTGCCGGAGATGAGGAGCACTTTGGTTGCGCCCTTCAAGGCTGCCGCTACGGAAGCTGCATCCGCATAGTCCATGCTCCTGACCTGGATGCCGCGCTCCGCGAAGTCCGCAATCTTTTCGACGGTCCGGCCAGCGGCCACAATGTCCCCGGCGGGAACGTTGCGCTCCAGCAGGGCCTCGACGACGTGGCGGCCCAGCTGGCCGGTTGCTCCGGTGATGACGATGCTCATGAGTTTCCTTCTGTTCGCGTGTCTGTCAGGGAGCACAACCCCAGCGGTTTCGAATAACTTCCCGAAAGAGAGTACGCACTTTCAGGTAAGGTACTGACATGAAAGTAAGTACCGCTGGTACGACGGACCACGCAGCGCCCCTTCCGGCCGCCCTTGCCGACGGCGTTTTCCCGGCCGGGTGCCCCAGCCGGACGGTTTTGGACCACATCACCAGCAAGTGGGGCGTGCTGATCCTGCTGGCCCTGTCAGAGGGCGAGCAGCGATGGAGCGAGTTGCGACGGCGGGCCCAGGGCATCAGCGAGAAAATGCTGGCCCAGACCCTCAAGACCCTTGAGCGCGACGGCCTGGTGACGCGGACGGCCCAGCCCGTGATTCCGCCGCGGGTGGACTACAGCCTCACAAAGCGCGGGTACGAATTGAGCGCACTCCTGGTTCCGCTCGTGGCGTGGGCGTTCGAGAACGCCGATGACATCGTCAACGGCCGGCGCTGATGGCCAACCCGGGGGCCGCAAAAACGCTCCTGCAGGTACATGTTGCGGGCCAAGTGTGGGCGCTTCAAAAATGCGAGTACTTGTTACTGGTGTGACTGGTGTGAATAAGACATAGCGTTAGCGTAAGGTGCCAGCCGGAATTGGAGGGCCGCCCTCGCGCTGGGAGCGTTCCGGTTAACCTGCACCGCCAGGCAGCGGCAGATCGCCGCGCGCAAGGAGTTGGTACGCATGGTGAGAACTGTTGTCCAGGACCTGTCCGGCATGGGCCGGCCTGTAAGCCTGACCTCGTTAGCGGCACAGGCGTGGAGCCGGGTACGGAGGATCGTCACACCGCAGTCCCCCTACAGGATCGGGGACGCCGTGGTGGGCGACGATCCCTTCAAGGGCCGCCGCGAAGGTGTGGTGGTATTCCTGCAGGGTACATCCGCGGGTGTGGACACTGTCCAGGGAGTGTTCTTTTACGACCACCGGCAGCTCAAAAAGCTGGACTAGCCGCTGAGGCGGCCAGTCCAGCTAATAAGAGGCAGAGGCGCGCGGCTACCGGGCTGACCAGCCACCGTCCATCGTGTAGCTGGCGCCGGTCACCATGCCGGCATGGTCCGATGCCAGCCAGGCGACCAGTGAGGCGACCTCCCCGGGCTCCACCAGCCGTTTAATCGCGGACTCGGTGAGCATCACCTTGGCCAGCACCTCCGACTCAGGAATGCCGTGCACCTGTGCCTGGTCCGCGAGCTGCTTTTCCACCAGGGGCGTGCGCACATACCCCGGATTGATGCAGTTGGACGTGACACCGTGGTCGCCGCCTTCCAACGCGGTGACCTTGCTAAGCCCTTCCAGTCCGTGCTTGGCGGAAACATAGGCGCTCTTGAAGGGTGAGGCCCGGATCCCGTGCACCGAGGACAGGTTGATGATGCGGCCGAACCCGTTGGTGTACATGTGCGGCAAGGCAGCCCGGATCAGCAGGAACGGTGCCTCCAGCATCAGGGCGAGGATCCGGCGGAACTCCACCGGATCGAAATCTTCAATGGGGCTGATGCGTTGGATCCCGGCATTGTTCACCAGGATGTCGCAGTCCAGGGTCAGGGTGGCAAGCGAGTCCACGTCCAGCAGGTCAACGGTCCAGGCGGTGCCGCCCACCTCGTCGGCAAGCGCGGCGGCACCGGCTGAATCGACGTCGGCCACCACCACTTTCGCTCCCCCTGCGGCCAGTTCCCTGACGCATGCTGCGCCGATTCCGCTGGCACCGCCAGTGACAAGGGCCTTACGTCCGTTCAAAGTGTTTTCCATAGCAAGCTCCTTGGTGTCCACGATGACACGTGCCGTGATCGCAGCAATGATGGCTTCACTGAGTATTACTGCACAGACATGCCCGGACAATGACTAATCCAGCACCACGTGCGTGCAGAATTGCAGATATGAAAGCCAACCCGGATGACTTGCTGGTACTCCTTGCGGTTTCCCGCGCCGCAAAATTCACGACGGCGGCCCAGGCCCTGGGACTCAACCACACCACGGTCTCACGGCGGATAGCAGCCTTGGAGAAGGCACTTGGGGGAAGGGTCCTGGCCCGCGCCACCGGAGGCTGGGAGCTGACGGAACTTGGAGCCCAGGCTGTGCAGGTCGCCGAGCAGGTGGAAGCTGTGATGGGCACGCTGGGAGCCGTCGGGCAGGCACCCGACCCGATTACCGGCGTCGTCCGCATGACGGCGACCGACGGGTTCAGCGCGTATATCGCCGCGCCCGCCGTGGCACGGCTGCGCCGCGACCACCCGGGGCTGTGCGTGGAGGTGGTGACCATGACCCGCCGGGCACTGCAGCAGCGCTCGGGCCTGGACATCGAAGTGGTGGTGGGCGAACCGCAGGTGCACCGGGCAGAGGCCGTGCGGCTGGGCGAATACATGCTGGGGATGTACGCATCGCGCGCCTACCTTGACGAGCACGGAACCCCCACTACCGTTGCCGAACTCAACGAGCATCCGCTGGTCTATTTCGTGGATTCGATGCTGCAGGTGGATGACCTGGACGCGCCACGCCGACTGGTGCCCGCAATGCGCGACGGCCTGACCTCCACCAACGTCTTTGTCCACGTGGAGGCGACCCGCGCAGGAGCCGGCATCGGTTTCCTGCCCTGCTTTATGGGCGACCTGCACAACGACCTGGTCCGGCTGCTGCCGTCCGAAATCGCCGAACTGCTGCCGTATTGGATGGTGCTGCGGCCGGACTCGCTGCGGCGCCCCGCGGTGGCGGCAGTTGTGCACGCGCTGCGGGAACAGATGGCTGAGCACCGGAAGTGGCTGCTGGGCCGGGGAAAGAAGGACTCTGTCGGCTGAGCTACTCAGCAGGCGGGTCGTGGCGCACCGCTGATCCTGCCGCGAAGGCGCGCACTTGGGCGTCATCCCACAGGTGCGCCGGGACGGCTCCGCCCAGGAGCCGGCGGGCCAGCTTCGGGTCCTCGCCGAACGGAGTATCGCTGCCTGCCATCACCATGTTTCCATAACGGCGGCCTTTGAGCATGGCGGGGTCGGCGATGATCACCGTGTGCCTGAAGGCGGCCGCGATGGTGGCGGCATCCTCCCTGGCGTTCTTGAGGTCCGGCGCGTCGCCGGAGTTCACCACATAAAGCCCGCCAGGCGCCAGGACGCGCTTGACGTGCTGGTTGAACTCCGCCGTGGTCAACGCGCGCGGGGTCAGCGCACCGGCGAAAACGTCCCGGATGATGAAGTCCCGGGTCTCGGCGGTCAGCGTTTCGGTGACCTCGCGGGCCTCCCCTACCCGCAGGCGCAGCAGCGGCGCCTTGGGCAGGTCAAACCAGCCGCGCACGTATTCGGCCAGCTTGCCGTCCAGCTCCACCACCACCTGCCGGGCGTCCGGATACACAGAGTGGAAGTAGCGGGCCAGGGAACAGGCGCCACCGCCGAGATGCAGGCCGCGGAGCTTGGGCTTGTTTGCCGCAGTGCCCGCCGGCCAACGGGATTCGATGAGCGCGGCCATCCAGCGCATGTACTCGAAGTCCAGGAACAGCGGATCAGCAAGGTCGATGTGGGAACTCATCACGCCGTTGATCTTCAGGAGCCAGCCAGTGGAGTTGTCCTGGTCCGCGATCAGCTCGCAGTCCCCGGTGTCGATGTAGTAGACGCCTTCAACAGGTCCGCTGGGCCGGGCGCCTGGCGGGACCTCCACCACTCCCGCCACCGGCCGCAGGCTGTTCCGGCCACCTGACCTTCCGCGTTTTGCCATTACCCGTGCCACGCTTCAGTCATGCTTCAACCCTAATTGGTGTCAGCAGCCCCTATTGCTCCGCACCTCAGTTGGTGGGCACTGCTCCTTCGCCCTCCCGGATCCGCTTCACCACGGCAGTGGTGGACCGCTCCGCCACATAATCCAGGATGGCTACCCGGCCGCCGTATTCCTCCACGGCCGGCGTCTCGGCGAGCATTTCCGGAGAGTAGTCCCCGCCCTTGGCATAGACCTCGGGCCGGAGCTGCGTGATGAGCGGGGCTGCGGTGGGAGTGTCGAAGACGGTCACGTAGTCCACGCAGCTCAGGGCCGCCACCACCGCGGCACGGTCCGCCACCCCGTTGATGGGCCGGCCGGAGCCCTTGAGCTTGCGCACGGAGTCATCGCTGTTCAGCGCCACCACCAGGACGTCCCCCAGCTGTTTTGCCTGGTTGAGGTAGCGGGTGTGGCCGCTGTGCAGCACGTCAAAGCAGCCGTTGGTCAGCACGATGCGCTGGCCCTGGGACCGGTGCAGTTCCAACTGCCGCTGCAGTTCGTCAGCACCGAGGGCCGTGTCAGCAAAGGCCTTGAGGTACCGGCTCAGCTGGCCTGTACTGCAGACGGACGTGCCCGGCTGGTGCACCACCACATCCGCGGCCGACTGTGCAAGGTCCAGGCTCGCCGTCAACGGAAGCCCGGCGGAGCGCGCCAGCGTCAACGCCGCCACGAACGTGTCGCCGGCACCGGAAGCCTGCTTTTCCGCAGCCGGGCGGGCCCACGTACGGTGCGTCACGCCGTCGGGCCTCAAGAGGACGGTGCCGTCCCGGTCGAGAGTGACCACCACAGCCCCTGCCCCCGTAAGTTCCAGCAGGGCATCCGCGTGCTTGCTGACCTCGGCAGCCCTGTCCTGCCCGTCGGGAAGGCGCAGGTCCAGCATTCGGGCTGTTTCCTGCGCGTTCGGGGTCACCAGGTCCGGGCGGAGCGGTGCCCAGGGCCGGGGGTCGTGGGAGTCCACCACCAGCAGCGGACGGCTCGCATCGCGGGAACCCGTGCCGGCGAGCGCGTCCACCAGGCTTGCGCGCACCGGGTCGGCCAGCACGCCATTGGCGTAATCGCAGACCAGCACCGCGTCCTGCTGCTCGACGGCCGCGCGCACGGAAGCGGCCAGCGCCGCCAGCGCCTCGGCCGGCACCGTTTTGGCAGCGTCATCGATGCGGAGCATCACCTGCCCGCCGCTGCTGATCCGGATTTTGGTGGTGGTCACCATGTCCGGGTGGCTTTGCAGGTTGCTGACATCAATGCCTGCAGCGACGAGCTGGTTGCGCAGGTCCACGCCTGCGTCGTCAGTTCCGATGATGCCCGCCACGGAAACCCGGGCCCCCAGGGCGGCCAGGTTCATGGCGGTATTGGCGGCCCCGCCCGGAACGGATTCGCGGGTCTGCACGTCTACCACCGGGGCAGGAGCCTCACGGCAGAGCCGTTCGATGCTGCCACTCCACCAGCCGTCCAGCATCAGGTCGCCGATCACGAGGATCGCCGGCTCCTCGGCCGCCAAGCGCCCTGGCAGCCACTCGGACAGGGCCCGTTGGCTTGAGAGGTCAACCTCGTCGGGAGCGCCTGGCATGTTAGCCGGCAGGCCGGCTGGCATGGTGCCGGGTGAAAGGTTCTCGGGTGACAGGCTCATGACTCGTTCCGCTGTTCAACATCGGAGCGTTCAGCTGCAGAGTCTTCATCCGCGGCATCAGGGGCCGCAGCCGGCGGTGCCGAAATGTGCACCACTTTCACCCGGCTGAACTCGTCCAGGAGTTCCGGGCCGTACCCGAAACCGGCACCGCTTTCACCGCGCGGCTGCGCAGCACCTCCGGGCGCGCCGCCGAAGACCGCATTGATCTTGACGGTACCCACCGGGAGGGCGGCAACGGCCTGCTGAATGTGGGCGATGTTGCCGCTTAGGACGGTGGCGGCCAGGCCGTACCTGCCGCTGCAGGCGAGGCGGAGGCCGTCGTCGAACGATTTCACCACCTGAACGGGGGCTACGGGCCCGAAGGTTTCCTCCGCCATGATCTGCATGGAGTCGGTGCAGCCAAGCAGGACCGTGGCGGGGTAAAAGGAGCCCGGGCCGTCCGGAAGGGCTCCGCCTTCCACCGCGCGTGCGCCCTGCCGCAACGCATCAGCCACCTGGGCGAGGACTTCATCCCGCATCCGGAGATCCACGAGCGGAGCCACGCTCCCCTTGTTGTTGCGGAGCGCTGCCTCCGCTTCAAGGGCCTTGCAGAACTCGGCAGCAATGTCCTCGTGGACATAAATCCGCTCAACGGCCACACAGATCTGGCCGCTGTTGCTGAAGGACCCGATCGCCGCCTGTTCAGCCGCCCACAGCGGGTCGACGTCACGGTCCACCAGCAGCGGATCGTTGCCGCCGTTTTCACGGATGACGTGGGCACCGGTCAGAGCCCCGGCCCGGGCGATCCGGGCGCCGGCTGCGCTGGAACCCACATGCGCGATGACGTCCACCTCCGACTGGGCCAGAAGTGCACCGACACCCGCGCCGCCGGAAACCGTCTGGAACACCCCCGGCGGAAACGCAGGTGCCAGGACTTCGCCCAGCGCCTCGCCCAGCCGCGGGCACCGCTCGCTCGGCTTGTGCACCACGGTATTGCCGGTAGCCAGCGCAGCACCGATCAGGCCGCAGGCCACCGCAACCGGGTCATTCCAAGGGGTCAGCAGGACAGCCACGCCCCGCGGCTCAGCCACTGTGTAGTCGGAGGCGAGCCGGTTGCCGCGCAGGCTGTGGCCGCGGTGGACGGGCCCCAGCTCTGCGTACTGTTCCAGGGTGGCAACCCCCGCGCCGATGCCGGCGAGCGATTCCTCCACCGGCCGGCCCGTTTCGCTGGCGTTGAGTTCCGCGAGCTCCTGGGCTGCCGCAGCGAGCGCTTTAGCCGCGGCACGGACTGCCGCAGCCCGCTGGGCCGGTGCGGTAGAGGCCCAATCCGGCGCAGCGCTTCGGGCCACCTCTACCGCGTGGGACACCGCCTCCGGTTCTGCCTCCGGCACAGTCCAAAGGACATCACCGGTTCGGGGGTTCCGGATGGTAATGCCGCTGCTGTCAGCGGTATCCGGGCGTGCAGTGGTTTCTGTGGCAATGGTGGGCATGACGTTCCTCCCGTCGGTTCCGGCGTGGGTCGTTGTGCTGGTTTAGGGCCAGGAGCCCTCTTCCTCGTGGCAGATCAGCATTTCGCGGACCTCACAGCCGGTGGGCTGGTTCAACGCGAACAGGATGGCCTGTGCCGTGTTGGCGGGGTCGTTGAGCCGCGAATCGTCCTGCGGCTTGTACTGCTCGGTGCGGTCGTCGAAGAAGCGCGTCTTCATGCCGCCCGGGATAATGGTGGTCACGCCGATTTCGCCGCCGGTTTCAGCCGCCAGCGCATGGCTGAAGCCCACCACGCCGAACTTTGACGCGCAGTAGGCGGTGGCATCAGCCACGGCACGCTTGCCCAGCGTTGAGGCGATGGTCACCACCCTGCCGTGGGAGGTCTTTAGGTAAGGCAGCGCTGCACGCACAACAGAAACCGTGCCCATCAGGTTGACCCCGATGACTTTTTCCCATTCGGTGGCTTCGACGTCCGCCAGCTTTCCGCAGCGGTCGATGCCGGCCGCCGTGACCACTGCCTCGAGCCCGCCGAGTGATTCAGCGGCTTCCTTGACGGCGGCCTCGACGGCCAGCCGGTCCGCGACGTCCACTTCGAAAGCCTTCACACCGGACACGTTGCTGATATCGCGGTCCAGCACCACCGGCGTGCCGCCGGCCTTCAGGACAGCCTCGACGACGGCGGCCCCCAGTCCGGAGGCACCTCCGGTCACGAGCACGCGGCCGGGCGAATTTGAATCTGCAGTCATGGTGTTCCTTTCAATCGGGAGTACAAAACTTGGGTACGGCGGTCAGCCCACCTGGACCAATCCACCGTTGCCAGCTGTCGGGGTTGGCTGACCTGGCCGGTTCAGCTGACCTTGGCGAGGGCATCTGCCAGGCCGGTGGTGGATCGGGCGGGGTGGTACGGCACGGTGAGGCAGCGTCCGCCCCAGCTCTCCACGAGAGCGGCCTCCGGCAGGCTGGCGCCCTTGTAGTCGCCGCCTTTGACCCAGATGTCGGGACGCAGGCGTTCGAGGGCTGCCTCGGGGGTGTCTTCGTCGAAGACCATCACGGCGTCCACGCATTCCATGGCGAGGAGCAGTTCGGCCCTGTCGTGCTGGCCGATGATAGGACGCTCCGGACCCTTCAACCGCCGCACGGAGTCGTCCGAGTTGAGGCAGACGATCAGGCAGTCGCCCAGCTCCCGGGCGGCGGCCAGGGACCGGACGTGCCCGGCGTGCAGCAGGTCGAAGCAACCGCCGGTGGCCACCACCTTGCCGCCGTTTTCCCGCACCGCACGGGCAAGCAGCAGGGGGTCGTTGACGCGCGGCTTTGCCTCTGCAGGCTCCGCGCCGGTGTCGGGAAGGGCGGACACTCCGCCGTTTGCGAGGAAGTCTGCGGCGTCATGGACGGCGAGTTCCGCGGCTTCGGCAAGGTCCCGGCCCGCCAGAAGATGGACGGCGAGGCTGGCTGCGAGCCGGTCGCCTGCTCCACAGGGATCACCGGCTTCCACCCGCGGTGCCGGAATGGCCTGGGGGCTCTGGTCCCGCCGGCACAGGACAGCGCCCTGTTCGCCCTTGGTGACCAGGACAGCCTGGCTGCCCCACTCCTTCAGCAGAGCCCCGCCAACTTCGGCCGCAGGATCCTTCCCGGCAGTCTTTCCGGCGTCTTTCCGGCTCCGCGCCTGCACGGCCTTTTGGGCTTCAGCCAGGTTGGGCGTCACCACGGCGACTCCCGGCACCGGATCCGGCCCGGCGGGGTGCGGGTCCCACACGATGGGCACGTGGCCAGCAAGCCGGGCCAGGAGCTCCCGCAGCTCCGGGTTCGCCGCCAGTCCCCGGCCGTAGTCGGCAACAATTATCACTCCTGCCTTCTCCACCTCGCGGAGCATGGCCGGACTGACCTCGGGGACGGGGGCCTTGTCACAGCCCTGGTCGAAACGGACCACCGGATGCGAACCGGCGCGGACGCGGGTCTTGACCGGCGAAGGATGGCCGCTGGGACCTGCCACGAGCCGCACCGCGGCCAGGTGCGCTTCAAGCTGCCGGCCGGCGTCGTCATCGCCCAGGACCGTGACCAGCGTGACGGGCCAGCTGTCCTCGGCGAGCATCCGGGCCACCAGCCCGGCCCCGCCGGCACGGCGCTTGATGCCGGACACATCCACCACGGGCACCGGCGCGTCGGGACTCAGCCGGGTTGCTTCGCCGGAAAGGTCCACGTCCAGCATCACATCGCCCACCACAACGATCCTCATGCGCGGCCACCCCGCTGCTGCAGGCCCTGGTTCTGAAGACTCCAGGCGTCGGTGGAACTGTGCCGCGCCACTTCCAGGTCAAAGGCCCGGCAGATCGCGTGCAGGGCGATGAGGTGGCCTTCCTGGGCGTTGGCGTTGAGGGCGTCAATCATCACAGCCTGGTCGCAGGCATCGGCCAGCGGATTGGGACCGGCTCCGGTGAGCGCCCACGTGGTCACATTCAAGCGTGCGGCAACCTCGGCTGCCCGCAGCAGGTTGGGACTCTTGCCGCTGGTGGACAGGAGAATCAGCACGTCGCCGGACCGGCCGTGGGCCCGCACCTGGCGGGCGAAGACATCGTCATAGCCGTAGTCATTGGCGATGGCGGTCACCGCTGAAGACTCCGCGTGGAGCGAGATGGCGGAGAACGGAACCCGCTCGCCGTCGAACCTGCCCACGAGTTCCGCCGTGAGGTGCTGGGCTTCGGCGGCTGAGCCACCGTTGCCGGCGGCGAGAAGGCGCTGGCCGCGGAGCAGGCGCTGGGCCAGCTCGACACCCCATGCCGCAAGCCGGCCGGACTGGCTCCGCAGCGAGTCAAGGGCCGGTACGACGTTATCCAGGTGGATGCGCACCGCTTCCGCACTGTCCGGGCCCACAAAGGCGGCACCCGGCAGCACAGCGGGCAATGCCTCAGGTGTTGCCAGAGTTTGCAGCTCACTTTCGCGCACGGACGATTCCGCAGTCATAGTGCCGCTCCTTCCATGGGGACAACGCCGGCGGCAGCGCCGGCCACCGCGAGCTGATAGGCCTTTTCGGTTTCGGCCGCCACCCGGTCCCAGGAGTACCGGGTGCGGGCGCGCTTCTTGCCTGCGCTGCCAAGCTCGGCGCGCAGCGCGGGGTTCTCCAGCAGCAGGGCCAGCGCGGATGCGATGGCCTCGGGGTCCCGCGGCGGAACGTGCAGGCCGGTTCCGTGGTCAACCACTGTGTCCCGCAGGCCGCCCACAGCGGCAGCAACCATGGGGACGCCGCAGGCCATGGCCTCCAGCGGGACGATGCCGAAAGGCTCGTACCAGGGCGCGCACACCACGGCGTCGGCGCTGCGGAAAATTCCGGGCATCTCGCCGCGGGACACCTGCCCCTGCAGGCTCACCTGGTCCGCAACATCCAGCTCCGCTGCAAGGTCCATCAGGCGGCGCACTTCGGGGTCGGCATGGAGCGCACCGGAGTCTCCGCCGCCACCCACAATCAGGAGTTCGACGTCGTCGAAGCCCGCAGCGCGCAGGTACGGGAGCGCCCGGATCACCAGGTCCACGCCCTTGCGCGGCACCAGGCGGCCCACCGAGAGGATGCGGTGGGTGCGCTTCCTGGCGGCGACGGGGCCCTCTGCGGAAAAGAAGCCGAGGTCCACGCCGCAGGGGGCGATGGAAATCTTTCCCGTGTTGATGCCCATGGCTTTGAGTTCGAACACCTCATCGGAGCAGGTGGCCACGATGCGGTCCGCCGAGCGTCCCACGCCGGGCTCCAGCCAGCGGCGCTCCAGCGGGCTGGTGTCCTCTGCGCCCTGGTGCCGCCGCTTGACGGTGCCCAGTGCGTGGAAAGTCTGGATGACGGGCACCCGATAGCCCTGGCCGGGCCGCCGGGCAGCATCCAGCGCGGCGAGGCCTGACATCCAGAAGTGCCCGTGCACCACGTCCGGCGGCCGGTGGCTCCAGTCCCTTGCCACGCCGTCGGCAAGTTCTCCCATGTAGGGCAGCAGGTCGTCCTTGGGAACATGGCTCGCCGGGCCGGCGTCCACGTGGACCACTTCGAGGCGGCTCCCCACCCGGACCCTCGCAGGAAGCTCCTTTGCATCCCTGCGCGTGTAAACAGTCACGTGGTGGCCACGCTTAGCCAGCGCTTCGGACAGCGCGGCTACGTGCACGTTCTGCCCGCCGGCATCCACCCCGCCCAACGCCGCCAGGGGACTGGCGTGCTCGGAAATCATGGAGATCTTCATGGGGTCTTCCTCTCCCGCGCCGGAACAAGGATCTTCTCGTCCCGGCGGTCGTTGTCAGAGTGCCGGGGCCGGCCGCCCAGGTCCGCCAGGAGCTCATCCCAGCGGTCCTGGAACTTGCCCAGGCCGTAACGTTCCAGTGCCGCCTCGCGGGCGGCAACGCCCCGCCGTCGGGCTTCATCCGGATCGGCGACGAGCCGCCGCGCGCAGCGGAGCAGCTCATCTACATCGGCGGAAACGGCGCCGGCCTCCGGCGGCACCGCCCGCGGCGCTTCGGTCGTCGCCAGCGCAACCACCGGCATCCCCAGGTGCATGGCCTCCAGCAGGGACAATCCGAGTGAGGTCCAGCGCATGGGGTGCACATAGACGCGGCAACGGGCCAGTTCGCGGTGCAGCTGTTGGGTCTTCAGGTCACCGCGTACCGTCAGCCGGGACTCGTCAATCCCCGCGGCGGCGGCCAGGCCGTCCGTCTTCATGCCGAAGACCTGCAGCGGCGCCACTGAGGCGAAGGCGGGCAACAGGTCGGTACCGGTGACGCGGCCGCGGCGGATGGGCTCGTTCACCACTACGCCCAATTCCGGCAGTTCCCCGGTGTAGAGCCGGCCCGGGTCCGGAATTCCGTGTTCGATCACCAGGCTGCGGGCGGAGCCGTTGTCCCAGGCGAGCTTGTTAAAGTGGGTCACGTGCACCAGGGGGATGCGGTCCTGGTCCGCGAGCGGGTGCCGGGCAAAAGGAAAGTCCACTTTGGGGGTGTTGTGTTCGAGGTACACGGCGGGCAGGTCAACGCCAGGCCGGCGGCCCAGCAGCCGGGCAACTTCCTCAATTTCCTCAGGGCGTTGCAGGACGACGGCGTCCACGGCGTCTGCATCCAGCGTTGCCAGGTCCACCTCCCGCACTGACGCAGGCCAGTCCCTGCCGGCACGGCCAAGCCCCCACGCACCACCTTCGGGCAGGACGGGAAGGAGGTACTCGTGACGGCCGCGGACGAAGGCGTCCGTCCAGGAACCGTGGACGTGCCAGAGCAGGATTCTCATCTGTTGCGGGCCTTTCTACGGGTGCTGACGTGGGTGCTGAAGGAGCTGACTCCGCCGATCAGGCGTTCTACGGCCGCCACCACTTCCTCAGGCGACACGGAGTCAAGGCAGGGGTGGCCGGGAACGGGGCAGACACGGGCACGGGTCATTCGGCAGGCGGCGTTCTGGTCGCCGAGCAGTTCCAGAGACACCCCGTACGGCGCCCAGCGGATGGCAGGGACGACGGGGGAAAAGAGGCACGCAACGGGTGTACCCACGGCTGCCGCGAGGTGTGCGGGGCCCGTGTTGCCGGTAACCACCGCGTCCGCCCCCGCCATGACTCCGGCCAGGGTATGGAGGTCTGTGCGCCCGCCAAGGTCCAGGGCGGATGGGCCTGCGACGGTGGCAGTCAGCGAAGTCTCCCCGGGACCACCGGTCACCACAACACGGTGGCCCGCGCCCTGGAGGAGTTCGACGGCGGCCGCATGGTGCAGCGGCGGCCAGGCCCTGGCGGGCACGGCGGCTCCCGGGTGGACCACCACATAGGGGTCCTCCCCCACCAGTTCACGGACGTCCGGGACGGACGTGAGGCGGAGTTTTCCGTCGTCGCCTTGCGGGAGGCGGAATCCTCCTGCCTCGGCGATGCCCAGCGCGCGTTCCGCTTCGGGCTGGTCCTCCGGGAAGTCTTCGCCCGGCTTGAGCCGGACATCAAGCAGGGAGCCTGCGTAGTCGGTGGAGGCTCCGGTGATTCGTTCGACGCCGGCGAGCCGGAGCAGCAGCGCCAGCGGCAGGGGCGACTGGTGGAAGGAGGTGAGGATGACGGCTTCGGTAATTCGAGAGTTCCGGACGTATTCGATCAGCCTGTCAGCGTGCGGGCCGGTCATCTTGGGCGCGGGGTTCATAATCCACGGGCTGTCCCAGCTGTAGACCTCTGCGGCGCCCGGCAACATACCCGCCGCTGCCTCGCCCTGCCGTCCGCAGAGCATCACCACATGGTTGGGCCGGCTGCCGTCCGGAAACCGCCCGTTTGCGACGGCCCGTACGGCGGGTCCGGCCAGGAGGACGTCGCCCATGCTGTCCAGGCGTGCCACCAGGACGCGGCCCATCAGGGCTGCTCCGACAGCAGCGAGACGGCCTCGGCCAGGTTCCGGGCCACCAACTGAGCCTCGGCCACTTCCTCGGCCCGGGTCACCGGCGTCGGCACCAGGACGCCGGTTGCTCCGGCCGCTTCGGCGGCACGGACGTCAGCACCGATATCGCCAATGAGCGCCGCCTCCGATTCCTGGATGCCGAGCCTGCGGCAGGCACTGTGCACCATTCCCGGTTGGGGCTTGCGGCAGGCGCAGCCGTCCTGCTCGGAATGCGGGCACACCTCCCACACATCGAAGGGGCCGAGCAGTTCCTCAACCCGGGCGTTGACGTCCGCCACGTCGTCGGCGGTGATCAGGCCGCGGGCAATGCCGGACTGGTTGCTGATGACTCCGGTTGCTATCCCGTCGGCGCGGAGTGCATCCAGGACTGCCTTGGCGCCGGGCATTGGTGTGACCAGGCCGGGGTCCCCGTTGTAGGGCACATCGACCACCAGGGTCCCGTCCCGGTCGAACAGGACAGCGCGGAGCTTGGAGGTTACGGAGCTTCCCATACCCTCACTGTTCCCCACTGCTGCTGCTCCTAAACAGGGGCTGCTGGTTTTCTCACCTTTCAGCTGGTGACGTCCCGGCCGCTTGAACAGCCAAGATAGGACTGCTGACGCTGTCCCCCCACCGTCCGAAGCCTGCTCCTGCAGCGGTTAGGCGGGCATTGCAGGGCTAGCTGCTCCTGACCCGCGAGCTGCCCGGGAGGGCAGAAACCTTGCCGGGAACTCCGGGGGCGGCCGTTCGGCGGGTTGGCCGGCCGGACGCCGTGGAACCGGTCGCACTCTCCTGTTCAGCACGGACACCGTCGCCCTGGCTACTGCTCAGGAGCCGGCGCTGGAGTTCGACGAGTACCCGGGCCAACCGCCGCGAAACCTGCATCTGCGACATCCCCAGCCGCTTCCCCAACTGGACCTGGGTTTCCTCACAGAAATAGCGGCGGTAGAGCAGTTCCCTGTCCGCGGCGTCCAGGTCCTGCATCGCCTCCCGGAGGCAGGCAAGGTCCTCCAGCCGTTCCAGGGGCGTCTCAGGGCACGCGAGCAGGTCGCCGATGGACGGCGCGTCACTGTGGGGGTTTGCAGCGTCCAGGGAGTCCGGATGCATGCTGCTGGACGCCGAAATGGCTTCCTGGACGTCTGAAGGATCTGTCCCGAGCTCCGAGGCCAGTTCGGCCACGCTGGGATTCCTGCCCAGGGACTGAACCAGCTCCGGTTCCACCCGGAACATCCTGGTGCGGAGGTCCTGGATGTGCCGCGGCGGCCGGACCACCCACGTGCGGTCACGCAGGTATCGCTTCAACTCCCCGGCGATGGTTGGAGCTGCGTAGGCGGGGAAGCTCTCCCCCTTGGACTGGTCGAAACCGCGGGCAGCCTTGACCAGGCCCAGATAGGCCACCTGGTTCAGGTCTGCCCGTTCCCGGCCCCGGGCTTCGAAGCGGGCGGCCAGGGCCTCGGCCAGGTCCAAGTAGCTCAGGACCAGGTCATTTTCAAAGGTCTCCCGCAGCCGCCCTGCCTTGGCGGCGGAGCGGTCGTCTTTCGGGGTTTCCAGGCACGGCTCAAGGCACGGCCCAGGGACAGGTGTCAGGTCCACGGCGAGCGCGGCAAAAGATTCGGGCATTGTCGTTGGTTCCCTCGGTCAGGTTCCGAAAGCCTGCGGCAAGACTTAGCCATAGGAAATCATAAGGTTGCTTATAAAACAATCCTTGGCGGCGCTAGGCTCGGCATGTAAGACGAACCGCACACCCCGGCCAAGGAGTCTTTTCCATGCACATCGCCGTTATCGGAGCCAGCGGAAACGCAGGAACAGCACTGCTGCGGAACCTGCAGGGCCAACTGTCCGGGAAGCCCGGAAGCCTGCAACTGACGGGGGTCAGCAGGCGCCTGCCCGACACCTCGCGGGCGCCTTATGCCGGCGTGGAATGGCACACGCTCGATGTCGGGTTGGAACGCGACCGCCCAAAGTTGGAATCAGCTTTGGCAGGAGTGGATTCCGTGGTCCACCTTGCCTGGCAAATCCAACCGAACCGGGACCTGGACCAGCTGTACCGGACCAACGTCACCGGAACAGCAAATGTCCTTGAAGCCGCGCGGAAGGCCGGCGTCAAGCAGATCGTCTGCGCGTCATCGGTTGGCGCCTACAGCAAGGCCTCCAAGGACCGGCGCACGGATGAGTCCTGGCCGGCGCAGGGCATGGCGGGCTCGCATTACAGCCGGCACAAGGCGGCGCAGGAAAAACTCCTGGACGAGTTTGCGGAAGCTGAACCAGGGATCACCGTCGCACGGCTTCGCCCCGCGCTCATCTTCCAGCGCGACGCCGGGAGCGAGATCGGAAGGTACTTCCTGGGGCCGGTGATTCCCCGGCTTCTGGCAAAGAGGCCCTGGCTTCCACTGCTCCCCGTTCCGGACAACCTGATTTTCCAGGCAGTCCATGCGGACGATGTTGCTGAAGCCTACTGGCGGGTCATCGACCAGAGGGCCTCCGGAGCCTTTAATGTTGCGGCCGAGCCGGTGCTCACACCCCAGGAAGTTGCCCGGATCGTTCAGGCGCGAAGAATCCTCCCCATCCCCATGGGCCTGCTCCACAAGGCAGTGGGGTTGGCCTGGCGCCTCCGGCTGATACCCACCGACTCCGGCTGGGTGGAGATGGCGGCGGGAGTCCCGGTTATGGACACCGGCCGAGCCCGCCGGATCCTGGGGTGGGAAGCGAAGACATCATCGGTAGCGGCAGTTCTTGACGTCCTGGCCGGCATAGGAATGGGGGAGGGAGTTGCTCCCTCCCCCGCCCTGGAGCCGAGGCGCGGCAACCCGCTTAGGAGCTAGGTGCCATGCCGCGGGTCAGCCAGTGCCGTGCGGCCTGCAGCCAGATTGCTGTCCCGCCTGCGGCTAGATGCCGGAACGCGGATTTTCACGATCCACATGTGAGCCGCCCTGGTTAGGATTGGCGCCACCATCGCTGCGTTCATCGCGGGCTCCGTCAGGGGCTGCGCCGCTGCGGGCATTGTCAGCAGCGTCGCGGGCCGCATGGGCGGAGTTCGTGGCGCCGCGGTCGGCGCCATCGCGGCTGCGGCCCTCGCGGTCCCGCTTGACGTCAGGGTCCAGCTCATCCGCTTTCCGCGTCCGTTCGTTCACGTCCTCGCGGAGCGTCTTGGCCTCTGTGGACTGCTGGTCTGCCTGCTGGCGCAGCCGGGCAGCTTCAACCTGCGCCTGCTCGGCGTCCGCCCTGGCGCGCGTCGCCTTCGCTTCGCGCTCCCGGGCATCGAGTTCCCTGGTCTCGGCCTCACGGCGGATTTCTGCGGCCTTCTCGCGATGCGCATCGTCCCGCTTTTGCTGTATTGCCTTTCGGCGCCGTCCTGTTGCGAGCAGCAGCAGCACAAGCAGCACCACCACAACTACGGCGATCAACACCCAAACCCACGGAGCTATTTCCAAATTACCCACCACTTCCACTTCGATGTGACCGGGCCGGCGGAAGCCATTCCGGCTGACATTTTTGGAACTGTTTACAACTCGCTTAGCAAGCGTACTTACCTTTTATTAGTAATCATGCTTATTATTTTAGGGCCAGTATCGCTGGTTCTTGATCAACAACCGGCCTTCTTGGAAAGAGAGAGCGAAGATGACAGAGAACCAATGGCCCGAGGATCCCGCTTACACGGCTCCGCCGGCCTCTACAGGAATTCCGGGCGAGCGAAGCGCCACCACATTCCCGTCCGCCGCCACTCCACCATATGGAGATGCCCCCGTCGGTGATACCTCCGGGTCATCCCGAAAGGAAGCAGCGAAGGAAGAAGCAGCTGATGTAGCACGCACCGCGAAGGGCTCCGCGCAGAATGTGGCCCAGACTGCAAAGGAAGAAGCAGTCCACGTCGCTTCCGAGGCTAAGTCCACCGCCCAGGACCTGCTGTCGCAGGCGAAGTCCGGGCTTTCCAGCCAGGCCGGCACCCAGCAGCAGAAGGCCGCCGACGGCATCCGGACCATCTCCAGCCAGTTGCAGAACATGGCGGATGCCCCCGACCAGCAGGGCGTCGCCAGCGATCTGATCCGCCAGGCTGCCCAGCGCAGCGAATCGGTAGCTTCCTGGCTTGAAAACAAGCAGCCAGGCGATCTGCTCGCCGAAGTCCAGCGGTTCGCCCGCAACAAGCCCGGCACCTTCCTCCTTCTCGCCGCTGGCGCCGGCGTCCTTGCGGGCCGGCTTACCCGCGGCCTCACCGGCGGTACTGCAACCTCATCCACCTCCGGCACTGCAGGACTTGCGGGCCAGTACTCCGGCAGCCCGTACGGCGACCAGTACACCGAGGGATACAGCCCCGCGGGCGGAACAGTCCCGCCTCCCCCAGTCCAGCTCCCCGGCCCGGCCACCACCACGGCGGGTTACGACGGCGGCGCTCCCGGCGCTGGTTACCCGGGGGCCGCACGTCCTGCCAGCCCGCTGGACAGCCCCCAACTGGTTGAAGAGCCCTGGTCCGGCAACCAGATCGCCGATGACCCACTTGGCGACCGCAGGCTTGCCGACGATCCGCTGGCGGACGATCCCCTCACCCGGGACCGCCGCGCCGGCGGGCAGTCAGGCGGACTCTGATGAGTAGTACTATTCCGGAGCCTGCTCCGAGTGAAGCGCATGTGAAGGCGGATAACGCGTCGCTGGGTGAGTTGCTGGGTGATGTGACCCGGGACCTGTCCACCCTGATGCGCCAGGAAGTCGAACTGGCCAAGGCCGAAGTGAAGCAGTCCGCCACCAAGGCAGGCAAAGGCGGCGGCATGCTCGCCGGCGCCGGCGTCGCCGGGCACTTCGTCCTGGTCTTCCTGTCCCTGGCACTCATGTTCGCCCTTGGCGCGCTGATGCCGCTGGGCTGGGCCGCCGTGATCGTCGCCGTGATCTGGGGCATCATCGCCGCGGTCCTGGCCTCGATCGGCCGCAAGGAACTCAAACAGATCAAAGGCATCCCCCAGACCAGCGAAACCCTTTCCGAGATTCCCCCAACCCTAAAACCAGGTGAGGTAAACCGATGAGCGATAACCCGGACGCAATCCGTGCAGACATTGAAGAAACCCGCGCCCGCCTGGGCACCAACGTGGACGCGGTCGCCGACAAAGTCACCCCCTCCAACATCGTCCACCGCCAAACCGACAAGGTAAAAGACGCCGTCGTCGGGGTGAAGGAGAAAATCATGGGAGCAGCAGACACCGCCAGCACCACCGTCCAGGACAAGGTCTCCTCGGCCACCTCCGGCGTCCAGGACAAAGTCTCCTCCGGTACCGGCCACACCGGGAACGCCCTGCACAGCACCGGCGACTCCCTCCACGGGGCCAAGGACAACGTCGCCGCCAAACTCAGCGACGCAGGCACCGCGATCTCGCACGCACCGGACCAGGTCAAAGCCAAAACCCAGGGCAACCCCCTGGCCGCCGGCCTGATCGCGTTCGGCGCCGGGATGCTCGTCTCGTCCCTGATCCCGGCCAGCCAAAAGGAACGCGAAGCCGCCCAGCAACTCAAAACCGCCGCCGAGCCCCTCGCCGGCAAGGTCACCGACGCGGCCAAGGACATGGTCCAGGACCTGAAGGAACCAGCCCAGGAAGCCATGGAAAGCGTCAAAGCCACCGCCGCCGACGCCACCCAAAACGTCAAAGCCGAAGGCCAAAGCGCCGTCACCGACGTCAAAGACCGCGCCACCGACGCCAAAACCAACGTCCAAAACACCTGACCCGCCACTCAACGCGGCACTAAAAGGCACGAGCACCATCTGAGAGGCCGGCCCCGCCCCCGCGCGGAGCCGGTCTCTCAGTTTTCGCACCCTTATCGAGAGGACACCCCATGGCCACTCCTGACGCATCCGAGAGCAGCACGGCCAAAGCAGGCCAGGCACCGGATCCAAACGACTCCCGGAAACCGGACAGCCCCAAGGACCTGGACAAGCCGAACTGGAAATACATCGCCAAGAAGACCTTGCGTGAGTTCAGCAAGGACCAGTGTCCGGACCTCGCTGCTTCGTTGACGTATTACGCCGTGCTGTCGCTGTTCCCGGCCATACTGGCACTCGTTTCACTGATCGGTATCTTCGGAGACCCGCAAAAAACCACCGATGCCCTGCTTCAGATCGTGAGCGGTTTCGCCCCTGCTGAGACGGTCAACACTGTCAGCGGAACGGTCTCGGAACTGGCAAACGCGCCGGCAGCAGGTTTGACCCTGGTCCTGGGCCTCGCCACCGCGCTGTGGTCCGCATCCGGTTACGTTGGTGCCTTCGGCCGTGCCATGAACCGCGTCTACGAAGTGGATGAGGGCCGGCCATTCGTCAAGCTTCGCGGCACCATGCTGGCGGTCACCCTCCTGTCGGTAGTCATCATCGCGATCCTGGCAGGCATGCTGGTGCTTAGCGGCCCTGTGGCAGAGGCTGTCGGCGGCCTGATCGGGCTCAGCGGAGTTTTCCTCACCATCTGGAATATCGCCAAGTGGCCTGTCATGGTGGCGCTCATCATCGTGATCATCGCCGTCCTCTATTACGCCACGCCCAACGTCAAGCAGCCCAAGTTCAAGTGGATGAGCCTCGGTTCGGGCATTGCCCTGTTCGTTTTCCTGCTGGCATCCCTGGGCTTCGGTTTCTATGTCGGCAACTTCGGAAACTACAACAAGACGTACGGCGCCCTGGGCGGCGTCATCGTGATGCTGCTGTGGCTGTGGATCCTGAACATGTCCCTGCTCTTTGGCGCTGAGTTCGACGCCGAAATGGAGCGCGGCCGCCAGCTCCAGGCAGGCATCGAGGCCGAAGAGACCATCCAGCTGCCGCCGCGTGACACCAAGAAGAGCGAGAAGCTGCAGAAGCAGGAGGACGAGGACATTCAGCACGGACGGGAACTGCGTGAGAAGTACAGCGCGGAAAACGGCGAGGACGGGGACTCTCACCAGAACGGTGACGAGGACCAGAAAAACGGCCAGCCAACGCAACCGCACCGCGACCGGGTACGGGACAAGCTGCGTGACCGCGGCACCACCCCGGAGTAGCCATATCGGGACCGTGGAGACGGCGTCCGGCAGGCGGTAGCCGTTGTTTCCGGGGACTAGGCAGGACCTTCAAGATGGGGGAAAATTGTCTTGGAGGTCCTGTTTGGGTTTCCCGGGTCAGCAGGGTGGCCCGGGGCGAAGGCGGGGTCGGCGGTGAGATGGCCTCTTCTGAGACCGAGGTCAGTCCCCCCAGTCGCCGTCGGCCCCCTCGAATCCAGCAAGGTGCCCCGGCTCAACTGGACAAAGTGAGCCTCACTGCCATACCTTCATGATTATTCTGCTTGACTCCCCCGGGAGCCGGCAGGTCCGCTGAAGCAGATACGGCGGCAACACGGTCGACCCCGAATGAGCGAACATGCCTGCTACCCATTTTGAACAATTTATTGCCGAAGCAGTCGTCGCGGACAGGGAACCGGGACTGGGCCTTGGACGAGATGAGCTTTACGGGCTTTACACCAGCTGGTGCCTTCTTCAGAAGGCCCCGCTTCAGGCTCCGGAAGCCCTCTGGGACGCACTGCAGGCGCAGCGAATTGACCCGGACAGCAACAACTTGTCCATGACCGGCCCGGCCGCCGCCGACTACATCGTGGCCAGCGCACCTGACCTGGTGTGACGCTCCTTTTCCAAGCCTGTTGAAGCTGCCTGTGGCTGGTTAGCATTGAGCATGGCCGGCGTATTATCGTCCGCCGGCCACCAGCCGAAGGGAGAATCACCATGGGTTTGGATGACAAGATCGACAATGCCGCCGAGAAAATGGGCGGCAAGGCCAAGGAGGCTACCGGTGCGGCCACCAAGGACGAGGGCCTTCGCACGGAAGGCCAAATGGATCAGGCCAAAGCGGACCTGAAACAGGCCGGCGAGAAAGTCAAGGACGCTTTCAAGAAAGACTGAGTCCAGAAAAGGGGGCTGCTGCGGACACCGCAGCAGCCCCCTTTCTTGGCTCCCCCGGCAGCCGGGCAGGAATCAGGCCGGCTCGGTGACCGGCGCCGTCGCAGCCATGGTCTCGGCATTGACCATCCAGGCCAGCTGTTCCAGGCGCTCGATGGCAGCATGAAGCAGATCCGCGCTGGTGGGGTCTTCCTCGTCCACGTCGTCATGGACGTCCCGCATCGTCTGGACTGTCCGATCGAGCCGGGTGGTGACGAGTTTGACGGTGTCCTTCGTGGTGGTCAGGCCTTGCGGAAACTCCTCCAGCCGGCTGCCTGCCGAAACGGTGCTGCTGCGGCCGTCGGGAAGGGCATGCAGAGCCCTCATCCGTTCTGCCACCTGGTCGGCGAAGAGGCGGGCAGCCAGAACAATTTCGTCCAACTGAAGGTGCAGGTCGCGAAAATTGGTGCCTACAAGGTTCCAGTGGGCCTGCTTGCCCTGCAGGTGCAACTCGATGAGGTCGGTGAGCACCATCTGCAGATTGCTGGCAAGGGTGGGCGACGCTTTCATCATTTCCTCCATTGCGGCTTTCCAACCGGCTGCGGATCAACCGGCGAATAACTCTAAGCATACTTATTAGTCTGAGCCGGCAGCCAGGAAGCCCGACAGCCCCGAGGGCTACCGGATACGCGCAAGCGCGAAGCCGTCCCAGCCTTTGGAGCCCACGGTCTGGATGACGGTGGCATCGAGCCGGGGGTGCCCGCCGAGCAGCCTGAGCGCATCCACTATTCCCTGCGCGTTGACCGGGTCCATTCCGGGGTCCAGCACGGCGCCTTCCCAGATGGTGTTGTCCAGGACCACGGTTGTCCCGGGGCGCCCAAGCCGGATGGCCCATTCCAGGTAGCGGCTGTTGTTCTCCTTGTCCGCATCGATGAAGATGAAGTCGAAAGGTTGCCGGTCCTCCTCCGCCAGGGCGGCGAGGGTTTCCAACGCTGGTCCCAGGCGGATCTCTACTTTTTGCCCCAAGCCTGCGAAGTCAATGTTGGCCCATGCCACTTCAGCGTGCTTTGGCAGGAATTCGCAGGTGACCAACGTGCCGTCGTCGGGCAGGCCCTGGCCCATCCAGATGGTGCTGAAACCGGCCAAGGTGCCTATCTCCAGTATGCGGCGGGCGCCCGAGAGCTGAACCAGGAGCTTGAGGAGCTTGCCGGCGTTAGGCGCCACCTCGATGGCCGGCATACCGGCATCGACGGCCGATTGCACGGCCCGGAGCACGGCGGGATCCGGATGGACCACGACGTCGGACAGGAACTTTTCCGTGGCAATCCACTCTGGCCGGGGCTTGTGCTCAAACATGGGCACAGTTTGGCACGCGGCCACGCGCGGGTCCAGAGAAATTAGCCGACGACGGCGGCCGGGACGACGGCGGTCAGGAATCCTCGGAGAGGGCTCCTTCCAGGCGGTCCACTTTAGCGGTCAGCTCACCCGAGTAGCCGGGCCTGATGTCCGCTTTGATGACCAGGGAAACCCGGCTGCCATAGCGGCCCACTGCCTCGGTGGCGCGCTTCACGACGTCGAACACCTCATCCCATTCACCCTCGATGGTGGTGAACATGGAGTCCGTTTTGTTGGGCAGGCCCGACTCCCGGACAACCTTAACGGCGGCGGCGACGGCGTCATGAACGGACGCGTCACCGGGCCGCGAACCTTCGCTGGGAGTACCGGACGGGGCGACAGAAAACGCAAGCAGCATGAAGCCCAGTGTGCCACGGTGCCAGCCACGCCGCAGGGCAGGGCGGCCGATGCCGCCGTCACAAAACCCCCTACCCTTCAGTAACGGTGAACGCCGGAGGCTCGATTGCTAACCTTTTGGCATGAGCCTCGCAGTCGCCCGCAAGCCGCTCCGCGCCGACGCAGCACGGAACGTGGACAAGATCATCACGGCGGCGCGGCAATGCTTCCGCGAGTTCGGCCCGGAAGTGCCGCTGCAGACCATTGCAGCCACAGCAGGGGTGGGCCCGGCCACCCTGTTCCGTAATTTTTCGGACAAGGAAGAGCTGGTGCTTGCTGCCCTCAACAGGCAGCTGCGGCTCACCGTGGATCCGGTGGTGGACGGCGCCCTGGCGGATATCGATGCCGCCGCCGGACTGCTGCGGGTCATGGAGGCCCTGATGGCCGCCGCCAGCGATGACGCCAATCTTTTGGGAGCCGTTGCCGGCCGGCGGGAGCTCCTGACCGGTATCACCGGTTCCTTGATGGAGTCGATGGGTGTGCTGCTGGTACGGGGCCAGGGCCAGGGAAGCCTGCGGGCGGACATCTCCATGACGGACATGTTCCGGCTGCTTGCCATGCTCATTGGCGTGGTAGACACCATGGAGCCCGGATCCCACGCATGGCGCCGCCCGCTGGCCTTGATTGAAGATGCCATCCGGTCCGTCCGGCCCAGCCGGCCTCTTCCCGTCCATGTGCCGCTGCCGGCCGCTTCCCTGGCGGGCCAGCAGCCCATCTAGCAGCAGGAATCCTGCCCGCCGGGCGCACAGTCCTCCCCATTGTGGGCCTCGTGCCGGTGCAATACACTTCAAGTGGGTTACGCAGACAGCCTCTGTTCCTTCCAGATGGAGCCACCCATGCCACAGTTCCTGCACCTCCGGCACACGACCGCAGCGCGATGAACAGTTCCAGGCTTTTCCACTACATCAACGATCCGCGCGGCCCAGAGGAAATTCTTCCCACCTTGCCGGCAGAGGAACTGGCAAAACTGTTGGATGCCCTCTACCAGAACCTTGACACTCCCGAACCCGAGTTCGGCGCCCAGGCCTGGTATGAGATGGCGGTTGAAGAGAGCTCGCGCCGGTCAGCAGTACCTGACGGCGCCGCGCACGGGGTCGCCTGACCACTTTCCCCTCACGATTTTCCACTCACGACGCCGGTACTCCCGCTGGTGCCGGGACGTTTCCGATGTCCGGCCCGGGCTGCCTGGTGCTCGGCGGGTCAGTCGCTGTCGGCGGCTTCCCTGGCACGGATTTCCCGGCGCACCATGGCGTGCAGAGCGGAAACCGGCGACGCCGGGTCCACGTCCATCGCCCTCGTAAGGCTTTGGGAAAGGGCCTCTAAATCCTCGGCAGGGACGTCGGAAATACCGGAAAAACGGGTAAAGAAGCGTTTGGCCGGCAATCCCGCGCGCCATCGGGAATTCTTGTGTAAGGGAGCTCTACCGGCCCTTGCCCCGGACGCGTGCAGTTGATTTTCCATCGTTGCCATTCATGCGATTTGTCGGGGCCAACTGCATAGCCGCTCCCATAGTACAAACCCCCTACAGGCAAGAAAAGGGATTTGCGTCATGTTATTGGTGGTGGGTTTAGTTCCAGCCCAGCATGCGGAGCAGCGCCGCAGTTCCAGCACCGGCCACCACCACCACAAGAAACGGTGCCCTGAGTGCCAGTGCGATCGCCGCTGCAGCGAGCGC
This sequence comes from Arthrobacter sp. V1I9, assembly GCF_030817075.1. Classification (NCBI taxonomy): domain Bacteria; kingdom Bacillati; phylum Actinomycetota; class Actinomycetes; order Micrococcales; family Micrococcaceae; genus Arthrobacter; species Arthrobacter sp. V1I9. Next base: position 3,366,520 of record NZ_JAUSYU010000001.1, read on the forward strand.
ACCCAGCCGCGCATCGGCTGCCAGCGACTGCCCCGACGCCACCGCGTTCACCACCGTCAGGGAGGCAAGCAACCCGATGGTCATGGTGCCGGCAACCCGCGACATCCGAGGGTTTTCCAGAAGCCGGGCCGGGACAAGGTAACCCACCAGCTTCCACGCATACGCCAAGGCGCAGGCAATGAGCAGCCACACCCAAAGGCTCATGATTCAGCCTCCGATGTGCCGCCGTCGCCTTTTTGGCCGTGGCCGCGGTGGTGGCAATCGTCTGCGCCGTACTGGCGGTGGTCCGTGCCGGGCTGGCGGGACTCGGCGTGGTGGCGCTCCCGGTAGGGCTCCACGTCCGGCTCAAGGCCTTCATCGCTCCGGCCGTAGCCGAACCAACCGAACACTGCGGCCACGACGGCGGCCACCAGGATGGGCACGCCCGCCGGAACGAAGGGCACTGCCACAACCGTGGCCAGGGCGCACACCACCGCAATCGCGATCGGTTCGCGGCCCTTCAGCCGGGGCCAGAGCAGCGCCAGGAATGCCGCCACCGCCGCTCCGTCCAGCCCCCACTGCTTGGGATCCCCGAGCCCGCTCCCAGCGAGCGCGCCCACCGCGGTGAACAGGTTCCAGAGCACATAGATGCCGATGCCGGCTGCCCAAAAACCCCGGCGCTGTTCAGCGGGATCGGTCTGGCCGGTGCTGGTGGCGGTGGATTCGTCGATGGTCACTTGGGCGGCAACGTACTTGCGCCACCCGGTGGGGTGGAGCAGGGCGTTGAGCTGCATGCCGTAGATGCCGTTGCGCATGCCCAGAAGCGTGGCTGCGCTCATCGCCGCGATGCCGGAACCGCCTCCGCCCACTACGCCGATAAACGCGAACTGTGAGCCGCCGCTGAACAGGAGCAGGCTCAGCGCCATGGTCTGCCAGAAGTCGAGGCCGGACGTGACGGAGAGTGCACCAAATGATATTCCGTAAAGGCCGGTGGCCACGCTGATCGAGAGTCCCACCCGCACGGCCGGGGAAGCCAGGAGTTTCACTGCCACGAACCTATTGCGGGCCGCCGAAGGCTCCAGGCCCAGAGGATAAGCGGCGCCTGAAGCGGGAAGCGCAGGGTGTGCACCTGGCGCTGCACAAGGGTCCCCTCCGGGCTGTAGGCCCGGCGGAGGGCATCGGCATGACCGGTCAGGAACGCGGTGAACATCGCGGTGAGGGCGGTTGCGGTCGCCTTGCGTGTCAGAGGGATGAGGAGTCCGACGGCGGCCGTCAGCTCCAGCAGGCCGCTGAGCGCGATCCATTCCTCCCTTGTCATCACGGCGAACGGCCGACGGCGGAGGGGTTCCGGGCCGCCGTCGAAGCCAGCAGCTCCGTTGACCGCAGCAGTTCCGGCAACTGCAGCGCCGCCGTCGCCCGCTCCTTGCTGTCGCGTCTCTTTCAGGCAGAGGTAGTCAGGCACCACCTGGCGGTAGAAGCCGGGGTCGCGGAAGTGTTTCATGGCGCTGGCCAGAAGCAGGGCGCTCATGGCTGCAGCGGAAAGGCTCTGGCGGGCCCGGCCGGACCGGGGAAAAGGCATGGCTCCACTCAATCACACGCGCGCCCGGCCTTTGAAACCGTCACGGGCCATCCGACCGTCAGGCCCATTCGGGAGCCGAACTTCCGCAGGGCACGGGCCGTTAGGTTCAAGGCTGCGGCAGCCCCTCCGGCACCCAGAGCCAGGGCTTGCCCGCGTGCCTGCCTACCTTCCTTGCGGCGAGGCGACCTTCAGCTGGCTGAGGACGCGCGCCGGCACGTTGGTGGTGATCTCGTGGACGCCCATGCCCTGGCACAGCGCCACGTCCTGTTCCGAGTCCACGGTCCACACGCGGAAGCGCCGGCCCCGCTCCAGCCACCGCTGGATGGTGGCCGGGTGCTGGCGGACGTAGTCGACGCCGGGACCGGCCAGCGCGGCTTCGCCGTGGTCCAGGATCCGCTCGCCTTCCAGCTGGGCCGCCTTCATCACGTTGGCAATCGCACCGCCCGTGATCAGCCCAAAACCCAATTCCTCACGCAGCTCATGCACATCCACGTCATCCACCAGTTGGCAGATGTACTCCGCCGGTACGGACCGAAGCAGGCGGCGGACAGATTCCGGGCTGAAGCTCATGAAGGTCACCGCCACGTTGTCCACCGTTGAACTCCCGGCGTCCCAGCCCTCGCCCCGGAGGACTTCAAGCACCCGGTCCTCCAGCTTGAGCTGGTACGGGCTGGGATGCTTCAGCTCAATCGCCAGCCGCACAGGACGCCCTGCGCCGCGAAGGATCTCCAGCAGTTCCGGAAGGGTGAGGAACTGCTCGGACCGCGGACCGTACATCTCAGGGATGCGCACGCCCTTCCACGATGAAAAGTCCAGGCGGCGCAGCTCCCGCAGAGTCCGCTCCGCCACCGGCCCGGTCCCGTCAGAGGTGCGGTCGAGGTTGGCGTCGTGCAGGAGGATGACGTGCTGGTCGCGGGTGAGGTGGACATCGCATTCCACACCGTCCGCCCCCATCAGCCAGCGCCTGCAGGTAGGCGGCACGGGTGTGTTCGGCAAACGCGGCACTCGAACCGCGGTGGGCAAAGACCAACGGCCGCTGTTGCATTGACTCTGCAGTAGTCATGGAGACACGGTAGCCGACCTGCCCCGCTCTGCGGGACTAGGCTTGGCACATGCAGGTGAACTCTGAGCCAACTACCGAGGAAGCACCCACCAGGCCCGCTCCTCCCGCCCCGCCATATGCGAAGGGCCGCGCAAAGGCGGGTCCCGCCGCCGTCAACCAATTCTCTGCCGGCGACGCCGAAAAGGCGGCAGCGCTGCGGAAAATGAAAATGGTGGCGCTGGGGCTGCTGGTTGCCATGGCGGTGATTTTTGTGTTCGCGTTCGCGCTGCAGAAGGAGTATCCGTGGCTCCAGTACGTGCGCGCTGCCGCTGAGGGCGGCATGGTGGGCGCGCTGGCCGACTGGTTCGCCGTCACCGCGCTTTTCAAGTACCCCATGGGCATCAAGATCCCGCACACCGCGATCATTCCCCGCCGCAAGGACCAGATCGGCGCCTCGCTGGGTGAGTTCGTGGAAACCAACTTCCTCTCCGAGCAGGTGGTCCAGGACAAGCTGGCCAGCGTGAACATCGCACGCCGGGCCGGCGAATGGCTCGCCACGCCAGCTGGGGCGGAGCGCGTGGCCAAGGAGGGCGCCGCCGTGATCCGCGGCGCGTTCAAGGTCCTGAACGACGACGACGTCCAGGCGGTCATCGAGGGCATGGTCCGCAAGCACCTGCTGACTCCGCCGTGGGGACCTCCCGTGGGCAGGATGGCGGAGCGTATTTTCCACGACGGGCACCACCACAAGCTGGTGGACCTGCTCGTGGACAGGGCCGCGGACTGGGTGGATGACAACCACGACACCGTCACCCACCTTGTTTCAGACCGCTCCCCCACCTGGGTTCCGCAGTTCGTAGACGGCCTGGTGGGCGACAAGGTATACGTGGAGATCCTCAAATTCGTCCGCGCGGTCCAGGCCAACCCCAACCACGAGGTGCGGCAGTCCATCGACAAGTACCTCAACGACCTGGCGCAGGACCTGCAGCATGATCCGGCCATGATCGCGCGCGCCGAGGACATCAAGGCACAGGTCCTGGGCGACCCCGAGGTGCAGGAACTCGCGTCCCGGACGTGGGGCACGGTGAAGAACGCCCTGCTCGGCGCCGTGGACGATCCGGACAGCGACCTGACCATCAAGTTCAAGGCAGCTGTCCGCGACTTCGGCTCGCGCCTGGTCAACGATCCCGAACTGGCAGGTAAGGTCAACGCCTGGATCGGCGACGCCGCGGGCTACCTCGTGCGGACGTACCGCTCCGACATTGCCGGGGTCATCACCGATACCGTTGCCCGCTGGGACGCCGAGGAAACCTCCCAGAAGATCGAGCTCCAGGTGGGCAAGGACCTGCAGTTCATCCGGATCAACGGCACGGTGGTGGGTTCACTGGCCGGGCTCACGATCTTCACCATCGCGCACCTGATTTTCGGCTAGTTCGGCCCCGTAACTACGCGAAGGACTCCAGCTCGACACCGGCCGCTTCAAGGCCCGCCCTGACGGCGGAAGCCATCTCGACGGCGCCTGGCGTGTCCCCGTGGATGCACAGGGAGTCGGGCTGCACCTGGACCAAGGTTCCGTCCAGAGCCAGCACCTCGCCCTTGGTGGCCAGGCGCACGGCGCGCTCAACGATGTCGTCGACGTTGTGCAGGACGGCGCCCTCCTGCGAGCGCGGCACCAGTGTTCCGTCGGCCATGTAGGCGCGGTCCACAAACGCTTCGATGAAGACGGGGTGCCCGGCTTCCTTGGCCTGCTTCAAAAGCTCGGAACCGGGCAGGCCGAGGATGGGCAGGCCCGGATCGTAGGAGTTCACGGCGGCCACCACCGCAGAGGCCTGGTCTGCGTCGTGGACCAGACGGTTGTACAGCGCGCCGTGCGGCTTCACGTAGTCAACGGAGGCACCCACGGCGTGCGCGACACCGTCGAGCGCGCCCAGCTGGTACAGCACGTCGCCGAACAGCTCGTCAAAGGACATGTCCAGCGAGCGGCGGCCGAAGCCGGCGAGGTCGCGGTAGCCCACGTGCGCGCCGACGGTTACGTCCAGCTCATAGGCCGCCCGGCAGCTGTCCAGCATGGTGACGGGGTCGCCGGCATGGAAGCCGCAGGCCACGTTGGCGCTGGTGACCAACCTGAACATGGCGGGATCGTCCCCCATGTTCCAGGAGCCGAATGATTCGCCGAGGTCAGCGTTGAGATCCAAGGTTATTGCCTTCCAGCGTCAGGTTTTCCGGTGCGGCAGCGTTAAGCTCGCCGGGAATGGTTTGGGGCATGGGACCGAACGCTTCCTTCGCGTTGGAGACCACCGCGCGCCCCATCATGAGGTTGCCGGCCCCGCCCACCACCGCGCCGATGCCGAACGGCAGGGCCCGGCCGAACAGCGCGGTGCCCTGGCGCTTGAGGAGGTTCTTGAGGAAGGCTTTCTGGATCCGGTTCCGGACTGAGCCGAAGCCGGGCACGGCCATCGACTTTGACAGCACGTTGCCCCACGCGCTGGAGGCACTAAGGCCATTGCCCGCAGCCTGGCCGCTGAGCGTTCCAAGCAACGCGGTGCCTTCCTCGCCGAGCATCAGTGCCATGACCATGGTGCTGGCCTTCTCCGGGTTGGTCAGGCGGATGCCGTGCAGCTCCGCGAGTGAGGTGGCGTACAGGGCGGTTGCCTCCAGGAACCCAACGGTCGCGGCGGCGGAGAGTCCGAGGGAAGCCACGGTGCCAACGCCGGGAACGACGGCGGTGGCACCAACCAGCGCCCCGCCGCCAGTGACGGCACGCAGGTAGTCGCGCTCCAGGATGTCGGCCAGCTGGGCAGCCGTGGCGCGCGGGTGCTTGCGCTGCAGCCGGCGGATGTATGCCAGGACCAGCGGGCGCTGGATCTCCACTGCCTTCAGAAGCATGTTGTGCACGCCCGGCTTCGGTTTGCCGTGTTCGTCGAATACGGCATTGTGGGCGGTTTCGTGTGCGATTCGTACCGCGGGATTGCTGCGCTTGGCCATGGTCACCTCTGTTGGTCTCGCCGGCCGCGTCGGATGCGGCCTTTCCTAATACTAAGGTTGCTTAACACTAGGCCACGGCACCCCTGCCCCATTGGCTACGAGGGTAGTTGCCTGCTGTCCGGGTATTCGTCCGAAGCCTAGACTTACCCTATGCCCGCTCCCAAAGCCCTGCGGCCGTTTGCCCATCGTGAGTACCGGGTACTGATTTCGGCGCTTGCCATTTCCATTTTTGGTTCCGGAATGTGGGCCGTTGCCATGGTCTACCAGGTGATCCACCTGGGCGGCGGACCGCTTGAGCTGTCCCTTGTTGCTGCCGCCGGCAGTGTGGGCCTGGTGGCCTTCCTCCTGGCCGGCGGGATCGCCGCCGACCGGATTCCGCAGCGCCGCCTGATCATCGCCGTGGAGGGAGCCAACCTCGCCGTGATCGCGGCCATCAGCGGGCTGGCCATGGCGGGGTGGCTGCAACTCTGGCACCTTGCAGTGGGAGCCTTCGTGCTGGGCGTGGGAGCGGCGTTCTTCTTCCCCGCCTATTCCGCCATCCTGCCGCGCATCCTCCCGGCGGAGGACCTGCTGGCAGCAAACGGCGTGGAGGGTTCCATGCGGCCGGTGCTCCAGCAGGCCGCGGGTCCTGCGGTGGCAGGCATCGTGGTGGCTGCCCTCTCGCCGTCGCACGCCGTCACGGCAGTGGCCGTCTGCCACCTTGCGGCGTTCATCATCCTGAACTTCCTGGGCCAGCACGCCCTGGCCGCACCCGTCAACGGCGCCGAAGACGGCACCCCTGCGACCGGAACGGAGCGCGGCAAGTCCTCCTTCCGCCAGGACCTGCACGAGGGCGTCAGCTACACGCTGCGCACCCCATGGCTGCTGTGGACGCTGCTGTGGGCGTGCATCTCGGTCCTGTTCCTGATCGGCCCCATCGAGGTGCTGCTGCCGTTTGTGGTGCGCGACCAGCTGGACGGCGATTCGCGCATGTTCGGCTTCCTCCTCGCCGTGATGGGCGTCGGCGCGGCCTTGGGCTCCTTGTTGACGGCCTCCCTGAGGCTGCCCCGGCGCTACCTCACGGTGATGATGGTGTCCTGGGGTGCGGGCAGCCTGCCGGTGGCCGCCGTCGGGATCATGGACAGCTTCTGGGTCCTCGCCGCTGCCCTGTTCATCTGGGGCGTGACCGGCAGCGTGGGCATGGTCATCTGGGGCACCCTGCTCCAGCGGCGCGTCCCGCCCCACCTTCTGGGCCGGGTCTCCAGCCTTGACTTCTTTGTGTCGCTCGCCCTGATGCCCGTATCGATGGCCCTGGCCGGGCCGGCCGCCGAGGTCCTGCCCATCTGGCTGATCTTCCTGGTGGCCGGCCTTGTGTGCCCCGTCATGGCGGTCATCGCCATGACGGTGGCACGCATGCCCGACGACGAACTGGCCCACCCGCTGGACAGGGCTCCTGTTGCGGAACGTTCGACGGCGGCGGGAGACTAGGCTGCCCGGCAGTGTGAGCGCGCCCTGCGGCAACTAACTGTTGGCGCGCACCACCGGAATGCTCGCCGTCGGATGTCCGCTGGGGAACACCGTGGGTTCCGGTTCCGGCACGGGTGCAAGTGCCACCCGGACGGGCTGGGCGCCCACGCTGAGCAGCTGTCCGCGCACGTCCAGCTCGAGGGCCTCGCCGTCCTGGACAGTCAGGGTGATGGCACCGGCGTCGAGCTCCACCAGCAGCAGGCGCCCGCGGATCTTGAGGTGGAACGTCAGGCCTTCCCAGTCGGCAGGCAGCCGCGGATCAAAGTACGGGACCGCGCCCTGGTCCCGCAGGCCGGCAAAGCCGCACACCAGGGAACTCCACACACCGCCGGTGGAGGCGATGTGCACACCGTCGATAGTGTTGCCGTGCGTATCGTCCAGGTCGATGAACACGGCGTTGGTGAAGTGCTCCAGCGCTTCCCGGGAGTACCCCACCTCGGCGGCCATGATGCCCTGGACGCAGGCGGAAAGCGTCGAATCCCCCGTAGTCAGCGGGTCATAGAAATCAAAGGCCCGCTGTTTTTCCTCGGCGGTGAAGTCCTGCCATTGGAGGAACATGGCCAGGACGGTGTCCGCCTGCTTCAGGACCTGGTGGCGGTAAATGACCAGCGGGTGGAAATGCAGGAGCAGCGGGTACTTGGACCGGGGCGTGTTCCAGTCCCAGGGCTCGAGGTGCATAAAGTCGTTGTCCTGCGAGTGGACCTGCATGCGCTCGTCGAACGGCAGCTGCATCC